>CAZPZD010000019.1:5869-38484 GCA_964590515.1 uncultured Anaerolineaceae bacterium | reverse complement strand
CGGTGAATTCAACGCCGATCATCAATCCCAGCCCTCGCACATCGCCGATCCGCTCGTGCTCCTCCCGCAGCTGGCCGAGACCGGCCATAAGCTGCTGCCCGCGAGTCGAAGCATTCTCCAGCATCCGCTCGTCCCGAATGGCACGGATCGTCGCCACTGCCGCGGCACAAGCCACCGGGTTGCCTCCATAGGTCCCGCCGTGGCTTCCAGGATTCCATTTCTCCATCAGATCCATCCGGGACACGACCGCAGCCAAGGGCAGGCCGGAGGCGAGCCCCTTGGCCAGAACGACAATATCCGGCTCTACCTGGAAGTGCTCGAGGGCGAACCACCTCCCGGTCCGGCCGAAGCCGGTTTGGATCTCGTCCAGAATCAGCAACATGCCATGCGCGTCGCAGATCTCGCGCAGGCCCTGCAGGAAGCCGTCGGGTGGCACGACATAGCCACCCTCCCCTAACACCGGCTCTACCAGCACCGCCGCGGTCTCCTGCGGCGCAGTTTGGGTCTGCAGCAGATACTCCAACTCCTGCAGACACCAATCCCGGGTTTGCTCCAGCTCCCAGCCGTAGCGGTACGCATACGGGAAGGGCGCCACGAAGACACCCGGCATCAGCGGCTGGTAGCCGGCCCGGTAGATGGTCTTGCTGGTGGTGAGCGACATCGCGCCCACCGTGCGACCATGGAAGGATCCCTGGAATACGATGACATTCGGCCGCCCGGTGGCCACCCGGGCCAGTTTGAGCGCCCCCTCGATGGCTTCCGCCCCGCTGTTGGTGAAGAAGAAGCCATCCAGGGCGGCAGGCAGGATGCTGCCCAACTCCTGCACCAGCTCCAGCAGCGGCGGGTGGTGGACGATGTTCACCTGACCGTGCAGGAGTTTGGCGGCCTGCGCTTGAACCGCTTTCACGACTCGCGGGTGGCAGTGGCCGGTGTTGGTCACCCCGATGCCACAGGTGAAATCCAGGTAGGCGTTCCCCTCCCGATCGTAAAGGTAGGCTCCCTCCCCGCGTTCGACGACCAGGTCGGTGTAGCGGAACCAGGCCGGAGAGAGATGGCGAATGGCATCGTCCATAAGCGCTTCAGTCATCAAGGCCGCGGCCCAATTTGATATGGCTGATCGGTGCTCAAGACATGCATCTTGCTAATAGGGAAACCAGTAATCTTTGGGCGAGCCCAGCATGTCCCAGTGTACATGTTTGACCTCGTAGAATTCGTCGAGCCCTTCTTGGCCGAGCTCGCGGCCGACGCCGCTCATTTTCATCCCGCCAAACGGGCCGGCATAATTGTCGGTCAACGGATCGTTGATCCAGATCGTTCCGGCGTCCACCTCTTCAAAAAACCGCTTCACCAGCTTCGGATCGTTGCTCATCAGGGAGGCCCCCAACCCGTATGGGCTGTCGTTGGCCAGCTCGATCGCCTGGTCGAAGTCCTTGTATGGCATCAGCGGCAGCACCGGCCCGAAGGTCTCCTCCCGCATCACAGCCATGGAATGGTCGACATCGACCAGGACGGTCGGCCGGTAGAAGAAGCCGCGGTCGAACTCCTTCGGCCGCTCCCCTCCTACCAGCAGCCTGGCGCCCGCTCCGATCGCCTGCTGCACGTGGAGTTCCACCTTCTCCCGAAAATGCTCCCGCAGCATCGGGCCGATATCGGTTGTACTTTCGAGGCCGTTCCCGAGCCGCAGGCTCCCCACGAAATCGGCCAGCGCTTTCGAAAAGCTCGAATAGCGCTCCTGGGCCACATACACTCGCTCGGTGCTGGTGCACACCTGGCCGGCGTTCAGCAGACCGGCATAAGCCAGGGCCCTCACCGCGGTGTCCAAATCGACGTCGGGCCCGATCACCATCGGGTCCTTCCCCCCGAGCTCCAGATGCAGCTTTTTCATCATCGGGGCCGCCAGCTCGGCGATATGGCGGCCGGTGGCCAGCGACCCGGTGAAGGCAATGACCGGCACCTCCGGGTGCCGCACAAGCGCCTCCCCGGCTTCCCGACCGTAGCCGGTCACCACATTGACCACGCCCGGGGGCAGATGGGCAAAGGCCAGCTCGGCCAGGCGGAGGGTGGCCAGCGGGGTGAACTCCGAGGGCTTGATGACCACGGTATTGCCGGCCGCCAAAGCCGGAGCGACCTTCCAGGCCATCAGCAGCAGGGGATAGTTCCACGGAACGATGCAGCCCACCACCCCGTACGGCACCTTGAGCGTGAAGTTGAACTGATCTGGATCTCCAGGTGGGAGCACCCGGCCGCGCTCGTGGCGCCCGAGCTCCGCGTAGTAATCGAAAGTGTTAGAGGTCCAGACCAACTCCTCGTCGTTCTCGGGGATCGGCTTGCCCTCTTCCAGGGTAAGCAGGCGGGCCAACTCTGCTCGGTGCTGGCGGGCCTTGGCCGCGACTTCATGCAGCAGGACCGCCCGCTCGGAGGCCGGCATCAGCTGCCAACCCCCGAACGCTTGATTGGCGGCCTGGACCGCCCGCTCAACTTCCTCGATTCCGGCGCACGGGACTTGGTCCAGCACCTCTTCGGTCGCCGGGTTGATCACCTCGATGGTCGCCGTAGCTGACGGCACGACCTCGGAGGAGTCGATCCACATCCCTTTCACAATCGCCTCGGGTTCATGCTATTCGATGTCCATGGGTCGGTCAAGGAGGCGGCCCGGAATGCCGCGCAGGCGCGATTCTTGCCGGGTCAAATGACGACCTGCCGCCAGGTCACCTGGCACGCGCGAAACTTTAAGTTTGAGCTGGTTGACTTGGCCCGGCGCTGTGCTATTCTGTTGCTGAATTAGTTCGCGGCTTTTTTCTCATGCCAAGGCGAGAGTGGAGGCGGAGAACCGGGGACCATGGTTGACCCGGGGTAAGGTCCTCGAGGAGCCCAACACGAAGCCGGCCAGTAGGCCGGCTTCGTTCTTGAGCCTCTCCCATACAATGCGTTTCAGGCAGCAGACACAAAGTTCAGCTCGTCACCGACCGAAATGCGGGACAGGAAATCCGGGGTAGTTTCCAGGACATACTGCGCCGGAGTCGGTGATCGATAGTACGGCCGCCACGGCTTTGCCACCTGTGCGCTGGTCACCCGCCCCATGCCATCGATCCATATCGCCCCGATCGTGAAGAAGACGAAGAACATGTGGATCGAGCTGAGGAATACCCCTTCGTCCGGGTGGACCAGGATGATGGCTTCTCCGGGTTTCAGCCGGCGCCGCAGCTGCAGCCCGCTCATCCGGCACCACAGGCCGCTGCACCAGCGCGCCGAGCGCAGCAGCACCTCTCCGTTCCGTCGGTGGATCACGTCAACGTACAAAGGGGCCGACATCCCGTAGTGGCAATCCCAGGAGGAATTCGGGGGATTATAGACCGGACGCAGGCAGCGGCCCACTGCGCGCTCGTTGGACGGCTGGCAGTTGGATGGCATACTACAGCTCAACGTGAAGGCCGAACTTCGCTTTGATTCCCGCCGCTCGCCGGTGTATGCCACCCGGGGGATGGTGGCGACTTCCCAACCCCTGGCGGCGCAAGCCGGGATCGAAATCCTCGCCAAAGGCGGGACCGCCGCCGACGCGGCGGTGGCCACCGCGGCAGCCCTCAACGTCACCGAACCGACCTCCACCGGGATTGGGGGAGACTGCTTTCTCCTGTATTACGAGGCCGCCTCGAAGAAGGTTCTGGCCTTCAACGGCTCGGGCCGCGCCCCCGCCGGATTGAGCCTGGAGCGGCTGGCCCGCGAAGGACTTTCCGGCGGAATTCCTCCCTTCCATGCCCACACAGTCACCGTGCCGGGCGCCTGCGACGGGTGGTGCAGGCTGATCGAGAGCCACGGTCGACTCTCATTGGGCGAAGTGCTCGGACCGGCAATTCGCCTGGCCGAGCAGGGGTTCCCGGTGTCGCCACTGACGGCCGACTCCTGGCAGAACGGGGTCGATCGGCAGCTGAATCAGGCGCTTGGCGGCCGTGAACTCACCATCGACGGCCGGGCACCCCGCGCCGGCGAGCTCTTCCGCAACCCGGGCCTGGCGCGCACACTTCAGGCGGTGGCAGCGGGAGGCTCAGCCGCGTTTTACCAGGGGGAGATTGGCCGCGCCATCGCCCAGGTCGTCCAGGCAGCCGGTGGGGTGCTCAGCGAGAGTGACCTGGCCGAGCATCACGGCGATTGGGTCAACCCCATTTCGGCTTCGTTCCGCGGCTACAACGTCTGGGAGGCCCCGCCCAACGGCCAGGGTCTCGCGGTGCTGCTTGCGCTCAACCTGCTCGAGGGTTTCGAGCTCGCCGAACTCCAGCCGCTTGGCCCGGCTCGCTTGCATCTCATTCTGGAATCCTTGCGGCTGGCTTTCGCCGACGCAGGTCAGTATGTGGCAGATCCAGAATTCGCACCTGCGCCGCTGGACGCGCTGCTCTCGAAGAATTACGCCGCGTCGCGTCGCAGGCTCATCGACTCATCTCGCGCGACTCTCGACCAGTCCGTCGGCCAGCTCGCGACGGCCTCAGACACCGTCTACCTGACCACTGTGGATCCCCAAGGCAATGCCTGCTCGTTCATCAACAGCAATTACATGGGCTTCGGAACCGGGATCGTCCCGGCGGGCTGGGGCTTCACCCTGCAGAACCGCGGGCTCGGATTCAGCCTGGATCCGGATCACCCCAATGGATTGGCTCCCCGCAAACGGCCGTATCACACGATCATCCCCGGAATGGTGACCCGCCCGGACGGCTCGCTCTTCGCCAGCTTCGGCGTGATGGGCGGCTTCATGCAGCCCCAGGGCCAGGTCCAGGTCTTGATTGGGTTGATCGATGACAAGCTGGACCCTCAAGCCGCCCTCGATCGTCCGCGGGTCTGCCTGACCACCACGGCTCCAGGTAGCCCGGTGGCGTTGGAGGAAGGCATCTCGGAAGGCAGCCTGGAGCAGCTAAAGGCGATGGGGCACTCGGTCGAGTTCGTGCGCGGGAAGGCCCGGGCGCTCTTTGGGCGTGGCCAGATCATTCTGCGAGATCCGGCAAGCGGGGTTCTCTCCGGTGGCAGCGACCCACGCGCCGACGGCTGCGCCCTCGCCTTGATCTGACCACCCGGCGCGCTTTCTGCCCTGCTCGGCGGGAAACGGCTGAGCCGCGACCCGGCGGCCGGCCCCTGTGGTATGATCCGGGCCGGTATGGCAAAGCGCAAGAAGGCACGCCCGGTTTCAGCCGGTCAACACCGGCGGTTCCGGTTCCAGCGGATTGTTTTCACAATATTTGCCGTAATCATCGTGGCGTCATTTCTGATTAGCCTGGTCGCCTGAAACCGGGCTCCAACTCGCGTTCCAAACGGGGCGGCTTACGAGCCGCCCTTTGCTTTTCCGCCTTGGACCGCAAGTTGCACCCTTTGTAAGGTTCCCGTAAGGTGGCGCTCTGCGGCAGGCGTGCTACGCTCTAACCGCTTACCAGTAGCGCCCTCTGCCGGACTTTTTCGGCAGAGTACTTCAATCACGAAAGGAGGTGAATCATGATGCTATATGCCCCGAAGGAGAAGGGACAAGGCTTGGTAGAGTATGCCTTGATCCTGGTGTTGGTCGCGGTGGTGGTGATCGTTATCCTGGCCCTGCTCGGACCCGCGATTGGAAACGTATTCTCCAACATCGTTAGCAACATCTAAGCATCCTACCGAATCGATTGTAAGAACAAGAGCCCGGTCGTGAGGCCGGGCTCTTGCATTCTTGGCGCGCTCCGAAGGGCCAAGTGGCTAGAATCTGGGAAAGCGGTCGACAACCGTTGCAGGAGTTGGTATCCCGGCCGGTTCCGAGGAGGCCTTGGGCGCGGAGCCTTTGCCTTGGAAAATCCCGAGGAGGGAACCCACGGCCGTGTGCTGCTGCAAGAGGTGCGCCTGGCCGGTGAGCCGGCCGTCGCGGTCGATTGCGCAGGAAGTCACAAATCCGATCGGCCGACCCTCCCGGTCCACGACCGGGTCGCCGTAATGCGCCATCCGGACGCCCTGCTCGTCGAACCGAAAACGAGCGATCTCGGATGTCCGATCGGCTTCCTGCTGCAAGAAACTCGAGCGACCGATGAACCAGGGCTTGTAGGTCTTGGCGTAGGCGGCAAAGCCGGCGTCCCCGATCCCTAGGTTCTGGGCGCCAGCCAACTCCTGACCATACAGCGGCAGGCCGGCTTCGGTTCTTAGCGAGTCGCGGGCGCCCAGGCCGGCGGGGAGCAATCCGAGCGGCTCTCCAACCTCTAACAACCGGTCCCACAGTCGGGCAGCCTGATCCGGGTGGACGAACAACTCGAACGCGATTCGCTCGCCGGTGTACCCGGTCCGGCTCACGATCAGGTCCATTCCAGCAAATTCGCCTTCCATTAGCCCGGCCCAGGGCAGCGCGGCGAGGCGGGCCGCGTCGGCCTCCGAGCAGCCGAGCCCGAGCATAATCTTGCGGCTGATTGGCCCTTGCAGCGCCAGATCAACCCGCATGTGGTCGCCCTCGATCGGATCGCGCAGGTTGCGGAGACTGCAGCCGCGGCCGTAGGCCACCGACCCGGGCCGCCTCAGATCCACCCGAACCTCGCCTTGGCGGACCGCTTGCAGCCAGGCCCAGACCTTATCATCGTTGGCGGCGTTCACCACGATCAAATATGCCTGTTCTGCGCGGCGGTACACCATCGCGTCATCGAGCACCCGCGCTTCGGGATCGAGCAGGTGGGTGTACAGCGACTCGCCCACTCCGAGTGCGGCAACGTCGTTTGCGACAGCACTGTCCAGGAAGGTCTCGGCTTGGGGTCCTTCCACCTGGTAGACCCCCATGTGGCTCACGTCGAACAGTCCGGCAGCCTCGCGCACCGCGGCATGCTCTTTCCTTACCGAGCTGTACCAGACCGGCATCTCCCATCCGGCATAGGGAATCAGTTTGGCCCCCAGCGCCCGATGAGCCGCGTGAATGGCGGTCTTGTGCAGCTTCGGATGCTCCGGCTGGTTCCACTCAAAGGCCGGGAGCGGCCGACCACCGTCGGGCGAGGCCCCGACATACCAGGGCTTGTCCGAGCCATCCGGGCCCGGTTCGGCTTTTGGCAGTGCAGCCAAGCCACCATCGACACGGACGACCACCGGCCCGGGGGGTTTACGGTGCAGGTCTTCCGGATCAAACGTGATGTATCCGTCCGAGAGCGCCCGGAGCCAGGCCACCACCGCCGACGAGTTTTCTGAGGCAAGGACGAGCTTCCAGGACAGTCCTCCGTCTTGCTGGAGCACCGCCTGACGCGGACCGCCGGGTGGATGTAGTCGGGTGGCAACGGAACGGGCGAGGTCAGCTTCCAACGGGCGCGCCTCGGTCACATAGCGAAGGAGTGCTCCAGCGGAGCTCCCCTCCAGCGCGAGGGAAACATACGGCTCAGGCGGGGCCGGGTCGTCGGTGTACGAGAAATGAGGGTAGCCGTGCTGAGGCGGCTCGAAATCGATCCCGAGACCCATCGCCAGATCCCGCACCTCGCGCTGAATGCTTGCCAGCACTTCGAAGTCGACCTTGGCCCGGGCCACAGGATCTCCTTTCCCGGACAGGCCATAGGGGGTACAGGCAAGGAGCAAGCGAGCAATGAGCCGTCCAAGCTGTTCGCTTCCCTGTAGACCGAGGCCGCGCTGGGTGACCCACACGGTACCCAGTCGAATTCCGGACGGACGGGCGGCAGTCGTGTCGCCTGGAATCGTGTTGCGATTGACCACGATCCCGGCCAGGTCCAGGATCCGCGCGGCCTGATCGCCGGAGAGCGACGTGCCATCCGGTCCATGGATCGTGGTGACATCGACGTTGGTCAGGTGAGTGTTGGTACCCCCGAAGGGAATTCGGAGGCCGGCACCGGCGAGAGTTTCGTTCAGCATTTTGCAGTTGGCCAGGATCTGTTTCTGCAGCTCGCGAAACTCTTCGGTGGCCGCCAACTTGAACGTAACAGCTTGGGCGGCGATCGTGTTCATGTGGGGGCCGCCCTGCTCACCGGGGAAGACCGCCCGATCGAGCTTCACCGCAAGCTGCTTGTGGTGGGTGATGGCCACCGCCCCGCGCGGACCGCAGAGCGATTTATGGGTGGTGAAGGTCACCACATCGGCGATCCCAACCGGTGAGGGCAACACGCCGGCCGCGATCGGCCCAGCAATGTGGGCGACGTCGGCCAGCAAATAGGCGCCGACCGCCTCGGCGATCTGCTTGAAGCGCGCCCAATCCGGCGCCCAGGGGTAGGAGGAGTAGCCGGCGATGATGAGCTTGGGGCGATGCTGCTTCGCCAGCGCTTCGACTCGGTCGTAATCGATTCGCTCCGTTTGCGGATCGACTCCGTAGTGGAACGCCCGGTACAGCTTTCCCGAGCGATTCACCCGCGAACCGTGGGTAAGGTGCCCGCCCTGCATCAAATCCATCCCCAGGACGGTCTCTCCCGGCTCGACCAGTGCGTGATAAACCGCGTTATTGGCCGGCGCGCCGGAGAGCGGCTGCACGTTGACGAACAGGTCGTCCGGCTGGAGCCCGTTGGCTGCGAACAGGTCTGCGCAGCGTCGGCGGGCCAGCGCCTCCACAACATCGGCGTACTCGACCCCCTTGTAATAGCGCGGGTCGGAATAGCGGCGGTAGTGAGCGAGCTGCAGCTCGTAGTCAAGCAGCTCCCGTTCCGGGACTCGGCGAGTGCTCTCGGGGGGATACCCTTCGGCGTAGATGTTGTTGAAGGCGCTGGCCAGCGCCTCCCGAACGGCAGCAGGGGCGGTACTTTCGGAAGGGATGAGGATCAGCCGGCGGTACTGACGCTCGGCCTCGAGCTGGGTCAGCTCATGGACCGCAGGATCGACATCTTTCAGCTGACCGCGGAAGAGATAGTCGGCCATCAATTGTCTCGGGGAGGCAGGCTTAGAGGAAGAACTACCCGATTGTAAGCGGGCCCCGAATGACGGTCAAGCAGTCGATGGGTTGGTCATTGTTTAGAACCCAGGCAGCTCCCCGCCCTGGTAAACCCAAAGGTCGAACAGGGCTTGCAAGTCGCAGGCGCAGGTGGCTTCGGCCGTGGTCTGGAAATCTTCCGCGCTGGCGATCGAATAGCGAAAGGTCTGGAAATAGTCCTGCAAGAACGCGAAGAAGACCTCGTCTCCTAGCTCCGCCCGGAGCGCGTCGAAGAACAGCGCTCCCTTCAGATAGACGAACAGCGCGTACTCACGCGGGGTGGCGTATGCGGCGACAGCCCGACCGATCGGGAGTTCAGGATTCGGATGACCGCGCAGCTGTTCCCGGAAGTCGCTCAAGAGCCCGGTCGCGCTGCCGGGGCCCTCGGTCTCTTCGAGATAGAGCACCTGGGTATAGGTGGCCGCCCCCTCGTCGAGCCATGGCTCCCTCAGCTGGTCGTCTCCGATCAGGCCATAAAACCACTGGTGTCCGACCTCGTGCACGGTGGGGTGGATCAGGTTGGTTCCGCCAAGAGTCCCGATTGTCACCAAACCCGGATATTCGATTCCGCCATAGGCGCCTGGCAGGTCGACCAGATCGAGTTCGACATACGGAAAAGGACCTACCTTCTCGGTCAGGAGCTCGACCTGCGCCGCGGCGGCGTTGACCATCCTAGTGAGATCCGACCGGTGTTCTGGAAGGGCCCAGCCGCGTACCTGGATCCCATCGACTTCCCGGGTTTCGGAAAGCAGCGGGCCGATGGCGAAGGCGAAGTCGCGTGCCGGGCCGCTCACAATGCTGATGGCCCGGGCGCCGTCCGGCAAGGCCGCTTGGCTCAGTTCGACCCCGGTCGAGACGACTTCGAGGCCCTCCGGAGCGGAGAGCTCCACCTGGTAAAAGGCCACCTCCGAGTTCGTGGTGTCTCCACCAGCCGGTGCCCGTTCCACCACCCACTCACCATTTCGTCGGAGCGGCAGCAGCGGATAGGCGGTTGGTGCGAACAGAACCTGCTGCGAGATTCCAAATCGGCTCGGGGACTGCCCGCCGATCGGCCCTGAAGTCGAGATCAGGAAGGGGATGCTCAGATCGACCGGCTCCCCAGATCCAAGCGGCCGAGGCAGCTCGTATCGCTGGGCAAGTCCGCCCAGCAGCAGCACTGGGGCCAGGAGCTGGCCCTCTATCAAGGCTGGGCCGGCACTCATCTCGGCCCGATACTGAGCATCGTTTGGCCACAGCATCACAACAATCTCCTCGATGGGGTCGGCCTCCGAGTTGACGAAGCGAATCCGAGCCAGCCCCTTAATCAGAGCAAGTTCCGCAGATGGATCGAACTCCACCCGCAATTCGATCCAGTACTGAGTAGGGCTGGTGACGGCGGCGATATCCCCCTCGAACGCCGGGCGTAGCGCACTGGCCTGCAAGTCCAATCCCGAGGCTTGCGGCGTGGCCGGCAGGGTTGGGAGCGGCGTTGGGGTTGGTGCGGGCGTCGAGGTCGCAGTCGGCGTGGCACTAGGAACCGGCGGAGCGGGGGGAGAGATCGGCAGGCCGCACGCGGCCAGCAAGGCGCCAACCAGAATTAGGGCCTTCCGAAGCGACACACCGCCTCCATAAACAGACCGGCGCCCTCGCGGACGCCTGAGATGGGCGGAACAGGACTCGAACCTGCGACCCCTTCTGTGTAAGAGAAGTGCTCTAACCAGCTGAGCTATCCGCCCGTCTGATAATTATACAGCCCGGCTCGCACTGGAACCCCGCAGGGCGCTCGGACAAGCACTATTTGCCGCATGACTTGCAATTTTTCTTGCCTCTCGAGGTCGCTTATGCTAGAGTCCTGACACTGCCGGAGCCTACCCCGGCGGCCTTCGCCATCATGTCCAATAGGCAGGCCGGTCCGAAAGAATGCCAACGTACGAAGAGCGGATCCGAGCAATCCGCTCAGATTTGTCCCCCAGCTTTGTCGTCCTGGCCGATTTCCTGCTGGACTCCTACATCCACGCGTCATTTCTATCTGCGACTGAACTCGCTCACTCGCTCGATCTAGATCCTGCAACGGTCGTCCGCTTCGCCCAACGGTTGGGCTATGACGGCTACCCGGAGCTGCAGCGCGAGATTCGAGATCGGGTCCGGGAGGAAGTGCTCAGCGGGCGACAGGTCGAGCCGAACTCCCCTGCCGAGGCGGCCGACCAGGCCTTGACTGAGATTGCGCGTCATCTGGAATTGACCCGCCTGAGCTTTCCAATCGAGACCGCCGAACGACTGGTGGCCGCCTTGGATGAGGCTGAGCGGGTGATCATTCTCGCCGAAGGACTCGCCAGCGGTCCGGCCCGCAGCCTGGCCGGCTGGTTGGAAGGCGCGGGATACACCGTTCAGCTTGCGGCGGGTGGCCTGAGCGAGATGGCCCGCGCCTTGGCCGGCGGCCGCAAGCGCGACCTGGCCGTGGCGATCGAAGTCGTCGACGAGACCCCGGTCGTCTCGCGGGCACTCTCCGAGGCCCGCCGCCTGGGATTGCGCACCGCTGCCATCACCGCCGCACCGGCGGCCCCCTCCGCCAACTATGCCGAACTAGTCATGTCGGGGCATGCGAGTCTGGAACCGGGGGTTGGCCAGGTCGTGGTGGAATCCCTGATCCATGCGCTGGTGAGCGTGCTCAAGCGCGAACGACCGGGCCTTTTCGCCAAGGTCGAGGACAAAGTCGGAGAGTTGAGTAAGCGCATCGGAGGCACCGGAACCTGACCCTGCACGAATGATCCTCCCCATTGTGCTTGGGGTCTCGATTGTTGGGCTTCTGGTCTGGGAACTCTGGATTTGCGAGGGCGCCCACTTTGGCCG
This sequence comes from uncultured Anaerolineaceae bacterium, assembly GCA_964590515.1. Lineage (GTDB taxonomy): Bacteria > Chloroflexota > Anaerolineae > Anaerolineales > E44-bin32 > JADFRG01. Next base: position 26,780 of record CAZPZD010000019.1, on the reverse strand, counting down.
GCGCTTCGTCGTGTGGCTGTACGACCTGGCGGCCGGTCGCTATGACCGGATCAAGCACTTCGATCCGGACTGGGAGCGCCAGGTGCTCGGTGGGCCGCTGTCCGGGCTGCTCGGGGACCTCCCCGGGGCCTCCCTGCTGGATGTCGGCGCCGGGACTGGCCGGACCTTCCGTGCGTTGGTGGGTCGGAACAGCGAAAAAACCGCGCATCGGCCGGCCGCTAGCAGTTCGGAGGCGCCGCAACGGCTGGTAGGGCTGGAGCCTTCTCGGAGCATGTTGCAGCTCGGCAAAGCGCTAGTTCCGGAAGGGGTCCGCTGGATCCAGGGCTGGGCGGTCCCGCTTCCTCTCGCTTCAGAGAGTTTCGATGCAGTGGTTTGCCTGGAGGTGACCGAGTTCACCCCCCACCCGCGGTCGACCATCACCGAACTGCGGCGGGTCTTGCGTCCGGGCGGCTGGCTCCTGATCAGCAATCGAATCGGGTGGCAGGCTCCATTGATCCTGGGTCGTACGATTCGCCGGCGACGGTTTCCGGGCTTCTTGTCAGGACTCGGCTTCACCGAGGTCGAGTTAGTTCCCTGGCAGGTCGATTATGATATGGCTTGGGCTCGCAAACCATGGAGCTGAGTCGATGCGAATCGTCCGTGTCCAACGCGAGAGGGGGTCTGTTCCGCTCTGGGGATGGCTTACGGACGACCGGGTCGGACTGCTGGACGGCTCCCCTTTCGGGGAGTACCGCCGCCAGCCGGCGGATCTCGCCCTGGCGGGCCTGACCTTAGTCGCCCCGCTCCAGCCTGGCAAGATCGTGTGCGTCGGCAGGAACTACGCGGCCCACGCCGCCGAGCACGGATCCGAGGTCCCGGAGCTTCCCCTGCTGTTTCTCAAGCCCCCCAGTGCGGTGATTGGCCCAGGTGAGACCATCCGGCTGCCGCCCCAATCCAGCGCGGTCGAGCATGAAGCCGAACTGGCCATTGTGATCGGCCGGCGCGGCCGCTGGATCACACCCGAGGAGGCGCCGGCTCATATTCTCGGCTACACCATCGGGCAGGATGTCACCGCCCGGGACCTGCAGCAGCTCGACAGCCAGTGGACTCGGGCCAAAGGGTTCGATACCTTCTGCCCAATCGGGCCGTGGATCGAAACTGAGCTCGACCCCTCGGATGCCTTAATCACCTGCAGCGTGAATGGGCAACTCCGCCAGATGGGCTCCACCCGGGATATGGTCTTTCCGGTGCACGAACTGGTGGCCTACGTCTCTTCCATCATGACCGTGGAGCCGGGGGATCTGATCCTCACCGGCACGCCTTCCGGGGTGGGACCGTTGCTGGACGGCGACGAAGTTACGGTCGAGATCGAAGGCATCGGAATGCTCCGGAATCCCGTTCGGGCGGAAAAAGTCGTCGGTTGAACCCGGCGTTTCCCAAGTACTCAGGAGGTTCAGCATGGGATTGAAGCCAGATCACTGGATCGTTCGGATGGCGCACGATGAGCGGATGATCGAGCCCTTCGCGGAAGCCCAGGTCCGGGACGGCGTGATCTCCTACGGTGTCTCCTCGTATGGCTACGACATTCGAGTGGCGGATGAGTTCAAGATCTTCACCAACGTGCACTCTGCCATAGTCGACCCGAAGCATTTCGATCCGGCCTCGATGATCGACTTTCAAGGTCCGGTATGCATCATTCCACCCAACTCGTTCGCCCTGGCCCGCACCATCGAGTACTTCCGGATCCCCCGCAGCGTGCTCACCGTGTGCGTCGGGAAGTCGACCTACGCCCGTTGCGGAATCATCGTTAACGTGACGCCCTTCGAGCCCGAGTGGGAGGGGTTCGTCACCCTGGAGATCTCCAACACCACGCCGCTCCCGGCCAAGATCTATGCCAACGAAGGCATCGCCCAGGTGCTCTTCTTCGAGGCGGATGAGGAGTGCCGGGTTTCCTACGCCGATAAGAGCGGAAAGTACCAGCGGCAGCAGCGGATCGAGCTGCCCAAGATGTAGGCGGCTGTGGGATCCGATGAGCCGCTGATCCTGGCTATCACGGCCGACTACTTCCTGATCCCCCGATTGGAGGACACAGCCCGCGCTCTCGGTTTCCGGCTGGAGGTCGTCCAGACCGCGGCGGACCTTGGGGCGGAGGGACCGTCCGTTCCTAGGGCCATTCCGCTCACCGAGCCCTTGGAAGGCCCCGATGCGGCTTTCGTGCGGAGCCTGGTCGACCGGCGCCCCGCCTTGCTGCTGGTGGATACGACCCATGACGCCGTCCCGTGGGAGCACTGGATCCAGACTCTTAAGACCGGCTCGGCGACCCGCCGCATTCCGGTGGTCGCCTTCGGTCCGCACGTCGAGGCCGAGACGCTGCAGCGGGCGGTCAGCGCCGGCGCCGAAGAGGCGGTCAGCCTCGGAAAACTTCAGGCCAGCTTGCCCCAGATCATCCAGCGGCGGGCGCGGCGGATCGATCTCGGCGCGCTGCGAGAGGCCTGCGGCCAACCGCTCTCTGAGTTGGGAGCTCATGGGCTCGAACTGCTGAACTCCGGAGAGTACTTCGAAGCGCACGAGGTCCTGGAAAAGGCGTGGATGGAAGCCCCGGAGTGGCACGGCTACCTGTACCGGTCTCTGCTCCAGGTTTCCGTGGCTTATCTGCAAGTCCAGCGGGCCAACTATGCCGGGGCGGTCAAAATGCTGCTGCGGCTGAAACAATGGTTGGAACCGCTGCCGGAACGCTGCAGCGGGGTTGATATCGCCGGACTAAAACGCAATTTGGCCGAGTTCTCCGCGGCGGTGGAGGCCGCCGGGGTGGACGGAATCGGCACCCTCGATCCGGAACTGCTCCGGCGTGTCCCGCTTCAGGAATAGCGAGCGCCTTCGGTCTTGAGCTCGCCGCGCCGCCTCCAGCGAAAGCGGTGGGCGAAATCGTTCGGCTTGCGCTCGAGCACGTCGGCAATGATCGGGCCCAGCATGGGTGCGAACTTGAAGCCATGGCCGCTGCCCCCGGCGGCGACCAGCAGACCCTCCCGATCTGGATCGTAATCGATCCAGAAGTCCCCATCCCAGGTGTCGCAGTACATGCACAACCGGTTGCTGGTCATCGGCGCCTCGGCCAGCGCCGGCAGCGAACGGCGGAAGAAAGCCCGGAACATTTCCTCATACCCTGAATCTACCCGTCGTGGCTCGGCGGCGGCCTGGCGCCGCCCCGGTCCGTGGTTGGCCACCTTCACGGTCCCATCGTCGAGCGCCGGGAACCCATACCATCCGGTGCTGGCGATGTCGGCGGACCACACCACGAATTTCGGCGGCTGGAATGACTCGAGGTCTTCTACCCGGAAGTGGAAAACCGGCTGGCCGGTCGACCACATGAGGTCCCGCAACTGCGGCAGCAGCGAGGGGCTCCAGGCTCCGGCCGCGACCACGACAGACTCTGCTTCGAATTCCCGTCCATCCGCCATCCGCACCCCGACCACTCGCTTCCCTTGCTCGATCAGGCTGCGCATCTCCGCGCCGGCGAAAACCTTGACCCCAAGTTTTTTCCCGTCTGCAATGAGGCGGGCCACGACTTCGCCGCTCTCGGCCCAACCGGCCCGCGGATTGAAATAGGCCTCCGGGTGGTCCGCAAGGTCCCAGGCCGGAAAGCGGGCTTGAATCTGGGCGGCCGATAGCCGTTCGGGTTGGTGGCCGCGGGCGCGCAGGAGTTGGTAGCTCTCATATTCGAAGCCACCCGGGGCCATGGGTGCGCCAGCCAAAAGGAGCATCCCGGTCTGGTGGAAGAGCGGCTCTCCCCAGGCCGCGTTCCACTGATCCCAGCCTTCGAATGCAGCCTCCATCAATTCCATATAGAACTCATCCGCCCCATAATCCATTCGCAGGACCTTGCTGATGTCGGTGGAAGCCGCCAGGACGTGCGGCACCGGCCCCGGATCCAGCAGCGTGACGGGGTGCCCGCGCTTCCGTAGTTCGAGCGCGGCCGAGGATCCGAAAACTCCGGCCCCGACGATGACAACCGAGCCGTCTGTCTGTCGGCCCATTCTCAACTCAAATCAGTAGCCTGGCCGAAATCATAGAACAGCATGCTTGCCCCTCGTGGAACGCGATGGCTTAGCCAACTCGGTGATCATCTCAATTGGTGCTCGCTCCCGGTAGGCCGCGGCCCGGCGCAGACCTTTGATCCGCAGCGAATCAGCCAGCTCGTCCTGAACCAGGAGCGAGAGGCACGCCGCCCCGAGCCGTCGGGTATCTCCCTTCGTGACCAAGTACCCGGCGTCGCCCAGAATCGAATTCGCCGACGGAGAATCAAACGCCGCAACCGGCGCCCCGCTAGCCAGCGCCCAGCGGAAGGGTTGACCCCAAGCTAGGGTACGGACGGATAGAAACGCCGCCGCCTCACGATACAGTTGAGAAAGCTGCTTGGTCGGTGGCCGGGTCATGACCGATTCGGCGACATTGAACTCGGCGGCTGTCCTTGCGATCAACTCCTCGACCTCAGGGTTCCAACTCAGGAACTGCAAGGGATAAGTGTCCCCTAGCGATCCGTCCACCCAGGTCCAGGCTGCCAGGGCCAGGCGAATGTCTTCCGGGTTCGTATCGTAGCACAGGACCTGCCGCCGCTCCGCGCCAGCCGACTCAAGTCCGGGCCTCAAGAAAGGCGGAGAGACAAACGGAGGGTAGCGACGTCCGGAGTGCGCCGCTCCATCCAGATCCGCGGCAATCAGGATGTTGTTTGCGCCGCGCAGCCCTGCCCGGCCGGCCGCTTTCCTGAGCATCTCCACAATCCCGGCAGCAGAAAGCTGCGGACCGATCAAGGGGACCGCCGCGATCGGAATCCGGGCCTTGAGCGGAACCCCATCCGAGAAGATCAACAAGAGATCAGCACCCGCCTGCGCGGCGGCCCGCGGAAGGGTGATCTGATCGTAGCGGAGCCGATCCCACTCACGGCGGACGGGCCCCGCCGTCCGAGAACGAACTCCCGGCGGAAGCTCGGGCAGCTCCCCTTCCGGATGCACCAGCGAGACGTTCGTCTCCGGGCCCGGGAGACCACCGATCCATTCGAGGAGGTGCTGGGCCTCCGCGGAGGTCGGGTGCTCGACGAGCGCTCGGCCATCGACTGCAATGTGAATCAGATTGTGAACCCGGTCGATCGGCAGATTATATGGCGGCACGGCCGGATTCCTGGATTCCAAGTTGCCAGCCCGGTCCCGACCAAGAAAGCATCAGGGCGGGTATGCGCCCGCCCTGCTTCGACATTTGAGTGTGATGGCAGCTAGCGTTCTAACACTACCACTCGGTCGTGAGATAACACCCCGCCGGATCCGGGTCGAATCCGAGCTCGAGTCCATAAATCCCCGCCTCGTCGAGGGTCCAGTTAAAACGCATCGTGAAGCGGCGGATCTCGTCGTCCGGCACACTCAGCTGCGCACTGAATGGGATCTGAGGGTTCAGGCCCTGCGCCATGTCCTCTACCATACGCTCGATATCGGCCTTTTCAAGCCACGGCTGGCCATCCAGCGAGATCAGATAAGCCGGGTTACTCGCCGGCCATCGAAAATCGAGACTGGCAAGCTGCACCGGAGAACCGGTCGTATTGTCGATGGTCCAGCTCACCTCGTTACCCTTCTTGGAGAATCCGATCAGCCGAAGACCCGGGCAGGCTGCCACTTCGACCGGGGTCGGGGTCAGGGTCGGTGCGGGGGACGCTGTGGGTAGAGCGGTGGATGCCGGCACCCGGGTCGCGCCACCAACACCTGCCAGCCCGGTTGGCGTTCCCCGATCTCCCTCGTTCGCCGCCCCAGGACCGAAGGCAATCACCGCAAGTAGCGCCACAACTGGCAGCGCACTGGCCGGAATCAGCCAAGCTGGGAAGGCACGCCTGCCGCCTGGTCGGTCGACCGGAGCCGCCCGGCGGGGCTGGAGCAGCTCGGTAGGGGCTTCGACCCAAGCAACTGAGTCTCCGGCCAGCGCAGCGTGATAGGCCCGCTTGAGGTCGGCCGTGTCCTTGAACCGCTCCTCAAGGTTCTTGGCCAGGGTTTTCAAGATCACCCGCTCGAGGGCCGGCTTGAGGGTCGGGTTGAAGCGGCTCGGCTTCGGAACCGGGTCCTGAATGTGCATTAGGACCAGGGCCATCGGCGAGTCGGTATCGAACGGCAAGTGGCCGGTCGCGATCAAGTAGAGCACGACCCCCAGCGAGTATTGATCCGAGCGGTGATCGAGACCTTTGCCCTGGGCTTGCTCGGGGGACACGAAGGCCGGGGTCCCCATCAGCATGGAGCCGGTCAGCTTGCCGGAGCCCTGCACATCGCGGGCTAGGCCGAAGTCCATAAGCAGAGCCTCACCGGATTCGGTGAGCATGATGTTGGCCGGCTTGATATCCCGGTGGATGACCCCTTGCTTGTGGGCGAAATCGAGGGCGTCACAGATTTGGCCCACCCAGAGATTGGCCTCCTGCTCGGTCAACCCGCGGCGGACCAGCCGATCCGAAAGCGTTTCCCCCTGGATGAGCGGCATCACCAGATACACGTAGCCGCCGGTCTCGCCATAAGCCAGCACCGGCACGATGTTCGGGTGTTTAAGCCGCTGTTTGACGATCTCCGCCTCTCGGCGAAATCGCCGCACGAATCGCTTTTCGCCGGTAATAGTTGGGGAAAGGACCTTTATGGCGACGTCTACCCCCCGGCGGGTGTCCTGCGCCCGATACACGGTCGCCATCCCACCCTGGCCGAGCTGTTCGACCAAGCGGTAGTGGTCTAGGGTTTGACCGACCAGTCCGGCCATCCGCCTCCAGTGTCTCCCCACGCCACTTGACGGCACGCCAGTGGCGAGGCTTGCATAGACTACCACAGGGGCCAAGGCGGGGCATTGGGAAAGAGGTTTCAGCCTGCGACGGCGCGGATGAGGCCGACGACCCCCGGCCGACTGCCCACAATCGGTTCACCTTGACGATTCCCGATGAATGCCCTACGATTCATTCTGCATTCCCCACATCACGGCCAGGTATCGTTCCGACTTGCGCCTCGGCTTGATGGCTTCAAGGTTGAATAACCGTCGAGAGGTTGTAGCGCCGCAGTCCACACAGCGTCGTGCGCTCTCAAGGAGGTGTGCCGTACGGTAACCCCCCTGCTTTTAAGCTGTCCACGTGACTTTCGAGCACATGACCAAAGAAAGAGGAGAGAAACAGATGCGTCCTAGTAGATCCGTCCCGCCCGCGACCGGCCTGGCACTCGGCCTGTTGCTGGCAATCGCCCTGAGCGCATGCCAACCCGCCGAGCCCGAGATCCGGGAGGTTCGGGTGGTAGAGACCCAAGAGGTCCCGGTCGTCCAGACCCAACAAGTCCAGGTCCCAGTCGAGTTACAGATGGAATCTGCCAGACTGCAAGCTGTCAAGGACAGCGGTGCGGTGCGCTGTGGCGTGAACTCGTCCGTGCCGGGATTTGGATTCCTGAATGCGCAGGGCGAGTTTGTCGGCTTTGACTCCGACTTCTGTCGCGCGCTAGCCGTTGCCATCTTCAACGATGCCAGTGCAGTGGAGTTCCGTCCGCTGACGGCCGCCGAGCGATTCACGGCGTTGCAAGCCAACGAGATCGACGTGCTGATCCGCAATACTACTTGGACCATCACACGAGACGTCGAGCTGGGCACCGACTTCGGCCCGACAATCTTTTACGATGGTCAGGGCATGATGGTCCGGGCAGACAGCGGGTTCTCAACGCTGGAGGACATGGACGGGGCAACGATCTGTGTCCTAGCCGGGACCACAACCGAGCTGAATCTGGCCGATGCCTTCAGCTCGCGGGGCGTAACTTACGAGCCGTTGGTGTTCGCCACCGGGGACGAGACCCGCGTCGCCTATGATGAGGGTCGCTGTGATGGGTTGACTTCGGATAAGTCCCAGTTGGCCGGTCTCCGCACCGCGACGACGAATCCCGCTGATCACATCATTCTTCCGGTGACGATGTCGAAAGAGCCGCTCGGCCCAGTTTGGGCGCAGGGCGACCAGCAGTGGGGAGACGTCGTACGATGGGTGGTCAACGCGATCATCATCGCCGAGGAGAAAGGCATCACTTCTCTGAATGTAGACGAGATCGTGGCGTCCGATCCGCAGGATCCGGAGATCCGCCGGCTGCTTGGCATCGAGGGCGAGTTTGGCGCTCTCTTGGGGCTCGCTCCGGACTTTGTCGTCAATGTCATCCGGGAAGTGGGCAATTACGGCGAGATCTATGATCACCACCTTGGCCCGGCTGGAACCGACATCCCTCGGGAGGGCAGTTTGAACGCACTCTGGACTCAGGGCGGTCTGATCTACGCACCGCCTTGGCGGTAGTTTCTGTCTGAGAGGATAGTTCGGCTTGACGGTGCGGCCCGGCCTACGGCCGGGCCGCACTTTTCAAGCCACAGTTCGCCCACTCGATGCTGAGAAGTCTCCAAGGCTCGCTTCAGTCCTTCAGCCGCTTCTCCAGGGACATCCGATTCTTGCAAGCGCTCGCCCAGGCAGCTTTCGTGGTGCTGGTCCTCGTGGTCGGCCGCTGGCTATTTGGCAACCTGTTCAACGCCCTAGACTCTCGAGGACTCGACCTGAGCTTTGGGTTCCTGAGCAGAACGGCCGGTTTTCCGGTCGCCGACGAAGCGCTCCCGCTCGAACGATCCGACAGCTTTCTAGATGCTTATTTCGTCGGGCTGGCGAATACGCTGCAGGTTGTGGTCGTTGGCCTGATCTTGGCAACTGCATTGGGGATATTCACCGGTATTGCGCTTCTCTCATCAAATTGGCTGCTGCGCTCAATTTCGCAGGCCTATGTCGAGATCATCCGGAACACCCCGCTCTTGGTGCAGCTGTTCTTTCTATACTCCGGCATCCTGCTCAAGCTTCCCTCCTTGGCAGACCGGGTCACCCTCGGTCCATTCATTCTGAGCAATCGCGGCTTCTTCACTCCGCGGGCCGTCCCGCACGCGTGGTCCGGTCTGTGGCTTCTGCTGGCCGGAATGAGCGTGCTCCTCGCGATTGCTATCTACCGAACCAGGTTGGATCGGAGACTCCGATCCGGAGCAGAAACCCGACCTGCCCTATGGGCCGCTGTTCCTTTGTTCGGACTCCCACTGCTTGGCTGGCTGGTACTCCCCGAGCAGCCGTTCACGGCCGAGCTCCCACAGCTTGAAGGCTTGCGGATTGCTGGCGGATCGCGCCTAAGCCCCGAGTTTGCCGCCATCCTGCTCGGTCTCGTGATCTATACGGCGGCTTTCATCGCCGAAATCGTCCGAGCCGGGATCCAGGCAGTCCCACATGGCTTACGTGAGGCCTCTTTGGCCACTGGCCTCACCAGAGCCCAGACCTTGCGCTTGGTGATTCTCCCGGTAGCTTTGCGGGTCATCATCCCGCCGACCACGAACCAATACTTGAACTTGGCGAAGAACTCCAGTCTGGCGATCGGGGTCGGCTATCCGGACCTGTACTCCATCTCGCAGACCATCTTCAATCAATCGGGACAGGCCGTGCAGGTCATCGCAATGATGATGGGCACCTACCTGGCCCTCAGCTTGATCATTTCTGCAGGCATGAATTTCATCAACGCTCGCCTGAGAATAAAGGAAAGGTAACCCATGGGGACGAGCGAGCTTGCAACCTTCGGCCCGATTGAGAAACCGCCTCAAACGAGCGTGGAGGTTATCGGCTGGCTGCGCAAGAACCTTTTCAGCAGTTGGCTTAACGGGCTACTTACGCTGGTGGTTGGCGTTGCGCTCTACTCCGTCGGTCGATCGCTCCTGGCCTGGGTTTTCTCAGAAGCAAACTGGAAGGTGGTAAGCAGCAATCTCGAAATACTTATCTGGGGGCGATACCCGCAAGATCAAGTGTGGCGGCTGGCGGTCAGCCTGGCAGTGATCCTTGTACTTGCTCTCGCAAGTTGGCTCGCGAGGCGGTGGCGGCCTCCAAAGAGGCGTTGGATCCTGTTCGCCTGGTTGGCGTCGCCTTTTTGGCTGGTCGTGTTGCTGCGCGGCCTGATCTTGCCGACTCCGCTGACGGTCACCAATCACTTGGGATACTACCTGTTCCGCCCTGAGCTGCTCTCGGTGCTGGGGGTGGAATGGCGCGGGCACGGCGCGGTGCTCCTGGTCGGGATCCTCGGCGGGCTAAGCTGGGGGGCCGCATCCACACTGCGGCGAGTGGCCATCGGATCGGCCAGCTTTGCGACGCTGGGCTTGCTTGCGCCATATGGCGTCCTGCAAAAGGAATTCCTCCCCGCCATCCTGCTTCCCAATTTCGTCACGATCGGCCTGCTTTTCGGTGTGGCGTGGGTTGTGGGCCGCTCGGCCTACCGATGGCTCGCCAACGCGATCGCAATTCCGCGATTGCTCCTGCCCGCCTGGCTGCTGCTGCTCCCAACCCTGATCATCTTGCTAACCAATTTCGATGTTGGGGTCGAACGGGTAGCTCCTGTGGCCGTGCTTCCGATTGTCCAGCCCGCCATTTGGAGCGGCATCCTGCTTACGGTGGTGTTGGCGGCGGTCAGCATCCTGGGCTCGTTCCCCATTGGCGTGCTGCTGGCCCTTGGGAGACGAAGCAGCTTGCCGGTTGTGAAGGGTTTTTGTGTGTTGTTGATCGAGGTTATCCGCGGGGTCCCGCTCATCACAATCCTGTTCATGGCCCAGGTCATGCTGCCATTGTTCTTGCCGACGGAGCTGACGCTTGACCGCGTGCTGCGGGCGATGGCCGGGATGACCCTATTTACTGCGGCTTATTTGGCCGAGATCGTGCGGGGAGGGCTGCAGGCAATCCGTCGTGAGCAGTATGAAGCAGCCCGGGCGCTGGGACTCAGCGAAGCCCTGGTAACCGGGCTGGTTATCCTCCCTCAAGCGCTTCGGACGGTGATCCCCCCGATCATGGGCCAGTTCGTCAGCATTTTCAAGGACACCACCCTTGTCACGATCGTGGGTCTGCTCGACTTGTTGGCGGTGGCGCAGAGTGTGATCAAGCAGCGCGAATTCCTGGGGCTGGTGCGGGAGGTATACTTGTTCGCCGCGCTCATCTATTTTGTCATCAGCTTCGCAATGTCCCGCGCCAGCCGCCGCATCGAGGCTCGGCAAGGCATCCATCGAACCGCGAATTTGGGAGCCGAATGACCGAACCCATCATCCAGTGCACCGATGTCCACAAGTGGTTCGACGATTTCCACGCGCTTCGCGGGGTCGACATGGAGGTGGAAAAGGGGGAGGTGGTGGTGATTTTCGGGCCGTCGGGGTCGGGTAAGTCCACGTTCATTCGAACCCTCAACCGGCTCGAGGAGCATCAGCAGGGGACCATCATCGTGGACGGTATCGAGCTCACCAACGACGTGCGCAACATTGCCGCCATCCGAAGCGAGATCGGAATGGTCTTTCAATCCTTCAATCTGTTCCCGCACTTGACCGTCCTGCAAAACATCACCCTGGCCCCGATCTGGGTGAGAAAGTGGCCTAAAGCCAAGGCAGAGGAGGTCGCCCGTCAGCTGTTGGAGCGGGTGGGGATCCCCGAGCAGGCTGAGAAGCACCCCGCCCAATTGTCAGGTGGTCAGCAGCAGCGAGTGGCGATTGCTCGGGCCCTGGCAATGCAGCCGAAGATCATGCTTTTTGATGAGCCGACTTCTGCGCTCGATCCCGAGATGATCAATGAAGTCCTGCTTGTCATGACCGGGCTGGCTCGCTCCGGGATAACCATGCTGGTGATTACCCATGAAATGGGATTCGCCCGAGCCGTAGCGGATCGAATGTTTTTCTTTGATGAGGGAATGGTCGTTGAAAGTGGGAGCCCAAGCGACATTTTCGATCGCCCCAAAGAGGAACGGACCAAGCTCTTCCTCTCCCAAATTCTGAGCCACTGATTCATTCCCTACTCCGAGCCTCTTGCGGTAGGTGACTTTAGCTGAGTCGGCCGCCACCCCGGCTCAAGGCGTGAACTCTCCAATCTCTTCACCGTTCAGCCACACGGTGTAGGCGCCCGTCGAGAACGCGCCGAGCGGGATGGTCTCCTCGAAGTCTTGCAGGACTTGAATGCAGGAGAGCTCCGCATCCTGCGAAGAGTAGGCCTCAACCTCGATCCGGCCCTGCTCATCCGGCTCGCCCACCGACCAGCGCAGCGTGGCGCACGGGGTGGGGAGTCTGCCGCGCAAGAGCAGATCGACTTGAATAGGGAAGCTTTCGCGGATCAACAGCTCGGCCTGATCGATGAAGACCGGACCGCGAATTGCCTCGGACGGCTCGGCGGGCGGCCCTCCCGTCTGGGGCTGGTCAGTGGATGGCCTGCCGGTCTGGGTCGAATCGGTCTGAGTCTCCGACGGAAGTGGGGTGTCGTCCGAAAGTGGCGGAAGCGGCTCCGGCTGCACGCTCTGGCAGCCCGCGAGCACAACCGCAGCAAGGCAGACAATGGTTGGCAGTTCGGCGGATAGCCTCATGGAATCGGTCCTCCTGATTTCGTCGTAAAGAAGACGAACAGCATCGGGCGAGAGTTCCCAGGATAGACCGGGCTTCCCGTGAAGGGAAGCCGGCGACGGTATGATTGGCACCCGCTATGTCAAGTGGAAGGGTTCGGGCTCAGATTCCCCGAAGGGAGTTCCTAACCGGAGTACGGGATCAGCTTCCGCTGCTGCTGGGAGTGGTTCCCTTCGGACTTATTTTCGGCGCCTTGGCGATCTCGGTGGGGGTCAGCCCGAATGCCGCCCAGGGGTTCTCACTTTTTGTTTTCGCGGGCAGCGCTCAATTCATTGCGGTAAGTCTGATCGGAGAGTCAGCTTCCGCTCTGGTCGTGATCGCCACAATCGCGCTGGTCAATCTTCGGCACGCTTTGTACAGCGCCAGCCTCGAACCCTCGCTCGCCAAGCTCGGCCGGCCCTGGAAGCTTGCCCTCGGTTGGCTGCTCACCGACGAAGCATTCGCAATGGCTTCGCGTCGTTACCGTAGAGGGGAGTTGGATTACGCCCACTGGTACACCCTTGGCACCGGACTGACGTTGTGGGCAGCCTGGCAGCTTAGCACAGCGGCGGGCATTGCCCTAGGAGCGGGCTTCCCTCCGGGTCTGTCGCTCGACTTCGCATTGCCGTTGACCTTCTTGGCCCTGGTAGCGCCGACCCTGGTCGACCGCCCCACCCTTTCCGCCGCGCTGGCCGCCGGCCTGCTTGGGCTGGCCCTCTTCAACTTGCCGTTCCGCCTCGGGTTGGTAGCCGCGACAATCGCCGGAGTCGCGCTCGGGCTGGCGGTTGAATCAACAACCCGACCACGGGGTAAGGGCACAGTTGGCTGAATCTACCGTTTGGCTGGTGATCCTGGGCGGAATGGTGGCCACCTATCTGACCCGCCTCTCGTTCATCCTATTGATCCCGAGCGAGTGGGTGCCGCAAGTCCTTCATCGCGGATTGAAATACATTCCTCCCGCGGTCCTGTCGGCGATCCTGCTCCCGGAGTTAGTGATCCGGGATGGAGCGCTCGACCTGGCTCTCTCCAACCATCGGCTGATGGCTGGGATCATCGCCGCTCTGGTGGCCTGGCGGCTGAAGAACACTTGGTTGACGATCGCGACCGGGATGGTGGCACTCTGGCTGCTGATGGCGGGGTGAGGCCTCACCGCCGAAACAAAGGAGCCGTCCTTCGGACGGCTCCTCGACTTCCAGAATCCGAATTTCCGCATTCTAGGCTAACTCAAGCGGGAATCGCCTTGAGCAGCCCCAGGCCATCGAGCTCGAGCAGCGGACCCGAAAGATCCTGCCAGGCACGCTCGACCGCAAGATTATGTCCGGCGACGTCATCGGCCAGGCTCAGGATCTCGGCCACCTGCTCCCTCGGAATCTTGACCTCGACCCCCTCCAGCAGGGGATCCAGGTTCTCTAGCAAGTGGCGCAGGGTGGCGACCGCCAGCAGCAGCGGCACCAGGATCGCCTTGCGAATGTCGAACTCTTCTTCAGGGACTACCCGAACGTAGTCGCGGCCGAGGCACAGGTTACGGTACGCATGGGCCACGATCGGCTTCAGACCGCTCTGGCTCCCATGGTTATTGAACGGCAGGTACTCCTGAGGGATGTAATAGCGGCCTTCTTTATGATCTTGGAATACGTCCTTAATGATATTGGTCAGCTGCAGGCCCGCCCCGCAGGCAGTTTCTAGCGAGCGCAGCACCAGCAATCGGGTCCGTTCCAGGGTTGGTCGATATAGGCTGATCAGGCTCGTGGCCAGCTCGCCCACAATCCCAGCCACCGCATAGCAGTAGTCGTCCAGCTGCTTCAGCCGGAGCACGGTCAGGCGATTGTCACTCCCGTGGCTTTCGACCCAGACCTGCATCCGTTCGATCACCCGCGCGACGTGTTCGGTCACCGTTTCGACATAAGGCTTTGGTAACCGGTGCAGCTGGTCAATCAGCCACGGCGTCAGCTGCAGCAGCTGGAGGTGGTCCGGGTCATCGATGAGAGCTTCTTGATCAAAGCTGGCCGCAAAGCGTCGGGCGGCCTCCGGGTCCGGATCCACGAGCAGTTTGCGGTAGGACTGTAATTCAGATGTGCGCCGGGCCTTTGACCAGCGGTAGGCGTCCTCGATCGTGTCGGCATTCCGCAAGAGCAGATAGCCCAGCCCGAGCCCATCCCGCAACAAACCCGGCATCATTGGAATGCAGAGGGCAAAGGTCCGTGAGGTAGCCCCCAGCAGCTCTTGAATTCGATTGCGATCGATGGCCTGCGTGGGATCTCCAGGCATCCCGCCTCCGGCGTGCATTCTGAGTACGATAACCCCGCAAGGGCCCAAGGGCAACGGGGGCCCTCGACCAACCCGAGTGGCCCGCCGGTTCAGACCCACAGGTGAAGCGCATACTTTACCGCAGTCTGTTGGGATCGCCGGAGTGTTTGACCCAGTTCTTAGGCTTGATCGCTGCGGCTGGGGACTAGGCAGTCGGGGTCGGGGTGCAGTATTTCGGCTGGAAGGGCTTGTCTTGGCACTTGCCGGGGTCGATCGGAGGGACCGGCGAGGGCTGCGGCGTGAGCGATGGCAGGGGAGGAACGGTTGGCAGGGTGGAAGTCGAAGTCGGTGGCGGCGAAGAAGGTGCTGGCCCTGAAGTCGCGGTGCCTAGCGGCGCGGCCGCCGAACCCGTCGGAGGCGGCCCGCTGCCGCCGCCAGGGGTACTGCTCGCGCCGGCGCTAGGGGTACGGGTCGGGCTGGGCGTCGGGGTGGGCGAGGGGCCAGCCGTCGCCGTCGATCCGTCCGCAGGATCAAACAGGCCCATCGCCGCTACCGTGGCGGCCACCGCGGTCTCTACCAGCCCGGGCTCGGCCGATCCTCCGATGGCAAGGGCATTCTCCGTCGAAAGGGCCGCGATGGTCGCTAGCAACTCCACGGACTGCGTTGGCGTTCCCCCGCTCGCCTCAACTAAGCCACCGGTGCCCGTCGGCCCGCCGCTCAGCGCCCATGCCGCCAGAGCGAGGACGAGCAGAGCTAGACCGGTCAGTGCATAACCGCCTCGCCTGTTCAGCCAAGCCCGAATACCCCGGGTCCCCCGGGCCACGATCAGCTGAGTGACCGGGGCCGGCCCTATCGCCTCCGGCCTGGCGAGGCCGGTGTCCGAGTCCAGCGACTCGGCGAGGGCGTGCTGGAACGCCTGATTCATTTCTCCGATGGAGGCATAGCGCCGGTTCAAGTCTTTCTCCATGGCCTGCAGCACGACCGCCTCGATCGCATCGGGCAGATAGGGGTTCAGATAGCGCGGCCGAGGCAGCGGCTCGCTGATGTGTTTGATCACGACCGCCATCGGGGTCTCGGCATCGTAGGGCAGCCGGCCGGTGGTTGCCTGATAAAGCACCGCGCCAAGCGAGTACTGGTCCGACCGGGGGTCCACCTCTTCACCCATACACTGCTCCGGCGACATAAATGCCGGCGTCCCGATCAGCACCGACCCGGTCAGGCTATGGGAGGTATTGCTGACATAGGCGAACCCAAAGTCCGACAGATGGGCCTGCCCGTCTTGGTCCAAGAGCACGTTGGATGGCTTGATATCCCGGTGGACGATCCCCTTATCGTGGGCATACGCCAAGGCTCCGGAGATTTCTGCCAGGAATCGGCCGACTTCCCCCAGGCCAAGTCCGCCGTTTTCGATCCGGGTCTGAAGGGTGCCTCCAGAGTAGAAGGGCATCACGATGTAAGTGATGCCTTCCTCTTCTCCGTAGTTCAGGATCGGCACGATGTTCGGCTGGTGTAGCTCCTTGAGCAGCTTGACCTCGCGGTCGAAACGGGCCCTAAACCTCGGCTCCTGAGCGACATAAGGCGATAAGACCTTGAGGGCGACCAGCTCCAGCCGGTCGAGATCGTGGGCCTGGTAGACGGTCGACATGCCGCCCTGGCCGATGGGTTCCATCAGCCGGTAGCGACCCAGGGTTTTGCCGGTTAGTCCATCCATCTAGCGTGCCAAGTCCTGCTCCATGCCGCGCCCGCACCCGCCTAGCCGTCGGGCAGCATTCAACTGTAGCCGATTCGGCTCTCGATTGGCAGAAGGAAGTTTGTCCGGCCTACGGCTACGGGTCTGGGGCTTAGAGCGGCTTGAACTGCTCAAATGGCTGGACGCAGGCGGTGCAGAAGTAGATCGACCGGCAGAGAGTGGACCCGAAGCTGTTCTTAAGCTCGGTATCCAGAGAATCGCAGTATGGGCAGCTAGCGGCTTGCTGGAGAACCGCCGTGAGGTCCCCGGCATGCTTTGGAGGCGGGGCTAACCCGAACCCGCGCAGCTTCTCCCGGCCGGCCGGCGTGATCCAATCCGAAGTCCACGGGGGAGAAAACACCGTCTTGATTTCCACCGACGCCTCGCCCAGCTGCTGCAGGCGCCGCCGCACCTCCTGCTTCATCACATCCAGAGCAGGACAGCCGATGAATGACGGGCTGAAGGTGATCAACAGCCGGCCGTCGGCGTATCCGACCTGCCGGATCAGGCCTAACTCGACAATCGAGATCACCGGGATCTCGGGATCTTTCACCTCTTCCAACGCCTGCCAGACTCGGTCCAGGTCTGGATGCTGACCAGTCACCAAGCGACCCCCGCCTCCAGCCGCGCCACTTCCTGCAATTCAGCCACCAGCCGTTCAAGGTGTCGAGTGTGCTCGTTGCGGCCGGCCGGCTTGACCAGCCCCCCGTCGGGGAATCGAAGGTTGCAACCGCTAAGTTCCCCTGTTACCAGGGCGACCCATGAGCTCAACAACCCATCGGATTGCGGCACAAGCCCGGCCTGAGTAAGCTCGAGCTCGCCGTCGATCTCGGCGAAGACCTGCAGCGCGTGCGGATAGAGTTCTCCCAGCGCAGCCTGCATCCTGCCGTTGCTCTCCTTGGTCCCGAGCCCGAGCCGCCGCACCCAGGCCCGGGTATGACGAAGGTGATACAGCTCCTCCGTCCGGATCTTGGCAGCGGCCTGCCCCAGCGCAACATGCTGGCTACCCGTGAGCGCAGCCAATCGAACGTCCTCAGAGGCATCAAAGAGATACTGGCGCAGCATACTGAAGGCCCAGTCGCCATTCGGCAGTTCCACCATTCGCACGTTGCGGAACTCCGAGGCTGGACGCCAGAAGACCAACTGATCCGGATGCCGATCCGGGTCATCATCTCGCAGCTCGGCCGCCAGCCGATACCAGGTTGAAGCATGGCCAAGCTCGTCCAACGCCAGGTTAGCAAAGGCGATGTCTTCTTCCAGGATCGGCGCGTGGCCGGCCCACTCCGAGTTGCGATGAGCCAGAATCAGCTCGTCGTCGCCGAGGGCGGTCAGGTAGTTCGCGAGCGCTTCACTGAGTTCGGCTTTCATCCACCTTCACTCGGGCGCCCGCGAATCCGCCGCATCAGGGTCGTCGTGTGGTAAAAGGCTTGGTCCCGGTATGGCTTGTCCTTGGCCGGCCCGAAAAGACTGCCGACCTGGTCGGCTTCGGTTCGATGGATCATTCTCTCCGGGACTGCCCACCAGACCAGGGCGCCCTCCTTCGCAAAGCGGCTGGCCGCCTCCGCCAGGGCCGCCGGACCGGAAACCGCCGACACGGTACCCGCGTGTTCGTGGGATCCCACTGGAGTGCGCTTGATGAAGACCAGGTAGGGCTGCAGCTCGCCTTCCGTGGTCGAGGTTGGGGGCAGGCCCGATCGGGCGATTTCCTCGGCGGTCAGACTGAAGATCTGATCCGCC
Source organism: uncultured Anaerolineaceae bacterium (assembly GCA_964590515.1). Classification (GTDB taxonomy): domain Bacteria; phylum Chloroflexota; class Anaerolineae; order Anaerolineales; family E44-bin32; genus JADFRG01. Next base: position 8,653 of record CAZPZD010000019.1, on the reverse strand, counting down.
GGAGCCACCCACAGGCTGACGCAGTCCGGCCGTCGGACGAACACATCCCGGGCGTTCTGCAGCGCCAGCTCGGCGTCGGGCGCGTGCACTGCCCCGGCGTTGGTATGCGGTCGGTCCGGCTGCTCCTGGTGAAACACCTGGAAGCGCGGCCACTGGGTGTCCATCATAGGGTGGGCTGCTGCTCGGCGTAGGCCGCGAGAGCTTCCCGGACCCACTCACCGTCGGCATGCGCCTTGCGGCGGGCTGCCAACCGCTCGGCGTTGCACGGCCCATCGCCCTTGACCACCCGCCAAAACTCGTCCCAATCAATCGGACCGGTCAACCAGTTTCCCGAAGCCTCGTCGACATGGAGCTCCGGGTCAGGCAAGCTCAGTCCAAGCTCCAGCACTTCCGGGGCGACCTGATTGACGAAGTCCTGCCGCAGCTGGTCATTGGTCTTGGTCTTGATTCCCCAGCGGATGAGGACCGGGCTGTTGGGCGAATCGTGGTCGTGTGGCCCGAACATCATGACGGTGGGCCACCACCAGCGGTTGACGGCATCCTGCACCATTGTTCGCTGCAGGGGGGTCCCCTGGGACATCAGAATGACCTGCTCTTTCCCCTGCTTCATATGGAAGCTCTCTTCAGCGGAGATTCGGATATTGGCCCGGGAATATGGGCCATACGAGCAGCGAGCGAGCATGGTCTGGTTCAAGATGGCTGCCCCGTCCACGAACCAACCGATCACGCCCATGTCGGCCCACGACCGGGAGGGATAGTTGAAGATGCTCGAGTATTTGGCCCGGCCAGAGAGCAATGCATCGATCATCTCTTCCCGGGTCGCTCCAAGGGTCTCGGCCGCATGGTAGAGATACTGACCATGGCCGGCCTCGTCCTGCACCTTGGCCAGCAGCACCAGCTTGCGGCGCAAGTTGGGCGCCCGGGTGATCCAGGCCCCTTCCGGGAGCATCCCGACGATCTCGCTATGGGCGTGCTGCGAGATCATTCGGATCAGCTGCCGGCGGTACTCCTCCGGCATCCAATCGCCGGGTTCGATTTTGTCTCCCCGCTCAATGCGGGCCTCAAAGGCGGCGATTCGTTCTGCTTCGTTCATATCGGCATCGACTAGCGGGGGTCTTGCGGCGGCCGACCGCCAATCCATTCGGGTGAACCATCCTCGGCCCAACGACGGCGGATGGAATCGTAGTCCGGAGCTCGCTTCTCGCCAAACGCCCGCACACCTTCCCAGGTTTCGGGGCTTGTGTTGTGGATCGCCAGCCATTCCCGACCATGCCCAATCGTCAGGTGCCAGCTCAGGTCTCGCCAGAAGTTGAGCTGCTGCTTGGTGTAGCGGGTCTTTTCCGGTAACTTGGCAATCAGCTTGGCAACTAACTCATCCACCGCACGGTCCAGCTCCGCTCGCGGGACCGAGTAGTTGATCAATCCCCACTCGAGCGCTTTCGCCGCTGGAATCTCTTCATTTAAGAGCAGAATCTCCCGCGCCCGCCGATCGCCCACAATCAATGGCAGGAATTGGGTGGCGCCGGCCAGGGCCACGCTGCCGTGGCTGGTCCCGACTTGCCGAATGTAGATGTCGTCGGCGGCCACCGCCAGATCGCAGCTCAGGTTGAATTCATTCCCTCCCCCGACGACGATCCCGTTGAGCCGAGCAACAGTCGGCTTTCCCAGGTTGCGCAGTCGTTCATGCAGCTCGATGAACTCCCCCATCCACTTCCAGTAATCGCGGGGCCGCAGCAGAAACTCTTCTTGTTCCTTGAGATCGGCTCCGGTGCAGAAGGCTCGATCGCCTGCCCCGGTCAGGACGACCACTGCGACGGAGTCGTCCCAGCTGGCGTCCTTCAAGGCGACGTTCATCTCTTCCAGAACCGCGTGATTGATGGCGTTAAGCACCTTCGGACGATTGATAGTGACCGTCGCTCGGTAGTCGGCCTTCTCGTATGAGATGGCCGTGAATTCGAAATCTGCCGTAGGCTTCCCGACGTATCTTCGGTCAGTCACTCCACTTCTCCTTCTTGAGCGTGGGCGTTTCGGATGAATAACGGGCTACTGGCTCCGGCGCGCAAGGTTGCGCAGCCAAGGAGCAACTCGATAGCGCTCTTCTCCATACTCGTTCGCCAAGTGGTCCAGCACGGCAACCACCTTCCGGTACCCCAGCGAGGCAGCCCATTCCAAGGGCCCCTGAGGATAGTTGACCCCCAGTTTCATCGCGGTGTCCACCGCCTCCGGCGCGGCCACCCCCTCAGTGACTGCGAAGGCGGCTTCATTGGCCAGGCAACCCACAATCCTGGGCAGCACCATTCCGGGGCTTTCGCCCACCCACACCGGCAGTTTGCCGAGTGACCGAACCAATGTGTCGGCGGCCTGTCGAACTGTGTCCGGAAGATCGGGGCGAGCAACGAGGGTGACCGCCCGTCCCGCGGCGAAGAACAAGCCATCAAAGCCAATCAGCCGATGAGGATGCTGGGTGCCCTGCTCGACCTCGCTTAGGGCGACATCGACGGTCTGGCACAGGATTGGGATTTCCGGCGCGAGCCCCCGATCGTAGCGGCGGAGCACGTCGCGGACTCCTTCCTCCCTTCCGTTCACGATCAGGGCGGCGATCGGAAGGTCACCGTGGGTTTCGCTCAAAGTGTAGCCGGTCTGAATCAGGAGCCTTCCCACCTCGGGTCCCCAGCTTCCGTCAGAGATCAATACGAAGCCGGATTGCTGGCCGCGTTCCGGGAACTCGGGCGCCTTCCATTGCTTGGCACCGTCCACATACTCGTAAAATCCGGCCCCGGTCTT
>CAZPZD010000019.1:0-5769 GCA_964590515.1 uncultured Anaerolineaceae bacterium | reverse complement strand
GGAGAGCTCGATCAGGGCATCCAGGGTGGCCTGGCTGGTCACTGCTCCGCGCGCCACCTCCACCAGCTGCATCACTGGGGCAGGATTGAAGAAATGCATCCCGGCCACCCGCACCGGGTGCTGGGTTGCGGCCGCGATGGCAGTAATCGACAGGGTACTGGTGTTGCTCGCCAGGATCGTGGGTGGAGGGCACAGCTGGTCGAGCTCGGCGAATACCCTGCGTTTGAGCTCAAGGTCTTCGTTGATCGCCTCGATCACTACGTCAGAGCCGGACAGGGCCTGGAGATCGTGGCCGAGCTTCAACCGCTGTTGCGCATCGGTCCTGCCTTTGCGGGCCAGGTGGCCTTCGATGTATTCCCGACCGCGTTGCAAGGCCTGCGGATCGACATCGGTCAGGATCACCTGCTGGCCGGCGTATAGGGCTGTCAGTGCGATGCCGGCCCCCATGGTCCCGGCCCCCAACACCCCAATTCGCATGACCGGAGACCCCGCCAGGCTAGCCGGCACCCCAGATCCTGAAGTCCTGCAGGATCGAACCTCCGACGAATTCTCGAAGGATCGAGTTGTCGGGAATCCGAGTCGATTCGACTGGAACGAACCACTCCAGGAACGAGAGTAGTCGCTTGGCCTCGACGTGCTCGCTGGTGCCGAAGGCGACCTGGCGGAGCAGTGGCTCGGCCAGTGGAGCGAGCGCCGCGCCTTCGTACACCAACGCAGAATTGAACATCATGTCCGCATTCTCTTGGTAGGGAAAAATATACAGCTTCTCCCCCCGGCGGACCGACTCCCAGCGGGCGATGGTCTCAGCCGCGGTCTTTCCGCGCTGAGAGGCATCCCGCACCAGGCGGCGGGCAAGCCGGATATCGGTCGTCGAGATTCGATTGTACCGATCCAGGTTCAGCTGAGTGAGCGGCGAAGCATAGATTCGAACAGCGCTCTCGCCGGGAATATCCGGAAGAAGAGCCGGGTTCAATCCATGAATCCCTTCCAGGATGATGATGTGAGTCTTCGAGATCTGGACGACCTCGCCGTCCATTTGGCGGCCTGCGACGAAGTCATAGTGCGGGAGCTGCACCCGTTGTCCCGCTATCAATTGACCGAGGTCGTGATTCAGCCGATCCAGATCGAGGGCATCCAGGCGCTCGTAATCGTAATCTCCCTGGTCGTCGCGAGGGGTCTTTTCTCGGTCCACGAAGAAGTTGTCCAACCCGATCGGGAGCGGCGAGATTCCCAACGCCAGGAGCTGGATCGAGAGCCGCTTGGAGAAGGTGGTCTTGCCTGAGGCCGAGGGGCCCGCGATGAGAACCAGCCGTGCCGCTTCCCCCCGATCGTGGATCTGGGCCGCCATCTCGACGATCCGATGCTCGTGCAGCGCTTCCGATACCAGGATGAGCTCCCGAGTCCGGCCCTGTTGGATGGCGTCGTTTAGCGCGCCGACGCTCGAGACTCCGAGGGTCTCAATCCAGTCGCTGTACTGTTCGAAGGTCGCCAGCAGCTTCGGATAGTGGGGCGGCGGCAGGACTTCGGTCGGGCTCTCCCGCTTGGGAAACTGCAGGGTGAATCCTTCGTTTGCGGAACTGAGGGCGAACCAGGTCAAGAACCCGGTGCTGGGCAGCATGTAGCCGTGGTGGTAATCGCGGAAGTGGCCCATCTGATACATGATCAAGTAGGGCTTCCGCCGGTTGGCCAGTAGGCGGGCCTTGTCAGTGAAACCCTTCGCCTCGAAGTGGTCGATCGCCTCCTGCAGCGGAACCTGAGACTTCACGAAGGGCAGATCCTGACGCACGAACTCCCGCATCCGGCCGTCCAACCGCCTCAGTTCGCTTTCCGACAGCTGGGGACGGTCTTTCACCTGACAGTGGTACCCGCCGTGGGCCACCGAGTGCTCGACCTCCAACCGCTCCCCAGGGTGGAGCTCCTCGAAGGTGGCTGCCAACAAGAAGGTGAGCGAGCGGCGGTAAATCCGCATCCCGTCTTCCTCCTCCATGCTGACCGGGCGGACATGGGATTCCATCTCGATCGAGTAGGTCAGCTCGCGCAGCTCTCCGTTGACGATTGCGCCAACGATGGGCGCCTCGGACTGGTCCACCTCTCGCAGGAACGCCTGCAAGGTCAGCCCGCGTTCCCCTTCCAACACCCGGCCTCCCGGCAAGTGAATCTGAACCGAGGGCCGGGCAATGGATTCGTGGACCTCCTGCTGCGCGATGGTTTGGGCCATGTCTGTGTGAAAAGGGTAACGATTCTACCGCATGCTAGAGTAGGGCCGGCCTCGTTAAGAATCTACTGAGCCAGATGGCCTAGACTGAGCAGGATAGTTTGCGGTCACGGCCTTGGCTGGAGGGGACCCGAGGCGAGCTAGACCAGACGACAAAGCGCCGGACCTGGATGTCCGGCGCTCTGTCGTTGTAGCCGTCCGGATTGACTCGCCTATGAAGTGGCTTGCGCCAGCTCTGCCGGGCGGCAGCACAGCACCAGCTGCTTGGCGGCCTGGACCTCGTCCAGCCGCCCGAAGGGGGTGTTGTGCGGTGCTCCCTTCAAGAGCTCGGGCTCCGAGTGAGCCTCGCCGGCGATCGCCACCATCGCCTCGATGAACGCATCTAGGGTTGGTTTGCTCTCGGTCTCGGTGGGCTCGATCATCAGTGCTTCGCGCACGATAAGCGGGAAGTAGTTGGTCGGTGGGTGAAAACCGTAGTCCATGAGTCGTTTCGAGATATCCAAGGCATGAACTTCGGGGGCGTGCTCGAACCGGCCTTCGGCCACGAATTCATGCATGCAGCGCCGATCGAACGGCACGTGATAGGTCTGGCGTAATCCGGCCAACAGATAATTGGCGTTGAGCACTGCGTGGTCGGCGATCTCCCGCATCCCGGACTTGCCATAGGAGCGGATGTAGGCATAGGCCCGCACGTGCATGCCGAAGTGCCCATGGAAGGCCTTCACCCTGCCGATGGACTTGGCTGGCATCTTGAGACCGTAAAGCGGTGGCAGCTCTTCGCTCTCCGGTTCCACTTCTTCCACCACCGGCCCAGGAAGGTAGTCCACCAGCCGGCCCCCGACTCCGACTGGTCCGGCCCCCGGACCTCCGCCTCCGTGCGGAGTCGAGAAGGTCTTATGCAGGTTGAAATGCAGGACGTCGAAGCCCAAGTCACCCGGGCGGACCACCCCCAACAGGGCATTCATGTTGGCGCCGTCCCCGTATACCAGCCCGCCGTTTTCATGCACCAGCCGCACGACCTCCTGGACCCGTTCCTCGAACAGCCCCAGGGTGTTCGGGTTGGTCAGCATCAACCCGGCGAGAGTCTCGTCGCACTCGGCGCGTAAGGCTTCCAGATCGACATTCCCGCGGGCATCGGAGGGCAGCTCGATGACCCGCAGACCGCTCATGGCGGTAGTGGCGGGGTTGGTGCCGTGGGCAGAATCGGGCACCAGGATCTTGTTCCGTTGGGGTTGGCCACGATCGTGATGGTAGGCCCGAATCATGAGTATCCCGCTCAGCTCGCCGTGAGCCCCGGCCGCCGGTTGCAGACTGACTCCGGCGAAGCCTCCGATCTCCTTGAGCCATTCCTGCAGCCTGAACATCAGTGCCAGGCTGCCTTGTTGAGTGGAGGGATCTTGTAAGGGATGGCTATGGGCAAAGCCGGGGAGCCGGGCCGCATCTTCATTCAGCTTCGGGTTGTATTTCATCGAACAAGAGCCCAGCGGGTAGAAGCCGGTGTCGATGGAATAGTTAAGCTGGGAGAGCCGGACGAAGTGGCGCACGACTTCCAGCTCAGAGAGCTCCGGCAGCATGAGCTCTTGTCGGCTCAACCCCGCGGGAAGGTCGGCGAGCGGGACATCGGGATCCGGGAACCGATGACCCGGGCGCCCGGGGGTGCTGAGCTCATAGATCAGGGGCTCAGGCATGGGCCGACTCCTGCAGGGCGTCTGCCAGGGCATCGATGTCTTCTTTGTGGTTGAGCTCGGTCACCGCCAGCAGCATGTGATCCTCGAGTTCGGGGTACTCAGACCCGAGGTCGTACCCGCCGATAATGCCGTGGTCCAGCAAGTGCTGGTTGATCTGGGCGGGCGGTTTGGGGCAGTGAATGACGAACTCGTGGAAATACGGCCCTGCATTCCACAGTTGGTAACTCTCCAGCGCGGCGATCTTTTCGGCGGCATAGTGAGCCTTGTGGTAACAGAGCTCGGCTACCTGGCGCAATCCGTTCTTTCCGACCGCGGTGAGGTAGGCAGTCACCGCCAGGGCCATCAGTCCCTGATTGGTGCAAATATTGGAAGTCGCCCGCCCGCGTCGAATGTGCTGCTCGCGGGGAGTGAGGGTGAGCACATAGCCGCGCTGGCCGCGGCTGTCCACCGTTTCACCGACCAGCCTGCCGGCCATCTTGCGGACGAATTGCTCGCGGGTGGTGAAAAAGCCGATGGTCGGCCCGCCGAAAGAAAGAGGGATGCCCAGGGGCTGGCCCTCACCCACCACCACATCGGCCCCGAACTCGGAGGGCGGCTTCAGCATCCCAAGGGCGATCGGATTCGCTACCACACAGAACAGGGCGCCCACCGCGTGGGCCGCGGCGGCCAAGGGGCCAAGATCGTGAAGGTTCCCGAAGAAGTCCGGATACTGGACCGCCACCAGGCTGGTGCGCTCGTCCAGATAGTCCTCCGGACGCGACCCGAGCGAGGTATCGCCAACGATTTCGAGCGACTGGCCCTGCAAGTAAGTCCGCACTACCGCCCGGTACTGGGGGTGTATCCCCGGGGAGAGCACAACCTTATCCCGCTGTCCCTGATGGACATTAAGCGCCAGGATGGCCGCCTCTGCCAGCGCGGTCGCACCGTCGTAATGGGAGGCGTTCGAAACCTCCATCCCGGTCAGGAAGCACATCAAACTCTGGTACTCAAAGATTGCCTGCAGCGTCCCCTGGGAGATCTCGGGCTGATAGGGGGTGTAGGCAGTGTAGAACTCGTTGCGCCGCAGGATGTGGTCGACGACGGACGGGATGTAGTGATTGTATGCGCCGGCCCCGAGGAAACAGGCCGCCTCACGGGTGTTCAGGTTCGCCTCCGCCAGCAGCTGCAGCTCCTCCAGGATCTCCAGCTCGGAGGCCGGCTCGGGAAGATCCAGATCCGGGAAGCGGACCGCGGCTGGAACGTCGCCAAACAACTCATCCATTGATTCGACACCCACCGCCGCCATCATCTGCCGGCGCTCCAGCTCGGTGTGCGGAATGTAGCTCATCAGCTTTCCCGCTCTTCGGTGTTGCGCTGATAACCCATGGAGTCCATCAGGGCCGCCAGCTCGGATTTGTCGGTCAACTTGAGCTTGATCATCCAAGCGCCCCCATAGGGGTCCGTGTTGACCAGCTCCGGATTGGTGGCGAGCGCTTGGTTGATCTCGAGGATCTCGCCCGAAACTGGCGAGCTCACCTCGGCCGCGGCTTTGACCGACTCCAGGGTTGCCACTTGCGCTCCGGCCGCGACCCGATCACCAACCTTCACTATGGTTTCAAAGAACACGACGTCCGAGAGTTGATCCTGGGCATAATCCGACACCCCCAGCGTGGCCAGGTCGCCTTCCACCCGAATCCACTCGTCCGTGCGCGCATACTTCAGATCCTCGGGATAGTTCATCCTGGCCTCCTCAATCACCTACCTGGGAACAAAAAAAGGGCACCTCGTTGTGTGCCCTCTGTCTGGGACCTGAGAGATTCGCCCTGCGGCTTGCCCCTTCGGTGCGCCCGGCGCTTTCCAGAGGTGCGGCCAGGTGGGGTCCTTTTA
>CAZPZD010000018.1:0-43941 GCA_964590515.1 uncultured Anaerolineaceae bacterium | reverse complement strand
TTAGGCGGCAATATCCGCCTAATTCTCCCGCTCAAACGGTCGGAAAACAGTACAATAACGCTGTCTGCCCCGCCCCACGCACTCGTGGTTACTATAGCATGGCCTGTGGCACCCGACAGTCAGGATGGGAAAGTGACCTCTCCGCCCAGAAAACTCCTCGATCAGCTTCGGGAAACCCTCCGCATCAAGCACTACTCCCTCCGAACCGAAGAGGCCTATGCGGACTGGACCAGGCGCTTCATCTTGTTCCATAACAAGCGCCATCCACAAGAAATGGGGCCGACGGAAATCGAAGCCTTCCTGACCCACCTGGCCGTCGACCGCAACCTTGCGGCCTCTTCGCAGAACCAGGCTCTCAGCGCCCTACTCTTCCTCTACCGAGAAATCCTGCACAAAGATGTCCAACCTTCCGTGAAATTCTTGCGAGCGAAGAAGCCAAAACGCCTTCCAAATGTCCTCACCAAAGCCGAGGCGCAGCAGGTTCTCGGGGCCATGAGCGGCACGCATCAGTTGATGGCCAGATTGCTCTAGGGTAGGAATCTCTAAACCGGTCAGTCCTCACACATTTCGGCATTCCTTCGCCACTCATCTGCTCGAAGCGGGCTACGACATCCGCACTCTCCAGGAACTCCTGGGCCATAAGGACGTGAAGACCACTATGATCTACACCCACGTCCTGAACCGGGGCGGCCTGGCGGTGCGCAGCCCACTGGACTAGCCTAGGGGGTCCCGCGCAGCGCGGGTGCGCCGGCCGGTCAGCGGTCGACTACCGACAGCTTGGCGGCCAGGGCCAGCCGAGTTTCGCGCATGCTGGCTTCGAGGTGCGGGTAGGCCATCCAGACGTTGACCATCCCGAACAGCCCGCCGGTGAGGGAACGCAACAGCGGCGTGCTTTCCCGGGTCGGGATGGAGAGCAGGCCTATCTGGGAGATGAGCTGACTGCCCCCATCCAGCGCGATCGGCAGAATACCCAGAATGAACCAATACATCAGGGGAAGCGGCCGCAAGCGCGATCGAACCAACCCGAATAGCAATCCAGCCACGAAGATTCCGGCGTAGATCGCGATGTCCCGTTCACACAGGGCGACCTTGTATCCGATCTGTTCGTCACCCAAGTAGCGGCGGGCCGAGACGAAATCCAGCTCGCCGAGACCGATTGCCTGTTCGTAGCTCGTGAGCTCCGAGCCAGCGAGCTGACGGGGATAGGCCGGCTGGTCGCCGAACAGAAACCAGGATCGAAATGCCAGCTGGTGGCAGAACGGCGAGTAGGCAGTGTAGATCACTCGGGCCGCACCCGGCAGGCCAAGCTTCATTAGAGTCGGCGCTACAAATGGCAGACCGCCATAGGCCAACACCAGCAGACTGAATACAGTCAGCCAGCGGCGACTGAGGAAGTACAGCCCCCGATTGACCCGCCTCGCCCACGGCCGGTCTGCCTCGATGGAGGCATCGGTTCGGTCGGTTCCGCCCGCGGCGCCGAGGGCTACCTGCAGGTCGAGCTTGGTGAAGGGGGACTCCAGTGTGTACGGTCCGACTTTCACGACCGGCGCCTTGCTCTGGAACTGGAGGGCCAGGTCGGGCTCGTGCTCAATATCGATGGCGACCAGCTCGAACTCGATTCCGCTGCGCAGCTCCTGCAGGTATGCGCGGGCCTGGCCGCTGGCGGCCGAATCGCCGGCGAAATAGAGAATGACCTTCATCACGGCGTCAACCCAGCCTGTTTGAGGTAGTCATCGAGCTGGCTCTTGGCCAGGATTCCAATGTGATAAGCAGAGATTCGGCCCTCCCGATCCAGGATGACGCTGGTAGGGTAGCCAATCACCCGATACAACCGCTGGACCTGGCCTCCCGGGTCGAGCAAGAGCGGGAAGTCGATTCCCAGCTCTTCGGCGAATGCGATCACAATCTCCGCAGGTTCGTCGAAATCCACTCCTATGGCCACGAACCCCTGGCCGCCGAGGCGGTCGTATGTCTGTTGGAGGAGCGGCATTTCACTTCGACACGGAAGACACCAGGTGGCCCAGAAGTTTAGCAGGACTACCTGGCCGCGCAGATCTGCCAGGCGAAGTGACCCGCCACCTGCCCGAACCAGCTCAAAATCCGGCGCCAGGCTGCCCAGGAGCAGCCCTGGCTCGTTTACCGGCGCCGGCTGAAGCTCAGCTTCAGCAGCAGGCTCGACCGACCGTCCCGGGACTCCGAAGAAGATCACCGCCCCTAGGACGACCCCCAAGACGAACCCTGCGGCTATCGGCCACCAGGCTCGCATCAGATTTCGACAATAACCCGCGTGCCGGGATTCGGCCATTGGACTGTCAGATCGCCCGGTCGATAGGCCACGACCGGATCGGTCCATCGAAACAGCCACTTGGCGTCTTCCGGCCTCAGATTGATGCAACCGCGGGACCGAGGAGCACCGTAGTCTCCATGCCAGTAGGTCGAGTGCAGGGCGGCACCGCTGCCATGGAAAAGCACCGTCCAGCCGACTCCGGGGAGGTCGTAGCCGCTCACGGCGTCGCCACCCGACATGTGTCGGGACACCATCTTGCGCCAGGTCCACATCTGGCCGATCGGCGTATTCGATGTGAATTGGCCGTCTTCCGGAAAGTAGGCGGAACCGGAGGAGATCCGGGCGAAGAACACCTCGACGCTGGACTCGAAGGCAGAGAGCTCCTGCCGGGTGATGTTTACCACTACCCGCTTGTCTTCGACCTGGGGAGCGAGCGGAGCGATCTCCGCCGCGGAGATCGGCCGGAACGCCGCCCCTGGAGCGTACATGACGACCCCGTTCTCGTCGTGCACTCGATACCAGATGACTCCATCCGAACCGGTTACCCGATCGTCCACGTTCAGTACCATGCTGTAGTAGAGCCGGTAGCGGAGGGGCGAGGCCGGATCCGGCTGGCGCAGGCCGTCCACGAACGGCACGCTCACCTCGGTCCACAAGCCGTCGCCAGGAATCTGAGTCAGGATGGGATTGAGTTGGTTTCGGACTCGCTGAGCGTACGCGGACCAGAGGAACCCTCCCTCAGTCTCGTACCACACGTGATTGTGTGGGTAGACCCCACGACCGATGATTTCCCGTTCGACCGCCAACACCTCATCGAATATTTTCGATCCCACCACTGAGCTGTCGGGCCGGGGGCGGGAGTGGAGCGAAACCTCGGGTTCGGTGATGCGGGCCAGCTGATCCGCCTTGGCGAGCCGGAACAGACCAGGCCGGTCGGCCACGGCCAGGCCGGAGAGGGAGACCCCGGCCAGCCGGATAAAGTCTCTTCTTGAAATCTTGGGTATGCGGCGCGGTGTGCTCACCGATCGAATTGACCTGGACAACAAATCCGGCCTCGCGGGTTAGATCCGCATTCGGCGGAGCCGAAGGCTATTGGTGACGACCGCGATCGAGCTGAAAGCCATCGCGCCGGCGGCCAACATCGGGCTCAGATGCCCGAGGGCTGCCAACGGGATCAAGAGGGTATTGTAGAAGAAAGCCCAGAACAGGTTTTGCTTGATCACTCGCAGGGTGATTCGCGACAGGCGGATGGCGCGGGGCAATACCCTCAAGTCTCCGCTCATGAGGGTCACCGGCGCGGCCGCGATTGCAACATCGGTCCCACTCCCGATCGCGATCCCGACGCTTGCCTCGGCCAGGGCCGGCGCGTCATTGATTCCGTCGCCGACCATGGCGACCTGAGTTCCCGCCGCTTGTAGAATCCTGACCTGCTCGGCCTTCCCCGCGGGAAGAATCTCGGCCAGCACGTCGGCCGGGTCGAGCAGCCCCACCTGCCGGGCGATTGCTGCGGCGGTCTGGCGGTTGTCCCCGCTCATCAATATGACTCGCAGCCCCATCTCCTGCAATTCCCGTACGGCCTGCTGTGAGCCCTCCTTCAGTTGGTCAGCGACGCTCAGGATGCCGATCAGTTTGCCGTCCACTGCAACAACAGCCACGGTCTCGGCCCCGGCTTCCAATCTGGCGATTTGCTCCGCCATTCCATCCAATTGAACTCCCTGCTCCTGAAGGAGTTTAGAGTTCCCCACCAGGACTTGCTGAGCTCCGACCTGAGCCAGCACGCCACCCCCCGGCAGGGCCTCGAACCGGTCCGCCGGCTGGGGTTGCAGCCCGCGCCCTTGGGCTTCAGCGACGATCGCCTCGCCGATCGGGTGCTCGGAGCCCAACTCGGCGCTGGCGGCTATGCGCAGCAGTTCTGGTGCCTCGAGACCCGTCCCATTGACGGAGATCTGGGTGACTGCGGGGCGGCCGCGGGTGATCGTCCCGGTCTTGTCGAGCACGAACGTCGAGACCCGGCCCGTTCGCTCCAGCGCGTCGCCCGACCGGAACAGAATCCCCATCCCCGCACCCTTGCCGAGTCCAACCGTGACCGCAGTCGGAGTCGCCAGTCCCATGGCACAGGGGCAGGCAATTACCAGGACCGCCACCGTGCTGATCAGGGCTCGGGTGAATTGGGGGAGTTCGGGGCTGGGCGGCGCGAAGAAATACCAGGCGATGAACGTCAAGGCTGCGACCGGCAGCACTGCCGGAACGAACACCGAAGAAATCTTGTCGGCCAGGTGCTGGATCGCGGCCTTGCTGGCCTGGGCCTCTTGCACCAGGCGAATAATGTGCGCCAGTGCAGTATCCCGTCCGACTTTCGTGGCCTCGAACTTGAGCAGCCCCAGCCGGTTCAAGGTAGCGGCAAACACATTCTCCCCTGCCCGCTTGGAAACGGGGACCGCTTCACCGGTCAGCATTGACTCATCAATCGACGAGTGGCCCTCAATCACCACCCCGTCTACCGGGAGCTGTTCGCCCGGGCGCACGACCACCAGATCGCCGACAATCACCTCGTCGACGGGGACCTCAAGCTCTCGGCCTCCGCGCTCAATTCGGGCTAGCTTCGGCTTGAGCCGCAGCAGGGCTCGAATGGCCTCGCTCGTATGGGCCTTGGCGCGGGCCTCCAGGTATCGACCGAGCACGATCAAGGTAACGATGACAGCGGCCGACTCGAAGAACGGTTGCCCCTCGACCCAGCCAATCGACACTGCCAGCGAGTAGCCGTAGGCTGCGAGTACACCCATCGCGACGTGCACGTCCATATTGGCGGTCCGGTTGAGCAGCGCATGGTAGCTACCCTCCAAGAATTGCCAACCGACGTGAAAGACGACTGGGGTGGTCAACCCCAACAGGATCCAGCCAAACCATCGGGCGGAGGCGATCGCGCTCGGGATGAGACTGAAGTCGGCGAGCATCGATAAGGCGAAGACGGGTGTGGTGAGGATCAGGCCGCGGAGGAACAGGGTCCGTTGGTGGCGAACGGCCCTGGCCCGCGCCTCCCCTTCCGGGTCTCCGAGCGACTCTTCGACGTCGAGCGTTCGAAACCCGGCCTGGCGAATCGCCTCCCGAATTTCCCGCTGCGAGATGGCGGTGGGAATATAGCTGAGCATGGCCCGCTCGCTGGCCAAATCGACTGCGGCGGAGACGATCCCGGGCAGCGCCGCCAGTTGATCCTGTAGCCGCTGCGCCTGGGGGCCATCGATCACTCGTTCCAATGCCAGCTCGGCTTGGGCCAGGGCGATGTCGTAGCCCACCTTGCGGATCTGCCTGACAATCTCCGATTGCTGGGAACGCTGCGGATCGTAAGTCACGAAGGCCCGCTCACTGGCGAGGTTGACGCTGACCTTCCCCACTCCCTCCAGGCGGCCCAGGACCCGCTCGATGGTCACCGCGCAGTTGGCGCAGTGCATACCCGTGATGGGCAGGGTCAGCTCCAACGATTGACTTGCCAAGTCTTGGACTCCTTCCTAGTTAGACCTTCGAGGCCATTTCGTAGACCTCGGTGATCTCACGGAGCATCTGCTCGCGCTTCTCCCCGTCCAACGAGTTGCTCAGGCAGGTCTGCATATGATCGTCCAACACGCTGACGCTAATCTTGGTCAGCGCCGCCTGCACGGCCTGGATCTGACGGATGACATCAATGCAGTAGGCATCATTCTCGAGCATCCGCTCGATCCCCCTTACATGACCTTCCACGTTCTTCATCCGTCGTAGCGTCTCTTGCTTCATCTTTTCGTCCCTTCGGTTCGCCGACCTTAACCCGGATCCATCCAGCCAGACGGCCCGGATCCGGGCATCATACCCCCCCCAGGTGGGTGGGGTATAGCTTCAGTATACCCCCGCCCCTGGACCGGGTCATTCGAGCTTAGTCAGGACTAGGGGAATTGTTGCGAAGCGGGCCGGCCCGCCCGGAGGGCGTTCTGAGGCTGAGATCTGCCGCCTAGTGGAGCGAGATCAAGCGGATCAGATGGTCGACGGCTTCGGGGGGTACCAGTGGCCTTGCTCAGTGCCTGGAGCCCCTTGCAGGAGCTCGACGGCGTGCGGGAGGGCGGGCAGGATGACCTGCAGGCTCTCCTGGGCAGCTTTGGGATTTCCAGGCAGGTTTACGATTAGAACGGTTCCCCGAATGCCTGCCACCGCTCGGGAGAGCATCGCGTGCGGAGTTTGTTTGAGGCCCCGGGCTCGCATCGCCTCCGCCAGGCCTGGCGCGAGCCGGTCGACCACCGCCAGGGTCGCCTCGGGCGCCACGTCCCGTGGCGAGAAGCCGGTGCTTCCGGTTGTCAGGATCAGGTCCACCGTGCCGGAGTCGGCCCACTGCTGCAACCGCTGGGTGACCAGGGCAGCTTCGTCGGCAACCACCGCCACCTGGGTCACTTCCCAGCCCCGTGACTGCAAGTCCGCGGACAGTGCCGGCCCCGAACGGTCTTCCCTTTCGCCTCGCGCCGAACGGTCCGAGATAGTCAATAACCCGACCCGCACTGGTTACTCGCCTTCGCTGCCGACTAGCCGTTTCCAGTCTCCGTGGATTCCGTCTCCGGTGACTCCGAAGTAAAGCCGAATGGTTCCGTTTGTCTCTTGGGCCAGGTCGTAGCGACTGCCTTCGCCCCGGCCGCGCCGGCGCAGCAGGCCCAGTTCCCCCTGCCAGGCAGAGGCTCCTTGGCGTAAATCAGAAGGCAGCTGGAGGTACTGGGTAATCGCGTAATGCCACAGTCGCCGGGCAGAGGTTTGAGTCACGTTCTTGACGACGTTCCCATTTCTCAGGTCGCGCACGGTGAAGTACTTCACCCCGTCGCGTTCGTCCACCGCCACAATCTCGACCCCGGTCCGCGGCGCCGGCAGACCGCCTTTGGCGACCTCCTTCTCCTCAACCTCAGGTACGACCGGAGGCCGGGTCCCACCCCTGACCAGTTGAACGATCTCGTCCCGCACCGCCAGGCCGGTATCGGCTTCCTCCCGAACGTAGATCTTGTTGTCGTCGACCGCGTACGGCGGGTCGCCCCCACGCGGAACCAGAATACGCAGGATCGAGACCTCGTGGCTCTGCTGGGTGTCGACCTGGCAATTCAGCGGCGGGCTGATTCGGTTGCTGATCTCTTGCTGGAGCTTTCGGACCGCGGCGGCCGGGTTGGTTATTCCCTGCGGCTTGCTGGCAGGGTCGGCCCCGATTCCAACAAATAGAGTCCCGCCATTCGTGTTGGCGAAGGCACAGACGTCGGAGATGATCGCGTACAGGGCTCCGCCTCGGACCGACATCCCCTCGTGAAAGGCTTGGACGATCGTCGGCCCTTCTTCTCGGGCCTGCCGGATGAAATCGAACTCCTCGACCCGCTGCTCCTGATAAGGTCGAGTGCGAGCAAAGTCGTTGCTGAGGAATAGCTCGCGAAGTGATTCGAAGGTGACTTCCTGCAGCATCATGTGTGTTGGTCGATCCCCGACGCCGAGGTTCTTTGGATTTCGCGGGTCTGTCTTCAGGCGGTGGGCATCGGAGCCCTGAATGCAGTGCATCCGACGGGGGTATTCGGGCTTGGTGCCGTTGAAGAAATCCGCGGTCGACCGGCGCCCGCGCGGTTCGAGGTCGGTGACTTCCAGCGCATGCAGATTGGGATCCTGGGTATAGGCGATCTTGGTCTGGCCTCCAATCGGGAAGCCGCGCATGGCGACCCCGTTGGTGGAATTGGCATGGGCCGCGATCGCCAGACCCCCGGCTTCATTGATTCGCCGGTAGGCTGCCAGTACATCGCTTGAGGCGCCTACCGTGGCGGATCCCAAGTCCAACTCTGCCGGGTCAATGTTCAGTGAGAGCAGCAGGTGGTCCAGTTCGCGGAGCGGCTTGTCCGGCGGAAAGATACCCAGGATATGAAAGCCAAGCGTGGCCGTGAATTCGAATCCCGGCAATACCAACAAATCTTTGAGCAGTCGCCTGAACTCTGTCAGGCGTTCCCGCTCGTCATTGCGAATGCGTCCCAATTTCTCGAGCAGCTCCAGCTGCTCGAGCTCCTCCCGAATCCGCCGATAGCCGGCGACCGTGTTGTGATCGGTAAAGGCGATGATCTGCAGCCCTCGCCCCAGGGCAGTGCGCAGGATGTCCAAGTACGAAACCTCCGGCTCCTGATAGTCTCCTGAAGCCGGAGTATGAAGGTGAAGGTCTGCCGCGACCCAGCGTCTTGCGCCCGTCATTTAGTCCCTCCCCAATTCGGTCGAACTCATAGGAGCTTCTTGCGGATCAGTGCGATCAGATCCGGAGGCGAATACGGCTTCAGCATGAAACCGTCGGCCCCTGCCTCGAGGGCCCGCTCTGACACATCCATCCCGGAGGTCATGATGACCGGTGTGTGCCTAAGCTCGGTCGAAGCCCGGACCTGCCGCAAGAGCTCTAGCCCGTCCCGGCTGCTCATAAATACGTCCATGATCACCAGATCCGGCCTCACTTGGCGGATGCTCTCCATGACCTGATCCGGATTCGAAGACGGAGTGACCTCGAATCCGTCCAGCTCAAGCAGGGTCTTGAGCAGCGAGACCATCGTGGGGTCATCGTCGACGATCAGGAGTTTTGGCATTCCTGCTCGTTCGGGCGTGCTTGATGCTGCGTTTCGCTCGACTTGAGTTCCCAGAGTTTCCTCCTGTTTTCGGCCGTGCCCGTCGCCGCGTTCCGGCCTCCAGGGCAGTCTTCAGTACCTCTGCTACGTTGTCTACAAAGATGAACTCGATCTCCTGCTTAATCTCGTCCGGGACCTCGTCGAGATCAACTTCGTTGCGTTTCGGGAGGATGATGGTCTTTAGTTCCGCCCGGTGGGCCGCCAAGACTTTCTCCTTTACCCCACCGATCGGCAGCACCTTGCCGCGCAACGTAATCTCGCCGGTCATCGCAACGTCGCTCCGGACCGGCCGACCACTTGCCAGGGAGGCGAGCGCCGCGGCCATCGTGATCCCTGCGGAGGGGCCATCCTTGGGCTGTGAGCCCGACGGGATGTGCAGATGGAGATCGTGAGTGGTCCAAAAATCTGGCCGAATCCCAAGTTCCTTGGAGGCGGAGCGAACATAGGACAACGCGGCCTGGGCCGATTCTTTCATAACTTCACCCAACGAACCGGTCAGCTTGAAATCTCGGCCGCCAGGCATGGCGGTGGCCTCGATGAAAAGAACATCCCCGCCGTAGGGGGTCCAGGCCAGGCCGGCCGCAACTCCGAGCATCTGGGTCCGCTCGGCAACTTCCTCGGGCCCCAAGAACCGACGCTTGCCGATCAAATCGGGCAATGCTTCGGGGGTGACCTCGAGTCGCTCGATCTTTCCCTCTGCAATCCGGGTGGCGATCTTACGGCAGGCCTTGCCTATTTCGCGTTCGAGGCTTCGCACTCCGGCTTCTCGGGTGTAGGACCGAATAATCTCCCGGACAGCGGCGTCGCTGAAACTGACCTCTGCTTCCCGCAAGCTGTTCTCCCGAATCTGCCGTCGGATCAGATAGTCCTTGGCGATAATGGCCTTCTCCCCCTCGGTATACCCGGATAGCCGGATGATCTCCATCCGGTCGAGCAAGGGAGGTGGAATCGTATCGAGCCAGTTGGCGGTGGTGATGAACATCACCTTGGAAAGGTCGTAGGCAACTTCTAGATAGTGATCGCGAAACTCGCTGTTCTGTTCTGGGTCAAGCACTTCTAAGAGGGCGGAGGCCGGATCACCCCGGAAATCCCGCCCCAATTTGTCGACTTCGTCCATCATGAAGACCGGATTGCTGGTCTCGACCCGGCGCAAGGCCTGCAGGATTCTGCCCGGCAGCGCACCGATATAAGTTCTGCGATGTCCCCGAATCTCGGCCTCGTCGTGCACTCCGCCGAGTGAGATACGAATGAACTCACGGCCAGTGGCCCGGGCAATCGACCTGCCGAGCGAGGTCTTTCCGACCCCAGGCGGGCCGATGAAACAGAGGATGGCTCCCTCCCGCTCCCGGCGGATATGGTCCTGGGGCATATCGCTCTTCAGATCCTCGCGCTCGATTTTCAACTTGCGGACCGCCAGATACTCCAGGATCCGCTCTTTGATGTCCTGGAGCCCGTAGTGATCCTCATCGAGCACTTGCCGGGCATTCTGCAAATCCAGGTTGTCGGTGGTCAGCTTGCCCCAGGGCAGCGTAACTAGCCAGTCCAAGTAAGTCCGGATCACCCCATACTCGGCGGCCGCGGTGGGAAGTTTGGCGAGTCGATCCAATTCTCGCCGGGCCATCTTGTCCGCCTCGGGCGAAAGTCCGGCCTTCTCGAGTTTGGCGCGGAATTCTTCGACCTCGACCGCTTGTTCGTCGACTTCGCCTAGTTCGCGCTGAATCGCCTTGAGTTGCTCGCGCAGGAAGTACTCGCGCTGTACCTTCTCGATCTCTTCTCGGGCCTCCTCCTGGATCTGCTGCCCGAGGGAGAGCACTTCGATTTCTCGACTCAGCAAACCATTGAGCTTTTGTAATTTGGCAATCGTGGAGTCGTCTTCCAGGAGTTGCTGGGCAACCTCTAGATCCATCCGCTGGTAATTGGCGATCGTGTATGCGACTTGGAGCGGGTCTTCCTGTAACATGACGCTGGCCACGACTTCCCGCGGCAGCGAGGGCGCCAGCTCCGCCACTTCCTGGAACTGGTCGGTCGCGGCCCGCACCTGGGCCTCGAGTTCCACTCCCTCTTCGACGGTCTCCGGCTTCAGCACAATCCGGGCTTTGAGATAGGGTTCCACCGAGGTGAACTCGTCCAGCGAGAAGCGGGACAATCCCTGCACGATCATTCGGATCGTTCCATCCGGGGCACGGAACAATCGTTGCACCGTGGCCAGGGTCCCGATTGAATACAGGTCCTCGGGTCCGGGCAGTTCCAGCTCGGGGCGACGGGAGGCAACCAGCCCAACCATCCGATCTGCACCGACGACGTCGTCGACCAGCCGGACCGAACGTGGTTGACCTATGGTCAGCGGAACGACCGTCTGGGGATAAACCACGACTCCGCGAAGCGGAAGAATGGGGAGTTCGGTCGGAAGCGCCAGCGCAGTGGCATCGGGCGGCCGCCGCTCGGGCCCCGGGCTCTCGTCCCGAACAATGATTCTCGGGTCGCTCAATCCTTCATCCGGCAGGGTTTGCCCGCGGGATCGGATCGGATCTTTCTCAGCCATGGATCCGGTTCACTCTTCGATCGAGACCCGCCTTGGCTTGAGTTTCGGGAGCTCCACTCGGAGGAACCCGTCTTGGTAGGCGGCCTCGATCTTGGAGACTTCCACCGGCTCGAGGATCTGGATGGTGGTCTCGAATTCGCCGTAGGCGATCTCCAATTGCCTGAATTCCTTGCGTGGCCCGGAGTCACTGCGGACACCCTGGATCACGAGTAGCTCGCGCTCGAAGGTTACGGCAATATCCGCGCCTCGCATTCCGGCGAGCTCGACCCGAACCTGGTAAGCGTCATCGAGTTCGTAGACGTCGGTGGGCGGGCGCCACTTGTGAGTGCGCCGCTTCACTCCCCAAAGCGAGGGGTGCTCGGACTTTGGCGGCCAACTGTCATCCTCGATGGCGCTGAGCTCGTAAGGGTCAGACAGTTGAATTCGTGGCATGCTCGCCCTCTGAGAGCGTATTTATGTTCTGTTCCGGACGCAATTATTCATTCTACCATCCTCACCCTTTCGGCGCCTTCGCCGACGACGCGGTTGTCTAGGTGTGGGAATGCCGGTAGAATGCTCCAGACGGCTCCGGAGGCGCTCGGATGAATTTGCCCGAAATTCTGGGACAGGTTGAGCTTTTTGATGGGCTTAGCCGGATTGAAGTCGAGCAGATCGCCTCAATCTGCAAAGAGCAGTCATTCCGCTCAGGGGATGTGGTTACTCGGCAAGGCGATACCGGCGACCAGTTGTTCGTCATCTGGGACGGGCTGGTCGAGGTTGTTCACGAAGTAGCCCCCCACGATCCGGCCCCTCGAACGGTCGTCAATCTGGGCCAGGGCCAAGTGTTCGGCGAGATGGCCCTGGTTGATTACGGCCCGCGTTCCGCTACCATTCGGGTGATCTCGGACCGGGCCAAGGTTCAGACGATTCAGCGGGATGCATTCATGGAGTTATGCGAAAGCCAGACTCATCTGGGGTTCGTCGTGATGCGGAATATCGCGGCGGACCTATCCTTCAAGCTCCGGCATCAGCATCTAGTTGGTCGCTAGCCGATGACCGCCGTCTTCAAGGTGAGCTACGTCGTCCGGGGTGGAAGCCACCCCGGTGCGATCATCAACGAAGAACAGCGCCCTCAGGTCGGCCAGCGGATCAAATTGGGAGCTCAGGAGTTCGAGGTCGTAGAGGTTGTGGATCTGATGCCGGCCCGGGGCGACTTCAGCTTTCTGCACGTCACCCTGCAACCACCCAAGCTGTAATCGCAAAGGTGAAGCGCGGTCTGAGCTCGTTACGGCAGACCGGCGAGCACCGCCAAGGCCACCCGCGGGGTGACAAACACTTCAACCGCGGCGGCCACCAGGATCAATGGCAAGACTAAGCCCACACTCAGCCGGGCCCACCTCCCCAGCGCCTCCAACCAGGAGGCCCCCAGCGATGAACCTTTCGGCAAACTTAGCGCAGCGAGGCCGAGCTGGACGATCGCCGCGCCGGCCAGCACGGCGGCCGGGACCTCAAGTAGTGCATGCGGCAGGACAAGGCCTCCCAACAAGCTAGCCGCACTGCCGCCGGCGTGCGCAAAACTCCCGGCAAAGTAGCCGACAATTCCAATCGGGGCCATCAACAGAACCACGGCTGCTACACCGAAAGAAAAGGCGCCGAGCAGGCTGGCCAAACCCAAGGCGCGAATATTGTTCCAAGCCACCCAGAGCCAACCGCGTGCCGACAGCAGGCCGAAGCTGGACAGCTCATCACCCAGGGCACCCTGCAGCCTGTCCCCCCGGAACAATTCGGCTGGCAGCACAAAATCGCTCGCGGCTCCGTAGCCCACCCAGTACGCCACCAACAGCGCCAGGATCATGATCAGGATTGACCCCCGTGCCTGGGGCAGCGTTTCGCCCAGTAGCTCCCGATACCAGCCGCCCAGGGTTTGGGCCCGCCCTCGGAATCCGGCCCACAGACTGCCCTTGACCCAGTTGAGATCGAAGTCGTCGAAATCTCGCCCCAGCAACTGCTCCCGATTGAACAGATGCAGCCCCATTCGGATCAGCACGATCGCGACCAGTGCGAGCGCCACCACGATCCACCAAAGGACGGAATAGCGTCCCCAAAACATGATCAGACTTTCCCCGATGATCAATTGCGAGACCGGGACGATGATGAAGGAGGCGAGCAGATTGGCGGCGCGCACCGAGGTCGTCTGGCTCGAGATCACCACTGCTCCGGTGACCATGACAATTGATTGGGCAGTGGTCAGCAGCAACACTTGCGCCAGCAGAGGGAGGGGCGGCTGCCAACCCAGTCGCCAATAGAGGCCGAGCAGGTAGACGAATATCCCGAGGTAAGCCGCGCCAAGCGGCGCGAGCATCGAGGCGATTATCTTGCCAAAGTAGAGCTGGGAGTCACTGAGCGGCGTCGCCAGCAACGGCTCAAGCGACAGCCGCTCGCGTTCACCCGCGAAGCTCTCCAAAGCGATTACCAGCGAGATGGAGATCGGGAAGAACCCGACGACCATCAGCAGGAACGGGATCAACCGATCGGCAATAATCTCGGCCCCGTATTGCTCGACGAACTGCACCGCCTGATTGGCCGTGAAGTTCATCAGGATTGGAAAGAAAAGAGTCAGGATGATGATTGGGGTGAGGATCCGCCAGTCCCGCAACTGATCGCGGATTTCCCTTCGCGCCACGGTGAGGGTCCCGGGAAGCCAGGAAGGCTCGCGGCCGCTCAATTTGAACTCTCCGACTGCATGACCGAAAGGTAAACCTCCTCCAAGCTGCGACCGATCTCGGAGAGGGTCACAATCTCAATCCCGGCATTCCCCATGGCTCGAACGACGGCCGGATTGACAGTCTCCGGGTCAGCAGATTGAAATCGAAGCCAGTTCGGGCCGCTCTCGCGCAGAGTCGCCCCCCGCGGCAGCAGGCGAACTGCCCCGTCCAGGCTGCCGGCCACCCGAAGCTCCATGACGGGATTACCGAGGAATTCGCGCTTCAACTCCTCCGGCGATCCGTGGGCTACGATCCTGCCTCTCCGGATGACTGCAATCCGATCGGCTAGCAGTTCGGCCTCCGGCAGGTTATGAGTACACACCACGATCGCCCGGTTTGCAGAGCGCAGGCCTTGGATGCTTTCACGCACCAGCCGCGCGCTCTCTGGATCCATCGCCGAAGTGGGCTCGTCGAGCAACAAGACGGTGGGGTCATGGAGCAGCACCCGCGCCATGGCCAGTTTCTGGCGCATGCCCTTGGAATACGCTCCAAGTCGCAGTTCGGCCGTCTCACTTAGACCGAATCGGTCGAGCAGACCATGGGAGCGCTCGCGAACCAGGGCGGTCGGCATACTGTAGATCTCGCCAAAAAACGCCAGATACTCCATTGCCTTCATTCGAGTGTACAGACCATGATGTTCGGTCAACATCCCGACCAGCCGGCGAACCTGGCTGGGGTGGGTGACGGTGTCCAGACCGGCGATCCGGACCCAACCGTGGCTGGGGCCAAGAATGGAAGCCAGCATCCGGATGGTGGTCGTTTTGCCCGCTCCATTGGGGCCGAGCAAAGCGAGCACTTCCCCGGCCTCAACCTGCAAGGAGACCTGGTCCACCGCGACCAGGCTGCCAAACCGCTTTCCGAGGTTTAGAGTTTCGATCAGGGGAATCATCAGACGATCCGCGCATTATAGCAGGCGGACCCATTCGGGCTCAATCGGCCCGAATTCCCAGGCGATTGATGGCCAGGCTTAGGCTTGCTTGGGGCGGCGCTTACGGGGGTGGACCGGAACCGGCCGATTGCGGAGATAAAGGGCAACCGCCGCAGCGATCGCCACGACCAGCATCACGACCTGGTTAAAGTTGATCCCAAATGCAGGGACGTAGTCGAGCCGCAAGTACTCGAGCAGAAAGCGACCCAGCGGATAGCTGACCAGGTAGGCGAGGAAGATGTCGCCGGAGACCAGGCGATCTCGATAATTTCTCCACAACCAGAGCAGGAAGATGAAGTTGACCAGGTTCCAGACCGACTCATAGAAGAAGAGAGGGTGAAAACGCTCGAACGGCTCGTAGCCCGGCAATCGATTGGCCGGGTCGATTCGAATCCCCCAGGGTAAATCGGTCGGGGGTCCGTAGAGCTCCTGGTTGACGAAGTTACCCCAGCGCCCAATGGCCTGGGCCAACGCCACCCCCGGGGCGGCCGCGTCCATCAGCCGACCCAGCGGCAGTTTCCTGCGCCGGGCGAATAAGTAAAGGCCGAAGACCCCACCCATGATCGCGCCCGGCATCGCGAGTCCACCCCGAGTCGTATTGATGAGGTCGAGCGGATGGGTCAGGTACCAGATGGTCGTGATCCCTTGCTCTTGCAAGCTGAGCGAAGGCGTAAAGACGTGATATAGCCGTGCACCAATGACCCCAAAGATGAGCACCCAGATCAGTCCGTCCCACGCGATTTCTGAGTCGGCCCGGTCGATCTTCAACAGGCGGCTGGTCACGCCGGCCGCCGCGAGGGCACCGAGCATCAGCAGCATCCCATAGTAGCGCAGGAAAAAACTAAGCCCAAAGGCGGTGATCTGGATCCCGACCGGCTGGAAGTCAACGTTCACGAAACGCCTTCTCTCTCTTGTTCCAGGCCTGTCGTCGGACGTCCAAGAACCGTTGGACCGCGGTAACGTTGGCCAACACCGCAACGATCCCCACTCCCCACTTGGGGAGACCAAACAAGAGGCTCGGGATCAGGATCAAGTACCGCTCAAAGCGGGTCAGCATGCCTCCTCGTACCACATAGCCAAGGGCCTCCCCGCGGGCTCGGGTGTAGGAGACCAGGACCGAGCCGGCGGCCGCAACGAACACCAGGGTGACCATCCCTTTGTCGAATCGATTCTGAAAGTAGATCAACAAGCCGGCGAAGACCAGCATTTCGGAGTATCGATCGATCACCGAATCAAAGAACCCGCCGAAATTCGAGGTCTCGCCCCGCAAGCGGGCCAGCGTGCCGTCCAGCGCATCAACCGGTGCCAGAAATAGCAAGAACAGTCCGCCGATCAGGAATTCCCCGCGAGCCACGAAGACCGCCGCCAGCAAGTGCCCGGCGAGTCCGACCAGCGAGAGCGCGATGGGTGTGACTCCCAACTCCTTGAGCACCAATCCGATACCATCGACGACACCCCGGAATCGGACGCGCATGAAATCGCTCAGGGTTCTGGGCTGGGTTTGGTCCATCACTTGGGGCACGCTGGAATCGAAATGCTAACCCGCCGGTATGGGGCAGTCAAGGCTGGGGGCCGTCAGGTTCATCGCTCCGGTCTTCATCGGACATCAAAACCTCTCGGGTGCGACCGCCGCCGGTAGCTCGGCCGATCAGCCCGAGCTCCTCCAGCTCATCCATGAGGCGGGCCGCCCGTGGGTAGCCGACCCTCAACCGCCGCTGCAGCAGCGAGGCGCTGGCCTGCCCGGTTTCCTTCACCAATTCGATGGCCCGTTCCAAGACGTCGTCTTGCTGGCTCAGCGCATCCTGGCGCACCAGGAAATCCTCCCAAGGCGCCAGGGCAGCTCGAGCGGCCCCCGAGTTCCAGCTGCTGATCAGACCTTCCAATTCTTTGTCGCTCACGTACACCCCCTGCAAGCGCACGGGGGCGGATGCATCCGGGGCAAGATACAGCATGTCACCTTTGCCCAGCAATGATTCGGCCCCTGGCCCATCGAGGATCACCCGCGAGTCAATGCTTGAGGCGACCGCGCAAGCGATCCGGGCCGGGAAGTTCGCCTTTATCAGGCCGGTCACGACATCGGTGCTCGGGCGTTGGGTGGCCACCACCAGATGAATCCCGGTCGCCCTGGCCATCTGTGCCAGGCGAACCAGCGCCGATTCAGTTGCGTCCGGTGCGAGCATCATCAAGTCCGCCAGCTCATCGATCATAACCACCAGCCGAGGCAGCGCCTCGCCGCCTTTTCGGCGGACGATCTTGCGATTGTAGGCCGCCACATCCCGGGCCGAGGCAGCCTCCAGCAGCTTGAAACGCCGGTCCATCTCCTGAGTGCACCAACGCAGCACCCCCGTAATCCGGGTAAGGTCGGTCTCAACTTTGCCCATCAAATGCGGCAAGCCGTTGAATCGCAGCAGCTCGACTCGCTTCGGGTCTATCAGCACGAAACGGAGCTGCTCGGGTCCGTTGTTGATCGCCAGGCACGCAGCCAAGGCGGTGATGCACACCGACTTGCCTGAACCGGTGGTGCCGGCGATCAGTAGATGTGGCATCGAAGCCAGATCGGCGACGATCGATTCGCCGGCAACGTCGCGGCCCAGGGCGATCGCCATGGGAGAATCCATGGAACGAAACCGCTCGGATTCCAGGATCGGGCGCAGTCGAACCCGCTCGGGTTTCCGGTTCGGGACCTCGATACCGACATAGGCCTTACCGGGGACCGGAGCCTCGACTCGGATCGCGGGCGCAGAGAGCGCCAAGGCAAGATCGTTGGCGAGTGAGGAGATCTGCGAGACCCGGACCTTGCTGCGGGACACCGATCCATCGGATGCCTGATGCTCCACGTAGCCCGGTTCGACCGCAAATTGGGTGACCGAGGGGCCAGATCGGAAGTCAACGACTTTGGCCGGTAATCCGAATTCGGCCAAGGTCTTCTCGATCAGGCCCGCGGTCAGGTTGACCTCGCGGGCAGTCACCTGACGGGTCTCTCCGGATTCCAGGAAATCGAGGGCGGCCGGCAAGCCGCTCCGGCCTTTGGGACCCCCCTGCTCCGCACTTACGGCCTCCGGCAACTTGAATTCCTTACGGAACTCCGCCGGCACCCGCCGTTTACCAGGTGCCTTGACGGTCGCCGAGGGCGGAGCCGAGGCAGACGGGCTGGCTGCGATCGGATCTGCCGGCAGCCTGCGGCCAAGCCGATCACCGAGGGCCAGCGCGGCCGCACTTCCACCGATCAGCAGCAAACCGAGAATCCGACCGGCCGATCCCACGATTCGCCCCAACGTGTCGGATATCGCCCATCCAACGATCCCGCCCCCCCTCCCCAATTCGGCTTCGGGGAGACTGTCGGCCGCAACCGCGCTCAACAGACCAAGGATTGAAAAGAAGACGAGCTCCACGGCGATAACTCGATCCCAACGCCCTGGACGGATGAAGATCGCCAGGGCTGCGGTGACCGGGACAGCCACTGCCCCAAGCCCGAGCCATCGACGCAGGAAACCGACCCAGGCGTCCAGCAGCCCTCCAGCACTGAGGTCCAGCAATCCGAGAGCGGTGACGACCGCCGCAGCCAGCAGCGGAATGGCAAGCAAGTCCCAAATCGATCGACGAGCGATTCTCATGCTGACAGGATCAGAGTGTCCTCTGGCGGTCTGAAAAAGGCAAGGCCCGCCGGCTCAGCTCCGGGGATGCACCGGCTTGGCCGCCCGGGCCTCTCGCTCCATGGCCTCCATTGCCCGGGCGACATTCTCGATGGCGACCTTCTGCTTCCGATAGAGGTCCGCCTCGGACATTGCCAGGCGGACCGCCACATCCCGGACCTTGCGTCCTTCGAGGAACTTCATCTCGAGGATGTTGTACAACATCCACTCCCCGGTGAATCGGCGCTCCCCTTGCGGTCTGACCCGATCGATCGCCTGACGCAAGGTCGCCCGCAGCGCATTGACCGGGTTGCCATCATGCGCCGCCACGGCCTCGCGAACGACGCTCAACCGGAGCAAGGGGCTCTGGGTCAACCGCGGTCCGCCCCAATAGTGACCGAGAGCTTCTCGAATCAAGTTGGCCAGGTCGGAATCGGCCGGCAGGCTCTCCGCCGGCATCGTCAGCGCTTGAACCCCGCCGTAGCGGGCGGCCGCCCTCATCCGTTGTACGGCTTCCACTTGCGGCACCAGCCGGTCTACCGCCGCGAACACTTCCCGCTGCAAAACCCGATCGGTGAGGGCGACGGCGGCCCGCTCTCGGACCAGCGAGAGGGCTTCCACCGTTTCTCGCCCGAACTCAAAATCATCGGACGCCAGCTTCAGCCCAAGCACCCCGACCAGCTCGGCCGTCGGCGAGGCCAGCAGCGGCGCCAGCCAGTATCGGTCCCAGCGGAACAGTGGTCCGAATCCGGGCAGCTCGCGATTGTTTTCGGCAGACAGGCTTGGGGTCGAATCCAAGGGATCTCGTAACGGATCGTCGGGCCCCACCGCCACCTCGAGTTCGACCCCCTGCTCGCCCACCGCAGCCACGAAGGCCGAGGAGGCCCCGGTGAGATCGCAGGCGGCATTCAAGATCGACTCCAGATACTGGCGCAGATCACCGGTGGTCAGCAATCGCTCTTCAAGCAGGTGCAACCGGCTGACGTCGTTGCGGTCCTGGCCATAGAACAGCCAGCGTTCCACGGTCGGGCGAACCAGGGTAATGATGTACTGCAGGCTCAGAATGGTTCCGACCATGAAGAGCGGAACGGCTCGGCTGTTTTCCAAGCCGATGCGGTGGCCGAGCCGGTCGATGATCACCGTTACTGCGAGGGTCGTCGAAGCAACGATCGGGCCTCGGAGCAGCCACTGGAATAGCCGGCTTTTCACCACCCGGTCCGGGAAACTCACTCCGAAGTAGGCGACCGCATAGGTCATCATCACGACCTGAATCGCCACCAGCAGGTTGAGCACTCCAAGCACTGCCAAGGTCAGCAGCGGGGTCTGGAGAAGGAAGCTGCCCCCCGCACTCAGGAATGGAAACACGCCCAGGAACGGCGCCGCGGATCCGATGATCAGGTAGCGCATCCGCCTGCGACTGACCGAAGTTAAGCACCGCTTGTATGCCCGCCAGAAATTGAATCCGGTGAAGGTCAGGGCGAGTCCGAAAAACGCCACGAAGAGAGGAAGCAGCCTTCCGCCGGAGAGGAAAGCCACCGGGCCTGAACGGTTTAATGAGCCGACCATCTCCACGCCCAAGCCCGCGGACGCGAAGCTAGCCAGGCTTAAGAGGTAACCGATCCGTATGATCCACTTTCGGCGGCCGCGCGACGGTCGGCCGGTTGCCGCCAGCAACGCGTCGGAAATATGCATGTAGCCGGCAGCCCCGAAGCTGATCCCAGCCCATTGGAGCCGCAGCCAGATCTGCTGTTCGCTCTCCAGGGTGGCGGTCCCGGCCAGGACATCGGTAGCGTAAACGAGGGCCAGGCAGCCGAGCAGCAGAGCCAGGATTCGGGCCGTTCGCTCTTTGGGATTGAAGGTGAGGGAGTAGAGCAGCAGAGAGAACGCGGTTACCGCGTTGCCGGCATTCAGGATCTGATTCACCACCATCAAGGCGGAGGTGAGAGTCTCGAGCATGCTGCCGGCTACTTCAGATTCAGGGTGAAGAAGAGCGCGATCTCCTCATCCGGATAGTACTTGTCGTGATAGCCGGAGTAGAGGAAGCCAAGCTTGCGGACCAGGCTGATACCAGGAAAGTTCTTGCTCTGCATCTCCAGCGTAAGCCGGGCGAAGCCGGATTGCTGGGACCAGCGCCTCGCGGCGGCCAGCAACCGGGTGGCTACACCCTGGCGCCGGCGGGGGACCGCCACCACGAGGTCCGTGACCCAGCCGGTCGAAGGGGCTTGACCGCTCTCTAAGACCAGGTATCCCAGCAGTTCATGCTCAGACTCGGCCAACAAGAGTTCAGAGGCATGCGTCCATTCATCAGCGAGCCGGCGGGGATCCCGGGGATACTCGACCCGCACGGGACGGGGCAGCCTGACCTCCCGGAAAATCACACTGGTGTCCGGCGAGTGGGCGCTCACCGCCATTTGCCAGACATGGTCGGTCTGATAGCCGGGATCCATAGCCATCAACCCCGAAATGTCGCTTGAAATCGCTCTACGAATTTCCATCGAAGCTTGGCCTCAGGTCCTCAGCCGCCGGTGGGCAGCACTACGACTTCCAGAGCACACGGTAAGGGAGCGTTTCCGGCAGTGTCGGTGACGACCAACTGTAGCAGGTACACCCCGTTGATTACAAGGCTGGTGTCCCAGACCCCCAATCCACCCTCGATGGTGGGTTCGGTACCGGCGGTGATTACTTGCCAATTGGCCGACGAATCGCTGGCCTTAATTTCAATCTTGTAGAAGGCGAAATTGGGGATGTTGGCGCTGCCCCGGACCTCGACCAATCCTTGAACTTGCGCTCCGGAGGAAGGTGAGCTGATGGTCGCACCCGGGTTTGAACAGCCGCTGCTGTCTGGGGCTTGAGACGCGAGGGCGCCACCGAGGGCTCCGGTTGCCGTGGTGAGCAGTGAAATGGTCGGCACCAGAGTGGGCCTGGTGACGGCTGGGACCGAAGGAACCAGGAAGTTCGACACCAAGAAGGTAGCCAGGCCGGCCAGCCCGATGAGGCCAAGCATTGCCAAGGACCGAGTCCGACGGGAGGCGGCCCGCTCCCGCTCCAGTCCAAAGAGTGACATGCGGACTTCGGCATTGGATTGCATGGCCAGCCTCAGATAAACCAACAAAGCCAACAGCAGGAGTACATAAACCCATACCTGCAGAGAGGCGATGAGCAGCAGAGCCTCTTCCATCCCGGCTACAGCCTGCGCAGCACACCGCGAATGAGCCGATCCAGTTTCGGCCCCACCCGCCGGCCCGCCTCCAACACTTCTTGATGGGTAGTCAGCTTCTCGCCATCCACACTTACTTTGTTGCTGATCCCCGAAAACCCCAGGGTCCGCATCCCGCCATGCCGGGCGACTATGATCTCCGGCACCGTGGACATCCCGACGGCGTCCACCCCGATCATCCGTAGGAACCGCAGATCGGCCGGAGTCTCGAAGGCCGGACCACCGAGGCAGATGTAGACTCCTTCCCGCAGCACAAGACCCTCGTGGGCGGCTACCTGACGCGCCAGCGCTTGGAGCTGACGGTCGTAGGCCTGGCTCATGTCCGGGAAACGGGGCCCGAATTCCTGCAAGTTCGGACCGCGCAGGGGGGAGAGCCCGGCCATCCCAATCAGGTTGATGTGGTCGTTGATCAACATGACCTCGCCCGGTTCGAACGCCGGATTGACTCCCCCGGCCGCGTTGGTCACGATCAACATGTCGGCGCCGAGACGTTGCAGTACCCGAATGGGCAGCCCGATCCTGGCCATCGAGTACCCCTCGTAATAATGCACTCGACCTTGCAAGACGCAAACGGGCACCCCTTCAAGCACTCCGATGAATATGCGCCCGGCATGGCCTTCAACCGTCGATATCGGCCAGCCCGGCAACTCTTCGGTTGCCAGCGACACTGAAGATTCAAGCGAATCCGCCAAGCCGCCCAACCCGGAGCCCAGGATCATGCCGACCTTCGGACGGAGATCCGTGGATTCCCGGATTCGATTCGCGAGCGAGTCAATCTCTTCCAGGCTGGGAAATTGATCTTGATTCATCGCTTGGCGGTCAACCGCACCCGAATTGCATTGGGACTGCTCAGGCCAAGCATGGCCTGGATATCGCGTTTGCTCTTCCCTTGCTGCAGCAAATGGCGGATCAATGAGTGGCGCAATGAGTGCGGAGAAAGATCGGCGCCCAGGTCTGCCGCAGCGGCCCAGCGCTTGACGACCAGCCAGAGCCCTTGTCGGCTCAAGCGCTTGCCGCGCAAATTCAGATAGAGTGCCCGCTCCCTGGCATCCCGAACGAGGTGCGGGCGGCCGGCAGTCAGGTAACGCCCCAAGGCTCCCACCGATCCGGCGAGCTGCAGGGTAATCGGCTCCGCTCCCCGCCGCACGATCGTCCCGGCCTTCAGGTCAAGATCCTCAAGGTTGACCTGAACCGCCTCCGAGGCCCGCATGCCAGCCGAGTACAACAACCCAAGCACTGCCGAGTCGCGCAAGGCGCGGGGACTCTCGACCCGGCCTGGGGCCGCCAGCAGCCGCCGGACCTCATCCTCCGTGAGGGTGCGCGGCAATCGGCGAGGTGTGCTTGGAGGTTGAAGCTGGTCTGGAATCCGGCGGCTGACGGTCTGCTCATTCTCTGCCAGGTACAGCAAGAAGGCTCGGGCGGCGGCCATTTTGCGCGAGACCGTGGATGGCCGGTAACCCTGGTCAACGAGCCAGCTGGAATACTCACTGACCATCCGGATATTCAGATCGGCCGGTCTGACGGCCCCGCCGGCCCTTACGCTCAGCACCTGCTCAAACTGGCGCACGTCAATCGAATAGGCCGAGACGGTGTTCTTAGCCCGCTCCTGCTCCACCCGGAGATGGCTGAGAAATCGATCAATTGCCGGCTTCATCTGGCTGCTGATGCTCGCCCTGGGGAATTATACATCTCGCCGGTCTACTTGTCATAAGTGCGCAGAGGAGCGGCGCAGCTAGCCGGGGTTCATCCAGGCGCTGACCCGATCGAGTTCTGCCACCTCTTGTGGTTCAAGACGGACCTTGAGAGCCCCGAGATTATCGTCCAGCTGCTCGAGCGAACGGGGACCGATGATCGGGCTGGTGACCGTCGGTCGCTGCATCAACCAGGCGAGGGCCAGTTGGGAGGTCGAGGCGGCATACTTGCGGGCCAGCTCACTGAGGCCGGCGAGCACTTGCCAGACTCGCTCCTCTCGGCCGTATTCTTCCAGCCGCGGACTTCCTGCCAGGCGGCCGTCGGAAGGAGGAGGTTCACCCCTCCGGTACTTTCCGGTAAGAAAGCCGCGGGCCAGCGGACTGTAAGGGATTACCCCCAAGCGGTAGGTCTGGCAAACCTGCTCGAGCTCCTGCTCGTAAGGCTGGCGGGCAATCAGGCTGTATTCAGGCTGCAGGCACACAAAGCCCTCCAGGCCCATTCGATCCGAGCTCCAGAGCGCCTGCATGAGTCGCCAAGCTGGATAATTCGAACAGCCGAGGTAGCGGACCAAGCCCTGGTGGACAAGGTCGTCGAGCGCCCGCAAGGTCTCATCGATGGGGGTCTCTGGATCCACCGAATGGGTCTGATACAGATCGATGTAGTCGGTCCCGAGGCGGCGCAGTGAGTTCTTAACTGCCTCTGTGATATGCAGCCGCGAGAGGCCCTGCTCATTCGGCCCTTCCCCCATCCGACCCCGGACCTTGGTCGCCAGCACGATCTGTTCCCGGCGGACGATTCCCATGCCCAACCACTTGCCGATGATGCCCTCCGCTTCCCCGCCCGAATTGCCAGCGACCCAGCGGGAGTAGACGTCGGCGGTATCAATGAAGTTGATTCCGCGCTCGGCGGCCCGGGTGAGAATCTTGATCGAAGTACCTTCATCGGCTGTCCAGCCAAACTGCATGGTCCCGAGGCACAGGGGTGTGACTTCGAGACCGGTCTTTCCTAGATTCCTGTATTCCATACCTTGCCTCCGAGTTCGGATCGCGGCCCTCTTGACCGCGTACTTAGCCTACCACGCCTGGGCCCAGGGCGGACTAAACAAGAACCTCGGCCTCACGGCCGAGGATCTGCAATCCACGTTATTAGGGGAAATCTCAGCGTTCGCGGCGGGCGGGATTCAGACCGATGACATCACTCTGATGATCCTGGCCCGCGATTTGCCCGGTTAGCGACTCTTGCGCATCGTCAGCCGGTTGCCTTTGCCCGGGATTGGCTCAAACTGAACCTCATCCATCGAGCGGCGGATCAACCGCAGGCCGGCTCCCCTCGGGTTCAACTGTTCCAGCGGTACCGCAAAATCCGCCTCAGGCACGCCCGAGGGATCGAATGGTCGACTCGAGTCAAGCAGGACGACGGTCACCCCGCCGTCATCGGCCTCAATTGAGCATTCGATCCGGTTATCGCTTTCGCCGCCGTAACCGTGCTCGATGATGTTCGTGGCGGCTTCATTGGTGGCCAGCTCCACAGCGTAGGCCGCCGAATCGTCCAGCCCTGCCCGCTTCGCAGTGCTTGAAACGAATTCGCAGATTCGTCCCAGGTTCTCGTATCGAGCCTCGAATATCGCCTTGGGCATTACGCATCAATGCTCAAACTTCAGAAACCAGCCACGGCGGTGTCGACACCGTCGAAGATCTTCATGAAGTGCATTAGCCCGGCCAAGTCGAGGGTCTTCTTAATATTCTCACTCGGGTTAGCCAGGACGAGATCTCCCTTGCTTTTGCGGCGGGCTCGCTTCTGGGTCTCCAGCAGGACCCATACCCCACTACTGGACAGGAACTCCACTTCGCTCATGTCGAAGACCAGCATGTTTCGCCCGTCGTTGAGCAAGACGTCGAATGCCTCCTTCAGCTCAGGCGAAGAGTGGCTGTCGATTCTCCCAACAGCCTTCACCACGTCGACTTTTTCTTTCCGGATTGTCTCAACCATCGCTCCTCCCGAGTCTCTGGATCGGTCAAAGTTTATCATGTCATCCAATGAGTAACGCGTCGACCGCTAGCGCCAAGAAGATCCCTGCCAGATACAGGCTCGAATAACGGTACATTCTCCAGGCGAATCGATTCCCGCCGCGCCTTTGCAAGATCCAGGCGTGGCGGACCAATCCGATCCCCAGCAGCAGCGCAGCGGTCAGATACAGCCCGCCGCCCAACCCCACTAGCGGGAGCAGGGCCGTCAGAGCAACCAGCTGCAAACTGTACAGCAGAATCTGGCGATGGGTCTCGACCTCGCCAGAGACAACCGGCAGCATCGGTATTCCGGCTCGGGCGTAATCTGAGCGCTTGAGCAGGGCCAGGGCCCAAAAGTGGGGCGGGGTCCAAAAGAAGATTACGGCGAAGAGGAAGAAGGCCGGCAGGCTGAGCGATCCGGTGGCGGCCGCCCATCCCACCAGGGGCGGTATCGCGCCCGCTCCCCCACCGACAACGATATTCTGCGGGGTACTCGGCTTCAGCAAGACGCTGTAGAGCACCGCGTAATAGATGATTCCTGCCAGCGCAAGGATTGCGCTGAGCGGATTCACCCCGAACACCAATACGGCCAGGCCAGCCACACACAATGCCAGCCCGAACAGCAGTCCTTCCACCGGCCTGAGCCGCTGGTCCGCCAGGGCCCGCCCCATCGTCCGAACCATCCGACGGTCAATACTCCGGTCGATGTATTGATTGAGGGCCCCCGCCCCTCCTGCGGTGAGTCCGCCCCCAAGCAGGGTTAACCCAACCGTCGTCAGAGGCGGAAGTCCTCCGATTGCAATCACCATCCCACATAAAGTCGTCAACAAGAGCAAAGCAACGATTGCCGGCTTGGTGAGCGAGAGGTAATCCACCAGTCGGGTGGGCCAGGTCGAAGTTTGGGGGTCAGTCAGGCCGGCGGTCACTGGGTCGATCCCGGCAAGACTTCTTGGGCTGCGGGCCGGCCGGACCGCCAGGCAAAGAACATGTTGTATAGAAATAGAAGCGAGGCGCCGGCCAGGATCAGGGCGCCCCCACTGGACGCCAGTTGAAACAGCTCGAGATCTGGGCTGATCGCATAGACCCGGCGCGGTGCGCCCAACAGTCCGATCAGCAGCATCGGCAAGAAGGCCAGATGCACACCGCCGGCGTGGGCGAGGAAGTGCAGCTTCCCAAGGTTTTCATCATAGTCCCTGCCAGTGAGGGTCGGGAAGGCATAGTAGATCCCGGCGAATAGCCCCGACATCACTCCGCCGAACAGAGCGAGATGCGAGTGGCCTGTGACAAAGGTGCTGCCGTGCAGCTGAAGGTTGGCCGGAACCGAAGCCAGAATAAGACCGCTGAGCCCCGCCAGCACGAACATCGAGATGAAACCGAGTGAGAACAGCATCGGAGTGCTGAATCGCACCTTGCTGACCCAGAGGGTGGCCAGCCAGGCCAGAACGATGAAGGCCAGAGGAATGGCGACGGCCATGGAGGTCAACATGAACGGGACCCGGACGGCCGGGATTAATCCGCTGACAAACATGTGCTGGCCCCACGAAACGAGGCCCAGGCCGCCGACGGTGACCATGGCAAGGTTGACCGAGCGCTTCGCGACCAATGGGCTGCCGGTGGTGGTCTGAATGATCTCGGACACCGCCCCGATTGCAGGCAGGAGCAGCATGGTTGTTGCCGGGTGGGCGAAGAACCAAAACGCGTTCTGCCAGAGGATCAGCCCCAGCGAGCCGCTGAGGAAGCTCGGGCCGGCGACCAAGCGGTCGATCAACAGCGCGATCAGTGCCGCCAGCAGGACCGGGACCGAGATCAAAGCCAGCGCCGAGCTGATGAGGCTGGCGACTACAAATGGAGAGAGGTTGCGGGGTTTTTCTCTCGACGAGGCAAGAATCGTGGCTAAGAATCCAGCCGCGTTGCAACCCATCGACAGCAAAAGCACGATCAGGCTGGCGACCCACAGGGTCTGGCCCGCCCCAATCGTTTGGGCCGAGAGCGGTAGGTAGGCCGTCCAGCCGGAGGAGGCCCCGCCCAGAAAGAAGCTGGCCAGCATCAGCAGGCCGCCGAGCAGCAGCAGCCAAAATCCCAGCCCGCTCAATCTTGGGCGGGCGCTGCGGGTCGCACCGAGCACTCGCAGCAACATCGCATGGGTGAGCCCGGCAACCGCCGGCATCAGCCAAAGGAAGACCATGATCGAGCCATGATTGGTGAAGGCTCGAGAGTAAGCCTCGGCACCCATCAGTTCAACTCCAGGCACACTGGCCTCGCCAGCCATCCCGAGCGCCAGGGCGCCCCCAAGCAAGAAAAAGGCGAAGCTGGTCACCAGGAACTGAACGGCCAACACCGTCGGATCGGTTGTCGGCCTGAGATAACTTCGAATGCCTCGGCTCATGTTCAATCTCCAGCCTCGGATCGCAGCCACTGCTCGAAACCGGCCGGATCATCGACCCACACCGAAGTAATCATTCCGGCGTGACCGACTCCGCACAGCTCTGCGCAAACAGCTCCGTACTCTCCGGTGCGAACTGGGGTCAGGGCCAGAGAAGTGACCCGATCCGGCAGGGCGTCAACCTTCCCGCCAAATTCCGGAACCCAGAAGGAGTGGATCACGTCCCTCGATCTAAACTGCAGCGCGGCCGGGCGCCCCGCGGGCAAGTGCAGCTCGGTTGTTGTAACGCCGCTCTCCGGGTAATGGAACTCCCACTGATACTGGCTCGCCGTGATTTCAACTTGCATCGGATCGGTCCGGGGCGCTTCCATCAGCAGCAACACCCGGATCGAATACACGCTGAGCACGAGCACGATCGCGGCCGGGACTGCGAGCCACAGCAGCTCCAAAGCTGGGTTCAGGTTGCCGATCGGAGTCGAGATACCGAAGACTCGCCCGCGAACGGCCGCGAACACAAGCAGTCCCTCGACCCCAAGGAACACCGCGGTTGCCAAACCGAAGAATACTCGGAGCAACTGGTCCAGCAGGACGCCCCGGTCACTGGCGGCCTGCGGCAAAGGTCGAACCAGGCTGGCCACGGCCACCCCGACGCCAATCAGGGTCAGGACCAGGATTGTTACGAGCAGAATATTGCGTTCGCGCATAGCTCCCATGCTGGCGGCTGGTAGTTTATCATCGGCTGGCCCCGCCGAATCGAGACCTGAGCGGGCAAGTTGCTTGCGCTCCCGGACGGACCGGCTTAGACTCTCGCTTCAACAGGAGGAAGACCCCTATGACCAACCGGTTTCTGATCTATTCTGGCGTGATTCTCTTGCTCGTGGCTGGACTGGCCGCCTGCGGAGGTCCGAGCGCGGCAGCGATATCCATGTCCATGTCGGAATTCTCCTTCTCACCGGCAAGCGCCTCAGTGCCGGCCGGAGCCGAAGTCACGCTCACCCTGACGAACAGTGGGACGATCGAGCACAATTGGGTCCTGCTGGATGCCGGCCACCAAGCCGCGGCCCCGTTCGACGCCGATGACCAGGCGAATGTGCTTGCCGAAACCAAGGTCGCCGCGGGCGCCGTCCAGACCTTTACCTTCACTTCTCCGTCGGACACCGGCTCACTCCAGATCGTGTGCAGCATCCCCGGCCACCTGGAGGCGGGAATGGCTGCCAGCCTGACCGTCGACGGCTGAACTCACGAAACCCGAGCCGTTGCTAAGCGCCAGCCACATCTGGCGCAGCCCTTTGTACTTGCGCCGGAACTCGGCCGGATCCTGCTGAATGGCCTCCGCTGAAAACTGTGGTAGCAGCTCAGTCAATTGACGGTCCAACTCGCTGAGTTGAATCCAGCCCTGGCGCAGAAACTCTAATGCGACCCTGTAATCCGGCTCATCGCCTCGGGCGATGAGCCGGATCGCGGTACTGTACGGGTCGAAATGGTAAAGCGTAAGCTGGGCCGGTGAACCGCTCTCCGGGATCTCCCAGCTACGGGCGCGTCTACCGTACCCCAGCGGAAGTGGAATGATATCGGCTGGGGATTCGCAAATTAGGCGTATCCCTTGTTGGGCGGCCACCGCCTCGATGGTCCGCATTAGCTGGGCAAGATCGGCCCCCTCCGCGGTGTAGACCAACTGATCCGTCCATTCGCGCCAGCCTTCCACCACCAGTGAGCTCTCCCCGACCAGGTAGAGCCGGGCGGGCGAGCGCAGTCGGTCCTCCACGGCGGCCATGAATTCGTGGATCGTCGGCTTGGTGAGCATGCCGCTCAACTGTCCCAGGCGAGGCGGAATCCGATCGCTCCGCTGCGAAATGTCGGACCAAAATAGACCCGGGCCGCCGCCCGGGCGTCCTTAAAGCCTTTGTAGTCCCAGGAACCACCCTTCAACACCCGCCAGTCTGCGCCGACCTCGTAAAGACTGCTCGTCCACTCCCATACGTTGCCGGCCATATCCATTACTCCGTATGGAGAAACCCCGCCCGGGTGAGCGTCCACCGGTCGGGTGCCGGTAGTTTTCGATTCGCTGGAGTTGCAGTTTTCGGGGATGAATTCATTTCCCCACGGGTACAACCAACCCTGTGAGCCGCTGGCTGCCTTCTCCCATTCGGCCTCGCTCGGCAGTCTTGCCCCGACCCAATTCAGATAGGTCAGAGCGTCTTCCCAACTGACGTTGACGACTGGATGCCTGGCGATCTCGGCAGGAAACTTGCCTCCCGGCCACTTTGGCGGTCGATGGCCGGTTGCCTCCACGAAGAGTGCGTATTCCTCGGTCGTCGTCGGGAACTTGGATATCGAGAAGTCAAGGACTTCGACGACTTCCCTGTCCTTTCCCATCAGGAAGGGCCCGGCCGGAATCCGGATCTTCTCCATCGGGCCGGCAGCCTGAAGGTGCGGCGCTACTTGTAGCGCCGTTTGGGCGTCTTTTCCTTCCAATCGTAGACCCAGAAGGTGTAAGAGTAGGGGAACATGGTCTGGACCACATGAAAGGGCTCGTATTCAAACAGGCGTCTCATCGCCCACGAGAAGCGGTAGCGGGGATGCTCGGGAGTGATGACCTCTACGACGCAATTGACCTGAAAGCTGACGAAGATCGGCGAGTCGCCCGTCCACAAGACTGCTGCCATCGGATTCTGGCTCAGGTTTCGGTAGGTGCTCCCTTCGAAGATCTCAAGCAGCCCGAGCCGCCTCCAGTCGATATGCTCCGGGTGGGCGTAGAACTCGCGGGCGGTCGCAATCCTCAGCCGCCGGGTCTCGTCCACCGCATGCGGCGGGAGTTGCTCGATCTCGGCGACCGCGCCTTCCACCAGATTCACGTAATGATCCATGAACTCGTCCTTGGGTGTGAACCCTACCCCCTTGTTGGCGAGGTTGGGGAAGGTCGAGCCCAAATCCCAGGTACCGACCACCGGCAGATGACCAGCGTTGAAGGCTACGTATTGGTCGTGCTCGATAGCAGCGTAAACTCGCTGTTTGTAGTCTAGCTGCCAGCGGATGAAGTTTTCGGGGAGCTCCTGTATCCGATATTCCCGGACCTGCCCATTCGTACGAACCCAGGCCAGTCCGTCAGATACTACGACTTGACCGATCAGATCAACTTCCGACATGAATCCGCTCCTTTATATTCTGGTGGCTATGCGCATCCCGCTGAGTGGCGATCATGCCAGGCGCTCCACTGCCGCCGGGGTTCCAAGCGCGGTCGGGTTATCGAGCTGGAAGGCTGGGGGCCGCTCAAAGCCGGCGAGCGCCTGGCGCATGATTTCCTCCGTGACCCAGCGGCTAGACCGACTCCTCGCATAGGCCTCCACCCCACGTTTGACCTTTTGCCGGATGAAGGCGATTGGGATCCGCTCGAGGCGAAACCGCGCCTCCCCGCTCCAATGGATTTCCGACATGACGATCTTCGCCCCGGTCGGCTCGTAACTGCACCCCGGGTCTTCTTCCAGGATGTCGCCGTAGCGAGCATAGGCTCGGCAGCGGCATCCTCCGCAGAGCTCGTTGTATTCACAGCGGCCGCAGCGGCCCTTGAGCTGGCCGGGATCTCTCAGCGCCAACAGCTCGGGCGCGCTCCGCCAGATCTGAGTTAGCGAACTGCCGCGGACATTTCCCACCGGCAGAGCCATGTAGGGACAGGGTGTCACTTCGCCATCCGGAGTGATCCGGCAATATTCGGTCCCCGCCATGCAGCCGCCGCTCTCCATCCCGCCCAAACCGGCCTCGAAGGCGATCCGCTTGAAGTGCGGGGCGCACTTGGCACGCACCAACATGGGTCGGTAGCGCTGCTGGGCCTCCGCCAGGAATGTCAGCATCTGCTCGGTCCGCTCTGCTGTGAGATCGTTCATTTGCTGACCCCGGCCAGTCTGGACCAGGAAATAGAGATTAAAGGACCACGCTCCGAGCTGGCGGGCGAATTCCAGCAAGCGCGGCACCTCGGAGTAGTTGAGATCCATCACGGTGCTCTGGACCAGGACTTCAAGCCCCTGGGCCCGGCAGATTTCGAGCGCCCGCACCGATTGCTCCCAAGAATTGGGGCCGCCCCGGAAGCTATTGTGAACGCTGGGATCGGTCGAGTCGATGCTGATCCCGACCCCCCGCACCCCACACTCGATCATTTTCTGGGCGACCAAATCGTTTAACAGGACGCCATTGGTGCCCATGACAACCCAGATCCCGCGCTGGGAGGCGTAGCTGGCAATGTCGTAAATGTCCTTCCGCAGCAACGGTTCGCCGCCGGTCAGGATCAACATCTCCGTCCCCAGGGCGGCCATTTCGTCGATCAAGCTCAGGCATTCGGCGGTGCTCAGTTCGTGCTCGGCTTTGACCCCAGCCTCCATGTAGCAGTGGGGGCAACGCAGGTTGCAGCGCTTGGTCAGGTTCCACGAGACCAAGGAGGGCCGAAACGTGGCCTCCGCGTTCAGGTTGCCCCTCCTGCCCGCCAGGCCGCGTAGCCGGAAATCGCGGACCGAGCCAACAAGACGACGATCAGGGTCATCAGGGCTGCATTCAGATAGGCGATCGGTTGCGGCTGGATCGGGGTGATCACGCGGGAGAGCAGCTCCACGTGCACCCCGCGGCCATCGTTGAAGTAGGTGAAGGCCCTCCAGGAGTTAGAAAAGACCAGGGCGGCAGAAATCGGCCACCAGCCACGGTAGATAATGACTGCGAACAGCATGAGAAACACCAGTCCAATCAGCAATTCCACTACGGCATTGACACGGCTCTCCGGGACCAATCTTGCAAACAGCGTGATCAGAATGACCAGCGCTCCGATCCCGGCATAGCCAACCGCCGCCTGCCTGTGGGGACTTCCCGCGAGCGCAATCACATCTCGGACATTCCGAGAGCGTCCCGGGCCTTACTCATCACGGCCGGGCTGACCTCCTCGTATCCGTTGCGCTTCGCCCAGTCGGTGTACAGCCGGCGGACCATCCCCTGGACGAATCCCGGTGCCGCAGCCAACCGTCTTTCGGCCGCCTCGGTCCACACCGGATCCGGCAAACCCCGGTCGTCGGTCCAGCCTGTTTCGGCTTCCAGCGAGCGCCGGATTTGATTCATTGGCCCGGCCCCGCGCTCGGCGAGCGCTTCGTGGCCGATAGTCACTCCAAGGCTGGACACCATCTGGGTCTCGCCCGGATTGGTGATCATAGAAATCCGGCGGCCGCAATTTGGGCAGGAATACCGGATAGCCATTACCCCGTTGGCGCCGTCGGTGTCATTCGACACGAACTCCATCGTTTCCTGACATTCTTCGCAGCGGAATTTCACGCCAGGATTCCTCTAAGCCGATCGGCCAGTTCGAGGATCGCCCGTGCTCCGGGCGCCCCCGGGTCAATCAGCACCCCCGGCCTCCCGGCCTCGGTGTTCCGGGCGAGGTCGGGATCGAACGGGACAGCGGCCAAGAAGGGGACCCCCAGGTCATTGGCCAAGGCGCGACCGCGCCCCGGTCCGGCGGTCCCGGCCATGTTTTCAACCAGGCCGAGGATTCGAGCCCCTGACTGCTGAGCCGCGACGGCCGCTCTTCGGACCACCAGCACCGAAGCTTCACTTGGGGTCGTGATCATCAGCGCTCCATCGAGTTCCGGCAGCAGCCTGAGGAGCGTGTCGAAACGGTCCGCGCCCGGAGGCATGTCAATCAGCAGATACTCTAGTTCGCCCCACTCCGTGTCGGCTAGAAATTCACGCAGGACGTTGGCTTCGAGCGTTCCCCGCCAGACAAACGTATCGTCGGCAAGCCCCCCATAGTGTCGCCAGCGGACCGCTGAATCATCATCTTTCAGCAGTAAGTCCATTGACATTACCCGCACGTCGCATACCCCAATGGCCGGCCGCGCCCCCTCCGGGCCAAGTTTTGGCCGCTGCCCGCGGGCACCGAGCATCAGCGCCGCGCTCGGCCCGTGGATGTCGGCGTCCAGCACCCCGACCCTGGCAGCGTCAGTCGCCAGGGCGGCGGCCAGGTTGGCGGTCAGCAGACTCTTGCCGACCCCACCCTTGCCGCTGGCAATGGCGACGACCCGCCGGACGGAAGCGAGTCGGCGGGCGACTGCGGTTCGCTGGGCAACCACCTGCCCCAACACGTCCACAGCAGGAAGTCTCTCCATGCTCAATCGCGCACTACTGCGGGCCTCACACCCACGCTTTCAATCGCCTGAGGCAGGTGCCTCACCGGAGCCTGGGCTCTGGTCTGCGGACTGCGGGCCGGACATACCCTTGAAATAGCCGAAGGCACCCTCGCCCTCGGCCTCCCAGAGCTCGCGCACCCTGCGCAGCATTTCATCGGCAATTTCGTAATTGACTGCCTGGTGTCCGGCATCCCTGGCCAGGCTGTCCACCATCTCTTTGACCATCACCCGCTCGAACTTGGGAACTCGGGAGAGCCGCTCCAGCGCCTCCTCGGTCCAGGTCAGCTCCTGAGACGGCCCGTCGTCACTCGCATATCCGAGGCGGCGCGCCACCTGGATCGTGACTTCGAGCGTTACCTCCGGCAGTTGCTTTTCCCGTGCGTAGCGCTCCATCGCCAGCATCGCCATCGGCTGGATGAACGGAGGCACGCGACTCTTCACCCGCCCCAGTGCCTCGTCGGTCCAAGGGAAAGCTCGCTCGTGGGGCACGTATTCCTCAATCGGAGAGCGCGCCTTCTGGCGCGCCTCGGCCAATTTCCGGTCTTCGGTCTCAAGCCCCATCAGGTGCTTGGCTGAGGGCGGCAAAATGTCACCGAGCGCCCCGTATAGGAGGTCAATCGTGACACGCTCGTGACCCTCGTGGCGGGCGTATTCCTCGACCGAAGCCTTGGCCATCGCCTGGGCGAAGGGCGGCGCCCGGAGTACAAGCTTGAGCGCGTCGTCGTCCCAATCTAATGGCTCCTCCTCGTATTCTTCCAGCATCGGGATATCGAAGGGCCGGGCATCGGCCGCACCGACGATCAACAGATTGTTGATCGCCAGCCGGAGCAGATTGTCGCTGTTGGATCCAAGATCCGCGCCCTCCACGTGGTGTGCCCCCCACCGCCCGATCACGACCAGGTCGTAGTCGTCCCGCTCACACACGTCAACGATCTTTGCAAACGGCTTCCCAACCAGGACTTCAGTGGTTATCTCCACTCCCTCCTCGGTCGCCACCAGCTCCGCCCGGAGCAAGTTGGCTTCGCAGACCTTCTTCAGCCCGCGGTCGATGATGTTATTATGCAGCTCTTCCTGCTCTTCAAACTTGAACACCTTGCCGGCCTGGTAGGAGAGCACGTGGCGAATGTTGTCGAAGGCCGCGTAGTGATAGAAGGGATCGAAGGCGGAGACGCAGTGGACCTTGGTGTTGAATTCTTGCGACAGGCGGAGGGCTTTGCGCAGCGCGACAAAACAGTAGGCCGAACCATCCACACACACCAGGATTTTCCCGCCGCTCAGCTTCCGGCCGGACTGGCGCATGATCAGCATATCGGTCGTGATCAAGCGCGAGACCCGGGCGGTCACCATCCCGAGCTGGCTGCGCTTTACCTGACCGATGCCGTGGGCGCCCATGATGACCAAGTCGTAGTCTTTGGAGTTGATGTCCTTGGCAAGCTGTTCGAAGTGAATGCCCTCCATCAACTTGCGCTCGACCTTGATATCGTTTTCTTCGCCGCGTTTGTCCAGCACGTCTAGGAATGAATCCGAGATCAGGATCAGCCCGGTCTCGATGAGCTTGTCGTGGATATTCCGCTGACGCCCGATTTCCTTCTCCGTCTGGAAGC
This sequence comes from uncultured Anaerolineaceae bacterium, assembly GCA_964590515.1. Lineage (GTDB taxonomy): Bacteria > Chloroflexota > Anaerolineae > Anaerolineales > E44-bin32 > JADFRG01. The sequence continues at coordinate 8,113 of CAZPZD010000018.1, read as the reverse complement.
GGGCCGGCAGGCCAACTTCCAGCTGGCGGAAACGGTCGTCATGCAGCCGGGCGGCATAGACGTGGTTGCCGACCAGCAGAGTTCCCCACTTTCGGGCAAAGTCCACCCCCCAGTCGATCCCGGCATGACAGAGCTCGGAATTGTCGGTCGGGATCAGGGCCTTCTTGTAGACCGGGCCCGCCGCCCACGGCCGCAGCTTAACGGATTCGTTCGCTATGACGGTCGCTTCAGGTTCGCTCATTGATCACCCTGCACCATGAGATTCTTGCGCGGCTGGCCGGCTATTGGGCCAGGGCCAAATCGAAAACGGGCAGCAACAACAGCACGATCACCAGCAGCATCGGAAATGCAGCGATGACCCTTAGCAGGGGTCCTTCGGAGCGCAGATGCATGTAGTACAAGGCCACCAGGCTTGCCTTGATCAGCGCTAGCGCGAGCAGCAAGACGACCTGGGTCGACTTTGCGATCTCGGTGAAGGCAACCGCCACTTCGATTACCGTGAACACCGCCAGAGCGGCAAAAACCGTCAGATACCTTGACCTCTTCGCTGCACTCATCCAGATTCTACTCCCCGGCTAGACCAGGTAAACGATTGTGAACAGGAAAATCCATACCACATCCACGAAGTGCCAGTACAGACCCATCAATTCCACCCCACCGTGTTCCTCTTTGGTGTACCTGCCCTGGAAGGCACGGGCGATCACGTAGAGCATGAACAGCACCCCTCCCAGGACGTGCAACCCGTGGAACCCGGTGAGGGTGAAGAAGGTTGATCCGAAGAGGCTGGTGCTGGCGGTCGTGCCCTCGGCCAGCAATTCTCTCCACTCGACAGCCTGGATGCTGATGAAGACGCTGCCCAGGGCTGCGGTGGCGACCAAGAATTGGCGCAGGCGACGCTGGTCGCCGGATTCAATCGCAGCCAACCCAAACACCATGGTCAAGCTGCTCACAATCAGGATGAAGGTGTTGCCTGCCACCAGCGGGACATTCAGCACGTCGGCGACGACCGGCCAATCGCTTCCGGCCAACCGCAGGACCAGATAGGCCGCGATCAGCCCGCCGAAGAACATCGCCTCCGAGGCCAGAAACAGCCACATGGCGAACTTGGTAGTGCTGACTCCGGCCAGCGGTCCGTCTCGACGCTCGATTGCACGATCCACGGGCTCGTCCTCCTTAGTATTGGGCGAGCGGAAGCTGTTTGGCTTCTTCCAGCTTGTCGACCCCGATCGCCAGTTCGGTGTAACCACCGGCGGTGTCGAGGACATAGATGGTGTCGATGTTAATATTCGCCTCCCACAGCACTCTGGCAAAATCGCCGAGCGCACCCGGACGGTCCGCCATGGTCACCGTGAGAATCTCCCGCTGATCGAAATCGGCGTGAACCTGCTCAAGCTTGGCCCGAGTTGCCTCCACGTCGCTGGTGATCAATTTGATCACCCCTTTGCCATCACAGACCATTCCTGCCAGGGATCGAATATTGACTTCGGCTTCGCCCAACGCCTTGGAGAGAAAGGCTAGCGAACCAGGGTGGTGCTCCAACCGGACGGTGAACTCGGTAGCAATGGTCGGCCTCCTCTTTCGGGCGGTTCAATCCGAGGCTGGGCTGGCTGCCGGATACGGCGCCTCTGGGACCGCTGGGGGGCTCGCCCCATCGACAAATCGGTCTTGCGGCAGCCAGTCTTCGGACACCAGCGGTGAGCTGTATTCATAGGGCCCGCGGTATACCGTCGGGACCTTATGAAAGTTTTCGTGCGGCGGCGGTGAGCTGACGGTCCACTCCAGGGTGTTTGCCTGCCAGGGGTTGCTCGGGGCAGCCTTGCCCCGGGCCAGGCTGTAAAACACGTTTACGAAGAAGAAGACCTGGGTGAGCGCGAGCACATACAGACTAAAGGTCATGAACTGATTGAGTCCCTGCAGCGGGGCGAACATCTCGTACTGATAGGGGTCGGCAATCCGACGCGGCATTCCATAGGCCCCCAAGATGAACATTGGCAGAAATACCAGGTTGAAGCTCACAAAGGTTAGAGCGAAGTGAATCTTGCCCCAGGCGTCATTCATCATTCGGCCGAACATCTTGGGGAACCAATACTGGACGGCGGCGAAAACTCCAAACACGCTGCCCCCGAACAGCACGTAATGGATGTGACCGACGATCCAGTACGTGTCATGCAGGAAGATATCCACCGGGGTGGCGGCCGAGTACACCCCGCTGAGTCCGCCAATGACGAAGGTAGATACGAAGGCCAGGGCATTCAGCATCGGCGCGGTGAGGTGCAGGTCGCCCCGCCAGAGCGTCCCCAGCCAGTTGAAGGTTTTGATGGCGGAGGGCAAGGCGATCATCATGGTGGAGGTCATGAAGGTCATTCCCAGCAAGGGGTTCATGCCGCTGATGAACATGTGGTGGCCCCAGACGATGAACCCCAGCCCGGCGATCGCCATGATCGCGTAGACCATCGGCTTGTAGCCGAAGAGCGGCTTGCGCGAGAAAGTCGAGATGACATCCGAGGCGATACCCATGGCCGGAAGAATCATGATGTAGACAGCCGGGTGAGAATAGAACCAGAACAGATGCTGCCACAGGATGGCTTGCCCTCCCGCGCCGACCGTAAAGAAGAGTGTGCCAATGGAACGATCGAGCATCAACAAGATCAAAGCGGCGGTCAGCACCGGGGTTGCGAAGGTCACCAGGATTGCCGTGACGAACAGAGCCCAGATCGTCATCGGCAAGCGGAACATGTCCATGCCGGGAGCGCGCAACATGACGATCGTTGTGATGTAGTTGATGGCACCCATCAAGGACGAGGTACCGACCAACATGAGGCTGATCACCCACAGCGTCTGACCGGCTTCGGAGCCGGGGATCATGTCGCGCAGGGCGCTGAGCGGGACATAGGAAGTCCAGCCGGCCGCCGCGGTCCCGGTCGCCACGAAGAAACTGGACAACATCACCAAGAATGCGGGGACCATCACCCAATAGGAGAGCAGATTCAGTCTGGGAAACGCCATGTCGCGGGCGCCGATCATGAGCGGGATCAAGAAATTGCCAAACGCGCCGGACAGGATCGGAATGATGAAGAAGAAGATCATGATCGTGCCGTGCATGGTCACCAGGGCCGGGTAGGCCTCTGGCGCAAGGATGTTCCCGGAATTTCCGTACAGCAGTTTGCCGAGGACCGGGATCTCCTGCCACGGCCAGGCGAGTTGGGTCCGCATCAGCATTGCGAGGGTGCCACCTAAGGTGAAGAAGGCGAGGGCGGTAAACAGGAACTGCCGGCCGATCACTTTGTGATCGGTCGAGAACACGTAGCGGCGGATGAAACTGAGCTCGGCGGTGCCACTCATTAGCGCTTCACCCTCCCGCCTGCCGCGCGGCAAGCTCGACCAACCACGCTTCAAAGGCCTCCGGGGCCTCGAACGTCACCTGGCCTCGCATCCGATAGTGGCCGAGGCCGCACAGTTCGGCGCAGGCGAGCTCGTGCTGCCCGCTCCGGGTTGCTTCAAACCACAGCCGCACCGGTCGCCCGGGAACGGCATCCTGCTTCACCCGCAGCACCGGTATGAAAAAGCTGTGAATGACATCGGTCGACTGCAGCTCTATGATCACCGGAACCCCAACCGGGAAATGCAGCACATTGATGGGAGCCGCTAAGTCATCCGGGGTCCCCAGCCGGCCGTCAGCACCGGGATAGGTTGCATTCCATTCGAATTGGTTCGCAGAGACGCCGACCAGCTGAGATCGCGATTCATCAGGAACCGTGATCTTGGCCTGCCGCCAGGTCCCGTATTGAAAGATCGCCAGCCCGAAGAGCATTATTCCGGGAACAATCGTCCAGGTGGCCTCCACCGTTCGGTTTCCATGAATGAAGGTTGCCCGGCGATCCTCTCGGTGCCGGTAGCGGACCAGAAAGGTAATCAGGATCCCTTCGACCAGGAAGAATGCCACTCCGGTCACGATCAACACGACCATGAACAGCCGATCAATTGGAGCGGCAATGGTCGAGATGCCTGGGACTAAGCCTCCCATTCAGGCCTCCGGTTTACGATCTCGCACCCGCGCCAGCCATTCTCGTTTGGCTGGGCGCCGGCTGAGCTAGCTTCCCGCGTAGGTGAATACAATCTCCTCCGTCCCGCCCTCGGCCACAGAGACGGAGATCGTTTGGGTACCGTACAGCTCGTGCCAGGCCTCGACTACATAGTCACCGGCCGGCAACCCACTGATTGAAAAGCTGCCATCGTTCCCGCTCACTGCGAAGAACGGATGACTGAGCACTCCAATGTAACCAAGCATCCAGTCGTGGACGTCGCATTCTACCGGAATCATCACCTCGGGCGCGGCGAAGGACTTCTCGGAGTCCATCTCAACCGGCTGGCCAAGGTTGAACGGCCGATTGACGACCGGCTTCGGGTGGATGTTGTGCAGAATACCGTCACTGTTCCGGATGATCAAGGTCTGACCAGCCTGGATCCCCAGCACATGCGGGTGGTAGCGGCAGCCGCTCTGATCCAAGAGCACCCCCTCGCTGGATACCGGCCACTCCTGGTCGGGGAGTCCTTCCTTCACATAGATGAAGACGTTTTGCAAGGTCCCGTTGGAGTTTGCAACGACCGTTTCTGCGAACGCCCCGTCCGGATACTGCTCGGCGCAGATCGCCTCTGCATCCATCAAGATCGGTTCCGCCTCGGGGGATGTCCCACTGAAGTTGATCACTCCGCTGATGGTTCCCGCTCCAGTCGCAGCGGGCTGGGGCGACTCCTGATCTCCATCTGCGGGGGCGGTCGGCTCCGCGCCGCCTCCGCAGCTTGCAAGCGCTAAGGCGACACCTAAAAAAACCAGCAAGCCAGCTTCACGACGCAGCATTCAGTTCTCCTTTGCGAACCAATCGTCCGATAGGATAGATACCCGAAGCGAATTCGTCAAGATCGGACCCGCCGATACAACCACCATTCCCCGGCTCCCACCACTACGGCCGCCAACCCGGCGTAAAGGTATGCACTGATGGGGGTCGGCTGCTCAAGCACTAGATTGTTCCAGGACGATAGCGAGAGTCGAGTGCCGGCCTCGCCCTTGGAACCGTCCCAGGCCTGGAAAGCGATCGGGATGAACTGGCCAGGCTGGATGGTTGCGTCTTCCGGGTCTCCGGTTGCAAGCGGGCGGGAGACGATCAGCCGATACCGGCCATCAGTCCAACTGGCACTGGCCGCAACGTCGGAACTCGCCTGGGCCGCCGGCTCAGCCTTCAGGCCGGTCCCGGTGAACTCCTGAATCGGATCCCCGGCGCGCCATACCCAAAGGTTCACCGGATTCCCCGGTTGGCCCCAGGCAAAGTAGGGCTTCGCCACGCCCTCGGCAAGCTGGGCGGGGATCTGGATCGCCAGCCCGTCGGCGAATGGTTCGGGATCCTCGGGGAGGGACTCCAGATCCACGTAGGTCCCGGTCTCCGGAAGCAGTTCCGCACCACCCGAGGCTGGGTCTTCAAACGGATCGTTCCACTCGAGAAGCAGCGCGAGGTCGGCCGTGTTGTACAGCGCCCGCACGGTGACCGCGTCCACGCCGGGTGTCTGCCAGCGCGGGCCCACAATCACCTGCCCGGTCAGGAAGTACGAGGTCGGATCGGCCTGCTCCCATAATCCATCATCGGGATCCGTGGGCAGCTCATCGGAAACGAACGCCGCCTGGAGCACGTTCTCGTCGGTCGGTTCTCCAGCTTGCAGCGACTGCACGTAGGCCGCCAGCGCCCAGCGCCCTTCGTCAGCGGTGACATCATAGAAGGATGGCATCGGGCTCCCGTCCATCCCGGTCGAGAAGCGAGTGTAGATGCTCACCAAATCGCTTCCCCCCTTGTAGCGCCAGGCCTTAGTCAAGTCGGCGGGACGAATCGGCCGATCGGTTTCATCCGTGAGGGTCAGAGCCGATGGGCCGTTCCCGCGTCCCTGGTCCCCATGGCACTTCCAGCACTGCAGATCTTGGTATTGCTGAGCCCCTTGCTCGACCATTGCGCCTGTTACCCGGGGCGGATCGGGGATCTCGATGATCGGGGGATCGTAGGTCCCCCAGAACGGAACGAAGCTGGTGGTCAGGTAGTCCACGACCGCTTCGATCTCCGCGTCGCTAAGCACTCCCTCCCAACGCGGCATAGCGGTGCCGCGCACACCGCTCTTCACGATCGCGATCACATTTTCCCGCAACGGAAGGTCTCCCGACGGGGTGGTCCGAAAGCGAAACTGCCCGAGAGTGAAATCCCTTGGTCGGGGGTTGAGAAAACGGGCGACCGGGCCATTGCCGTCGCCGTTCTCGCCGTGGCAGAACGCACAGCGTTCAAGGTAAACCGTCTCGCCATTGATTGCAGCCTGGGCGAACGCCGGCGCCCCGCCCGCCCGGCCGGAGCCAATCATGATCATGACCCCGAGCCCGAAGAGCAGCAGGTAGCGTAGTAATTGAACTGGCTTGGGCCTACTCACCCGGTGAAGACTCCGGTCGCCGAGGCTCGACCCCGGCAATCTGATACTCGGCCGCAATGATCGTCCAAATCTGTTCGTCAGTCAGCTCATCAACCCAGGCTGGCATCGCCGAGTCCCACGGGCTGGCCGCGTTGGGAAGGCCGATCCCACCCTCACGGACCCGCCAGAAGGCGTAGGCCTCGATGACGGTCGCGATGGTGTCTTCCGAGCTGAAATTCGCCGGCCGCAGCCTGAAACCGTAGGCCATCGGGCCTTCGCCGTTCGCCGGCGTTCCATGGCAGGGCCGGCAGTTGATCTGAAACAGGAGCCGGCCTTCCTCGATGACCGCCGGATCCACAGTTCCGTCCGGGTTGCGGAAGGGGTTGGTCAGGCTCTGATACTCAAATGGAATCGTCGGGTGAGAGATTCGCAAACTTGTCGGGGCCGCCGTCGCCGGCAGGCTGCTTGAAAACACCGCCCATCCGGCCAAGAGCGGCAGTGCAGCGAAGACTCCCCAGCGGGCGTAGGTGAGCGCCCGATCGACCGGGGTGCGCACGGCTTCCGGCCCGCGGATGAATGTTCGAACGGGCTGCCAGAACTCGTCCAGCCGCCGTTCGTCGGCAGCCAAGTAGACCAGGACGCCGATCACGGTCAGGGCCTGGTAAATCACCATGAGGGCGCTGGGCACGGGCAACGGCTCGCTTCGATCGGTGATCAGCATCGAGAGGTACGGGAGCCCAACCCGCAAGAGCAGGTTGACCCCGATGACGGTCAGCACGACCATCCAGAACAGCGAAAGCCTGCGGGTCACGCTGCGCTCAGCTTTGCGGTGCAAGTCGGGAGGCCTCGCACCAGGTACGGAGATTTACTCAACCGGCAGCACGCCTGCACTTTCTTGTAGGAAGGCAATCAAGTCAGCAACCTGCTTCACGGTCAGCAGGTCCCCGAAATTGCCGGGCATGAGGCTAGGGATGTCCGGATAGCGGCGCTCGCGCTGGATGTCTGACTTCTGAACCAGGGCTTGAGTGCCCTCTTTGTCCACCAGTGAGATACTGGCATCGTCTTCGGCCTCAATGACTCCGGAAAGCACGGACCCGTCGGTCAATTGGAGCTGGATCGGCTCGTAGCCGCCGGCCGCGATCGCGGCGCTTGGGTTCATGATTGACTCGAAGATGTAAGCCAGGGTTTGAGTTCCGGCAACCTCAGTCAGCTCTGGACCGACGCTCCCGCCCTCCCCAGCGACCGTGTGGCATTGCACGCAGCCGGCCGGCCCGGCCGAGTCGCTAAACAGCGCCCGCCCGGCGGCCGGATCACCCACGACGACCAGGGAAAAGGGAGCGCCCGTCTCGGCCTGGGCCGCGGCCGCATTGAGGATCGCGGCGGGCAGCTCAATCGCGGCCGGATCGGGTGCGCAGCCCTGGGCCTGCAGGTATACGATCACCGCGCTCACTTCCTCAGCGGTCAGGCTGATCGGAGGCAGGTAGACCTTCGGCATCGCGGCCGAGAAGCCCTCAACAATGTGGGCATCGGGTTCGGCGAGCGACTCCACGAGGTAGTCGGTGGCGGTCAGAATCTGGGTTGCACCGGCCGCCTGCCGCTCCGCGACCCGCAACTCACGAGCCTTGGCGCAGACCTCGGCATGGTTCGGGCCGCGGACCGCCGAGCCGCGGTCGCC
>CAZPZD010000017.1:0-45494 GCA_964590515.1 uncultured Anaerolineaceae bacterium | reverse complement strand
AAGTGCGGAACGCGGAGGTCGGCATGATGCAGAGCGTGGGCGGCGCCGGCACGACGGTGATCACCCACATCTTTACCGCTCGCTAGGCCAACAGGACCACGATCAAGCTAAGCACGACCATCAAGACCCCACAGTAGCCCAGCAGCGGTCGGAGAACTTCTCCTTCTCGACCCTCCATCCCGGCGGTGCTGGCGCCCACGACGATCTTGGAGGGCGCCAGCACCGATCCGATCGCCCCGCCGGCAGTCTGGGCTGCCAGCAGAACTGGGACCCGGTAACCCAGCAGCTGCGCGGTGCGCAGTTGAAGCTGACCAAAGATGACATTCGAGTTAGTGTTCGAACCGGTGATGAAGGCTCCCAATCCGCCGATCCAGGCTGCCAGCAGCGGATAAGCCCGCCCCGCGGCCTGTGCCAGGCCACCGGCCAGTCGCTCCGTCATGCCAGCGTGGGTCATCACCACCGCCATCGACACTAGGGCCAGCACGGCCAAGCTGGCTGGGGCGACCCGCGAGACTGTGCCTGCGACAATTCGCCTCAGGGCTCCAGCTTGATATCTCCCGGTCCGACGATAGACGAAGTAACCCACCAACGAGGCATAGCCGAGCAGCGCGCCGGCATGCCGGAAGATCGGGATGATCCGACCCGGTCCGGCCGGGGTGACGAACCCCGAATTGGTCTGGACTTCTGGAAAGTCGAAGCGGATCTGGACCCGGCCCAGGCCCTGCTCCAACGCTGGAATCAACTGCACCGCCAGCGTGATCAGGATCAGTGCCAGGTAGGCCGCCACCGCCAATCCAAGCGGGCGAAGAGTTTCACCGCCGGACGGCCGCCGAGCGAAGAACAGTCCGACCAGCAGGCCTGCCATGCTGCCGCCGAACCCGGCTAGATGCCAGAGCCGGTGGGTGGCCAGCCAGTACTGCACGCCGGCCATCACAGCCCCTATCAACAGAATCGGACCGGCCAGCCGCAGTATCGCTGCCCGGTTTCCGGCGGCATGCGCGGCCAGGATCCCTGAGCCGAAGGCTACTACCCCCAATAGCCCGGCCGCGGCCGGAGCCAGCTGTACACCCGGGACTCCGGTTGACCCGATCAGAGCCTGGAACGACGAACCGAGCGAGCCGAAAGTGACCGACCAGGCATGCCCCACCGACGGAATGACCATGGCCGCGATCGGTCCGAATCCAAGACCGATCAGCAGCGGCGCGGTAACCGCAACCGGAACGCCAAAGCCGCCCACTCCTTGCAGGAATGAGGCGAAGGGCCATCCGATGAGCAAGGCTTGCATCCCCCGATCCTTGTACAGCAGGGGCAGGAATCGACTGATGACCTCGACCGCCCCGCCTTCGTCGGCTACCCGATAGAGGAGGAAAGCCCCCCAGATGATGAACAGCACATCCAAGGCCAGCAGCAGAGCCTTGGCATGGGCAACAGCCATCAGCTGAATGCCCGCTCCAAAACGAAGGGCCGCCAGGATCGTCGCAACCAACCATCCTGCCGGCCCGGCTTTGGCCGCTCCCCAGCGAAACCCCACCATCAGCACCAGGAGCAAGGCCACCGGGAAGGCTGCCAGCACCCAATCAAGGAGCATAGATTAGGCCTCGTCCCGCGTTGCGCTTACCGGCCGGGCGGTCTGATCCGCCGCGCTGATAGAACCGCCCCTGGTAAGCGGCAGCATCGATTGGATTGGGATTTCGGGGAGTGATGCGAGGCCCGAGGCGGCGGGTCACCAGTTGCTGATCCGGTCGATCATCCCACGTTCCCGGGCCAGGAAGTCGCAATAGCGGAAGGTCACGACCGAAGCCACCCCAAACACGAGGGTCAGGCTGCCAAGGATGGCGAAGAGCTGTCCGTCGCTCAACCGGGCAAACGTTGGAAATGCCTCGGCCACGGGCCCCAATAGCGAGCGCCGCAGCAGCTCCAACCAGTAGGAAAGCGGGATCCCGAACCCGATCGGGCGCAGCCAGGTTGGCAGCACCTCTAATGGGAAGATGGCCCCGCTGAAAAGATACAGTGCCCCGGCCACGGTTTCGCCGATCACATACACGTTGTTGGCCGTGATCATCGTTACCCCGGCCAGCAGCAGCCCCAGCATGGCGAGCATCACGATCCCCAGCAGCCAGGCCCCCAGGAACATCGTCCAGTTGATTTCGCTCGGGACAATCCGCAAGTGGAGGAACAAGACCCCGGCGAGGAGGGTGATGGCGACCGACACCGATCCGGTCACGAAACGGGCCGCCCCGCGCCCGATTAGATAGTAGGGGATCCGAATCGGCGCGATGTACAGGTATTTCATGGTTCGATAGTGTTCGCGGTCTTCGATCACCGCCCAAGAGATTCCGCTCATGATCTGGCCTACATAAATGTAGAACGCGTTGCCCAGCAGGATGTAGGAAAAGAGCGGGGAGTCGAAGTCGCCCCCGGTAATTACCGCGTACATCACGACCAGGATTGCGGCACCGGCAACCGGTTTGATGACCGAGTAGACCGCAAAGAGAAAGGGGTCGGTCCAGTTGGACTCGATTTGCCAGCCCAGCCAGGCCGCCATCCGAAAAGATCGGAGGGCGTCAAGCGCCCCGGAGGCCCCTGCTCTGTGCATTCCCACTTGCCCCGCCGTTGTTGCTTGCGCGTCCATGGTCTGATCGCCCGATCCGAATTGTCCGGACTCCGCCTCAGCGAGTCCGGTCGGTGAGCCGTCCTTCGCGGATTGAAAGTCGTTCCATGTAGCCCAACAGATAGTGTGCGGCAATCAAGAATCCCGCGCTCAGCCCGGTCAGCACGGCTACTTCCACCGGCACGGAGAGGAAGCCCAAGCTTGCTCCTACCGGAAAAACCAGCTGGCGCATCGCGTCCAATCCGAGCGACATTGGAATGATCGAGGCCCCAAGCGCAACCCAGAAATTGAAACTGCGCAGTGGGAAGTAAAACCCCGAGAGCAAGTACACCGGTTCCTGGGCCAGGTTCGCCAGATGCCAGGCCTCCCGGTTCAAGAGCAGGAACAACGAAGCGGTCATCATCCCCATTCCATAGAGGGCGACCATCGTCAGGGTAAAGGTCAGAAAAAGCAGCCCAAACGAAGCCACGCTGAACTGCACGTTGAAGATCAGGATCCCAAGCAGCACGATCGCCAGCGCCCTCAGCAGGGTGGCCGTCATCCCTCCGAGCGCCATCCCCAGCAAGATCGCCATGATCGAGGTGGGTGCGATCGTATACAGCGCCAGGTTACCGGTTTCCTTCTCCCAGAAGAACTGGCTCGCCATTCCCCACAGCACATTCATCCAGAAGGCCGTCATGGCTCCACCCATGACTACGAAGCCGACATAGGCCTCCGGCGCACCGATGGCCCGGTAGATAAAGACGTAGGCGGAGACCGCCAACATTGGCAGGAAGACTTCGAACAAGAGCCACGACCGCTCGCGCCGGTGCTGGGCGACGACCCTAGGGTAGGCCCGGGCGATGACGGTCTTGATGAACAGGCCGGGCTGAGCGAGGTTAGCTGCTCTCTCCAACTTCCACTTCCTCCATGCTTCTCCCCACCAGCTTGACAAACACGTCCTCGAGGGTCGGCTCCCGCTTCTCGAGGTTCCGCAGGTGGATATCGTTCTTGGTGAGCTGGCCGATCACCGCGGGCAGTACGTCTTCGTTTTCCAGGATGAACTCCAGACTGGCCCCGCCATCAACCGCCCGATGCTGGAAATGCTTCACCCCCTGGATCTGGCTGAACGCCTCGGGCTGGTTTCCGTCGAGCGGACTGACTTCCAATCGGAAAATGGCATCCTGTTGAAGCTGCCGCTTTAGGTTGGCCGGTGTATCGCAGGCCAGCACTTTGCCAAGGTTGATGATGGCCACCCGGTCGCACAGGTCATCGGCTTCCACCATATAGTGGGTTGTCAACATCACCGTGCGGTCCGGCCGTTCCTGCATCCAGCTGCGGATGAAGCTCCGCACGTCGCGGGCCGCTCCGACGTCCAGTCCCAGGGTCGGTTCGTCCAGGAAGATGACAGTGGGGTCGGTCAAGAAACCGCGCACCACGTTCACTTTCTGACGCATTCCGGTCGAGAGTTCGGCGCTCTTGGTATTGATCCGATCTAGCAGCCCGACCACCTCCAGCAGCTGACGGATGCGCTCGTTGGCGTGGCGGTTGGGCATGCCATAGAACTGGGAAAACATCCAGAGGTTCTCGCGCACGGTGAGCAGGCCATACCCAGAGGACTCTCCACCCGAGACCATGTTGATCAGCGGGCGGATCCGCTGTGGCTCCCCTATCACGTCGTACCCAGCCACCAAGGCTCGTCCGCTGCTCGGAGCTAGCAGAGTGGTGAGGATCTTGATCAAGGTGGTCTTGCCGGCGCCGTTCGGCCCAAGCAAGCCGAAGAGCTCCCCCCGGCCGACCTCGAGGTTCACATCCTTGAGCGCCACCCGTTCTTTGGGCTCGCTCTTCTTCCGCTCGCGGATCTTGTAGACCCGGCCTAGCCCTTCGGTCCTAATCGCTTGCGATTCCATGTCACGCCTGCCCGGGCGGTCATGCTATCCCATCCATGGGAGGGGGTCAATCCTCGCTTCTCTCGACCGACTGGGGACGACCTTGCCCGTCGCGGTGTAAGCATAGCGTAAGGTCGGGCCTCCCCAAAGAACGCTAGACTGAGACCCGAATGGGACCAATGATGCAAGAAGCAACCTTGACTGCGCCGGCGAGGATAGCTGTGACCAACGGCCAGCACGAGTACAAGATGCTCGTGCTGACCAAGCGCTTAAAGGTCCCTGGTCTACTCGAAACCATGACCGATCAGGCCCCGGAAGTGAACCGGGTCATGGGAAAAATCGAGGAAGACCTTGGGACCAGCATGGCCGCTCTGGATGGCGGCGGTTGGTCGATCAACTCGCACTCGGTGACCGTCTACAACGGACTGGTCATCGCCAGCGTTCTGCTGAGTCGCTAGGCGTAGCTACCCGACCGCCCGAATCCGCGGGTTGCGGATCCCGCTCTGATTTAAGGGGTCGGCTCCGCGGCTCTCTGTGGTGGGTTGAATCCAGCCGGGGAGCACATGGTTGCTGCCCGGCCTCTGCAATGACTGGCGATACCGTGCAGGTGTCAACGTGGCAATGAGCATGGCGGTACAAGTCCTGGGCAAATACCAGCTGCTCGAGCAGATCGGGCAGGGTGGGATGGCTACGGTATTTAAGGCGATCGACCCCGGCACCAACTCCGCGTTGGCCATCAAGGTCCTCAACCCATTCATGGCCCAGGATCCCCAATTCGGCAAACGCTTTGAGCGCGAAGCCGAAGTGGTCATGCGCTTGAAGCACCCCAATATCGTGCCGACCTTGGACTACGGTGTGGACAAGGGCTACGCCTATCTGGTGATGCCGATGCTGAAAGTCGGCAGCCTGGCCGACCGCCTGCGAGAGGGGCCGCTTTCGCCGCTGGAGGGCGGCCGGGTAGTGATGCAGCTCTCCAGCGCCCTGCAACTTGCCCACGACCAAAGTGTGGTCCATCGAGATGTCAAACCCTCCAATGTCTTGCTCGATGATCAAGGCAATGCCCTGTTGTCGGACTTCGGCCTGGCCCGGATTCACGACGCCTCGGTCAGCCTGACCGGCTCGGCTCTGCTCGGAACGCCCGCCTACATGTCTCCCGAGCAGGCGAGGGGGGAAAAGGTCGGACCGGCCTCCGACCAGTACTCGTTGGGGGTGATTTTGTATCAGCTGTGCACCGGCCACTTGCCGTTCGAGGCAGAGACCCCGATGGCCGTGATGCTCAAGCACATCAACGAACCCGTCCCTCCGGTTCGGTTGAAGAGCCCCAATGTTCCGGAAGTCATCGAGCGGGTGATCCAGAAGGCGACGGCCAAGAAACCCGAAGAGCGCTTTGAGTCGGTAACCGAGCTGAACACGGCCTTTCAGGCTGCCTTGGCCCACGCCCAAAATCCATTCGCCAACCCGGCGCCGCTAATTGAGGTCCCTCCATCATCCATTGCCACGCCAATTCCGCCGGTCGGCTTCCTAGATCCGCTCACCGTCAATGTCCCCCAAAAGAAACGCAATCGGCTCACCCGGCTGGCCGCCGTGGCCGCGCTGCTGCTGTTGCTTTTCCTGGCCTGCCCGTTGAGCGGTTCTCCCCTGAGTACATTGCTGCAGAGCTCTTCCGGAGCGGCGGACGCCAGCATCCTCTCCGCCGAGGACCTGAGCGGGCCACAACTCACCGCCCTGGCCGGCACCATTGAATCGCTCTCGACCCAGCTGGCCGAATCGGGTAACGGGACTCAATCGCCCGAGCAGATTCAGACCGCTGTGATGGGGACCCTGATCGCGGATGCGGGCGACGACGGCCTGCTGCTTGACTCAAGCGGGACCCCGATCATGATCCTGGGGACTGTTACCCCGATCTACACCTCTACCGCTGGCCCGTCACCAACCGCAACCAAGACGGCCACCCCGGGGCCCTCGCCGACGGCAAGCAAGACCCCAACCCCCGGACCATCACCGACCGCCAGCAATACGCCAACGATCACTTACACGCCCACCGACGGTCCGTCACCGACGCCGAGCGACACTCCGACCCCCACCGACACACCCAGTCCGACCCCGTCGCCGACTGCAACTAAGACACCGACCAACACGCCGATCCCGCCAACGCCGACCAAGACGCCGACCAAGACCCCGATCCCGCCAGCGCCAACCAGGACTCCAACTCGCACGCCGACCCCCAACATGGTCCCATCCATGACGCCGTCTGGCAGCCCGTCTCTCCCAGCGCTAACTCCCTCTCCTCCTACCCCGACCCCATTCAGTTCATGCTCGAATCTAGGGTTTGGATCATTCTGGCCTGGCGCTCAGGAGATCGGAGTTGATATCTGGAACATGAACACGATCGGCGTCAAGGTCGATGGAATCCATGTCGTTTGGGCGGGCGAGAATGGCAACCTTGTCATGGTCAATCTCGCCGGATCTACCCTTTGGGAGAACCCACCAATGGGTGCACCGCCACCTGAGCTCCCATGGACCACTGCTCTTAGCGGCAACCGAGAAATCCCACCCGGCGGCTCAAAATCCCTGGTCTCATTCTTCGCCGTCTTTCCACTTGCCCGCTTCGATAGCTACTTCCTACAAGTCCACTTCGACAACGGATGCATAGTCTCCGGCGGTACCTAAGTGAAGCACCTCTCGACGCTCGACCCGTGCTCAAGCCCCCGAACCTACGTCTAACTGGCTTCCGCCAGCAGTCCTTGCGGGTCGAGCCGGGATGTTCTTGTGAAATCTGTCACATGCGTAGGTATTCCGCATAATGAGCGTGGAACCACCGACGAGCAGGATCTACAATGGTGGCGTATTCTGATCCACGGAAGGGTTGAATCTCTTCTTCTCCTCCTTACAAGAGAGCCGGGGTCGGCGTCCTCGGCTCTCTCGATTCTGAGCAAGGTACCTCCCCTCTGGCAAATAAAGAGCGGCCTGCCCGGTTGCGGGCAGGCCGCTCTTGGTTCGTAAGCCCTAGGCTCTCAGCGCCTAGATCCCCTCACCGATTTCAGCGAGCTCTCGACTTCCTAGGAGGCGATGACCTGCGCGGAGAGCCGCCCCGCGCTGATTTCAACCAGCCGTCGACTTCCCTAGCCGCGATATCCCGCGCCCCCAAACCAAAGGCCAGGGCCGCTGCAACCGCGACGGTGCCCAGCAGGATGCCGAACGCCAGGTTGACGATGTCATCCGCGATCCCGGTCTGACGCAGCGCCAGCGCGCCGGTGAACACGATGATCGTCACCCGGGCCACCGGCGCCAGCAGATGGGCCTGCGAGCCGCCCGTGCCGCGGATCACCCGTTCGGCGATCCGGGCGAAGTACAGTCCGAGTCCAAAAATCACCACCCCGGCCACCAGCCCACCTGCCGCAGCCAGGAACTGGGTGATCAAGTCGGCGATGAACGTGAAGCCCAGCAGGCCAGCCGCCTCGGTCACCGCGAACAACATGATCGCCAGAGTCGCCAGGTATCCTGCAATTTGGGAGGGGGTCTGCCCATCTCGACCCATTTCCCCTCCCAGCCCAATCCAGCCCAGTACATTGTCAAACCCCACTCCGCCGAGCGCGGTAGTGACGAAGCCCCCGACCCATTTCGCCACGAAGTACGCTACCCCGATGAGCAGCATCGCGGCAAAGATCGCCGGGATGGCCGTCAGGATAGTGGTCAGGATTTCGGAGGCCGGTCCGGATATCGCCTCGATCTCCAGCGCATCCAGCGCCGCGATCACTACCGGTATCAGGATCAGCACGTAGACGATGACACCGACGACCGAAGAGAGTTTCTGATCGCCCAGGGCTTGACTGATCCCGGTGCGCTCTCCCAACCGGTCGAGTCCGGCCCCCGCCAGCAGATTGGTCGCAATCTGGCGGACGATGCGCGCCGCGATCCAACCCAGGACCAGGATCACGGCCGCACCCAGGATGCTAGGCAGGACCCCAAGGATCTCATTCACAACGCCTTCGACCGGCGCGGTCAGGCCCACTACTTCCAGAGCTCCGAGGACGGCGGGCAAGAAGAGCAGGAATACCAGCCAGTAGGCCACGTTGCCCAGCATGGCACTGACGGAGGTCTGGCCAGACGTGTCGACTTCGGCCTGCCGGGTCAACCAGTCGTCCAACCTGGCCGCTTTGAGTCCCCGATTGAGGACCAGCCGGGCGAGGCTCGCCACGATCCAGGCCACCAACAAGAGGGCAGCCGCGGACAGAAGCCGAGGTAAGAACTCGAGGATGCCCTCAAGCGCGGCACTGATTGGCGCCGCCGCCTCCCCAAGTTGGAGGCGCTGAAGGATGGCCACCAAAACAAAGAGCAGGATCAAGTAGTAGACGATCCGCGAAGTCCAGGAGGCGATTCGGACCGCCGAGGTCTTCTCGGTCGCACCGAATAAGCTTGCCAGCCTTCGATCGATCCCGGTTCGGGTCAACGCGGCCCGGGTCAGCCCACGGCCGACCAGGGCCAGCAACCAACCTCCGATCAGAACCCCCAGGGCGACCAGGATGTTGGGTAGGGCATCTCCTAATGTAGCCAGCGTGTCCTGAAAAAACTCCGTAAAGCCCTCCATATAGACCTCCTCCTCAGATTAGGTGATTTGGGTAACGCCGCCCTTTACAACCCCGCCGGTTCGCGAAAGTGTCAGCGACCCTCCCTGTATAATCCGACCCCATGGCCGCCTTTGCTGAAAGGCAAATCGCCCGAAGCGCCGGAACGGTGATGGTGGGTTTCGGCTTGTCCAGCCTCTTTGGGTTGGCAAACCGAATGCTGTACACCCGTGCGCTTGGCAGCGGCCAAGAACTGGACGCCTTCTTCGCCGCCAACCGGGTGCCCGATATTCTCTTCAACCTGATGGCGGGTGGAGCCCTGGCTTCCGCCTTTTTGCCGACGTTTTCGGCGCTGCTCGCCCAAGGCGATCGCGCCCGCGCCTGGCGACTGGCCTCGGGTGTCGGCAATCTGCTGATCCTGGCCTTAGGCCTGGCGGCCGGGCTGCTTGGACTGGCCGCTCCTTGGGTCGTGGAGAACATCCTGGGGCGCGGGTTCACCGATCCCCAGCAGATCCGGCTCACGGTCAGCTTGCTTCGCATCCAGCTGGTCGCTCCGGTCTTCTTTGGGATCAGTGGATTGGCAATGGCCATCCTTAACGCTCAACAGCACTTCCTGCTTCCGGCCCTGGCCCCCACTTTTCACTGGCTCGGATGGATCCTGGGCACTTTGTTCGTGGTCCCCCGACTCGGGATTCGCGGGTTGGCTTGGGGAATGCTGGTTGGTGCGGTCCTTCACCTCATGATCCAGCTGCCGGGTCTGCGGCGGATGCGCCCGCAGTACGCGGCAACCCTTGGGTTGAAGGATCCTTCTGTCCGCCAGGTGGGCCGCCTGATGGCGCCCCGACTCTTCGGCGTGGCGATTGTCCAGCTTAATTTCCTGGTCAATGTGATCCTGGCCTCTGGGATGGTAGTGGGCAGCCTCACCGGGATCACGCTCGGCTTTGCGATCATGTTGATGCCCCAGATCGTGATCGCCCAGGCTGTTGCGATCGCGGCGCTGCCGACCTTTTCAAGCCAGGTTGCGAAGGGTGAACTGGCGGAGATGCGCCGGTCGCTCGCCAGTACGCTGCGCGGGGTGGTTTTTCTCTCCTTGCCGGCCAGCCTCGGCCTGATCTTGCTGCGGGTTCCGTTGGTGACCCTGCTTTTCCAACGCGGGGAGTTCGATTCCAACTCGACAGAGTTGGTAGCCTGGGCCCTGCTTTGGTATTCGACCGGCTTGGTGGGCCATTCCCTGGTCGAGATCGTCTCGCGGGCCTTCTACGCACTGAAGGACACCCGCACTCCGGTAACTGTCGGCGCGGCTGCGATGGCGTTGAACGTTGTGCTTAGCATTGGTTTGTCGCGGCACTTCCTCCGGATCGGTTGGCCTGCCCATGGAGGTTTGGCCCTCGCCAATTCGATCGCGACCGGGCTGGAAGCGATCGCCCTGCTCTGGCTGGTCAGCCGTCGGCTCGAGGGAATTGAGATTGTCCGGATCCGACCTGGCATCGCCGCCAGCCTGCTGGCTACCGCTGCGATGGGCTTCGGTCTCATGTTGTGGCTGGCTGTGACCGAGGGAAGTTCGGCCTGGTTGGTCGCTCTGGGTGGCGTTGGGTTGGGAGCGGCGGTCTACTGGTTGGCTTCGCTGGGGTTGAGATCTCCGGAGGCTCACCAACTTCCGAATTTGATTCTCTCGCGGCGCTGATTGCCCGCAGACCCGGATCGGCCGGGTGCAGATCTGGTCTGAGCTATTCGGCTTCGATTTCGAGGTCCGACTCGGAGTAACCTCCCATCTCATCCGGTGCCAGCTGGCGCAGCTTCAGCTCCGCCTGTTCGAGCAGCTGGCTGCAGTGGGCCGCCAGCGCCTGACCGCGTTCGAAGAGCGCCAGACTTTCTTCCAACGGCTGCTCCCCGCCCTCGAGTTGCTCGACTAGGGCGGCCAGTTCCTCGAAAGACTCCTCAAAGCGCAGTTGCTCGACCGGTTTCTTCTTCGCCATAGCGGTCAGTTGCCCTCCACTCGGGCCCCAAAGCTGCCGTCGCTTACTCGCACGCTGAGGGAGTCTCCGGACGTCACCTCCGCGATCGAGCGCACGACTTCCCCATCCGCCAGCCGTCGGATGACTGCGTAGCCACGCGCCAGTACCGTCTCGGGCCCTACCGCGCTCAGGGTCTGGATCAAACCCCGCAGGGCAGCCTGGCGCAGGGCAAGCCCGTGTCGCACGGAGGCCACTAGTCGGCGGGCCAGCTCGTCGCTGCGCTGACGAGCGTTGGCAATCCGGGCCCGAGGCGAACCCAGCGCCAAGGCCACCCGCTGTTCAGCAAGCTGAGAGTGAAGCGCCTCACGCCGTTGCTTCCAGGCTCGCGCCAGACGTTGGCGAAGCTGGGTGAGCTCTGCCGCCAACTCGGCCCGGTCGGGCGTGGCGATTTCGGCCGCCGCTGATGGAGTTGGGGCTTGCCGATCGGCGGCGAAATCGACCAGATTCACATCGGTCTCGTGCCCGATCCCGGTCACAACCGGAGCGGTTGAAGCGACGACCGCCCGCACGACCGCTTCGGTGTTGAACGCCCACAGGTCTTCCAGCGAGCCGCCGCCCCGGACGAGCAAGATCACATCCGGCTTGCTATATTCGTTGACCGCCCGCAGCGCCTCCACGATTGCGGCAGGCGCGGCTTCTCCTTGGACCGGCGTTGGCGAGAGGATCAGCTCCGCCAAGGGATATCGGCGGCTCAGCACATTGGCCACGTCGCGCAGCGCGGCTCCGGTCGGGGAGCTGACCACTCCGATCCGCCCGGGCCACCTCGGCAGGGCTCGTTTGCGCTCCGAATCAAAGAGCCCTTCGGCCTCCAGGGCGGCCTTCAGCCGCAGGAACTCCTGATAGAGCTCACCCTCGCCCGCAAACCGGATCTGGTCGGCATAGAGCTGCACCTGCCCGCCGGCCTCGTAAACACTCAGATGCCCATGGGCCTCGACCGCCTCGCCGTCCCGCGGCAAGCGGCGAAGCCGAGCCACCTCGGGCCGCCACATCACGCAGCGGACGGCCGCCTCCGAATCACGCACGCTGAAATAAAGATGGCCAGAGGCGGGATGGGAGAGATTTGCGACCTCACCTGCCAGCCACAGATCGCTCAGCCGGTAGTCGCTTTCGATTACTTGGCGAATGTGGCGATTGAGTTGGCTGGGCGACCAGATCGCGGATTGCAGCCCGAAGAGCGAGAGCACGCTCATCACGCGAAGGATACCCTCCGCTGGAGGGGGTGTCAATTGAACCGCCGCAGAAAGGAAAAGGTGCAACGTTATAATGCCCAAGTCAGTCCACAGTCGACCGATGAACGAATCGTTGGAGGCCCAGGTTGGGAGCGCACTCCGGCAAAAGGGTTGGACCTTGGCCCTAGGCGAGTCGTGCACTGGAGGCCTGGTTGCGCACCGGATTACCGAAGTCGCCGGGTCTTCAGAATATTTCCTGGGCGGCGTGGTGGCCTATTCCAATCCGGTCAAACACGGATTGCTTCAGGTGCCTGATCAAATCCTGGAACGCCACGGCGCGGTCAGCGAAGAGACGGCCCGCCTGATGGCCCGGGGGGCGCGGGCGGTCCTGGGAGCGGATGTTGGACTATCGGTGACCGGAATCGCGGGCCCCGGCGGAGGCACGACCGAGAAGCCGGTGGGGCTGACCGTGCTGGCGGTCTGCACTCCGGTGGGTGAGTGGATCGAACGGCACGTGTGGAATGGGGACCGACAAGCCAACAAGCAGGCTTCCGCGGAGGCTGCCCTCCGGCTGCTGCTGCGCGCTCTGAGCAAGGAACCCTGAGCCGGCCGCCGGCCGGAAGATCTCGGCCCGCGTCGGAGACCGAAACCGATTTGCGACGCCGTTAATGAAACCGGGCGGGGAGTCCCCCGCCCGGCACTGCTCTTAAATTCACTCGACTCAGCTTAAGTAGTCCCGCAGCTGCCGACTGCGGCGCGGGTGCCGCAACCGGCGGAGCGCCTTTCCCTCGATCTGACGGATCCGCTCCCGGGTCAGCCCAAACTTCTGCCCAACCTCTTCCAAGGTATATGAGCGCCCATTGTGCAGCCCAAAGCGCAACCGCAAGATGCGGGCTTCCCGCGGGCTGAGAGTGGTAAGCACCTCTTCGATTTTGTCCCGCAGCAGATTGGCATAGGCGCTCTGGGTCGGGGTCGGGGTTGTCTCGTCCTCCACGAAAGAGCCGAGCTCGGAATCTTCATCCTCCCCGACTGGAGTCTCCAACGAGAGCGGTCGCCAGGAGACCCGCATCATCCACTGCACCTTGCGGGGATCCATGTCCAAGTCTTCGGCGATCTCCTCGGGGGTGGGTTTTCGACCCAGTGACTGCTCCAGGGTTCGGGCCGCCTTGTACAGGCGCCGAATCCGGTCCGACATGTGGACCGGCACTCGGATCGTGCGCCCCTGGTCAGCAATCGAACGGGTGATGGTCTGGCGGATCCACCAGGTCGCATAGGTGCTGAAGCGGAAGCCACGCTTATAGTCGAATTTCTCCACCGCCTTCATCAGCCCCAGGTTGCCCTCTTGAATCAAATCCAAGAACGGCACTCCGCGAGCCATGTACTTCTTGGCGATGCTAACCACCAGCCGGGTGTTGGCTTTGATTAGATGGTCGCGGGCGGCCTTGGCGTCCGCGACCCGGGTCTTCAGCTCGGCCTTGCGCTTGGCCGCCGTATTCCCATTACGCCGGCGGAGCTCCGTCCCGGCGTGACCGCCGCGCTCGATCCGTTTGGCGAGATCGACCTCCTGTTCGGTGCTCAGCAAGGGCACCCGGGCCATTTCCTTGAGGTAGAGCCCGACCGTGTCGTCGCTCGAGATCGCGCTGAGGTCGAATTCCTCCGGCTGGTCGTCGGTGACTTCCGGTCGCAAGTGGAGCGGCACCTGAGAGAGGTCTTCGAATACCTCGACACCTGAGCCTCGAAAGAAGGTTTCCAGTCGCTCCAGCCGATCTTCGGATTCCTCCACTTCGGGGAAAACTGCCACAATATCCTCGGTCGTGATGAATCCCTGATAGTCCCCTTTCTCCATCAGAGCAGCGAACGCATCCCGCTTATGCCAATTTTCTTTCGCTACGGCCATCTCTCCCCTCCCTGAAAGGTTAAGAATCGGGTAGCAACGATTTCAGCACGGCCAGCCGAGGGTCGACCTTGGCGGCCGGATGCTCACAAACAGTCTCGTTTCGATTGCCCCCACACTCGGGGCACAAGCCTTTGCAGTCCGGGCGGCAGAGCGGATGCATCGGCATGCCCAGCACGAAGTATTCCCTCAGTAAAGGCTTCAGATCCAGGATGCCCGTTTCGGGCACACTGAGTGCCGGATCGCCAGCCGGCTGCGGGGGGAAGTAAAGCAGCTCTTTGGGGTCGATCTGGAGCGGTTGTTGCAGATCGGTAAGACAGCGGTCGCATTCAAGTCCAATCTGGGTCTCGAGCTGTCCTTGAAGGTACAATCCCTGGCTGATCCGGGTCAGACTCAGCACGCCTCGCAAGAACGCCAGATCCACGTCATCCGAGACTTCGACCGCCGGCAAATCAAAATCAAACTCACGACTGGTGCCGACCCCCTGGTGGAGCAAGAACCCAACGTTGATCCGCAGTGGATGCTGCTTGGATCGGGCCTCGATCTTTCGCAATCCAGCTTCCAAAAGAGCGGCAATATAATAACATACATTGTAAGGTCGGTCAATCTAGGACCTAAGTACCAAACATAAAGGCTGGTTTTGCCTGATTGTACCGCTATATATTGTGTAGAGGAAAAGTTTACCCATACATATATGGGTGTGGTACTGTTCGAATAGTCAAACTTCGCCTAGTCAATGGCAGCAGGCCGCAAGATCCCATTTGTTGACTCTCAGGCTATACGCAGGAGGATTCGATGGCCCGGCTCAAGCCGAAACCGCCAATAGTGGTCATTGGCACCCACAACCTTGGCAAGCAAGCCGAGCTGCGCGCCCTGCTCGATGGACTAGGGCTCCAACTCGTGACCCTACCGGAACTCGGCCTGGAGCTCGAGGTCCCTGAGCCTGGTCCGGACTATGCCACCCATGCTCGGGCCAAGGCGCTGGCCTATGCCCGGGCCTCCAGCCTCTGGGCGGTTTCCGACGACAGCGGCCTGGAAGTCGACGCTCTAGGCGGCGCCCCCGGCCCGGGCTCAGCCCGCCTGGGCGGAGAAGGACACTCCGACCGCGACCGTCGGCAGATCTTGCTCGAGATGCTTCGATCCCACCCACGGCCGTGGACAGGCCGCTTTCGGGCAACCGTGGCGCTGGCCAGTCCGGAAGGCCAGGTGGAGCTTGCCGAGGGAATCTGCCCCGGGGAGATCCTTCCGGAGGAGCGCGGCAGTGGAGGGTTCGGGTACGACCCGCTGTTCCTGGTTGAGGGCACCGGCCAGACCATGGCCGAACTTAGTCTGAGTGAGAAGAACCGGGTTAGCCACCGGGCCCGCGCAATCCGGGCTCTGCTGCCGAGCTTCCGTTCTCTGGGGAAGGGTCGCCCAAGGGGCTGAGGCGGAAGCCGGACGGTCGCTGCCGTTTGGCTTGGTCACCTCAGTTAAACCAAAAAAGCGGCGTCCGCTCGGCGGGCGCCGCTTCACCTGCCAACCACCTTCACGAATGCTCGCGCAGCCAGCGTTCGGCCATCATCGCCGCCGAGCAGCCCTGTCCCACCGAGGTAGCGATCTGACGATAGACCGGATCCATGATCTCGCCCGCCGCGAACACTCCCGGCACACTGGTCATGAACCGCTGATCGACGGTCAAGTACCCCTTCTCGTCCATCTTCAGTTGGCCCTCAAAGAGACTGGAGTTGGGATAGTGGCCAATGAAGATGAATACCCCGTCGGTGGGCATCTGCTGCCGGTCTCCAGTTTTCAGATTGCGGAGTCGGATCGCCTCCACTTTTCCATTGCCAACGATCTCCTCCACCACCGTATCCCAGACAAAGTCGATCTTGTCATTGTTCATGGCGCGCCGCTTCAGCGCCTCGCCGGCGCGCAGCTGATCACGTCGATGGACCACCTGAACTTGAGTGGCAAAACGGGTGAGAAAGATTCCTTCTTCTATGGCGCTGTCGCCTCCACCTACCACGACTACTTCCTTGTCGCGGAAGAAAAACCCGTCACAGGTCGCACAGAATGACACCCCCCGGCCAATGAATTCCTCTTCACCCGGAACGCCGAGGCGGATGGGGGAGGCACCCACGGTCACGATCACTGCCTTGGCCTGGTAGGTTTCGCTGTGGCTTTTCACCGTGAACGGCGGCCCACTCTTGAAATCGACTTCGGTCACCTCATCGATCAAGAACCTGGTCCCAAAGGTCTCCGCCTGGGCTCGCATCAACTCCACCAGCTCCGGCCCGGTCGTACCGTGCGGGAAGCCGGGATAGTTCTCAACCTCACTGGTGATTGAGATCTGGCCTCCCAACTGGCTGCCAGAGATAACCAGCGGCTCGAGTTGAGCCCGGGCGGTGTACAAGGCCGCGGTTAAACCGGCCGGACCCGATCCAATGATGACGATTTGCTCTTGCTTCATGCACGTTCCTCAAACACCACCGAGGATCTCCTCAATCTCGAATTCATCGCCTGACCATTGTACGCGACCGGCTGGTGGGCCACAACGATCAGGTACTGCGGCCGCGCCGCAGGAGGATCAGCAGCCCGGCCTGCGCAAGGGCGGTCAGCCAGAAGTTGCGGGTGATGGCAAACACGAGACTCGAGCTGGCGAGCCGGGCCAGAGTCTGCCAGTCCATCCGCCCCTGCACCCGACCGCCCAGTCCCCATTCTGAGAGTGCCAATGCCAGACCGACCAGCCCACCAAGCTGAGGTTGCCCCAACCACTGGCTGCCCGCGGCCCGGTACAGCGTCCAGCGCGGTTCATCCAGGACCCCGCGGTTCGGCTCCGGCCAACGCACTGGGTCCGGCCTGCGGAACGTAGCTATCCAGAGCCAGACCGCACTCGCGAGCGCGCCGCCGACCCAAGCCAGGGGAGCATGCCCGAGCAGCCCGGCTTCCCTGGCTTGAATCGCGCCTGTGAATAAGGCCAGGTAGGCGGGGCCGAATCCGTGGGCCCACGGAGCGAAGCGTTCCACCAGCTCCGCCCAATCCCCCAGTCGCTCTCTAAGCCGCGGCCAGAGTACCGTCGCCAGCGCGGGTGAGGCCACTCCGAAGCCTACCCACAAGACGGTCTCCCAGCGGAGGTTCAAATGTTTGGCTCGGGGTCAGATTGAACTGGCGCCGCGGCCAGGCTCATCGGCCGGGCAGGCAGCTGACGGTGCCCGCTATCCGTTGTTGCTGGCTAACGGGACCTCCAGGGTGATGTGGGTTCCTCTGCCCTCGGCGGACTCGATCCGCAGCACTCCGTTGATGAGCTCAGATCGCTCACGCATATTGACCATGCCCAGACTGCCGCGCTGTTCGTAGTTGGCGTCCACCGCGCCCACGTTAAACCCCACCCCGTCATCCCAGACCTCCAGCGCGATCCGGTCCCCTCCAACTTTGCGCAGCCCAACTCGGATGTTGGCTGCCTCGCCGTGTTTGTGGGCGTTGTTGACGGCCTCTTCGGCAATGAAGAAGATGACCGCCTGCTTGGAGAGGTCCAGCCCATCCGCCACCCCGGGTTGAGCCTCAACCTCGACTCGCTGACCATGAGTCTCCTCCAGCTTGCTGGCCAGTTGATGAAGGGCTGCCACGAGGCCCTTCGACTCAAGGATCAACGGGCGCAGGGTGAACAGCATGTGCCGAATTTCTTTGGTCGTCTGGCGGGCAATCTCCTCCAGGGTCTGGATCTCGGACTCGGCCGCCACCGCATCCCGCCGGATCAGCCGCCGAGCGAAGTTCAGCCGCATTGCGATCGCGGCAATAGTCTGAGTTGGCCCGTCGTGAAGGTTGCGAGCCAGCTTGCGCCGGGTTTCTTCCTCGGTCTCGCTGATGCGATCTCGTTCTAACTCGAGCTCCCGGAGC
This sequence comes from uncultured Anaerolineaceae bacterium, assembly GCA_964590515.1. Lineage (GTDB taxonomy): Bacteria > Chloroflexota > Anaerolineae > Anaerolineales > E44-bin32 > JADFRG01. The sequence goes on along the minus strand of CAZPZD010000017.1, from coordinate 27,496 downwards.
AGCCGGGCGTTGTTGAGGGCGCTGCTGGCTTGGGCGCCGATGGCCTTCAAAAGGTCCAGCCGGCCGGGATCAAAGTAGCCCGCCATCGGGTGGGCCAGCAAAAGTGCACCTTCAGGTTGACCATGATTCATCAGCGGCAGGCACACCAGCTCGCTCGCGCCCGCCGCCAATCCCAACCGTTCGAAGGATGGATCGTCAACGGTTTGCCGTGAAATCGTGGGACCGCCAGTCGCCAGTGCCTCAGCCAGCAACCCCTCCTGAGCCACCAGCACATTTGGGCGATCCCCCGTCGGCGGATGTCCCGCCGCGAGCCCGAAGCCATCCTCACCCCGCAGCAGGACTGCCATTCGAATGCCCGGGTCGAACCCTCCCAGCGCCAGGTTGACAACCAGCTGTGGGATCCGCTCGCGCCGCAGCTCGGAATTCAGCTCGGTTGCCAGGCCCAACATCGTTGGGGTCGAACCTTGGTGCGCTCCGCCTTCTTTCCCCGGATTGGGCCCGCTTGCAAGCGCTCGCCGGCGGAGCCATTGCCCCAGACCCGCGGCGGCTGGGGTGAGAAGAAGTACGGTTACCACTGCCCGCCCCAGGCCGGCCAGATCGGCCGACTGAATTCCCCCGCTCACAAAGCCGAGGCTCATTACCAGCACCGACCCGACACTCGGGAAGGCCAAACCGGCCAGCACCCCAGTGCTCATCCCGAGCAGCAAGCCACCCGGCAGGAACGTCCACCACAGCGGACTGGAGGCCGGACCGGTGAGCCAGATGGCAGAGAGGGCGAAAGCGAAGTCAGCCGGCGGAGTAGCCCAGGCTGGCCAGATCCGCCGCGGCAGCCGACCAACGAATGTCTGACCGAATCCGATCAGCAGCAGCCAGGCAATCAGCAACCCGGCCAGCCCCGGTGTCATTTCCCCCGCCAGTCCGGCGACGATCGCCACGCCGGCCGTCCAGGCCAGCCGAATGGTCAGTGCGACCCGCTCTAGAGTGAGCATGCGGGGCGATTCTACTGGAGATCGAGGAATGGAAGACGGCGCGCGCCCAAGCCGTGCGGCCGGTTGAAACCAGCCGGCTTGACATTGCCCATCGCGTTCAATTACGATATTTAGTCGAATAACCGCACGAACAAGAAAGAGGAGGCCCCAAGACGATCAATTCCACTCGGTTCCAACACAGACTACTGGATAATCACAAGGAGAATAGAGGAGAGATGAACAAGTTAACTGCACTGCTTGCACTGCTGCTGGTACTCGCGTTCGCCCTGGGCGCCTGCGCCCAAGCGACTCCCGCGCCAGTGGTGGAAGAGCCTGCCGTCGAAGAGCCTGCCGTCGAGGAACCTGCAGTTGAAGAGCCGGCTGTAGTGGAGATGCCCTTTGCGGGAGAGACGGTCACCGTCTTCACCCCGGCCGGCGAGGAGCAGGCCCGGGTCTTCGAGCAGAACTTTGTGAACTTCGAGGCCGAAACCGGAATCGACGTGGTCGTTGAGATCACACCAGATTTCGAGTCGATCGCCCGGGTTCGATCGGAAGCGGGAGACCCGTACGACATCCTGAACTTCCCGCAACCAGGTCTGATGGCTGACTTCGCCCGGGATGGCTTCCTAGTAGACCTGTCCAGCTTTATCGACCCGAGCGCCATGCAGGCGCAGTATGCCCAGTCCTGGATCGATATGCTGACGGTCGAGGGGGGCGTCTACGGCGTCTGGCACGGCGTCGACGTCAAGAGCCTGGTCTGGTATCCCAAGGCGGAGTTCGAAGCTCAGGGACTTACCATTCCCCAGACCTGGGATGAGCTGCTGGCCCTGACCGAGCAGATCGCCGGGATGGGCGTTACCCCCTGGTGCATCGGTATCGAGAGCGGTGGCGCGACCGGCTGGCCAGCCACGGACTGGATCGAAGACATCATGCTTCGCACCGCGGGAGCGGAGAAGTATGACCAGTGGACGGCGGGTGAGTTGAAGTTCGACTCGCCTGAAGTGCGGAACGCGTTTGCGGTGATGGAGGAGATCTGGTTTAACCCGGACTATGTAGTGGGTGGAACGACCGGTATCCAGACCACCTTCTTTGGCGATTCGCCGCTCGGCCTGTTCGAGCCGCGCACCTGCTACTTCCACCGACAAGCCAGCTTCATCCCCGCATTCTTCCCCGAGGGGACAGTTGTGGGAGAGGGCGTTGACTACTTCTACCTGCCGCCGATCGACCCCGCGATGGGCAAGCCGGTGCTAGTGTCCGGCAACCTGGTCAGCCTGGCAAAGGACACGCCGGCCGGGCGGGCGGTGATCGAGTTCATGATGAGCGCCGAGTCGGTCGAGGCCGAAGTCCGGAACGGCAACGCAATCGGGCCGATGAACGGCGTCTCGCTCGACTGGTACCCCACCGACACGCAGCGGGGTTTCGCGGAGATCTTGATGAACGCGGACACCTTCCGCTTTGACGGGTCTGACCTGATGCCGGGCGCGGTCGGCGCCGGCAGCTTCTGGACCGGAGTTACCGACTGGGTCGGTGGCGCAAGTCTGGATGAGGTGCTGGCAACTATCGACGCCAGCTGGCCGCAGTAAGTGCTCGCTATGGGGTTGAACATAGGGATCTCGCCCCAATAGCCCAACAAGAAGCAGGGCGGCCGGAATTCGGTCGCCCTGCTTCTTCTCCTTCCCCCTTCCCAAGGAGGCCTTTGCCTATGGCAACCAGCGCTTCTGTTGAGCCCCCCCGCTCGTCGGCGCTGACTCGGCTGACCGCTGGCCCGCTGCGAGTGCTGGCCTCGCTGATCGTGTCGGCGATCACCTTCCTGGTGCTGCGCTGGGCCTTCATCTTCATGCGCGACGCCGAGGCCAACAAACTCGCGGTCGGCATCGTGGCGCTGATCATCGGCGTCGCTGGAGTCTGGGCGCTCTATCTGGTCACCGACAACTTGGTCTCGATCTTGCCGGAGGGCATCCGGGAGAGCATTCGACCGTTCGTGTTTGTCGGCCCAGCGCTGGCAATTCTTACTGTGTACCTGGTCTATCCGGTAGTCCGCACGGTCTACCTGAGCTTCTTCGGCCCCCGGTCTGAGGAATTTGTCGGCCTTGCGAATTACGCTTTCGCCCTGACCAGCGACGACATGTTGTTGGCGCTGCGAAACAACGTTCTATGGCTGATCTTCGTAACCAGCTTCGTGGTGTCGCTCGGGCTCATCATCGCGGTGCTTGTTGACCGGATTGGCCGCTGGGAACCGATCGCCAAGTCGCTTGTCTTCCTGCCGATGGCCATCTCGGCGGTGGGCGCCAGCATCATCTGGAAGTTTGTGTATAGCTTCCAACCGATCCAACGACCTCAGATCGGTTTGCTTAACGCTGTCTTCACTGCCCTGGGCGGAGACCCACAAGGATGGCTGATTCTCAAACCCTGGAATAACTTCTTCTTGATCGTCATCATGATCTGGATCCTTACCGGATTCGCCATGGTAGTGCTCTCGGCCGCCATCAAGGGGGTCCCTGGGGAGCTGCTGGAGGCTGCCCGCATCGATGGGGCCAGCGAGATCCGGATCTTCCTCGGGGTGATCGTTCCCTACATCCGAGGAACGCTCATCACTATCAGCACCACGGTCCTAATCATGGTGCTCAAAGTGTTTGATATCGTGTTCGTGATGACCGGCGGACAATTCGACACCGAAGTGATCGCCAATCGCATGTACCGCGAGATGTTCACCTTCGGCAACTTCGGACACTCCAGCGCACTGGCCGTAATCTTACTGGTCGCGGTCATCCCCATAATGATCTATAACGTCCGCAGCCTTGAGCAATCGAGGAGATAGGCCATGAGTCTCGGCTATCAGACCCACCGGAGCATCTCCAACGATCGGCTGCGCAAGGTGGTCTCCGGCGTGCCGGTTCGGATTGTTGTCTTGCTGATCGCGCTGGTCTGGACCCTGCCCTCGGCCGGCCTGTTAATCAGCTCGCTGCGGCCGCCCAACGACATCGTCACTTCGGGATGGTGGACGGTGTTCGCCCATCCGTTCGAGGCCTCGGTCTGGACCGTCGAGAATTACGAGCAAGTGCTGACCACCCACGGCTTGGGGAATGCCTTCTTAAATAGCGTGCTGGTCACCGTCCCCTCGGTGGTCATCCCCATCACCATCGCCGCTTTCGCGGCCTATGCGTTCGCCTGGTTGGAATTCCCCGGCCGGAAATTCCTCTTTATCGTAGTGGTCGGGCTCATGGTGGTGCCGCTGCAGATGTCCTTGATCCCGCTGCTCCGGCTGTATACCCAGATGGACCTTAACGGAACGTTCCTCGGCGTGTGGCTGGCCCACACCGGGTTCGGGCTGCCGCTGGCGGTATTCCTCTTGTTCGGCTACATCTCGACCTTGCCAGGCGAGATCATCGAATCCGCGCGGGTAGACGGTGCCTCTCCGCTCACGACCTTCACCCGTCTCGTGCTTCCGCTCTCGGTCCCGGTCGTTGCCTCGTTTGCCATCTTCCAGTTTCTGTGGGTCTGGAACGATCTCTTGGTCGCCCTGATTTTCCTTGGGACGAAAGAAGAGGTCGCCGTGATTACGGCTCGGTTGGCGGCACTGGTTGGCCGGCGGGGAGAACAGTGGCATGTTCTCACGGCCGGCGCATTTGTGAGCATGGCCGTCCCGCTGCTGGTCTTCTTCTTGCTGCAGCGATACTTCGTGCGCGGCCTGACCGCCGGCTCGGTCAAGGGCTAACCCCACTCCTCCCGCATGTCCTCCAAGCCGGCAATCCCCTGGTGGAAGCAGGCTGTCTTCTACCAGATCTACCCGCTCAGCTTTCAGGACACCAACGGAAATGGTAAGGGGGACCTGCAAGGGATCATTAACCGGCTCGATTACCTGCAGGATCTGGGGGTGGATGCCTTGTGGATCAGCCCGTGTTTCCCATCCCCGAATGCCGATTGGGGCTACGACGTCAGCGATTACACCGACATTCATCCGGAGCTGGGCACGCTAGACTCGCTGGACCGGCTGCTTGACTCTGCCCATGAGCTAGGTCTGCGGGTGCTGCTGGATTTTGTTCCCAACCACACCTCCGACCAGCATCCGTGGTTTCAACAGTCCCGGAAGGACAAGGAAAACCCGAAGCGCGATTGGTACATCTGGCGGGATCCGGATCCAAACGGCGGGATGCCCAACAACTGGCTCACCTACTTTTCCGGGCCGGCTTGGGAGTGGGATCAAGCGACTCGGCAGTACTACCTGCACAGCTTTCTCAAACAACAGCCTGATCTAAATTGGCGCAACCCGGAAGTACGCCAGGCGATGCAGGCGGTGCTCCAGTTTTGGCTGGACCGGGGCGTAGACGGCTTCCGGGTCGACGCGGTGCTACCTGTCATCAAAGACGACCTTTTCCGAGACAACCCCACCCTAATGGAGCGACCTTTGGGCAAGGATATGGGCCCCGCCGGCTGGCAGGACCGACGGCACAGCGCCAACCAGCCCGAAGTACACACGCTGTTGCGCGAATGGCGTCAGTTGCTCGATGATTACCCCGGTGATCGAATGATGGCGGGTGAGGTGTACACGATGGACTCCGCCCTTGCCGCCGGGTACTACGGCCGGAATGATGAACTGAACCTGGTGCTCAACTTCAGCTTGCTCAACTTACCCTGGGAAGCCCAATTGATACGCGGTTACGTTGAGTCTTTTGAGGCCGCGCTTCCGACGGGGGCTCATGCGACTGTCCTGCTCGGGAGCCACGACGAGCCACGCCTGGCCTCTCGCCTGGGAGAACCCCAGGCCAGGGTGGCGGCTATGCTGCTGCTCACCCTGCGCGGGGCTCCCGTCCTCTACTATGGCGATGAGATCGGAATGCTGGACGGACCGGTCCCACCACACCTGCGCCGCGATCCCTGGCCAGAAATCTCCGGCCTGTCAAAGCACTCGCGCGATCCAGCCCGCACCCCGATGCAGTGGGACGCGACTCCCGGAGCCGGCTTCGTCCCGCCCGGGACGAAAGCAGGCCAGCTCGAAACCTGGCTGCCCATCCACCCGGACTACCGGGAGCGCAACGTGCAGGTCCAGCTCGAGGATCCGCAGTCGATGCTGAACCTCTACCGGAAGCTGTTGCGGTTACGTCGATCCTCCCCCGAGCTGCGCGATGGATCCTACCGCCCGGTGGGAGAGGCGCCGGAGGACAGCTACGTCTATTACCGTACGCATGGCGATCAGACTGTGCTGGTAGCACTAAACTTCGCTGGAAAAGATCGGGTGCTGGCGTTGGGCGATCCGCGGCCGGGCCGGATCTTGCTCTCCACTTGGTTGGACCGGGAAGGGCAGGTCACGCTCAGCCAGTGCAGCTTACGGGCACACGAGGGGATCGTCGTTCAGCTGGAACCCGAAACGGACTGATCCTCGTACCAAAGCGGCCTTCCCAGGCCGTCGCTCGACCGCGGCGAGGTCGAGCGGGGTCAGGGCGATCGATCAGGGCGTCGGCGTCAACGTCGCCAGAAACTCCCCCACCAGCCAGCCCTGCGATCCGTCTTCCTTTAAGACCAGCCACCAGAACCCGGTCACGCGCACGTCCGGTCCGGCGAGCACCAACAGCAGCTCACCTTCCGCCACAAAGCCAATCGGCGCGCCTTCCGGCGTATCACGCAAGATCGCTCCCTGTCCGCTGGTGCCCAGCACGATTGCCGAGGGTGGGGTGGGAGTGGCCGTTGGCGTGATGGTTGGTGTGGAGGTCGGAGTCGCGGTGGAAGTGTTGGTCGGGGTTGGAGTGGCAGTCCCGGTTGAGGTAGGAGTCGGGGTTGCAGTCTGAGTGGGCGTGGACGTGGGCGTCGGAGTCGGCAGAGCGGCCAGCACCGAAGTTCCAAGCCCGGCCGCGCTCACCAACCCCAGCAGCCCGATCAGGCCGACCGCCGCGCCGAGCGACCGGCCTCCTCCAGTGAGTGGCCGCAGGCCCAGAAAGAGCATGGTGAGCAGGCCCGCTGCCACTGCCCAGGTGAGGTGCAACCCCAACGACAGCAGGCCGCCCCCGCTCAGCTCCGGTACGCCCTGGACAAATCCTGCCGCTGCAGCTCCGAGCGGAAGGCAAACCTCGTACGCAACTGCCACGCTGGCTACTCTATCGACTCGCTCACGGTTGATTAGGCTGGCGGCCATCCAGACTGCCCCGACCACAGCCAGCCCAAAATCGAGCAGGTTCAGCTTGCTGTGGGCGTAAGGCAGGAGCGGGTTCAGGTCGCCGCTGATCCCAAGCCCGAAGCTCAGGGCAGCCCCCACCCCGGCCAGCGCCAGACCCAAAGCAAGCGCAGCTAGCATTCGGAGAAAGAAGCGAGGCGACCCCGAGACCGCCGCCAGGGAGAGGCCGGCCAGCGGCCCCAAGCGTGGCGCGAGCAACGCGCCTGCCACCAGCAGCGCCTGCTGGTCGAGTCGAAAGCCTAGCCCGATGAGCGTGCCACACACCAGCGCCAAGACAAAGTAGCCCGCGCCAGGCGTGACTGCGGCTGCCAGGATGTCCAGATAGGCCTCCCGCTCGTCGGCCTGCAGTTGACTCAGCCGCCGCCCGGCCCGCCGCCGCCGCGCTTTGCTGACCTGATCCGGCCCGGCGATGGGTTCAGAAGTGTGATTTCTCATCTCATGCCCTCTACCCACTCGTCAGCCGCACGAAGTCGATGAAGCCGCGCTCGACATTGGTGCCGACGAGCTCGACCCGCTGCCGATCCCCGACATCAAGGCCCTCGAAACCACGTACCACTTTCCCCTCCACCGGGGGGTGAAAGATACGGACCCAGGTGCCCTTCTTCGAGGCGCCGGTCACAATCGCGTCGAAATGCTCGCCGATCCGAGATGCCAGAAGCAGTGCGGCAGCTGATTTCTCCACCTGTCGCTCCACCTTGGCCGCATTGTCTTCCTGCTCGGTGCAGTGGCGGGCCAACTCGTTCAGCTCGTCGTGGCTGTACGGCGGCGGCCTGCCCGCCAGCGCGGCCTTGAGCAGCCGCTGCGTGATGAGATCCGGAAAGCGACGATTGGGCGCGGTCGAATGCGAGTAGTCTCTGACGGCCAGCCCGAAGTGCCCGTCCGCTTGCTGCCCGGGGGCCTCGACCACGTACTCCCCCGAACCGAGCAGCTTGACTATCGAGAGGGAGAGGTCGGGAAACAGCTCCGGATCTGCCTGGCGGCGCTCGCCGAGGAACGCTTCGAGAGCGGGCGCGCTCGGCACCGGTCCCAGGCGCCCACCAAGGCGGGTGGCCAGTTCGACTATCCGATCCCAGCGATCAGGCGACCGCAAGACCCTGCGTAAGGAAGGAAACCCCTTCCGATCGAGATAGCGGGCCGTCAACCCATTGGCCGCGATCATGAAGTCCTCGATCAGTTGTTTGGCCCGATTCTTTTCGTCAGGCCGCAGGTCGGCAAGAACGTCACCCTCGAACACGGGCCGCGTTTCGAGGGTCTCCAGGCTGAGCGCCCCATGCTGGTGCCGCAGGGCTTTCAGCGCCTGGGCCGCCCGGTCCTGTAGAGAGAGCTGCTCATGGAGCCCAGGAACCGCGGCCAGCCCAGGCGGTGCAGGCGCCGTGCCGTCCAGCCACGCGGCGATGCCGTCGTAGGCGAGCTTCGCCTGATTGCGTACGACCGCCCGATAGATCTCGGCCTCGGCGAGGTTCCCGTCGGCCTCGATCCCCAGCTCGATGACAAGGGCCAGGCGCTCCTGGCCCTCACCCAGGGATGTCAGGTCCGTCGAGAGTTTCTCGGGAAGCATGGGGAAAATTCCGCCGGCTGTGTACACGGAAGTCGTGTTGCTCCGAGCATGGCCGTTGATGGCGGAGCCCGGCTTGACCATGGCGTCGACATCGGAGACGGCAACCAGGATCGTCGCCAGACCGCCAGATCTCGGTTCCGCGGTGGTGAGTTGATCCAGATCTCGGGAGTCTTCATTGTCTATCGAGCACCAGAGCAGACCACCCAAGTCGCGAATCGACGGATCCGCCTCAGCCGCCGCGGTTACAAGCGCGTCCGTCTCCGCCATGACCGCAGGAGAGAAGTCGGGCAACAATCCGCGCTGCAGCATCGCACGTTCTGCGATGACCCTGAGTTCGTCGCGGCGGCGGAGGTTGAGTTGATTCATCGCACGAGGTTGTGATGGGGGCGAAGCGGACGGGTCAATCATAGACCGAAGCCGGGCGGAGGCCAATCCCGAGCTCGATTCCTTGTGAGCCTCCGGGGCACATGCTAGAATGGCAAGCAGCTCGGGCGCGTAGCTCAGTTGGTTAGAGCGCACGGTTCACATCCGTGAGGTCGGGGGTTCGAGCCCCTCCGCGCCCACCTGAAGCTTTTCCCCTCGAGGCACTCCCCGACGATGCAGCTCGATCGAAAGCAACTCCGCGACGATATCCAGCGCCTGTATCGCGCCGAGCATGAGGCGCTGGGCGAAGCAGGCACCCTGGACCTGCTCGACAGGGCCCACGCCTGGGATCTTTCAGCGACACTGGGGGCGGCAGGGGTCGTTGTGTTTCCGCACGCCGGGGTAGCCGACTGCGGGCACCAAATCGCTGCGGCAGTGCACGCCTGCCTCGACTGCGGGGCCGACCGGGTGATCGTGGTCAGTGTGCTGCATGCTTTCACCGATGAGATGGAAGGGGCCCGGATTCGAGTCGCCAATGGCGGGGACCCCAGCCAAGAGGAATTCTGGGGCATTCAGGGCCCCGGGATCACGGGCCGCGCCGAGTGGCTGAACGATCACGCCCTCTACAGCTTCCGCCATTTCTGGAAAGCTGAGACCCGGCGGCGCGGGATTCGGGGGCCTGAGGTGATCGAGCGTTATCCCTATCTGGCCGGGGGTAAGCCCAACCGCCTACCCGGGATCGATGAGCTCGCCAGGCTGGCGGAAGGTGCTGCGCTGGTCTCGACCGTTGATCCGTTCCATCATGGGATCGGATACGGCGCCGCGCCGGAGGAATCGCTGCACCCTCATGAGGGCGGCCTGGAGCTGGCTCGCCGGGTGATCGGGGATGGCATGCGGGTTTTGGCCGAAGGAGATTACTGGGGATACAACCAGCACTGCGTCACTGCCAAGAGTGACGGGCGGGACGCCGGCCAGGTGTTCCGATATGTGCGCGGGCCCATGACCGGCCGCATCCTAGACCTGACGTTTACCGACGCCACCGACTTGTACAACTCCCCTCCACCCACCTGGGTGGCAGGCGCACTCTTCGAGTGGCAATTGACCCGATAGCTCACGCGGCTCTGTTCCTCCCGCCTCTGCCTACCACTCCACCAGCTTCCAGATCTCCGGCTCAAACTGATCTTTTTCGATTCCCACCTCAGCAAACAGCTCGGCCGACTGCCGCAGATGTTCATTAGCCTGTTCCTCGTCTCCCACCCGATGCAGCAGGTCGGCAAGGTTGCTGTGCAGGGCCGCCGATCGGTGACGATCACGAACTGATTCACTGAGTTCGATTGCTTGCCGGGCCGCGGCAATGGCCTGTTCGAGTTGCTTCGCGTCGGCTAGGGCAAGGGATAGATTGTTAAGCGCCGCGGCCTGCGCGCTCCTATCGGCGATCGAGACCGCGTATTCCAGACTGTGAAGCAGATGATCCCGGGCCGTGCCCGGATCGCCCTGAGCTCGGGCGAATATGCCCATGATATTGTGACATTGCGCCAGCGCCCGCGAATCGCCGGCTTGTTCTGCTTCGACCAATGCCTCTTGGATCAACTGCACCGCCTGAGCTCGCTGGCCTCGGCGATGCAGGCTCAGGCTCCAGTCGGCAAGAATCGGAGGCCGCTGGGCGCCGGCGACCTGCAAGCCGGCAGCGAAGTGGGATTCGGCCCGATCCCATCTTCCCCAACGGTCGTAGACTCCCCCCAGCTTGTGCTCCAGGCGGGCAATTAGACCATTCGCGGCGTAGGCCAGCGCGGCCTCATAGTTCTGGACGGATCCGCTGTAGTCGCCGACCAACGTCAGCAGATCCCCGATCGCTTCGTGCAACCGGCCCACTTCGGGATGTCCCAGGGCCAACCCGCTGCGGTAGTGGGCGAGCGCCTGCTCGTTGGCGTAGAGGCCGCGCGCATGGTCACCCGCTTGCACATAGAACTCGGCCGCTTCCTGCTCCTGGCCGGCCAGTTCATAATGCCGCGCGATGCGGGCCGCCCTCGCGGCCGGGGGTCTTCCTCGTCTGAGCGCCTTGGCCACCCGGCTGTGAAGCAAGCGCTGCCTGGCCTGGGTCGTCCCTTCGAGCGCGGCCACCCGCAGCTTCTCATGGGTGAAGTCGTAGGATGGGCCCAACGGCGGACGGACTTCCGGGTATTCGCGGATCAAGCCAGTCGCCAACAGTTCCTCAAGGCCGGCAACGGTCTCTTCAGGGGTCCGCCCACTGACCGACCGTAGTACCTCGTACTCGAAAGACCGGCCAATGACCGCCGCTGCTCCCAAGAGCTGGCGACTGGCGCTGCCTACTCTTGCCAACCGCTCGGCCAGAATCTGGCGGATCGAAGCCGGCAATTTCCATTCCGGCTCGTTGGCTCCTCCCTCGATCGCTCGCAGATATTCCGCGATGAACAGCGGAAGCCCTTCGGTCTCTTCGTAGAGTCGATGGCCGCTAGCAGGCCTGTCCACCAAGCCGCTGCGGTCAACCAGCTCGATCACCTGTGACTCACTCAGTCGCTCGAGCGGAGTGATCTCGTAGGACCCGCGAGGAAGCAAGGCCAGCCATTCCTGCAGCCGCTGTTGAGATGGGGCGGAGTCAGTTCGCCAACCCGCCAGCAGCCCAAACGGAGGCTCGGGGCCATGCCGCAGCAAAAAGGCGAGGAGTTCGAGGGTTGGCTCGTCTGCCCATTGCATGTCGTCCAGAAACACGACTCCTGAGTGGCGACCCTTCGCCAAGGTACCAGCAAGCCAGGCCAAGCCATCTAAAAACCGCTCGTGGCCCGCCGCACCTTGGGCCTGATCGGCGTGGGGAAGATCGGGGATCAGGTCGTGTAACTCCGGCAGCAGCCGGGCAGCTTCTGCCAACCGGACTTGCGAGGGGCCAGCCGCCCCTCGCAGCACTTCCCCGTTCCCGATCCTTCCGCGCAATGCATCGATCCAGGGCCGGAGAGCAAAAGTGGTCTCCCCTTCATAGCATCTCGCTTGCAAAACCTTTCCACCCTGCTCCATGACGCTGTTCAAGAATTCTTCCGCCACGCGGGACTTCCCAACTCCGGCTTCACCGGCCACGATCATCAACTTGCAGTTTCGTTCGACCGACCGGTACCAGACCCGGATCTCACGCAGTTCTGATTCCCGGCCCACGAGTGGAATTGGACGCGGGGCAGTTGCCGCCAAGGTGGTCGCCTGCCTGGGCATCGGCTCGGTCAGCTCCCCGGCCCGGATGCGTTCGTAGAGGTCGACCGTCTCTTCCAGGGGTGGCGTGCCCAGTTCAGTTTGCAGCAGTCGAACGCAGTCCCGATACTGCTTCAACGCAAGGTCGCGCCGGCCAAGCTTGGCGTAGAGCCTCATGAGCTGCCGGTGGGCGGTCTCGTTCAATGAATCGAGCGTAAGGAGGCGGTCGGCTGCCTCAAGCGCCTTCTCGAAGTTTCCCGCGGATTGATGGGCAGCCGACAGAAGCTGCAGTGCCTCCGTACACTTTCTCTGCAGCGCTCGCTCGGTAAAGTACTGCCACTCATCGAACTGTGGACTGTCCGGTAAGCTGAAACCCGCCAGGAAGTCCCCTCGGTAGAGCTCCAGTGCCTGAGTGAGCGGCTCAATACAGCGGGTACAGCTCTCGGAGGCCGGGTGTCCGTGGCCGAGAGTGCCCTCGAGCAGCTCGGCGAAGGCCTGGGTATCCAACCAGGCCGGCTCGACTGCGAGGTGTTCCCGGGTGACCTCGATCCACCGTCCGCCTAATGCTTTGCGCAGTGAGGAGAGGGTCCTTCGGAGGGCAGCTTTCGCGTGGCCGGTATCGCTTTCCGGCCAAAACATGGCGGCGAGCCTCTCGCGGCGATGGGGCTGCCTGGTTACTGCCAGGTAGATCAGCATGGCGGTTGCCTTGCGGGTATCCACAACCAGTGGTGAGCCGCTCAGCTCCACCCTGGGAGGACCCAACAAGAGCAGCCTCAGCTCCACTGCTGCCACGGCCCGATTCTAAGGCCGTTTCGCAACGAAATCACTCCTGCTTGGGCATCCGTAACGTTTTTGGGACGTTCGTCGCTTATCCTAGGCTCCGAGAAAGGTGAGTAGACATGTATACAGTCCTGCGATTCCTCCATGTATTCAGCGCCTTCGCCTTCTTCCTGATTCACGGGGCCACGGCTGCCGCCATGTTTGCCCTCAAGCGCGAGCGGGATGCTAAACGGGTCGAGGGTTTGTTGGAAATTCGTGAGTTCGCCACGAAGTGGATGGGGATACCACTGGGGATTCTGCTCATCAGCGGGATTGTGATGGGGTTTATGGGGCGTTGGTGGAACCAGACCTGGATTTGGCTGGCGATCGGAGTATTCTTTGCGATCAGCTTCGCGATGTCCGGATTCGGCCGGCCTTACCACGATCGGCTGTGGCATGCGATCGATCCCGAGGGGCATGCCCCGCCCACCAAGAAAGAGAAGCGCCGTTCTCAACCAGCCACGACCGAAGAGCTGGTCGGTCTGCTGGCGGTGGGTCGACCAATGCTGCTGACCGTGACGGGAGTCATCGGCCTCGGTGTAATCTTGTGGCTGATGATGTTTAAGCCGTTCTAACAAAGCCGGCATTGATAACGCGATCCAACGGCCAAGCATCGATTTGGCGGACGCCGGAATAGCGAGCATTAGGAGCTCAATGTACGAATTTCTTCGGTTCCTTCATGTCCTGAGTGCGATGGGGTATTTCCTCTTCCACGGCGCGGTCGCCAGCGTGACATTCGCTTTGAGGCAGGAACCGGGGCCGAAGCGAATCGACGCACTTTCTGCGGTCATGGTTTTGGCGTATGCCGGCGCACCGATCGCCGGCGTTACGTTGGTTCTGACCGGAATCGTCCTGGGCTTCATGGGGCGTTGGTGGGGGGACCGGTGGATTTGGGCCTCCGTTGCACTGCTGCTTGTGATCGGGACACTCATGAACCGCATCGGAAAGCCTTACATGACTGAGGGCTTTGCCAGGGCCAGGGATCCGAACGCTCAGACCCGGCCGCAAGCCAGACGTGGCATCTCAGGAAGCATGCGTGCCTTCTTTTTCCATCCGATGTTTTTCACTGTCCTGGGCCTGATTGGATTGGCCACCGTCGTCTGGTTGATGATGTTCAAGCCTTTGTAGGCGAGACCAAATCCGATGCACAAGTGGCTGGTATTCCTGCATGTTCTCGGTGTGATGGGGTTTATGCTCGCCCACGGCGGTACGACCGCGATGACCCTGCTGCTGAAGCGCCAACGCGACCCTGACAGCATGCGGGCGCTCCTCGAGCTTTCCAGGCACAGCGGTCCAAGTCTAGGGGTTGCGTTGCTGGTCCTGCTCGGGAGCGGGATTGCGGCGGGCTTCACCGGGCGCTGGTGGGGGGAGGGCTGGATCTGGGCCGCACTCGCCCTGCTAATCGGGATCACCGCAGTCATGGCCTGGTCCGCCCGAGCGCACTATCACCGGCTTCGCAAAGTACTCGGAATGCCTTATTTCGACGGCCGAAAAGATCAACCGGCGCTGCCGCCCGGCACTGATGAAGAGATCTTCTCGGTCCAGGCCACACTGCGGCCAGGGCTACTGGCCAGCGTTGGCGTTGGTGGGACCACACTGATCGCCTGGCTGATGATGTACAAGCCGTTTTGAGACCACCAGTGGTGGTTTTCATAGAGGTTGACGATGAGCAGGTTTAGAATGCATGGGCCGGCTTCAATCAAACCGCGCCCGGAGGAGAGAGTCTCATGCGTAGGGTAGCCCGCTACTTGTACGTTGGTGTCGCCTGGGTTGCTATTGTCGGCTTCCTAGGAAATATCTACCTGGCCGGCATGGCGGTGTTCGTCGACCGGAGCTACTGGGATATCCACACGGAATTCGGATATGCCGTCGGATGGATCATCCTTATCTACCCTCCGCTAGCCCTCCTGGCCTGGATCCCTCGCCGGCTCACGGCTTGGCTGGCAGGCTTGCTCCTGTACTACATCTTCCACACCATACTTCCAGTGCTGCAGGAAAACCTAGGCTGGATCGCCGCGTTCCATCCGGTTAGCGCAGTCCTGCTGGTCTGGCTCGGATTGACCCACGCCCGGCGCGCACGCGCGCTGCTGCTGACACCCCGTGCAGTCGCGCCCGAGCCTGTGCCAGCCGAGACAGCATAGCGGCCGGGCCTGAACATGCGGCGATCCATCAAATACCTGTTCCTGCTCCTCGCCAGTCTGGGTGCGCTCTTGGTGCTGGGTGTGCTCTTCGTCAATCGAAGCGTGGGGCAGCGGCTGGCTCGAACCTACGAAATCCCAAGCGAGCCGATCGAGGTCCCGAGCGATCCGGCTGCCATCGAGCGGGGACAGCACCTGGTCAGTACGATCTTCTTCTGTCAGGAGTGCCACGGCGAGGATCTGGCCGGCAAACCGCACTTTGGCGACCCGCTGAGCGGCACGGTCTCAGCCAAGAATCTGACCGCGGGCGCCGGAGGCGTTGGTGGATCCTTCACCGGGCCGGACTGGGTCCGGGCCATCCGTCACGGAGTGAACCCAGATGGCCGGCCGATGATCGAGATGCCCTCCAATTCGTATTACTACATCGGCGACGCGGACCTGGGAGCCATCATCGCATTTCTAGAGAGCCTGCCTCCGGTAGACAACGAGCTGCCGGAGCGGGACCTGGGTCTGTTCTACCAGCTCGCGATCCTGAGTGACCCCTCTCTGATTCCGGCCGAAGTGATTGACCACACTGCTCCCCGTCCACCGGCACCCGAGCCCGGCGTCAATGCCGAGTACGGCAAGTACCTGGCGACCGCCTGCACTATCTGCCACGGTCCCGGCTTGAGTGGTGGCACAGCAGCCGGTGCTGGACTGGATTTGACCGGAGGCGGCAACCTGCCAGAGTGGACCGAAGCCGAGTTCATGCATGCTTTGAGGACCGGCGAAAGGCCTCGTGGCGAGGATATTGACCCCAATCGGATGCC
Source organism: uncultured Anaerolineaceae bacterium (assembly GCA_964590515.1). Taxonomy (GTDB): domain Bacteria; phylum Chloroflexota; class Anaerolineae; order Anaerolineales; family E44-bin32; genus JADFRG01. Next base: position 11,480 of record CAZPZD010000017.1, on the reverse strand, counting down.
CTGGAAACGGGTGGGTAAGCTCACGGACGATGAGCTGCGGGCTATCTGGCAGTACCTGCAGACCCTTCAGTAGCTTGAGGCACCCCAAGGCTTGACCACCGCCCAATTCGCCCAATCCCAACCCTCAGTAGACAGGCGGCTCATCCCGGCTCGCCTGGCCTGGGCGGTAGTGACTATGCTCGTCGTTGGGCTGGTCACCCTGGGGGTGCCCGGCCTGTACGCGCGGTTAATCGCGGGCGTCGACGAACGGTCTGTGACGGACCTCGGCTGGACCCTGGCCGGCTACGGTACCTACATCTCCGGCCTTTACTTGCTCGTCGTTGTTGCCCACCTGGTTATTGGAGCAATCGTGTTCTGGCGTCGCTCCGACGAGTGGATTGCGTTAGCCCTTGCTTTCGCGCTGGTCACAAACGGGGCCTTGCTGCCGCTGTCACTGACCTATCCCGTCGAAGAGGTCTCACCCGTCATGCGGATCCTGGTCGGTCTCGTGACGTATATTGGGTTGGTCACCGGCCTGAGCCTGCTCTACCTATTCCCCGACGGGCGCTTCGTCCCCCGCTGGACTCGGATCATGGTCATTGGTTGGGCCGGGTTGTTGTTGTTTGCTATCTTCTTGCCCAAATCCGCCTTGAGCCTCGCGGCGTGGCCGATTCCACTGCAGTTGCTGGTGCTCGTCGTTTGGTCGGGCGTCGGGCTCTATGCCCAACTGCACCGCTATCTGGAGGTCTCGAGCCCGCTGCAGCGCCAGCAGACCAAGTGGGCCATCCTGGGGCTGGTGCTCGCGGTGCTCGGTCCGTTCGGTTACTTCCTCCCCTTCGTGATCATCCCAGCGCTGAGCGATCCGGAGGTTCCCAACATTCTGTATCAGCGCGTCGGACCCTCGCTCTTTGCTTTTTCGCTGGTCGTCAAATTAGTGGGTCTCACCGGATTCACGCTCTCGCTGTTGATCTTCCCCACCTCGTTTGTCGTCGCGATCCTGCGCTACCGCCTATGGGATATCGACGTCATCATCAATCGTACCCTCGTCTACGGGGTACTGACCGGCACCCTGGTGCTGGTGTACCTGGGCGGGGTGGCGCTGCTCCAGACCATGTTCTTCGGGATAACCGGACAGGGTGACCAGCTTGCTATCGTCGCAACGACTCTCGCGGTCGCGGCGCTCTTCAACCCGCTGCGCCGCCGCATCCAGGCGGTGATCGACCGGCGGTTCTATCGGCGGCGCTACGACGCGGCCCGCGCTCTGGCGGCCTTCAGCGGGACGGTGCAGGAAGAAGTGGAACTGGAAGATGTGAGCCAGGCCCTGCTTCGTGTCGTGGAGGAGACGGTGCAGCCGCTGCAGACTTCGATTTGGTTAAGAGACATCCGTCCAGGTAGCTGAAAGAGAAAGGGCCCATCTGTGTCGTCGGTGGGCGAGGGCCAGCGCACGAAGACCAATACCATCTCTGACGGCGCGCATCCACTGCTCGTCCTCGGCGCGGTGGTTGTGATCGTGGTGCCGGCGTTTGTGTTCCTCGGGGCCCGGCTGCGGCTTCCAGGCGACGGGGCCCAGCTGCAGTTCGAGCCGTTCCGTGAGGCGGAACGCGGACTGCTAGTAAATGTGAACAGCCCACAACCAGGCGGCCTTCGGGACGGCGACCGGGTGATCGCGCTGGCAGGTCGCGCGGTCGATCAGTGGATGGCCATGGCATTTCGTGGAGCTAAGAACGCGCCCGCGGGGCAAGGTCCGGTCGCGTACACCGTCCTGAGAACCAATCAGGTCGTTGAGCTTAGCGTGGCGCTCAGTCGCCAACCACTGCCGGAGATCATCGGTCGTAGTTGGACGAGCTACCTCTTCCTGACCTACCTGTGGGCGATCGGCCTGGTGGTATTTGCACTGCGGCCAAGGCAAACCAGCGCACAAGGGGTCTTGCTGTTCAGTAGCCTACTCATGGGCAGCGGATTGATCTTCTTCCTTTTGATTCAACCTAGCGATTTGCTGCACGGCTGGTTATTGCCGCTGTGGATCTGGGGAGCGTTGATCCTCTACATCATATTTGCTGGCGGAGCCGTTCACTTCGTTCTCATCTTCCCAAGCAAGCGAGCGGTGCTTCGGCGCCGCCCCTACCTGCCTTTGGCTGGCTACCTCGGGTCTCTGCTGCTGTGGGTCCTAGCTGTTGCCCTTCGGTGGCCCGAGACCACAACCGCTTCCGAGCGCCTTTACCTGATGGTCACCGCAACGAACCTGCTGTCGGCGACCGCCATGCCTCTGAGCGTGTTGATCGTGCTCCATGGGTATCGAAACGAGTACAACCAGATCGAACGCCGACAGGTTCGCTGGTTTCTCTGGGCGATTGTTGTGGCAGTGATTCCTTGGCAGGCCCTGTCGGTGATCCCAGAATTGCTGGGCTACCGGGCCTTGATCCCCCAGTCCCTGACCAGCCTGCTGTGGCTCGCCATTCCCACTGCCCTGGCAATCGCGATCCTGCGGGAGGGTCTCTTCGATATCGATCTGATCATCAACCGAACACTGGTCTACGGCGGGCTGACCGGGATGCTGGCCGCGCTGTACTTTGCAGGCGTGGCGATCTTGCAGGGCGCCTTCCGCACGGCTGCCGGACAGGAATCTCCGTTGGCGATCGTGCTTTCCACGCTCGGGATCGCCGCCCTCTTCAACCCACTGCGTCGCCGCATCCGAGGCTTCATCGATCGCCGCTTCTATCGGCGCAAGTTCGACGCCGCCCTGTTGCTGGCCGAATTTGGCCAGATGGTCAGGGACGAGGTAGACCTGGGAAGAATGCAGGAGGCCTTGATCGGCACGGTGCAGGACACCCTGCAGCCGGCGCATCTGTCACTGTGGGTCCGATCCGGGCCGGGGGATCAGAAGTGATTCCCCAAAGGGCCGAACCGATCGCGCCGGCTAGCTCCTTGCGAACCGCCGCTCGGCTGGCGTGGTCGGTGTGGGCGCTCGCCATCGCGCTCGCAGGGCTCGGGATCCTGTTTCTAGCGCTTAGTTACTCCACTCCCGTCCCTCCCCGTTGGGGCCCGCGAGGGTTCCCAACAATCGCGGCTTTGGTTTCCTCAACAATCGGCGCGTTGATCGTTTCAAGCCGTCCACACCATCCGGTTGGTTGGATTTTCTCTTGGCTTGGGCTACTTTCCGGAGCACAGGTGCTCTTGGAGGAGTATCGGGTTTACGCCCTGCTGACCATGGGCGGCTCACTGCCGGGTGGAGAGATAGCAGCCTGGATCGCGAACTGGATCTGGGTCCCTGCCATAGCCCCGGCCATTACTCTTCTCTTCCTGTTATTCCCCACCGGCCAACTTCTCACTCCCGCCTGGCGACCCGTGGCTTGGTTTGCAGCGATCAGTGCGACAGGGTTGACGCTTTTTGCCGCCTTCGCACCAGGTCCGTTCGAGCAGTTCGCCTACCTTAACAATCCCCTTGGAATTGAGGCTTTAGGAAACCTTGGGATTACGGCCTTATCCGCCCTCCTGCCACTGATGGCCGCAGTTTTGGCGTCCGTGGCTTCCCTAATCCTGCGGATACGCCGTTCTGCAGGAGAAGAGCGCCTGCAGCTCAAATGGTTCGTTTATGCTGCAATCCTTGTGGCACTGGCCCTGCCCGGCGGCGCCTCATATCAAACCTTTCCGGCAGGGCCAATATTCTTGATTTCGGGAATGGCTTTGACCCAGGTGGCGGTGGGCGTAGCGATCCTCAAGTACCGGCTCTACGACATCGATCTGCTCATCAACCGCACGCTGGTCTATGGGAGCCTGACCCTTGTGTTGGCCGCCGTGTACTTCGCTGGCGTAGCGATTCTCCAGGCAAGCTTCCGGGCCCTCACGGGTCAGGACTCCCCTCTGGCCGTCGTGCTCTCGACCCTGGCCATCGCCGCCCTCTTCAACCCGCTGCGCGGCCGAATTCAATCGGCCATCGACCGCCGTTTCTTCCGCAGCAAATATGATGCCTCACGGATCCTCTCCGCTTTCAGCGCGCACGCCCGAGATGAAGTCGAGGTCATCAGGCTATCGGATTCGCTGATGGAGGCGGCCGACCAGGCAATGCAGCCGACTACTGTCACGCTCTGGCTTCGGGATTCCGGGGAGCCACTGAAGTATGCGCCAATATCGCCTTCATCACTTCCATGAGACCGGAAAAGGAAACCATGGACAGTTCATCGACACCGGAAACCCAAGTTCAGACCTCGGCCAAGGAGGCCGGGCGCTACTTCCGCCACATGGCTCAGTTCGTCGGCTTCACCAAGGAAGACTCGGTCGCTATCAAGCAAAGTCAACTGGTCATCGAGAAGTACATCCCCGAGATTGTCGGGAAGTTCTACGATCACCTGCTGCACTATCCTCCGACCCGACGATATTTCCTGAAGAAAGAGGGTGGAATCGACCAGGAATACCTGCAATTCCGGATGGTCCACCTCACCAATTTCTGGCGCCGCACCGCCTCCGGAGAATACGACGACGAATATGCCAGCTTCGTGGACAAGGTCGGGCTCGCCCACACCTCCCGGGGCGCGGACCCCAAGGTCTACATCCCGGAGCGATACGTCATCGGCCAGGTGGGCTTTGTACAGCATGCCATCGGTGAGGCGCTCCGAAAGGAGCTGCACGAGCTCGACCCGGATCTCGAGGCCCGCGCCTCGAGGGCCTGGAACCTGCTCTTGATGGTGCTGCTCGAAATGCTCTCCCGGGCCTACAGCGATGAGCACGAGGTCGAAGCCGGTGAGCTCAATGTGAGCGTGGATACGGCCCAGGTCCACCAGCTTGCCGTGGACACCTATGAGCGCGGCTTGGGACTGTTCCGCACGATCGAATATAAGGACATGGTCGTGGCCGAGGCGGCGGGCATCCCGGACGGCGAGCGGCTGATCGTACAGATCGGAGACCGATCGATCGGGGTCTTCCACCACGGTGGCAAGTGGTATGCCCTGCGGAATTACTGCCTGCACCGGGGCGGACCGGTCGCCACCGGCACCCTCGAAGGCGACACGCTTACCTGCCCCTGGCACGGATATCAGTATGACGTCACCACCGGAAAATTCCTGCTCGATCCAGGAGTCGGGCTGGAAACTTTCTCGGTAGAGGTCAGGGATGGGAAGGTGCATCTGCGGATCCACACCGTCACGATGGGGGCTGACGAGATGCCGAAGCCGCCCACAGTCCCACATCCCGCGGCGCTTGCGCCGAACCAGTTCCGCATGGTGGACCTCCGGCCCGGCAAGGCCATGCAAGTCGAGGTCAGTGGGCAGCGCGTGGCGGTTTACAACCTCGACGGTACCTTCTACGCGACTCAGCATGACTGCACCCACGAGGGCGGTCCGCTGAGCGAGGGCGACCTGCAGGGCACGGTAATCACCTGCCCGTGGCACGGCTCCCGTTTTGACGTGACCAGCGGGAAGCTCGTTCGAGGTCCGGCCCAGCAGCCATTGCAGACTTTCCGGGTGTCCGTGGAAGGCGAAGTCGCTCGAGTCGAGTGAGGTTGCACGCATGAAGGAATTCAAAGTCATTGTCCTGGGCGGCGGGCCGGCGGGGGTGACCGCTGCGCTGCGGGCCCGCGAGCTGGGCGCTTCGGTGGCGCTGGTCGAACGCGATCGGATGGGCGGCACCTGCACGAATGACGGTTGCGTACCCACCCGGGTGCTGGCGAAAGCCGCCCGGCTGCAGCGGGATGCCGAGCAGTGCTCGGAGTATGGCCTGATCGGGGAACTCCCCCGGCTGGACTTCGCACTCCTTCTGAACCGCACCCAGCGGATGGTCTACAGTATTCATGAGAAGAAGCAGTTGATTAACCACCTGGAAGAATCCGGTGTTCAGGTCCACCTCGGCGTAGGAGACTCGCGGTTTATCGATGCAAACACGCTAGAGCTCAATGGCGGGGCAAGACTGCGGGCGGAAAAGTTCGTTCTCTGCCTCGGAGGCCATGCCCGGCGCCCCGAGCTTCCCGGGGCCGAACTTGCCCTGACCCACAGCGACACGTGGTCGTTGAAACGACTGCCGGCCTCGCTCATCTTGGTCGGCGGGGCAGCCACCGGGTGCCAGGTAGCCTCCAACTTCGCCGCCTTTGGTTCCGAGGTGACGATTCTGGAGCGTGCTCCCCAGCTATTGGCGATGGAGGACGAAGCCGTTTCCAAGGAGATGAGGGAGGCCTTCCAGAGACGCGGCATCGCTGTAATCACCGGCATCGAAGCCGTCGAGAGGGTCGAGAAGGACGCCCACGGCCTCAAATTGCTCTACCGCTCAGACGGTCGCGAGACCACGCTTCAGGCCGAGGCGGTGCTCTTTGCCGTGGGGTGGGTCGGGAACGTCGATGGTCTGAACCTGGAAGCTGCCGGGGTACGGGTCGAGCGCGGTTATGTCTCTGTGGATGAACACCTGCAGACCTCTGCCCCGCACATCTTCGCCGCGGGCGACGTCACTGGCCGGATGATGCTGGTGCAGAGCGCTGGGTACGAGGCGCGGATCGCGGCAGAGAATGCCGTGCTTGGGCCTGAACTGCGCTTTGAACACCGGGTCGTGCCCCATGGGGGATTCACCGACCCCGAATACGGAAGTGTCGGACTGACCGAGCGGGCCACCCGCGAAGCCGGCGAGGAGATTGCTGTGGCGGAGGTTCCCTACGCCGACCTCGACCGAGCCGTTATCGACGGAAGGCCAGAGGGTCTCTTCAAACTGATCGTGTCACAAGAGACCCACCGAATCCTGGGCGCCCACGCGGTCGGTGAGCAGGCACTGGAGATCGTGCAAATCGTGTCGGCCGGCATGGCAGCCGATATGTGGGTGGAGCAACTGGCGGAAATGGAGTTGGCCTACCCGACGTTCACCGCGATCGTCGGCCTGGCCGCCCGCCAAATCGTCCGCACCCTCGGCGTGGTGCCCCTCGCTCCTGAATGGCGGGCGCTGGCCCGGCCGCACGGGGCAGAGTGGGAGAGAAGAGAGTAACCCTCGTAACGCTTTTGGGACTCTACCGGTGAATAATGGAGGCTAGATGAGCACGCAGATCCGGGATCTCTGGCGAATCCTGGCGCGGTCAGGTGGGCAGTCGTCCGCCGTTCCTGAGTCAGAGTCCGCGCCGGCCAGCGTCGAGATCGCGCCCTACGATCCCCTAGTGGCCTACCTTCAATCGGCCCGTGGAGTGGTAGAGATCGATCGGCTCGAGCTCGATTCGGCGGCGCTTCGATCACTGAAAGAAGCGGGGGTAAAGCTCACCGTCCCACTCGTGGCGCAAGGCGAGCTGATTGGATTGCTCAACCTGGGGCAGCGGCTGAGCGAGCAGGAGTACTCGGTGGACGACCGGACCCTGCTAAGCAGCCTTGCCACTCAGGCCGCGCCGGCGCTGCGGGTGGCCCAGCTCGTGCGGCAGCAGAAGGACCAGGCCCGTCGGAGCGAGCGGATGGAGCAGGAGCTGCGCATCGCCCGGCTGATTCAGCAGACCCTGCTGCCCCGCGAACTTCCAAAGCTACCGGGATGGGAAGTGGCCGCTTATTACCGGCCAGCCCGGGAGGTTGGCGGTGATTTCTACGACTTTATCCACTTGGAGGATGGCACGCTAGGCGTAATCGTCGCCGACGTCACGGACAAAGGAGTGCCGGCCGCCCTTGTTATGGCGACCACTCGCAGTGTGTTGCACGCCGCTGCCGAGCGCTTGATCTCCCCCTCTCAAGTGTTGGCGCGGGTAAACAACCAGCTCATTCCGAACATGCCAGAGAACATGTTCGTCACCTGCCTGTATTCGGTGCTGGACCCAATAAAGCGGACCTTCCGCTTTGCGAACGCCGGGCATGGGCTGGCCTTCCGGCGCGGAGTTGGAGGTGTGTCGGAACTCAAGGCCACTGGCATGCCCCTCGGATTGATGCCGGATATGCGCTACGAAGAGAACGAGGTCGTCATCTTGCCCGGGGAGACCATCCTGCTTCAGAGCGATGGGTTGGCGGAGGCCCACAACTCCCGCCACGAGATGTTCGGCTTCCCGCGGGTAAAGCAGCTCCTGAGCGACCACCCTAGCGGCCCTGATGTGTTGATCGCGACGCTGGTGGCCGCGCTGGAGCGCTTCACGGCTGCCGGGTGGGAGCACGAGGACGACGTTACTCTCTTGGCCATCGAATGCTCCGCCAACGACCGGAGTGCAGCCGAAGCAGGCAGGCAAGCGGCAGTGGGTATCTCGCTTCCGCTCGAAGCCGAATTCACGATTCCAAGCCGGCCGGGGAATGAGCGGCTTGCGATCGAGAAAGTGAGCGAGGCCATTCAGGATCTTGGCCTCTCGAGCGGGAGGCTTGAGAAGCTGAAGACCGCGGTTGGCGAGGCCACCATGAACGCCATGGAGCACGGCAATAAATACCAGGGGGATCTTCCGGTCCATATCCGTCTGCAGGCCTCGAATGAGAAACTCTCGGTCTTCATCTCCGACCACGGCGGGGGTCGGAGAATCCCGGAGGCAGCAACCCCCGACCTGGAGGCTAAGCTAGATGGGCTGCAGAGCCCCCGCGGCTGGGGTCTGTTTCTGATCAAGAACATGGTCGACGACCTGAAAGTCACCTCGGACGAAACACATCACACCGTGGAACTTATGCTCCACTTGGAAGGAGGCCAAAATGGCTGAGGCTCGGATAGGTGCCGCTGTCCGCACGGAAGAAGGGATGGCGATTATCGACTTGGACGGTGATATCAACGCCTTCGCAGAAAGCGCTCTGGTCGCCGCCTACTTGGAGGCCAGTGAGATTCAGCCCAGCGCTTTGGCGCTGAACTTCAGCCAGGTGGATTACATTAACAGCACCGGCATCGCGCTGATCGTCAGCCTGCTCGCCAGAGCCCGCAAGGAGAAGCGCCCGGTCATCGCCTTTGGCCTGAGCAAACACTTCGCCGAGATTTTCGAGATCACCCGCTTGTCGGATTTCATGCAGATCGTTCCCGACGAGGCCGCCGCCCGTCAGGGCAACACAGAGGAGAAGAGCAGATGAGCGATGCGAAATTATCGGCTAACGTGCGCCATGCAAGTAACATTGCCAGCGTTGTGGACATTCAAGGTGAAATCACGTCCTTCGCTGAAGGAATCCTGATGGATGCCTATAAGCAGGCCAGCGGGGAGGGGGCCAAAACGATCATTTTGAATTTCGTCGGGCTGGAGTACATGAACAGCGGGGGGATTGGGCTCCTGGTCACTATGCTGATTCGGGCTAACCGGCACAACCAGAAACTGCTGGCCTACGGGCTGACGGAGCACTACCAGCAGATCTTCGAGCTTACCCGCCTGAACGAGGCGATCCGGATCTTCCCGAGTGAGGCGCAGGCGCTGGCTGCAGTTGCCGGCCTTTGAACCCGGGTCACTAGAAGGGATGAGCAGCTATGCAAACTGAGACTCAGAAACCCGAATCGCGCGATGCGGCCCACTGGGCCAGTCCGGTTTCGAAGCTCAAGGTGAAAGATGTACCGACCGGAGCCGTGAGTCTGAATGTCGAGGGGCGTCAGGTGGTCGGGCCGTTGCAGGGCTTTGGGCAGCTCTGGCAGAAAACCTATCGGGTCCGGCTCGAGGGCGCTCAAGTTACCCCGGCCGGCGTGGTGAGTTTCTTAAAGGAAAAGCTGCCGGAGCTCATGCCCGCCGATTCGAGGTTCTACCCTTCGGTTTCGGGCGTGACGCCCGGGGAGGTGGTGCTGATCAACGCATCCTTGCCCGGGGTGCCCGGGGTCATCGCTACCGGAGTGATGGTGCTGTACAGCGACGACGAATCCTTCACGCTGATGTGCCCGGAGGGCCATCCCGAGGCAGGCTGGAACACCTTCAGCGCCCATATTGAAGGCGACACAACCGTGGTTCAGATCCAGTCGTTGGCCCGGGCCAACGACCCGATCTTCGAACTCGGCTTCCGATTCATGGGCGGCGCGAAGCAGCAGGAGCGGATCTGGCATCACGTCCTGACGGGCGTGGCCAAGCATTACAGCAAGGATGCTCCAGTGCAGATGAACCGGGCTCTGGTTGACGGCAAGCTCCAGTGGTCTCAGGCCCGAAACCTCTGGTACAACTCCGCCATCCGAAGCATTCTTTACACGCCCGTGCGAGTGGTACGCCGGGTCACTCGGCGCAAGCCTGACCCAGCTGCAGACTAGCTTCTCGGTCTAGCGATACAGGATGCAGGCATACGACGCTGCCATCATCGGCGCGGGCCCGAACGGGCTAGCAGCCGCCATCACCCTCGCCCAGGCCGGCCGCTCGGTGATCGTCTTCGAGGCCGCACACACGATCGGGGGCGGCGCCCGAACCGCGGAGCTTACCCTCCCTGGTTTTTGGCACGATGTGTGCTCCGCCATTCAACCGCTTGGCCTGGCCTCCCCCTTTTTCCGAGCCATCTCGTTGCACGAACACGGTCTCCGTTGGATCCACCCACCGGCAGCGCTGGCCCATCCGCTCGACGATGGGACCGCGATGCTGGTCAGTCAGGATCTCAGGGCGACGGCCGATCAGTTGGGAGGGGATGCCGCGGCCTACCTGAGGATCTTCGGGCCGCTGGTCGAGAACTGGCAGGCGCTGCTGGCTGAAATCTTGGGCCCGTTCCGGCTACCCCGCCGGCCGTTCATGATGGCCCGCTTCGGGTGGCTGGCAATTCAATCGGCGCGGGGCCTGGCTACTTCCCGTTTCCGCGGCCCGCGGGCCCGGGCCCTCTTCGCCGGTTTGGGCGCTCATTCGATGCTACCCCTCGAATCTACGGTATCCGCCGCCGCCGGCCTGATGCTGGGCACTCTGGCTCACGCCGTGGGTTGGCCGATGGCAGCCGGAGGTTCACAGCATATCGCTGAGGCCTTGGCGGGCTTGCTGAAGTCGTTGGGCGGACAGATTGAAACTGACCGATCGATCACCGCCCTCGACGAATTGCCCTCCGCTCGGACTGTCTTCTTCAATACCTCGCCAAAGCAGTTGGTCCAGATCGTCGGAGAGCAGCTCCCGGAGGGCTACCGACGCAGACTCGGGCGGTTCCGCTATGGGCCAGGCGTTTTCAAGCTCGATTGGGCGCTGGACGGCCCGATCCCCTGGGCAGCCGAGAGCTGCCGCCAAGCAGCCACGGTGCACCTCGGCGGCCAGCTCGAAGAGATTGTCGAGTCTGAGGCGGCCGTCGGGCGCGGCGAGCATCCCGAACGACCGTTCGTCATCTTCGCTCAACAGTCACTATTCGATCCCAGCCGAGCACCGCAGGGGAAGCACACGGCCTGGGGCTACTGCCACGTCCCCAACGGCTCGACGGTCGACATGACCGAGCGAGTCGAAGCTCAGATCGAACGCTTCGCGCCCGGTTTCCGCAGCCGGATCCTGGGCCGACACAGCCGCAATTCGGTCGAGATGGAGAAGTACAACTCCAATTACGTCGGGGGAGATATCAATGTCGGGATCCAGGACCTGCGCCAAATCTGGACCCGGCCACTAATCCGAGTCTCACCGTACACTACCCCAGTGGCCGGCCTCTACCTGTGCTCCTCTTCGACGCCACCCGGCGGCGGGGTGC
>CAZPZD010000016.1:44531-45725 GCA_964590515.1 uncultured Anaerolineaceae bacterium | reverse complement strand
GCCCCTTCGGTGCGCCCGGCGCTTTCCAGAGGTGCGGCCAGGTGGGGTCCTTTTACCTGAGAGATTCGCCCGCCGCCACGATTAACGGTCGAACTTGCCCCTTCGGTGCCCGGTGCTCCGGGTCTCTTCCCCGCCTGTGCAGAGTTTCATTCTATGGACCCCCTCCAGCAAAGTCAAGCTGAAGTCCACAGTTTGGTTCCGGCGGACCATTGGCGGGACCTTGATTCTTTCCGGTGACCTGTGCCAAGATACCGCCGGGGAAGTCCTCCTGGGTGAAAGTTTTCAGCCAAGCATGGCCGACAAGCTGACTCTGATCACCGGCGCGGCCGGTGAAATCGGGCACGGACTGCTTGCCTCCTTGGGGTCGGCCGCGGCCGATCGATTGTTGGCCATGGATCGCGTTCCACTTGAACAGGACCTGCGGGACCGCTGCCGGGAATTCGTTCAGGGAGACGTGCTCGACGAGGCGCTGCTGGCGGATCTGGGGAAGCGCTACCGAATAGGGACGATCTACCATCTGGCGGCAGTGCTCTCCACCCGGGCCGAGCAAGATCCCAAAGCCGCCCACCGGGTGAACGTCGAAGGGACTTTCAATCTGCTGCAACTCGCGGTCGACCAAACCCAGCGACATGGCGAACCAGTGACTTTCGTTTTCCCCAGCAGCGTCGCGGTGTACGGCTTTCCGACCCTGGCGGCCAAGCAGGCCGCCGGGCCCCAGACCGAGCAGGGCCGGTGCACTCCGACCACGATCTATGGCGCCAGCAAGCTCTACTGTGAGCACCTGGGTGCGTATTTCAGCCAGTCGAGCCCGCGCGGCTCAGGCCAGGTTGGGATCGATTTCCGGGGCCTGCGCTTGCCGGGGTTGATCAGCGCGGACACGCTGCCGACCGGCGGTACCAGCGACTTTGGGCCTGAGATGCTGCACCACGCCGCCGAAGGCCGGCTTTACCGCTGTTTCGTGCGGCCCGACACCCGAATGCCCTTCATGACCATGCCAGATGCCGTGCAGGCCTTGATCCGGCTGGCCAAGGCGCCCTCCCTCAATCAGCAGGTCTACAACGTAACCGGCTTCAGCCCCTCCGCCGAGGAGCTGCAGAGCATCGTCCTAGAGTTCTTCCCCCGCGCGGAGATCCGCTACGAGCCGGACGCTCGCCGGCAGGCCATCGTGGACAGCTGGCCGGCGGAGGTCGATGA
>CAZPZD010000016.1:0-44431 GCA_964590515.1 uncultured Anaerolineaceae bacterium | reverse complement strand
CCGCGGCACCCTCGCTCCGATCCCACACGTCACCTCATAGTTGATCGTGCCCCACCGGTCGGCAACCTGCTCGGCCGACAGGCGGGTTTCGCCCTGGGTGCCAATGATCACCGCCTCATCGCCTTCCTTGGCGCCTGGAACGCGATCAAGCTGCACCATACAGAAGTCCATGCACACCCGGCCAACCACCGGCACCTCGACGCCCCCGACCAGCAGCTGATTCCCCGCGACTCGTCGCAGGCCGTCCGCATACCCAACCGGGACGGTCCCAATCCGTTCCGTCATGCGAGTCACGTATTCATGGCCGTAGCTGATCCCTTCCCCGGGAGGCACCGATCGGATCCGAGTCAGTTGGGTCTTCCACTCCAAGGCCGGCTGCAGCCCGGCCGGCAGCGGGGCAGCCGGGGAGGGGCGAAGACCGTAGAGTGCAATTCCCACCCTGACCAGGTCGAAGTGGGTCTCCGGCCAACCCAGAGTGGCGGCCGAATTCGCGGCATGGATCAGCGGCGGCCGCACACCCGCCGAGCTGAGCGCCGAGAGGGCATACTCGAACTGCTCCAGCTGCCGCCGGACCGGCTGCGGCGCTCCCTCATCTGCCCGGGCGAAATGGGTAAACGCGCCCGCGAAACTGAGCCCGGGGTGCTGCCCCACCCGGCGAGCCAGGCCGACCGCCGCCTCCGGCGCGGCCCCGAGCCGATTCATACCGGAGTCGAGCTTGAGCTGGACTTTGGCCGTCGTTTGTTGATCTCGGGCGGCCTGCGCTGCGGCGTCGATCTGAACCTCGTCGCTCACAGTCAGCGAGACCCCGGCCGCAATCAGGGAAGGCAGTTGTTCAGTCGGCGCGGGGCCCAAGACGAGAATGGGAAGGCCAATCCCGGCCGCGCGGAGGTCTAGGGCCTCCTCGGCGCGAGCAACTCCAAGCCAGCCTGCGCCGCCGCGGGCGGCAGCCTGGGCCACCGGAATCGCCCCATGGCCATAAGCATTGGCCTTGACGACCGCCATGACCGCTGCTTTGGTGAGGGTGGTCAATCGACGGGTGTTGGCTTCGATGACCTCCAGCTCAACTTCGACCCAGGTTGAGTACAGATTCCGGGGATCGGTCACGGCCGAAGTATACGGAGCGGCGGCAAGGCTGTCCACCACAGGTATAATCGCTGGCTCGCGCGGCCCGGACTCCCCCGAAGTAATGGCTGAATTTTCGTTTGAGATCATTGCCCAAGATGGTCGGGGCCGGGCGGGCCTGTTCCACACCCCGCACGGAACTCTCGAGACCCCCCTCTTTGCTCCAGTGGGAACTCAGGCCACGGTCAAGGCGCTCACCCCCGTCCAGCTGCGCGAACTCGGGGCCAGCTTGGTGTTGGCCAATGCCTATCATCTGTACTTGCGGCCCGGCGACACACAGATTGCGCAGCTTGGCGGGCTGCACAAGTTCATGGATTGGCCAGGTCCGCTGTTGACCGACTCCGGTGGATACCAACTCTTCTCGCTCGCCGCCCAGCGCGAGGTAGATGCGGATGGGGTGACGTTCCGTTCCCACCTGGATGGGACCCCTCACCGCATCACACCAGAGACGGCCATGGGCATCCAAGAGAATCTAGGCGCCGACATCGTGATGGCACTCGACGAGTGCGCCGAACCGTACGACCGGGAGTACAACCGGCGGGCAGTGGAGAGGACGCATGCCTGGGCTCGCCGCTGCCTCGAAGCTAAGACCCGAGCCGACCAGGCCCTTTTCGGGATCGTACAAGGCGGGATCTTCCCAGACCTGCGGCGCGAGTCGGCCGAGTTCATTGCCTCACTGGATACTCCCGGAATCGCGATCGGCGGGCTGAGCGTGGGGGAAACGAAGGATGAGACGCTGGCCATTCTCGAACTGCTCGACGGCGTGCTTCCGACAGATCGGCCCCGCTACCTGATGGGGGTCGGGGCCCCTGGAGATCTGCTGGAAGCAATCGCCCGAGGAGTAGACTTGTTCGACAGCGTCCTGCCCACACGCTTGGCTCGCAACGATGCAGCTCTCACCCGGCACGGCCGGCTGAATCTCCGTTGGGCGACGCTGGCCGACGACCCTGGACCCCTCGACTCCAATTGTTCCTGCTACACCTGCACCCACTTCAGCCGAGCCTACCTGCGGCACCTGGTTGTCGGCAGGGAGATGCTTTCCGCGACCCTCCTTTCGATCCACAACCTGCATTTGCTGATTGACCTGACTCAAGAATTGCGGCAAGCGATCCTGGCCGGACGATTGGCCAGCACTATCGAGAGCCTGCGCGAGGGATTGGCGAGAGGGGAGCGACCGGAATGACCTGGTACCAGGCCCTGATCCTAGGAATGGTCCAGGGAGCCAGTGAGTTCCTGCCGATTTCTTCCTCGGCTCACCTGGTGCTCGTGCCCTGGCTGCTCGGCTGGCAGTTCGAGCCACATGCGTTCTTCACCTTCAGCGTCACCGTGCATTGGGGCACGCTGGCTGCGGTAGTCTTGGCCTTCCGCGACGACCTGCTCCGATTCGGCCGAGCAGCCCTGCTGGCAGTGGTGCACCGCAACTTGCTTGAGACCCCAGAGGCGACTCTGGCTTGGCTGCTCTTGCTCGCCACGCTGCCGGGCGCGCTGGCCGGGATCGTCCTGGGTGGGATGGTTGAGCAGGCATTCTCCGATCCGCAGGCCGTCGCCGGCTTGCTGCTGGGCACCGCGGGACTCTTGGCGCTTGGAGAGCGGTCCCGGTCGATCAGGGCCGCGAACCCAGCCGAGTTCCGGCCGCTCAAGAGCCTGCGGATTCGGGATGCGATCCTGATCGGGCTGGCTCAGGCGGTGGCGCTGCTCCCCGGAATCTCGCGCTCCGGCGCCACGATCTCTGCCGGGCTCTTCCGCGGCCTGGACCGGGTGGATGCGGTCCGATTCTCCTTTCTGATGTCGGTTCCCATCATCTTCGGAGCGGGGCTGGTGGCGCTCACCGATTTGGCCGGCCAGCCCGGCGCGGCCCAGGCGGTTCCCTCCCTCGTGATCGGGCTTCTGGCGGCTGGGGTGGTTGGATTCATCGCTATCCGCTGGCTGGTCCGCCACCTGGCGCGCGGTTCGCTGCGAGGCTTCGCGGTCTATTGCGCGCTGGCCGGCGCGGCTGGCCTGCTGGTGAGCCTGATCCGTGGCTAGAACAGCACTGATCCTCGGGCTTTCGATCGTGCTGTCCGGATGTGGTCCGTTACCGCTAGGGACGAGCGGGACCGCGACATTCCCCGTCCCCACCCCTTTCCCGGAGATCACCACGACTCCCAGTTTCCAGGCGTGGACCACCAGCCGGATTCTGGCCTTCAGAGAGCAGAAAGGATCGACGGCCCAGCGGTCCTATATCGGGCTTGGCCTGGAGATACTGGCCCCGGCCGCCACGCTTCCGGCGGTCGATGCTGGTGAGTTTGAACTGGTCGTCTCGGCCCAAGAGCCGCCGGCCGACTGGTTCGCGACCCCGCTCGGATGGGAGCCGATCGTATTTGCCGTCCATTCTGGCAACCCAGTCCGCAATCTCTCACTCGTGCAATTGGCGAGCATTTTCCGCGGCCAGGCCAGCAATTGGAGCGAGTTTGACGGGCCAGACCTCGGCATCACACCGATCATCCCGCTGCGGGGGGATGAACTGCGCGAGGCCCTGGGGCTGGATTTGCTGGGAAATTCGCGCTTCAGTACTCAAGCTCTGTTGGGGCCGAGCCCGGAGGCTACCCTTTCGCTAGTTGACCAGACTCCAGGGGCAATTGGGGTTCTTCCGCTCTCGGCGGTGGGTGAAGGGGTGTCGTTGCTCCACGTAGGCGGGCTTGCGCCGGCCGCCGGGGAGGGAAGCTACCCGTTGCAGGTCGAAGTCCTGGCTTTCGCACCTCGGGAGCCCAGCGGTGTCGTGCGGGAGTGGTTGGCCTGGCTGCAGGCGGAAGGGAGCTAGCGGCTAGCCCGCCAGTCCACGGAGGAAGGGATTGGACCGGCGCTCTTCTCCAACCGTGGTCGGCGATCCATGGCCAGGGAACAGGCGGGTGGTGTCCGGCAGGCCCAGAATTTCATCCCGAATGCTGGCGAATAAGGCAGCTTGATCACCACCCGGCAAATCAGTCCGGCCAACGCTTCCCCGGAAGATCAAGTCCCCGCAGAAGACCAGGCCGGCGCCCAACTCCCGAAAGACCACATGCCCCGGCGTATGTCCGGGTGTGTGCCGCACTTCAAAGCCGCTGCCACCCAGCTGCATCTGCATCCCATGCTCAAGAGCGACCGTCGGCTCAGGGCCGGGGTCAAAATCGGGAAAGCCAAATGCCGACGCCCCACCCCGCATTCTCCACAATGGTTGGTCTTTGGCATGCAGCGCCACCGGGATCGGCGTCTCGACCGCGTCGGAGAGGGCCCCCGCGCCTCCAAAGTGATCAAAGTGAGCATGGGTGAGCCAAATGTAGGTGACCCGCCAACCGCGGCGGGCCGCCTCGGCCTGGATCAGTGCACCGTCCCAGGCGGGGTCGACGACCACCGCCACCCCGGCCTCTGGATCCCCGACCAGGTAAGCATTCGTCTGCGCCGGTCCGAGAGTGAACGCGACGAGGTCCACGCCGCCGATCCGGTGCTCCGCCTGGGTCAAGCCAGGTCCGTTCCACGGATGCGAGGGATGGAGTTCATCACTGGACTAATGGTATCCTGTCCCGCGTCCCTCGCGAACCCGTGATGACCATCGCAGAATTTGTCGTCCTTCCGGCGCATGCCCGCGACCATCGCAGCGCCGCGCGCTGGATCCTCTCGCACGTGACCGACCATCGCGGGATCGTGCTGACCACCCTGGTGGGCGCCTTCGGGAACGCGTCCCTGGCGGCCGCGGTTCCGGTGCTGCTTGGCCAGGCCTTCAATCTGGTCCTTCATGGCGGTGAGCTTCGGGACGGGCTGATACGGATCGCCCTGACGATCGTTGTCACCCAGGTCGTACGGGGAGTTCTGCAGCTCGGCCGAAACTTTGGTTCCGACCTGCTCGGCCAGCGCCTGGAGCGTGACATCCGCCAGGAACTGTACGCCAGCTTGCTCGGCAAGAGCATGACCTTTCACAACCTACAGCCGGTTGGCGACACGATGGCCAGAGCGACCAACGATGTGCACGAGATCGGGTTGATGTTCAACCCCGGTTTCAACCTCGTGATCGGCTCCGCCAATTTCATGCTGCTGCCGCTGATTCTCGCCCCCAGTTACCATCCCTCGCTGCTGCTCGTCCCGGCCGTGTTCACGGTGAGCTACGCGTTCGCGGTCTGGGCCTACCTGCATGAGCTGAGGCCGGTTTCGGAGGAGGTGCGCCGCACCTTTGGGGAGATGAACACCCAGGTTTCGGAGGCGCTGGATGGGATCGAGGTGGTCAAGGGACACGCACAAGAGGCTCAAGAGGTGGACCGCTTTTCCTTCAACGCCAGTGCGTTTCGCGATGCATTCGTCCGGCAGGGCGACATCGAGGCCCGTTATTTGCCGTTGTTGCTGCTCGGCCTGGCAGAGGCAGGATCTTTCCTGCACGCCCTGATCTTGTTTCGGCAGGGTGCGCTGGACCTGGGCGGCATGATCGCGTTCATGGGCTTGATCCAGCTCCTGGGATTCCCAACCTTTGTGTCGCTGTTTGCCTACTCGCAGGTCTCATTGGGCATGGCTAGCGCCCGCCGGATTCTTGAGCTGATTCTGCGCGAGACACAGCTCGACCAGAATCCGACCGGGTACTCCGGGCGGATGCGGGGTGAGCTCGAATTCCGGGAGGTCGGCCTCAGCTACGGCGAAGGCCAGGTTGCACTGAGCGATCTATCCTTCAAGATCCGGCCGGGCCAGACTCTGGCGATCGTGGGCCAGACCGGCTCCGGTAAGACCTCCCTTGCAAAGTTGATTAACCGGATCTACGACGTCACCGCAGGCCAGGTCTTGGTGGATGGGGTTGATGTCCGGGAGTG
This sequence comes from uncultured Anaerolineaceae bacterium, assembly GCA_964590515.1. Taxonomy (GTDB): domain Bacteria; phylum Chloroflexota; class Anaerolineae; order Anaerolineales; family E44-bin32; genus JADFRG01. The sequence goes on along the minus strand of CAZPZD010000016.1, from coordinate 38,501 downwards.
GGATCTGGCCTCGCTCAGGGAGCAGATCTCGATCATCGAGCAAGACGTATTCTTGTTCTCGCGCTCGATCGCCGACAACATCGCCTTCGGTCAGCCGACCGCCCCGCAGGCCGCCATTGAGCTCGCCGCCGAACAGGCCCAAGCCCACGAGTTCATCCGCGGATTCCAGGATGGCTACGGTTCGATCGTCGGAGAGCGCGGGGTCACCCTCTCCGGCGGCCAGCGTCAACGGGTGGCGCTGGCCCGAGCGTTCCTGACCGATCCGCGGGTGCTCATCCTGGATGATTCCACCAGTTCCATCGACAGTGCCACCGAGGACGAGATCCAGCGGGCGATCTTCCGGGCCTCGCAGGGTAGAACGACCGTGATCATTACCCACCGGCTCTCGCAGATCCGATGGGCCGATCTGATTCTGGTGCTGCGAAACGGACGAATGGTCGCCCTGGGCACTCATGATGAGCTCATGCTGCACTCTCCAGCCTACCGCCAAATCTTCTTGCGGCTGAGCGACTGATGGCTTTCTTCCGGGATCTCGAGCGAGAGGATTACGACCGGACCTACCGCGACCGAGAGTTGGTGGCCCGGCTGGCGGGGTACTTCCGTCCGCAGCGGCGGCGGGTGCTGATCGCGGCGCTGGCGACCGGGTTGATCGCCGCCGGTGAGGCCGCCTCACCGATCCTGGTTTCCCAAGGGGTCGGGCTGCTTCAGGCCGACCCAGCCGCGATCCCCGCGAGCTGGATCGCGGGGGTGCTCTTTCTGCTAGGCGTGCTGGTCTGGTCCGTGAACTGGGTCCGGCGGCGGATGCTCACCCGGGCCGTCGGAGCCGTGATGCTTGATCTGCGGACCGAAGCCTTCGCAGCCACCGCCGCTCACGACCTGGCCTTTTACGATGAGCATGCCTCGGGGAAGATCGTCAGCCGAATCACCTCCGACACCAATGAGTTTGCGCAGGTCGCGGTGCTGGTCACCGACGTCGCCAGTGAGATCCTGCAGGTGGCGATTCTGATCGTGGTCCTGCTCCGGATTGAATGGAGCTTAACCCTCTGGGTGCTCGGCATGATCCCGATTTTCCTGTTGGTCGCACTGGGATTTCGCCGCCTGGCGCGGCGGGTGATCCGCCGCTCGATGCGCGGCATCGCCAACGTCAACGCCAGCATTAAGGAAGCGGTCACTGGGATCACGGTCGCCAAGAATTTTCGCCAGGAGCAGGCCATCTACGCCGAGTTCGACCGAATCAATATACAGTCGTACGGCGCCAACGTTCGCCGCGGGTTTGTGCTGTCGGTCGTGTTCCCGACCCTGAACGCCATGATGGGATTCGGCACGGCGCTGATGGTGTTCCTCGGCGGCAGCTCCGCGGTTCGCGGAGCCGTGGCGGTAGGTACCTGGTACCTGTTCATGCGCAGCCTGGACCGCTTCTGGTTTCCGATCCTCAGCCTCTCTGCATTCTGGAGCCAAATCCAAGGAGGCCTCTCGGCTGCCGAGCGGGTGTTCGCTCTGATCGACACCGAATCCCAGGTCCGCCAGACCGATCGGCTGAGGATCCCCCGGCTGCAAGGCCAGATCCGCTTCGAGCAGGTCGACTTTCGTTACCACCCACAGGAGCCGGTCCTCGAGGGTTTCAGCCTGGCGATTGAGCCCGGCGAAAGCCTGGCGTTGGTCGGGCACACCGGCGCCGGTAAGTCTTCTATTGTGAAATTGATCACAAGGTTCTACGAGTTTCAGGCGGGGCGAGTGCTGGTCGACGGACTGGATATACGGTCGCTCGATTTGCATGACTTTCGGCGACAAATTGGGCTGGTGTCTCAGAATCCGTTCCTCTTCGCCGGGACGGTCACCGACAACATCCGCTATGCCCGGCCGGAGGTGTCGGACGAGGAGATTGCCGCCCTCGCCCGGCGAATCGGCTCCGGCGAGTGGCTGGAAACTCTCCCGCAGGGGTTGCTCAGCACAGTCGGGGAACGCGGGGGCCGGTTGTCAATGGGGCAGCGGCAGCTGGTCTCTTTGATGCGAGTCTTGGTTCAACGGCCGGCGATCTTCATCCTGGATGAGGCCACCGCCAACATCGATCCTTTCACCGAGTCCCAGATTCAGGAAGCCCTGCAGCTTATCCTGGCGGAGACGACCTCAATCCTGATCGCCCATCGGCTGTCCACGGTCCGGGCCTGCGATCGGATTGTCGTCCTGCGGCAGGGCCGAGTCATCGAGCAAGGTGACCACGATCGTTTGATGGCCCAGGGCGGCCACTACGCCGAGTTATACAACACCTATTTCCGCCACCAATCGCTAGCCTATGTCCAACAATCGCGGCTGGCTGCTGCGGCGAGTGGACCAGGGCTTGGCCCCTCGGACTCTGTTAGGCCTCTGTAAGGTGACCCAACCCTAGAATCACCTACTATGGAACCGGACACTCCCCCCAGAGTGTCCAGGTCTCGAAGCCGCCCGCGACCCCTCTTCCTCCGGCTAAAGCGGGCGGCTGCCATTAAACCGGCCTTCCGTAGGCACACGGATTGCATCCATGGCCGGGGTCACAGTTTGGAATAGAATCCGCGGGATCTTGTGGCTGCCAGAATGCGTCTGATTCTTTGGTTGCCCAAAAGGATGCTGGCTTGAAAACCCGCCTGCTGGTCTTCATAGGCTTTGCCGGAGGATTGTCGATCGCCTGCCTGGCCTCGCTTCAAAGCCGTCTGCAAGATACGGTGCAGAATATAGGCATTGAGACAAGCGTGGTTGAAACGTCAACCGCCCTGGCCTTCCCGACGGAGCTGCCTTCGCCCACCCCGACCATTACTCTGACTCCAACTCCGGCCGACACGCCGACTCCCTCCCTTACCCCGACTCCGACAGCGATCTGGGGCGACTTTCCGGGACCCGCTGAGCTGTCGGCAACCGAGATCCCACCACCCATGCCGGAGATCGCGTTCGGGGACGACGTGCTGAACGTGATCCTGCTGGGGAGCGATGCGCGGCCGGACACCGGAGGGTTCCGGACCGACACCATCATGGTGGTATCGGTGGATCCAGCCACCGGCACAGCCAAACTGATCTCAATTCCCCGCGACCTATACGTTTACATTCCCGGCTGGCGGATGGACCGGATCAATACGGCCGACCCGCGGGGCGGGTTCGAGATGATGCGGCAGACGATCCTCTACAACTTCGGGATCGATCTGGACGGCTGGGCTCGGACCACCTTCTCCGGGTTCATCAACGCGGTCGACGCCCTGGGCGGGATCACAGTGCAATCGACCAGCTACCTCACGGATGAGTGCGGGGGCGTCTACCGCAGCTACGGCCCGGGCAGTTATTTCATGGACGGCTTTGAGGCGCTCTGCTACGCTCGCATGCGCAAGGCCACCGGCGATTTCGATCGGCTGCGCAGGCAGCAAGAGGTCGTTCAAGCGATCTTCGTCAAGATCGTCAGTATCAATGGCCTGTTGCGATTGCCCGAGGTCTACAATCAGTTCTACAACTCGCTGCGGACCGACCTCGAATTGGGTGACCTGCTGCCGCTGGTGCCCACTGCGCTGCAGGTTGCAGCCGACTCCTCCCGAATCCAGCACTTCAACGTGGACCCTTCGATGGCGGATTTCTGGCGAACCCCAGGCGGCGCTTCCGTGCTGCTTCCAAAGCGGGATGCGATTCTGGCGATGCTGGTACAGGCCTTTGGGCCGGAGGCCTTCGTTCAGAACCCATGACGCGAGTGGCAGACCCAAGTCGGGTAGGAAACTGGGACCGCTACCGTCTGCCGGTTCACTATGCTAGATTGAAGCGGAAGCCGGAAGGAATGGAAAGAATCCAACCGCTTCCCCGCAACAACGTGGAGGCCAACTACGCGGCCGGGCGGAGCTGCGCGATCTGTGGTCAGGCGGCTCTTTCTGTCGTGCATGTTGCGAAGCTCCCGGATTACGTCCGGTGTTCGAGCTGCGCCTCGGCCTATGTTCTAGGCGAGGGATCGAGCCTCGTCATGTACGGCTCCATCTCCGCTAACTACCCGGCTACCCGAGAGTTCGCCCTCAAACGGTGGATCGCGCTGCCGGCGATCGAAGTCAGAGCGCGGGCCGAGCGCGGGGCAGTCCCGGCGCCTCTGGCCGTAGTTGGACCAGAACCGGCTAACGAGGTCGAAGCCCTCCCCCTGGATCCGGCTTCCGCCGACTCCGCAGAGGAGCCGACTCCACCCTTCGGCATTGGTTCCGCAGCTGGGCAGAACAACGGCGGGGCCGAGCGGGCCCCCACCCCGCCCTTCGGGATCGGGACACTCAACGAATTCCTTGGCCAAGCGCCGGGCGCACCGATTCTAGAAACCGCCGAGACTGCCCGGGACGCCGAGCTCGGCCATGAGTCTGCCGAGCCTGATCCGGGGCAGCGGTTCAAGGTGATCGTGGGCGCACAGCCACCCAAGTTCCCCGCCGACTTATGCGCCCACTGTCTTCGTCAACCTGCGGATCGGGGCTTGGTCGTGATCGGGGCGGATCCTAACCGCACCCGTTATCCGATCCCACTGTGCCGGCAGTGCCATCAGCGGGTCAAAGCCCGCAGTAGCGAAGAGAAGAATTCTTGGCTTGCCGTGCACCTCGGTTCGATCGCCATCGGGATGATTCTCATGGTGACTCTCCTGGCGGTCGATATACTGGATGTCCAGCAGGCGCCGCTGGCGTCTATCCTGATCTTGGGCGCGCTGGGGCTGATTGGCTACACCCTGCCGGCCATGCTGCTGCTCGGGAGACTCTCCCGGCTGCCACCTTCTGCGGACGCCTCGTATGTGCGTTCCACTCTTCAGGTTCGGCCCGGGCTGAATGGTGAGCCGACCGGTTATCTGTGGCGCAACCGCGGATACGCCGACCGTTTCGCCGCCGCAAACGATACGGTTGAGGTCGCCCGGATCGGCGAGTCAAACGGACTCGAGCAGCCGGTCTAAGCTGTGCTGACTCTTAGGTGATTGTGGGCCGGTCACTCGGCCGTTAGGATAGGGGTATGCAGCAGGACACTCCGGTTTGTCCGGGCTGCGGGGCGGGTCTTCAGTCTGCCGCCCCTTCAGCGGCCACTCCTGCTTGCCAGTATTGCGGCTGGCACCCTCCCGAGAGCCGGCCTCCCTCTGGTGCAAACCACTTTCGCCAACTGCTAGCCGAACAAGGGAACAATTCCGAGGACCTGCTTGACCAGGTCCCGGAAGACCTGCGGGAGATTCTTGCCGGTCGGCTGCGGGCACCCACGCCCGAGGCCCGACGTGAGTTTAGCGAGAACACTGCCCAAGCCTTGCGGGGCATGGGCTTCACCGTCACCGAGGACCCCCGCGGTGCCCGAATTAGCTCGGCCCCTCGGATGGGCGGCCCGCCAGCCGCGCTCAGCCCATCGGACGTGGTCAAGTTGGCCGCCGAATTGGAAGGGGGCGTGAAACCGCGGGGCCAGCTTCCGGTTTGCCCGAAGTGCCAGGGCCTCAGCCCCATAGGCCAAGCGAAATGCCAGTGGTGCGGTGAGCCGCTCCCCACAAAATCGGGTCCCTGATCAGCCCGGGGCCGGTCGGATCGCCCGGCCCCGGCCCCTCAGAGGGCCGTTCAATCTCCGCCCTCCCCACTCCCTGAACTCTTCCGCAACAAGCGCGAATCAGCCGCCAGCCTCGCTCTGATATAATCCGTCTTCGCCTTGCCGAATAGAACAGCTGGTCTACGAATGCCTCAGGAATTCATCAAGGTCGTCGGCGCCCGCGAGCACAACCTTAAAAATCTGTCGGTCGACATTCCGCGGGACAAGCTGGTAGTCATCTCCGGGATCTCGGGGTCAGGGAAGTCCTCGCTGGCCTTCGACACGATCTTCGCCGAGGGGCAGCGGCGGTATGTCGAGTCGCTCTCCGCCTATGCCCGCCAGTTTCTCGGACAGCTCGACAAGCCGGACGTCGACTACATCGAAGGCCTCTCGCCGGCGGTCTCCATCGATCAGAAGGGGGTCACCCACAACCCGCGCTCGACCGTCGGCACGGTGACCGAGGTCTACGACTACCTCCGCTTGCTCTATGCCCGGGTCGGTCTTCCCCACTGTCCGATCTGCGGACGAGAGGTGCGCCAGCAATCGGCCCAGGAGATCGTAGACACTATCGAAGGAATGCCGGCCGGGACCCGGCTTTTGGTTCTGGCCCCCTTGGTTCGTGGGCGGAAGGGGACTCACCTGGCAGTGCTCGATGAACTCAAGCGCTCTGGTTTCGTCCGGGCCCGGGTGGATGGCGCCGTACGCGAGGTTGAGCAGGAAATCCAGCTCGATCGGTACAAGATCCATAACATCGAGGCCGTGGTCGACCGGCTGGTCATTCCCAAGGAACCCGATGGTTCATTTCGGACCCGGCTGACGGACTCGGTCGAGACTGCGTTGCGCTGGGGTGAATCGGCGATCTTGATATCGAACCTGAGTGCCGACCCGCCGCAGGACATCCCATTTTCCGAGCAATTGGCCTGCCCCGAACATGGGACGAGCCTGGCCGAGATTGAGCCGCGTACTTTCTCCTTCAACACTCCGCATGGCGCGTGCCCGGAGTGCCAGGGCCTGGGGAGCAAACTCGAGATCGACCCCGACCGAATTATCCCGGATCGCTCACTCTCCCTCACCGAGGGAGCCATTGTGGCCATGGAATGGGCGAATCAGACCCGCGAACACAAAGGGTATTACTGGCAAATGGCCGAGGCGGTCGCCAAGCACTACCGGATCAGTCTGGAGTCACCGGTCAACGAGGTCCCTCGCGAGAAGTTGGACTTGATTCTCTATGGGACCGACGGCGAGAAGGTGCCGGTCCACTATTCCAGCCGCGACGGTCGCCAGGCCACCTTCCGCACGGCCTATGAGGGTGTGATCGGCAATTTGGAGCGCCGCTATCAAGAGACCCAGTCCGAGTTCATTCGGGGCAGGATCCAGGAATATATGTCCGAGCGGCCCTGCCCCGCCTGCCGAGGCAAGCGGCTTCGGCCAGAGGCCCTGGCGGTCACCATCGATGACCTGAACATCGTAGACCTGGCCAGGCTGCCGGTGGCGCGGACGCTGGAATTGGTCGAGAAGCTCCAGAGCCCTCGCGGGCCGCTGAGCTCCCGACAGCGCAAGATTGCCGAGCGGGTGCTCAAGGAAATTCGCGACCGGCTGGGTTTCCTGGTGGACGTCGGGCTCGACTATCTGACCCTGGATCGGTCGGCGGCCACCCTCTCCGGCGGTGAAGCCCAGCGCATCCGATTGGCCACTCAGATTGGCTCGCGCTTGATGGGCGTGCTCTATGTATTGGACGAGCCGTCGATCGGGCTGCACCCGCGCGACAACTCCCGCCTGATTCGGACCCTCGAAGGCATACGTGATCTGGGCAACACCGTGATCGTCGTCGAACACGATGAATCCACCATCCGCGCGGCAGACTGGTTGATCGATCTCGGGCCGGGGGCGGGCGAAGCCGGTGGCCGGGTGGTCGCCGAAGGGACCATCGATGAGGTCTCCCACAATCGAGCCTCGGTCACGGGCCGGTTCCTGGCCGGAAAGCTGCGGATCGAGATCCCAAAAACTAGACGGCCCGGGAACGGGAGGGTGTTGCGGGTCCGAGGAGCCCGCGAGAATAACCTTGCGGATCTCACCGTCGATGTTCCGCTAGGGAAGTTTGTCTGCATTACGGGGGTTTCAGGGTCGGGCAAGTCGACCCTGATGGTGGAAGTCTTGTACAAGGCCCTCGCCCGCAAGCTGCACGGTTCGCGCGAACTGCCGGGCGAACACGACGCGCTGGAGGGCATCGAGCACATCGACAAGGTGATCAATATCGATCAGAGCCCGATCGGCCGCACCCCCCGGTCCAATCCGGGCACCTACACCGGTTTGTTTGACCACATCCGACAGCTGTTCGCCGAGCTGCCCGAGTCCAAGGTCCGCGGCTACAAACCCGGGCGCTTCTCCTTCAACGTCCATGGCGGCCGCTGTGAGGCGTGCCAGGGTCAGGGGCAGCTGCGGATCGAGATGCAGTTTCTGCCGGATGTGTATGTCCCATGCGAGGTCTGCAACGGTGCCCGCTTCAACCGGGAGACCCTGCAGGTGCGCTTCAAAGAAAAGTCCATCGCCGAAGTACTGGATATGACTGTCGACGAGGGCGCCGGATTCTTCGCCGCCTTCCCTGCGATGCTGCGCAAGATCGAGACCCTGCGCGATGTGGGCCTGGGTTATCTTAAGATCGGACAGCCGGCCACGACTCTCTCCGGCGGCGAAGCCCAGCGAGTAAAGCTCTCGCGGGAGCTTTCCAAGCGGGGTCCCGGCCACACCGTCTACGTGCTGGACGAGCCCTCGGTCGGTCTGCATGCAGCCGATGTCCACAAGCTGATCGAAGTGCTGCAGAAGCTGGTGGATCAGGACAACACGGTCCTGATCATCGAACACCACCCCGACATCATCAAGGTGGCCGATTGGGTGATCGATCTGGGACCGGAGGGGGGCGACCGCGGCGGCCGACTGATTGCCGAAGGCACTCCGGAGCGCATCAGCCGGGTCAAGGCCTCTTACACCGGCCAATACCTCAAGCCGCACCTGGCCAAGGCCTAACCCGCTCGGACGGCCCGAAACCCCGCACGTCGTTGGTCGAAAGTCATCGAATTCGCCGCCGCTGATCCTCCAAGGGTCACGGCCGCTTTACACCTGGACAGTTCCTCCCGTAGAGTGGATGGGTAACCTGGAGGAAGGCATGCCTCAGGGATTCGACGTGATCGTTATTGGAGCTGGGATCATGGGCTGCAGCTCAGCCTTTCAGCTCGCGGGTCGTGGGATGAAAGTCGGTGTGTTTGACAAACGCGGGCTGGGAGCCGGGTCCACCGGGAAGTCCTCCGCCATCATCCGCCAGCACTACTCGAACGAGATCACGGCCCGGATGGCGCTGCACAGCTTGCGGGTCTTCCAGAATTTCGGCGAGGTTGTGGGCGGCGAAGCCGGCTTCCGCCGCGCCGGCTTCCTGGTCCTTACCGCCGAGAAGGACGTGGAGGGACTGCGGGCCAATGTCGCCATTCAGCAGAAGGTGGGCATCAAGACCGACATCCTCTCTGAGGCAGAAGTCAGACGACGGTGGTCCTTCCTGAAGACGAACGATCTGGTCGCCGCGGCTTACGAACCCGATTCGGGGTACGCCGACCCGAACCTCACCAACGGGAGCTACGCCAAAGCGGCCCAAGCCAAGGGCGCCCAATTCTTTCTGGACACCGAGGTCAATGGCCTAAAGCTGCGATCGGGGAAGGTTCGAGGGGTGACCACCTCGGGCGGGACATTCGACGCCCCGGTCGTCGTCAATTGTGCCGGTCCGTGGGGGGCACGGGTCGCGCGCTGGGCTGGCGTCGAGGTTCCGATAAATTCCTGTCGGGTGCAGGTGGCATTCTTTCGACGGCCGGCCGGCCACACCGACGAACACCCGGTGGTCGCCGACTTCACAACCGCCAGCTATTGGCGGCCAGAGACGGGGGGCCTGACGCTGGTAGGGCTGCTCGATCCATCCGAATTGCATCATGTAGTCGATCCCGATTCATACAACGAAAGAGTGGGGTTGGATTTCGTGGCCGATGCGGGGGATCGGTTGGTCCGGCGCTACCCTGCCATGGAGCAGAGCGCCAGCGCCTCCGGCTACGCTGGGCTGTACGCCATCACGCCCGATTGGCATCCGGTCATCGACGAACTGATCGAGGGAAGCGGTTTCTACATCTGCTCGGGATTCAGCGGCCATGGCTTCAAGCTTGGTCCGGCCGTGGGGCTGATGGTGGCGGACATGATTGCTGGCCAATCTACGAAAGGCATGGATCGCCGATTATTCCGCCAGGGCCGGTTTCAAGAAGACGACCCCGTTCGCGGCCGTTACGAATACAGTATTGCCGGTTGAGCCGTGGGATGCGCCCTTACTCGTAGCGCAGCGCGTCGATCGGGTTGAGGCTCGCGGCCCGGGTGGCCGGGTAGATCCCGAAGAAGAGCCCGACCAGGCCGGAGAAGCTGGTCGCCAGCACGACTGCCTGGAGCGAGAGGTTGGGAGCCAGGTCACTCGCGGCCTGGCCAATCCCCCAGGTCCCCAAGCCTCCCAAAGCGACTCCCAGCAATCCGCCAGCGACCGCCAGGACCACACTTTCCAACAGGAACTGCAAAAGGATGTCCCGCCGGCGGGCGCCGACGGCCTTGCGCAGCCCGATCTCGCGGGTCCGCTCCGTGACCGAAACCAACATGATGTTCATGATCCCGATCCCACCGACCAGCAGGGAGATGGCCGCGATGGCTCCCAGGAAGATGGTTACGACCCCCAGTACACCTGCGGCGGAAGCCAGGATTTCGGCCTGGCTGATTACCGTGAAGTCATCCTCGTCTCCGGGCTGAACTTCGTGCCGCTGGCGTAGGATCTGCTCGACTTGTTGTTCAGCGGCCGCGCTTCGTTCCTCAGTGACCGCTTGAACGTAGATCAGCGAAATATGGAAATCCCCCCGTCGCCCACGGGAGGGAAAGACCCGGGTCTGGGCAGTCGACAGCGGTATGTAGACGATGTTGTCCTCATTGGCGAAGGCCGATCCACCCCGGGATTCCAAAACCCCAACCACCCGGAAAAGGATGTCGTCCAGCCGAATCTGCTCCCCGATCGGCAGCGCATTCTCCGGGAAGAGCTCGTCCACGACCAAAGGTCCGATGACTGCCACCCGCGACTCGGCCACCTGGTCCCCTTCATCCAAGAATCGGCCGGCGCTCAGATCGGCGTTGCGCAGATCGGCGTAATTCGGCCCGACCCCGGAAATCGACAGAATCCGGCTTTCCCCCCGGTAGTCGACCACGGCTGAGCCGGTTAGCTCCAACCCAACCGCCAGCACGTCGGGCGCCAAAAGGGGATCCAGCAGCGCAGCGGCGTCTCCATTGGTCAGGCCTTTGCCCCCGATCCCGGCGGAGGCCGCGCCCCCGCGCTGCGAATCAAAGCTCCCCGGCGCCACGAACAGCAAGTTGGAGCCGATGCTCCGGAATTGATTCGTGATGTAGGCCTCGACTGCGCTGCCGGCCGACATCAGGGTGACCACTGCTCCCACCCCGATGATGATGCCCAGCATCGTCAATGCCGCCCGCAATTTGTTGGCAGTGAGTGCGCCCAATGCCACGCGTGCGGTCTCGAGCAGGTTCATCGGGGGCGAGCCTCCTCTTCTAAACTGAGCTCCGAGGGCCGCTCCGCTTCCCCGGCCCGCAGCGGATGGGCCACCGCCTCATCGACGACGATCCGCCCATCGTGTAGACGAATCACCCGCTGGGTGTGGCGTGCAATGAAGGGATCGTGAGTGACGATCAGCACCGTGATCCCCCCCTCCCGGTTGAGGGACTGCAAGATGCTCATGATTTCGATTCCAGACTTGCTGTCGAGGTTGCCGGTCGGCTCGTCGGCCAGAATGATGGCTGGTTCGTTGACCAGCGCCCGGGCGATCGCAACCCGCTGCTGCTGGCCGCCCGAGAGTTCGTTCGGATGATGGTCCATCCGATCGGCCAGCCCAACCTTGGCGAGGGCTTTCCTCGCCCGCTCCTTGCGCTCGCCGGGAGGAACACCCCCGTACAACATGGGGAGCTCACAATTGGCCAGTGCGGTCGTCCGGGCTAGCAGGTTGAAGGTCTGGAAAATGAAACCGATCCGCTGGTTGCGGATTCCGGCCAGCTGGTCGTCTCCCAATTGGCCGACTTCCTCACCATCCAGGTGATAGCTGCCGGCATCCGGTTGATCGAGACAGCCCAGCAGGTTCATCAGGGTGGATTTACCCGATCCCGAAGGGCCCATCACTGAGAGCAGTTCCCCCCGCTCCACCCGAAACGTGACTCCCCGCAGCGCCTCGACATCGATGTTCCCAAGCCGATAGGTCCGGGTCAGATTCTCGATCTCGATAACGTTGTGGTTGGAGTTACCCTGGCCCAAAGAATCCCCCTGGCCCGCCGGTTGGCGTCTCCACGATCGTAATCCCGACCAGCTCGCCCAGCTCGAGGCCGGACAGGACCTCGCTGAAACTCTCGTTGCGCAGGCCGAGGGTAATCACTCGCACCTCGCGAGCATCCCCCTGGTACACCGTGACAATCACATTGCCGGTCTCTGGATCGGTACCCAGTGCCCAGTTTGGGATCAGGAGCGCCCGGTCCCGCTCGGCGACCAGGATGCTGAGGGCGGCAGTCATCCCTACTCGAACCCCCGATTCCGAGCCATCCAGCTCCACCCGAACCGGGTACTGGGCCGAGCCGGCAGTCGGCACCAGGTCTATTCCGGCCACCTCCCCGCTCAGAATCAGCCCCGGCAGGGCGTCCAAGGTGATCTCGACTTCCTGGGCCAGATCTAGCAGAGCGATGTCGAGCTCATCGACCATCGTGTCCACATGCAGTTTGCTCAACCCGGCGATCACGATCTCCACCTCGCCCGGGACAATGCTGTCACCCGGTCGATGATTGATCGCCATCGCCGTCCCATCGATAGGGGAAATCAGCCGAGCCTGATCGACGACCGCCTGAGCCGCCCGCAGCCGGGCGTCGGCGGCCGCGACCGCTTGCCGGTCCGGGCCGGCCCGCAGCTCGGCCAGGTCCTTTTCGGCTTGGGCCAGGTTGGCCGTCGCGCTGTGCACCTCCGCATCCAGCATCGACTGCTGGATTTCGGTCGGGTGGCCAGTGAGCCAATTCAAGTTGCGCAGCGCGGCATCCCGACCCTGTTCGGCGGCCACCAGTTGCGTGAGCGCCAGTGCTCGGACCGGATCGTCCGACGGCAGTCCGGAGAACTGATCGTAGTTTGCTTTGGCTTGATCCACTTCCTGCTCGGCCAGCACCAGCCCGGCCTCGGCGCCCCGGATAGTCGAGGAGGAGGCTCGCCGACCTTCCTGTTGGACGCTCCAGCGGTACTCCGCATCGACCAGGTTGTCCCGCGCGGTTGCGACCGCTAACTCGGCTTGGGCCAGCTGCTGCTCGGTCGGACCTTCCAAGAGATCCTCCAGCGCTTGCTGGGCCGTTATCAGGTCGGCCTCCCCCGCCAACAGGCTGGGGTCGAGCGAGGCAGGGTCGAGCTCGGCCAGCACCTGGCCGGCCGAAACTCGCTGGCCAACCTCCACCGATAGAATCCCAAGTGTTCCAGCGACTCTGAAGGAAAGAGCCGCTTGAGCCTCGGGCTCGACCTTGCCGGTACCGGTCACGAAGATCTGCAGCGGCCCTTCCATCACCTCGGTGGTCCGTTCGGTCTGGGCAGCTTGCGCCCGTGCCCGTCGGCCGCCACCGAGCAGCATCACGCCGGCCACGATCACTACAACTACGCCACCGATCACTATCCAGCGTCTAGTCATTCAGTCTCCTGACTCGGATTCTATCTGGCTTGCCGCCAATAGGGAGTGGATCGGTTGGAGACCGCCTTGGAGCGCCGGCGGGCGATCCAATTAGGGCCGAGGAGTGGGAGTCGGCGTGAACGGACTGGGGGTGTTCGTCGGGACCGGGGTAGCGATATTGACCGGAACGAGCAGTCTCAGTCCGACGAACAGCACGTCCGTCGGATCGAGATCGTTTGCGTCGGCGATCGCCTCCACTGTGCTGTTGAATTGGGTTGCGATTGACTGGAGAGTGTCGCCGGTCTTCACGACGTACTCAATTCGGCTTCCCGGAATCAGAGTCTCCGGCAGGGCGGTGGCGGTCGGCAGCTCGGCGTTGGGATCGGGAATGAGGAGCTGAGTTCCAACCCCGATGTTATTGGGATCCAGGATGCTGTTGGCAAAGATCAGAGCATCGATGCTCACCCCAAACTGCTCGGCGATCGAAAAGAGCGAATCGCCCTCCTCGACGATATAGGTGATCGGGCCGGTCGGGGTGGGCGTTTCGGACGGTGCAGAGGTGGGGGTGGGGGTCGGAGTTTGGGTGGGCGGACTGGGCGTGTCAGTCGGCTCGGGAGTCGGGGTATCCGCCTGAAGCAGGGCTGGGAGTTGGGGTGGGTTGTCGCCGGTGAACCAGATGACGATCAGGACCAGGCCGACGACCAGCAAGACCACTGCCAGCGCCCCGAGCAGAAATGGCACCATCCGCTCCCGGCGGCGCCGGTAGGCCATGATCACATCCGAAGCCAACCGCTCGTCTTCGGGCATTTGAACGGGCGGAACCCGCCCTCCAGGCCGGCCATTGTACCTGAATCCGCTTCCCGAGGCTCTGGCGAGCCCGATCAGGGTCCTCCGGCCAGTGCCCACGCGAAAAAGGCGAGGATTTGAGGCATCGCTTCGGCCCAGGTCGGGTCGCTGTGGTCCCCCGGCACGAGCAGGAAGCTATGCTCGAATCCCCCTGCTTCTAGGACTGAGCTGAGCCGCTCGGTGGAACCCTCAGCCCAGTCCCGCTCCCCGGCAAGCAGCAGGATCTGTGAAGGGAGCCTTTCGGCCGTGCTCACGATGTCGAAAGGGTCATAGGGAGGCCTGGCGGAGTTCACAGCCAGGGCAGGGCTGATCGCTGCCACCGCCTGAAATTCGGCCGGGTTGCGGAAGGCAATCTCGAGCGCCCAAACCCCGCCGCGTGAGACCCCGGCTAACCCGCGGCGGGAGGGGTCCGAGCGATAGGCCTTGTCGACATAAGAGACAATGCCGTCCAGCATTTCGGTCTCGTACGAACCCGGCCCACCATCAGAGTTCCGGAAGAGCGGTTCAGGTTGCAGGGGCATGACCATCAGGAACGGGGGCCAGTTCCCTCTGTAGAACCCCTGGTTGGCGATCTGCTCCGCTCCGAGATCCAGCCAGTGCCGCTCGTCGTACGGGTAGCCATGCAGCAGGTAGACCACCGGGTAGGTCTGGCTGAGTTCCCGATAGCACGGGGGGAGGTAGATCAGGAACGGGAGATCGCCGGACACCGCCACCGCAGGGTAGGTGCCAGCCTCGATTTCGCCTTCCGCCTGGTCACAGCCTTGGGTCGTTTTGGTCGCGGCCGCGATCGTGGGCGTTGCCGAAGCGGTTTGGCTCACAGGGGTGACCGCCGAGCCGGATGGCGTGGCGGGGTCCGGAGTGGCCGGGACCGGAGACTTGAGTGGGGTGCAGCCGGCCAATGAAACGAGAGCCACCCACAGCGCCAACCTCCGGACTGAGCTCGGCCGTGCCTCGCGGTGAATTGTCGCTGACATTCTGCTTCTACGAGGTCCGCACCACACCGGTTCTGCCAACTGGGGCTCCAGGTCCGCTGGTTTGCGCACAGTATAATGGCGCCCGTGCGCTACCATATTTGGACCGCCGGTTGTCAAATGAACGTGGCGGATTCGCAGCGAGTCGCCTCCGCGCTGGAGGGACTGGGTTACCGCTCGACCCCCGTAGCCGAACAAGCCGATGTGGTGGTCCTGAACACCTGCGTGGTGCGCCAAAGCGCCGAGGATCGAGCGATCGGGCGGCTGACCTCGCTTCGGCCGCTCAAGGAGAGCCGGCCTGAAGTCGTCATCAACCTGATGGGCTGCCTAGTGGGCGTGAAGGGCAGCCCACAACTCGAAGCTTCCTACCCATTTGTGGATGTTTTCTCGCCGCCCTCCGATCCCCAACCGCTCATCGACCATCTCACCCAGGCCGACGGCCGCTCGCTCGACAAGCAGGACACCCGGCGTCGCTACGCGGCCATGGATGGGGATTTGTTGCTTCCGCTCCACGAGCGCGGCCAGTTGGTCAGCGCCCACGTCCCGGTCGTCTACGGTTGCTCGCATGCCTGCACGTTCTGCATCATCCCATTCCGGCGCGGGCCGGAGCGCAGCCGGAGCGTCGGAGAGATCGTGGCCGAGGTCCGTTCCCTGGCGGAACAGGGAGTGCGGGAAGTCACGTTGCTAGGTCAGATCGTCGATCGCTATGGAATGGAAGTCCCGGGTGGCCCCAACCTGTCCGATTTACTGCGGGCGGTGCATGGAGTCGATGGAATTCGGCGAATCCGCTTCCTGACCTCCCATCCGAATTGGATGTCGGAGCAATTGCTTCGGACCGTAGCCGAGCTCGAAAAAGTCTGCGAACACATCGAAGTCCCGGTCCAGGCCGGGGATGATGAGGTGCTCCGCCGGATGCGGCGCGGATATCGCGCCGACGACTACCGCCGGCTAATCGATCGCATCCGCCAGTGGCTGCCAGGCGCCTCGATTGCGACCGATATCATCGTTGGCTTTCCCGGCGAAAGTGAAACCCAATTCCAACGGACTTACGAGCTGCTCGCGGAACTCGAGCTGGATGTTGCCCATCTGGCGCGCTACTCCGCTCGGCCGCGGACCGTCGCCGCCCGTCGCCTGATCGACGATGTTCCCGAGCACGAGAAGATGCGCCGATTCCAATTGCTCGAGGACCTGCAGACGGCCATCGCAGAGCGAATCCATCGCAGAGCTCTGGGCCGTGAGCTCGAAGTGTTGGTCGAAGGCAAGCGCGGTGGCCGTTGGACGGGGCGCAGCCGCACTAACAAGCTGGTCTTCTTCGAGGCAGAGACCGAATTCCGCGGGCAGCTGGTCGAGGTGAAGATTGAACACACCGGTCCATGGAGCCTGCGCGGTTCGCTTCTCCACGAGCCGCGGTCCCCTCAGCCGGCCGCTCTCCAGCCGCTAACCGTTCTGAATCATTCGATTGCAGAGGTTACTATCCAATGACTCGACCATCCATGCGCCGGTTCAGCTGGGTTGGTGCGGCCGCCTTGCTCGGCCTCGCCGCCTGCAACTTCCCTGGCTTCGAGAGTCCACAGCCAGAAGAGGACAGCCTCGCCACCGCAGCCGCCCAGACGGTGGCCGCCCAGCTCACCCAGATCGCCGGAACCGTCGGGGCACCTTCGCCGCAACCTTCGGCTACCGAGGTACCCCTCGCGACGCCTTCCTCCACTTCGGTTCCCTCGCCGACGACCAGTCCGACCCCCACCTGCACCAACCAGGCCCGTTTCATTCGCGACGTCAGCATTCCGGACAACACCAACATCCCGGCGGGGAATTCATTCGAAAAGATCTGGCGGTTGCAGAACGCGGGGACCTGTGCCTGGACCTCGGACTACGACTTGGTCTTCCAGAGCGGAAACATCATGTCCGGCCCGCCTTCCTCACCGCTCCCGGGCACGGTCGCACCCGGAACTGAAGTGGATATCCGGGCCTCGCTCAAGGCACCGAGCGCGGACGGCTCTCACCGTGGCAATTGGATGCTGCGTTCGGCAGCCGGCGTACTCTTCGGGATCGGGGTCAACTTCGATCAGCCCTTCTTCGTCCAGATCGTGGTTGGAGCTACTCCAACTCCTCAGCCGGCAGTGGTGAAGGATTTCGTCGCCACCTATTGCTCCGCCGAATGGGTCAGTGGTGCAGGCATCCTCAGCTGCCCCGGCACCGACACCGATATTCAGGGCTTCATCATCAAGCTGAACGCGCCGAAGCTCGAGAACGGGATCACCGAGGATGAACCTGCCCTCGAAACCCACCCACAGTGGATCGACAACGGGGTGATCACCGGCAAGTACCCGGCCTTCCAGGTCAAGTCCGGCGATCGGTTTCGAGCCGTGATCGGCTGCCTGTTCAACGGCCTGGCGTGCAACGTACGCTTCCAGCTCAATTACCGGGCCGACGGCGGCGCGCTCCAAAACCTTCAACAGTGGGATCAGACCTACGACGGCAACATTCAGTCGTTAGATGTCGACCTCTCATCGCTCGCCGGCAAGTCCGTCGAGTTCGTGCTTGCGGTCCTGGCCAACGGCCCCTCGTTCCAGGACTGGGCCTTCTGGCTGGCGCCCCGGATTGTCGGTCCGCCTCGGTGACCCTCGCCCCCCGGCTGTACCTCATCGATGGCCATGCCCTGGCCTATCGGGCGTACTACGCCCTGACCCGGGGCGGCGATCCGGCCCGCTGGATGACCGCTTCCGGGGAACCAACCGCCGGGACCTACGGTTTCACCTCGGTGATCCTGCGCCTGCTGGAACAGGAATCCCCTGAGTACCTGGCCGTCTCTTTCGACATCGGCCGAACCTTCCGCGACGACCTGTTCGCCGACTACAAGGGCACCCGGGAGAAGATGCCGGATGACCTGAGACTGCAGATCGACCGGATCCGGGAGGTCGTGGAGGCGTTCGGCATCCCGATTCTGGAGGCCGACGGATACGAAGCCGACGACGTGCTCGGCACCATCGCCCGAAAAGTGAGCAAGAAAGGTGTCCAGGTCGTCATCCTGACGGGTGACCGGGACCTGCTCCAGTTGGCCAGCGAGAACGTGATCATCCGGCTCGCCGGCCAGAAGCTGGCCGAAGCGATCGACTACGGCCCAAAGCAAGTTAAGCAGAAATACCAACTCGACCCGGCCCAGCTGATCGATCTCAAAGCCTTAGTGGGGGACACGAGTGACAATATCCCCGGGGTGAAAGGCATCGGGGAGAAGACCGCGGTCTCGCTGCTTCACGATTACGGAGACTTGAAGGGCGTCTACCGGAACCTTGCCGAGATCCCGGAGCGCTTCCGCAGCAAACTGGAAGCCGGACGGGAAGATGCCCAGCTCAGCCGCAAGCTGGGTGAGATCGTGACCAATGTTCCGATCGAATTCGATCTCGAGGCCTGCCGGGCACGCCAATACGATCGGGACCGCATTGTCCCGCTATTTCGCGAGCTTGAATTCCGCTCGCTGCTCGACCGGGTTACCAAGCAAGCCGGCGAATCGGCCGAGCTCTATGCGAGTGAAGCGAAGTCCGGTCCGGAGACGACGGTCCACGTCGTGGACACGTCGGAGGCCCTGGAGTCATTGGCAGCCCGCCTGGCGAAAGCGAAATCGATCGCCTTTGATGTCGAGACTACGGCCCCCGACGAGATGCGCTCCGAACTGGTGGGAATCTCGCTGGCCGTCAAGCCCGGCGAAGGTTACTACGTGCCGGTTGGCCATCTTCCGGACCTCTCCGGAGCCCGGCAGCTCGATCTGTCGACCGTGATCCAAGCGCTCCGGGGCCCGCTCACGGATGCCAGGATCGAGAAAGTCGGTCACAATCTCAAGTTCGACTTTACCGTCCTGGCCCGCTATGGGCTCGAGGCCGGGCCGCTCAGCTTCGACACCATGTTGGCCGAGTGGCTGATCAATCCCTCCTCCCACAGTCTGGGGCTCAAGAACCTTGCCTGGGTCCGGCTCGGGATCGAAATGACGGAGATCAGCGAATTGATCGGGACTGGAAGCAAGCAGCGCACAATGGCCCAGGTCTCGATCGAGCGGGTCGCTCCCTACGCTGCCGCAGACGCCGAAGTCTGCCTCAGGCTGCGCAAGGTTTTGGAGAAGGAGCTCGCCCAGCGAGGACAGGCCTCGCTGTTCTACGACCTGGAGATGCCGCTGGTCCGGGTGCTCGCCGACATGGAAATCGCGGGGGTTGCCTTGGACACCAAGTTCCTGGCCAAACTGTCCAAGGAGCTGGCCGCCCGGGTGGAGACCCTCGAGACCAAACTCTTCAAGCTGGTCGGACACCCCTTCAACGTGAACTCCACCCAGCAGCTTTCGCAAGTGCTGTTTGATGAGCTGGGCTTGAAGCCGGCGGACGGAGCGCGGCGAACCGCAGCCGGTCAATACTCCACCGCCGCGGATGTACTGGAGTCACTGCGCGAAGAACACAAGGTCGTGGCGCTGATCCTCGAACACCGCGAACTCTCCAAGCTCAAATCGACCTATGCCGACGCTCTGCCAGCGCAGCTCAACCCAAAGACAAAACGGGTCCACACCTCCTACAGCCAGGCGGGTGCCGTGACCGGCCGGCTCGCCTCGGCCAACCCGAATCTCCAGAACATTCCAATCCGCACCGAGCTGGGGCGAAAGATCCGGCGGGCCTTCATTGCGGAGCCTGGCAATACTCTGCTCGCGGTGGACTACTCACAGATCGAGCTGCGGGTGGTGGCCCACATCGCGGTCGACAAAACCATGATCAAGGCTTTTCACGAAGATCAGGACATTCACGCCGCCACGGCGGCTGCAGTTTTCGGCACCACCGTGAAGAAGGTGACCCCTGAGCAACGGCGCAGTGCCAAGGCCGTAAACTTTGGCCTGATTTATGGAATGTCCCCCTTCGGGCTCACCCGGGCCACCGACCTCACCCTGGCCGAAGCCGAGGAGTTCGTCAAGGTGTACTTCGAGCAATTCCCCGGAGTGCGGGCTTACCTCGATCAGGCCCGCGAGCAGGCGGCGGAGCGGGGTTATGTCGAAACCCTGCTCGGCCGACGACGCTATTTCCCACAGCTTGCCAAGGGCGGACAGCCCAGCCCCACTCAGCTGCGGGCCAGGGCGGAACGGGAGGCGGTGAATTCGCCAATTCAAGGCTCGGCGGCCGACATCATCAAGCTCGCCATGATTGAACTGCCGCGGGCGCTGCGATCGGCAAAGTTGAAGGCCAGCATGCTGCTGCAAGTCCATGACGAATTGGTCTTCGAAGTTCCCACCGCCCAACTCAAGAAGACCGCCAAAGTGGTCCAGCAGGTTATGCAATCGGCCTACAAGCTCAAGGTGCCTCTGAAGACCGACGCCAAGGCCGGCCCCAACTGGGAACAGATGGAGCCGATCGACTGAGGACCGGCCGGCCGCTCTGGGCGAGGCCCCGGCTTCCGAACACCCTCGAAGGCTCGCCGCATGCCGGCTAGCATTGGTGCCGGAAGTGATCCTCCTGCTCCTGTGCTAGAATCCGCTCCCAATTCGCAATGGCTGGACGCGAAGACCTCTTTAATGAATCGATGCGCCTGGGGCACTCGGCGGCCTGGGACCTTCAATGGAACCGGGCCATCGAGTTCTACCGCAAGGCGCTGGCGGAGTTTCCTAACCACCCCAACGCGCTGAACAGCCTGGCGCTGGCCTTACTCGAGACCGGGCAGCTGGATGAGGCCCTGCTCGTGTACAAGACCGCTGCCCAGGCCAGCCCCGAAGACCCCATCCCGGTAGAGAAGTGCGCCGAAATCTACGAGCGCCTGGGAAAAATCAAGGAGTCCATCCAGGCCCGCGAGGATTCGGCCGACATGTACATCAGGCGCAAAGACGCCGGCAAGGCCGTGGACAACTGGCGCCACATCGCCCGCCTCGACCCGCGGAACCTGGCCTCCCGCACTCGCCTCGCCCTCACCTATGAACGCCTTGGTCGCACCCGGGACTCGACTCTCGAATACCTCTCGGTAGCCTCGATCCTGGCCAGCGGAGGCAAGATCGACCGGGCCAAAGAGGCAGTTCAACGTTCGCTGGCGATCCTGCCCGGCGATCCAGAGGCCACTCGCTACTTGCGGCTGCTCAACCAGGGTAAGAAGCTGCCACCCCCACCCCAGCCGCGCGGGGGCACCGCCCCGTTACGGATGGCGCAGGTGCAGGAGTTCCTCCACTCGGATGCCGAACAGCCCATCGAGCCCGACGATCAGCTGAAGGATCCCGAGACGGCGGCGCAGGGCGAAGCATTGACGATCCTGGCCGGGATTCTCTTCGAGGAGCCAAAGGACAACGGCAAGGAGCAGGGGCTCGGAATGGCCAGAATCGCAAGTGGCCAGACCGGGGAACTCAAACCCGGATCTGCAATCTATCGCTACCTGGCCCAAGCCATCGACCTGCAGACCCGTGGCCATAAAGAACAGGCAGTCAAAGAATTCACCCGGGCGATGGAAAGTGGGCTCGAGCATCCTGCCGCCCACTACAACCTGGCGATGCTGCTGAAGGAGCTGGGCAAGATCGACGAGGCCCGCAAGCATCTGGTGGCCTCCTTGGGGCATCCCGGCCTGGCCCTGGGCGCCAACCTCGCCCTGGGACGGCTGGCCAAGAACAAGAACGACATCCGCGAAGCCACCCGCTATTTGCTACAGGCCCTCAAATTGGCCGACGGGCTTACTGTCGCGCAGGGCCAATCGAATGAGCTCAACCAGTACTACGAGACTCTGTTGGCATCCCAGTCCGAGGGCGACAAGAAACAGCTGACCAAAATCGTCGACAGCACGCTCAAGTTCCTGAGCGGTCCGGAGTGGCTCAAGCGTCTGAAGCAGGCCAGAGTGGAGCTTGACAAGAAGGGCGAGGGTGGCGGAGTGGTCCCCATCGCCGGAATGCTCGCAGTGAGCGACACCGATCGAGTCCTCAAGTCGATGCAGCGGGTCGATCGGATGATGGACCAGGGTCTATATGCCTCGGCCATGGAAGAATCCATGTTGGCATTGGATTACGCTCCTACCTATTTGGCGCTCCACCGCCGGATGGCGGAAATTCAGATCGCGGCCGGACGACCGGAAGCCGGTTATGCCAAACTCTCGGTGGTTGCGGAGACCCATCGGGTGCGCGGCGAGAGCGCCCAGGCCGCGGATGTATACATGAAAATCCTACAGTTCACTCCGGTGGACATCCCGGCTCGCACGCGCCTGATCGACCTGCTCGTGCAGCAGGACCGGGGAGACGAGGCGCTTACCCAGTCACTCGAACTCGCTGGGATTTATCGCGACATGGCCGAGATCGATATGGCCCGCAAGACTCTGGCCAACTCGCTGCGGCTGTCGCAGCAGATGTCAACCGGGAACGGATGGTCACTGAAGATCTTGCACATGATGGGGGATATGGACCTCTCCCGCCTCGATCAGCGGCGGGCCCTCCGAGTGTATGAACAGATCCGCACCCTCGATCCTGGGGACGACAAGGCCCGGGTAAACCTGATCGACCTCAATCTGCGCATCGGGCAGGAGGATCAGGCCGCCAAGGAGTTGGACAGTTACCTGGAGTTTCTGGTGGAGTCCGGCCGCGGGCCGGAGGCACTGAACCTCTTGGAGGACATGGCCCGCGAGCATCCCGGCAAGCAATCGCTGCACGCCAGACTGGCGGAGGCCTATAAGGCCGCCGGCCGGACCGCCGACGCCATCTCCCAATACGACGCACTGGGCGAGGTCCAGCTGGACGCCGGTCAGAACGAAGACGCGATCCGCAGCATCCAAGCGATCATCGACCTTGACCCGCCTGACGTGGAAGACTACGTGGAGCTGCTGCGCAACCTGCACAGCAGCTAGGCCCCCTCTGCCGCCGTCGGGCGTAATCTCGGGCGCGGCGAGCGGCAGCCTCTCGGGTTCTCATCATATGGAGCCTATGGCAAGCAAGACCCACAGGCGCGCCTGCCGCGCGGATCTGCTATGAGCGAACTGCTGGCCGAAGTCCGATTCTTCCTCCAGCGACTGGATGCCCTGGCCATCCTCGACCTGCTGCTGGTGACCGGGGTCTTCTTCCTGGTGATCAGCCTGTTGAGAGGGACTCGGGCGGTGGTGCTGCTGCGGGGGATGGTCCTGCTGATCATCATCATGGTTCTGCTCACCAGCCTGCTTCCGCTGCCGGCCTTCTCCTCCTTGCTGACCGCCACCCTGCCCGCCCTGCTGTTCGTCATCCCGGTCGTCTTTGCCCCTGAGATTCGGAGAGCCTTCGAACGCCTGGGGCGGGCCGGAACCTTCTTCAGCCTCTTCTCCGAGCCAGCGGAGGCCGAACGAACTGTGAATCTGATTGTCAGCGCGGCCGAACGGTTGGCCGAAATTCGCTACGGGGCGCTGATCACGATCGAGCGCGAGGACCGGCTGGATGAGTACGTCGAGACCGGCGTGCCCTTGGATGCCAGGCTCACTACCGAACTGTTGATCCAGATTTTCTACGTAAATACTCCATTGCACGACGGCGCGGTGATCATCCGGGGCGATCGGATCGCGGCCGCCTCCTGCGTGATGCCACTCTCCGCCGGCGGCACCCTGGCAGCCGGCACCCGGCGCAAACTTGGCCTGCGTCACCGAGCCGCCCTGGGGCTCAGTGAAGTGAGCGATGCGGTGTCGGTGGTTGTCTCCGAAGAGACTGGCATCATCTCGATCACCCACAATGGCAAGATGATTCGAAAGCTCGACCGCAGCCGTTTGCGGAACATTCTGGCCACCTTCTTTCGCCCACGCCGGATCGCTGGCCTGCCAAGCTGGCTGAGCGACTGGCTGACTCGATCCGGCCGCTCACGGGTCGAAGCACCGGGAGATTGAGGCCGTGCGACCGCTGCGCTGGCTCTGGGGTAACCTCGGCTCGCTCCTCTTGGCTTTCGTCCTGGCCGTCGCGGTCTGGTTCGTGGCGGTTATCAGTGAAGACCCGACCGACACCCGCGAGCTGCCCTCCCCGGTCGCGATTAACTACCTCGGGCTGCGACAGGGACTGCTGATCGTCGGCGATCCGCCACCGGCCACTGGGCGGGTCACCCTTCGGGCGCCGCTCTCGGTCTGGGATCTGATGAGCCCGGACAGCGTCGGACTGAGAGTCGACCTCACCGGCCTGGAGGAGGGGACCCATACCCTCCAAGTAGAGACCATCCTCAGTCTCCAACCCGCCCGGGTGGAGGCCCACCAGCCTGAGTCGGTGACCGTAACCCTCGAGCGTGCTGCCACGACCAGTGTCGATGTCCAGGTCGTCACATTGGGCGAGCCGCAGCTCGGGTACCGCACCAGTGCGGCCGGCGCTTCCCCGGCCCGCACGATCTTGCTGGGAGCCGTCTCACAGGTCGACCAGTTGGCGTCGGTGCGGGCTGAAGTCAATGTGACCGACCGGCGGGAGGATTTCGAGCAAGAGGTGACCCTCGTGGCCTTAGACGGCACCGGGAATCGCCTGCTCGGCCTTCAGTTCGATCCGGCCCGTGTCATGGTAACCGTGCAAATCGAGCCGCGGGAGCGGTTCCAACTGGTCTCGGTGGTTCCCAATTTGGAAGGCGAAGAGGCGCTGTCCGAAGCGGGCTACCGCCTGACCGACGTCTCGGTGACTCCGGAGGTCGTGACGGTCTTCTCCGCCGACCCCGAAGCACTGGCAGCTCTGCCGGGCTTTGTGCTCACCTTGCCGCTCGATCTTTCAGGGGCCACTGGAGATCTGGAGCGCCGACTCTCGCTGGATCTGCCTGCCGGCATCTCCCCGGTCGAAAATCAGGGCGTCCTGGTCCGG
Organism: uncultured Anaerolineaceae bacterium; assembly: GCA_964590515.1. Lineage (GTDB taxonomy): Bacteria > Chloroflexota > Anaerolineae > Anaerolineales > E44-bin32 > JADFRG01. The sequence goes on along the minus strand of CAZPZD010000016.1, from coordinate 13,641 downwards.
GTGAGCATCGCGGCGGTGGAGGGCACCATCACTTTGAACCGAGTCGTGGAAGTCCGCGGCCTGGCGGTCGGCTTGTTCGCTCAGCTCTCACCGGAGGCCGTCGACATCATACTGACCGGCCCGCTACCTACTTTGAATTCCATTCAGCTCGAGGATGTGCGGGTGATCGTGGACCTGCTGGACCTCGGCCCGGGCACCCATCAGATCCTGCCGCAGGTGATTATTTCGCCCACCGACGTCGAAAACGAGCCAGTCTTTCCGGCGACCATCCAAGTCACGATCCGCAACACGCCGCCTCCCTCGCCCTGATCTGGAACCCCCGTGCCCAAACCAGTCGTCGCCCTGGTCGGGCGCCCCAATGTCGGCAAATCAACCCTCTTTAATCGCCTCGCCGGCGAGCGGCTGGCGGTTACCGACAGCCGACCCGGCACGACCCGCGACCGGCTGTTCGCTGAGGCGGAATGGAACGGCCTCGCCTTCGACCTGGTCGACACCGGAGGGGTTGACCCGGATGGCGGCGAGGGGGAGCTGCTCGGCCAGGTCAGAGCCCAGGCCGAGTTGGCGGTGCAGCAGGCTGACGCGATCCTGTTCTTGGTCGATGGCGAAAGTGGAGTATCTCCGGTTGACCATGAGCTGGCGAAAGTGCTGCGGCGGCACCAGACGACCGAAAATGGAAAGCCGCGGCCGCCAATCCTGCTGGTGGTCAACAAGGCAGACAACCGCCCTCGGCGCGAGCAGGCGGTGGAGTTCTTCGAGCTCGGAATGGGGGAACCGATTCCAATTTCCGCCTTGCACGGTACCGGCTGTGGAGAACTGCTCGACCTGCTGACCGCGACTTTCGACCAATCCGGCGCTGAACCTGGCGTCGAAGCCCAGGTCAGGATCGCGATTGTCGGGCGCCCAAATGTAGGGAAATCGAGCCTGCTTAACCGCCTGCTAGGCGAAGAGCGGGTGATCGTCTCCCCGATCCCGGGTACCACCCGAGACGCGATCGACACCTCGTTGATGTTTCAGGGGACGCCGCTGACCCTGATCGACACCGCCGGCATCCGGCGCCGCGGCCGAGTGCTGCCGGGTGTCGAGAAGTACTCAGTCCTGCGGGCGGTCAGAGCCATCGAACGGGCAGACGTGGCCCTGCTGCTGATCGATGCGCCGGAGGGTGTCACGGCCCAAGACGCCCACATCGCCGGGATCATCCTTGAGAAATGGAAGAGCTGCCTGCTGCTGATCAATAAATGGGACGCGGTACCGGCGAAGGCCCGCTCTCAGCCGGCGTTTGCCGAGCAGACTCGGGCCCAGCTCAAGTTCCTGGATTTCGTACCGGTTTGCTTCATTTCCGCCCTCCACGGGACGGGAGTGGCAGCCATTCTTCCACTGGCGCTCCAGGTCCAGCAGGAACGGCTGCGAAAGATCCCGACCGTTCAGCTCATCCAGATTCTCGAAAGCGCCCAGCAGGCCCATGCCCCGCCTTCCAAAGTGGGAGTGCGATTGCGGTTCTTCACGGCCGCCCAGGTCCAGACCGACCCCCCAAGCTTCCTCTTCCACGTCAACGATCCCGAACTGGTCCACTTTAGTTATGCCCGGCATCTCGAAAACCGAATCCGAAAAGAGTTCAGTTTCCTCGGCACCCCGATTCGGCTTACATTCCGTCGGCAGCCCCGAGATTAGCTGCGCACGACCGAACCGGGGTTCAACCGGCCAGCCTAACCCAGGTACGCTTGTCACGCCGGTAGAGCGCGTCTTATAATGCCCTCTGTGGCCGATTTTCCCTTCAACCAACCAACCCAGCCTGTCCTCTCGCCCCCCAAACCCGTCAATCTCTTGCGGCAACTCCTGCGGTTCATCGGCAGTGTGCTGCAAACTGTCTTGTTCGCGGCTCTGCTGTTCTTTGCGGTCAACCTGGTGACCGCCCGTATTAGGGTGGAAGGAGACAGTATGGAGCCCAGCCTGCACGACGGGCAATTCGTCGTGGTCAGCCGGCTGGCATACGACTTGCCCCTCTTTCAGAGCCAACCGCAGCGGGGTGACATCGTGGTCTTTCGCTTCCCACTGAATCCGGAGCGGCGCTTCATCAAGCGGGTAATTGGCCTGCCAGGCGACGAAGTCTTGGTACAGGATGGGGCGGTATACATCAATGGGGTTCAGCTCTACGAACCATACCTGGCCGTCCAGCCGGCGTACAAGAGCGCATGGCGGGTCGGACAGGACGAGGTCATCGTGCTGGGAGACAATCGAAACAACTCCTCCGATTCGCAGAACTGGGGAGCGCTGCCCTTGGAGGGAATCATCGGCAAAGCCGTTCTGGTGTATTGGCCACTGGAGAACCTGGGATGGATCCCCCACTACGATCTAGCGGTGGCCGCCGATGATTGAGCGACGCTCCGTTCCACGCCCTGCTCCCCCAGCAGCCGTAGCCGACCCTTCCGATGCCTCACCGACGGTCGTCGTCATCGCCGACGTCGAAACCAATGCCACCCAGTTGATTGAGCGAGTCCTGAAACCGGCCGGCATTCCGGCTTGGCCGGCCAAAGAAGGAGCGCCGAAGGCCGACGTGCTGCTGGTAGACGTCACCCAGATCCGAGGCGATCCGATGGCCGGCCTTCGCAACCGGCGCGAGATGGGTGACGATGCTCCCGCCATCGTGCTGGCCGCACACTTCCCGGCCTCCCGGCTCCGCAGCTTCTTAAAAATGGGGGTGCGGGACGTCCTGCTCAAGCCTTATCGGGAGGAAGAACTGCGGGAGGCCATCCTGGCCCTGGGCAGGTCGAGTGCCCGCGAGGGACACACTGCGCAGCTTTCCCATAACGTGGAAGGCCTTCGCGAGGAGCTTCGCCGACGCACCGACGAGGTGCGGATGTTGAGTGAGATCGGCCGGGTGGTGGCCGGCCTGGACAACCTGGATCAGATTCTGGCCCGCCTGGTCGAGGCCGCCGCCTACGTCACGGACGCTGAGGAGGCCAGCATTTATCTGGAGGATCCGGAAACCAATGAGGTTGTGCTCCGCGCCACCAAGCAGGCCGGGGAACGGCATGCCACCCTGCAGCGACTTCGGGCCGATGACATGCTTGTCGGCGAAGTATTCCGCACCGGCCAGCCTATCCTGCGTCAACCCAACATGGAGGGCGGTCCGGTCAAGGTCCAGACTGGTTTCATCGTGCAGTCGGTGGTCAAAGTCCCGATCCGGGTTCAGAAGGAAATTGTGGGTGTACTCGGAGTGTACAACCGCATGGCGCTGCGATCGTTCAATCAGCACCACGTGACGGTGCTCATGTCCCTGGCGGACTGGGCCGGAGTGGCCCTGGACCGGGCCACTCTCGTGCAGCAGGCCGGGGCTCCGACCGGCAGCACCGGTCCGATTAGTTTGGCGCCCAAGGGTCTGCTCGAAGGACTCGATCAGGCCCTCTCGACGTTGGATGGTCTGCTCAACGGTGCCTCGATGGGAACCGGCCGACCGGTCAAATCCGACCTGCTCAAACTGCTGGATCAGCTGCGGACCCTGCGAAGAATGCCGATCACGGTCATGGAACCCGAGCTCGCCACCCGCTATGTGGATTTGACCCGTCTGGTGCACAAGGCGGCCGGCGAGCACCAACTGGCGGCGACCCGCCGCGGACTGGGCCTCATCGTCGAGGCGGAAGCCCTCATCCCTGCTTTCCCCGGAGAACGGAATCGGGTGTTCCAAGTCCTGCAGGCTCTGGTGGGAGCCGCCATTCGCCGCACTCCGAACGGGAGAGTGCTGATTCAGACCCATCTGCTGAACATCCAGAACGGACGAAGCGAGGGGATCTTGCTGCCTGAAGAGATCGAATTGGAGGATGGGGGTTGGGCCGCGGTGACGGTTGCCGATACCGGCCCGGGTCTTTCCGCCGACACCATCCGGGCATTCCGGGATCCCTCGGCCGACCCCTCCGCCGGGAATCTAGGTTATGGTCTCACCTTAGGCGAGATCCGGATGATCGTTGAGAGCATGGCGGGAGTCCTATGGTACGATCAGACTCCGGCCGCCACAAAGATCACCTTCGCTCTCCCCACCCGCAGCAAGCATGCCTAAGCCAATCTCGGTCGAGATGTACACCGAAAGCCACCGGATCCTCGGTCGGATTGAACCGGGGCCGATGGGCTTGTTCAGCCATCTTAACATCCCCACCACAAACTACCTGGAGGTCGAAGGCGCCCTGCTGAACCGGCTGCATCAACCCAGCCGCATGGTAGCCCGCTATCAGACCCTCTGGGTGGTCAAGGACGAGATCGTGACCGTCCTGCTTAGCACTCGGGCCGAGATCGGCCCGTCGGGCGTGGCCCGCGGCGGATATTCCACCATGGTCCCTCACTGGGTTCACCTGGTGCTGGGAGGCTACGAGCTGCGCGGCCAGGTCGAAACCCCCGGCAAGTTCAACTACGGCAGCTTCATGATCGAGGGTGACCGGATCTTCATCCCGCTCTACAACACCGAGCTGCTCGCGATCCTATTCCCCGATATTCGGGCCAGTTCTCCGGCGATGCTGTTCAACCGCGAAATGGTGGATGCCATCGCCCTGCTTCCCAAAGAAGGCATTCCTCCGCATTCCAGCCCTGAGACGGCACGGGCCACACCCTGAGCCGCCCCGTATTCTTCCCTCAAGTTCACCTGCGATAGCCGGAAAGACTGAGCGCGAGCCGGATGAGTGGTTGGATGCTTCGTAAGCCGATTCTGGCCGCCAACTGGAAAATGAACCTGGGCCGCGAGGAGGAGGCGCTCGCCTTTCTGCGCAAGATCGGCAGCGGGTTACGCGAGATCAAAGGGCTGGATCTGGTCATCTGCCCTCCCTTCACTGTGCTCTATGCTGTGGCCGAACTGCTTGCCCGATCTCGGATCGGCCTGGGCGCCCAAGATGCGCACTGGGAAACCGGCGGCGCGCGTACCGGTGAGATCTCAGCCGCGATGCTGGCCCGACACTGCCAATACGTGATCGTGGGGCACTCCGAGCGCCGCGCCACCCGCAGTCATTCGGAGAGTGACGAGGCGATCAACCGGAAGGTCATCGCCGCGTTGGAACATGGGCTGACCCCGATCCTGTGCGTGGGTGAAAATCTGGAGCAAAACCGAGCTGGGAAGACCCACGAATTCGTGTCTGGACAAGTCAAGGCCGCCTTGGCGGGGGTGGTCGCAAAGCAGGTCGAGCGCAGCGTCATCGCCTACGAACCGATCTGGGCGATCGGCACCGGCGAGGCGGCTACCCCGGCGGACGCCAATCGAGTCATCGGGCTCAGCGTGCGGGGAGCATTGGCCGAGCTTTATGGGGAAGACACCGCCCAGGCGGTGCGGGTCCAGTATGGGGGCAGCGTTTCGGTTGAAAACATCGCCGAGTTCATGGCGATGCCGGAGGTCGATGGCGCACTGGTCGGGGGTGCAAGCTTGAAGGCGGACTTTGTAGTCCTGGCCCGGGCGGCCGCCAGCGCTCGCATCTGACCCCGATCGGCTCAGAGCGAGACAGAATACGGCTCTAAGCCGACCCGTCCAGCGTCGGCCAGATCAACCTCGTCGACGATTCCCACGATCACCGCTCTGACCGCCCCGGGGTTAAGCCCTAGGATCTGACGAGCACCGTTCCCTTCGTCGATCACCAGGACCGTATCGCCGATGCCAGCCTGCGCCACATCCACCGCAATGTCGTAGCTACCGGTTAAGCCACCCTCCAGGTCGAGCTGATCGACCATGAGCAGCTTGCGGCCGTGGAGATGTGGGATCTTGACCGTGGCGACCACCGTTCCGATCACCTTGCCGATATACACCGCTCAGCCCTCTGACACCGGGCTCGACCCGGCGTCTCGATACCAACGGGCTGTGGCCCCGGCCCGAGTGCCAGCCTCTGCGAGATCCACCGCGTCCACAATCCCGGTAACGGCCAGATCGACCGGGACAAAGGTGTCAGGCAGCGCCTGAGCCCCCTCCCGGCTGGCGACCATGAACACCAGCTCCCCGGGAGCGGCCTGAGCGGTGGCGTCAGCCGCCACCTCGGCAAGACCCCGCGGACGGAGTTTCTCGTCAAGTGGTTGGACCACCAGGAACTTGATGCCAGTCAGCCCTTCGGCTTTGGTCGTCGCGACCACCGTGCCAAGCACTTTCGCCAGCTTCATGCCGTCACAATCTCCCGGAAGCGGGTCGCCTGGGACAGATTGGCCCACAGCTCGTCGTGCAACTGAGGGATGACCACCTGTCGCACGAGCTGATCGGGCCGGTCGAGGGCGGCCACCCCGCGTTCAACGGCAATCTCGACATCGGCCACCAGCCCGGAGAACAGCACGATCCCTTTGCCACCCAGCCCATCCGCCAGCCTCACTTCCACCAGTCGGACCTCGGCGGCTTTGATCCCCGCGTCGGCGGCTTGAATCGCGGCGGCGACGCAGGTTGTCTCCACCACGCCCAAGGCGTCCCTCGGATTTGCCACCCGCCCGCCCTGCAGCGCCTGAACCAGCTCACGGTGGACCTGCGGCAGATAGACGATGTCAAGGATCGCCGCGCCGCCCACCTGTCGACCGGCCGCCAGTGCTTCCTCGACATCGGCCGTCAGACCGCCGATCATCACCAGGTACTTCCCTGGCTGCACCGTGCCGGCCTGGATCACTTCAAGCGGGGCGCGTTTGACCATCGCGTCGGCGGCCTGGATGCCCGCCGCGATGCTGGAGAACTCGATCAAGCTCAGGGCTGGATCAAACATTACACAATTCGAAAAGCGTCCACCAAGGTACAGCGACGAATTCGGCTAAAGCTGCGCGGGTTGGTCATTCCCTCCCCGGTGGGGCTGGCAATCGTGAAGGAGCAGAAGCCCTCCCCGCCGAGCCCAAGTCCCGCCTGGGTCGGGCCGTTCTTCACAAAGATGCTGCAGTCCATCACCCGGGCCATCCGGCTCATGTTGTCAATGTTCTTCGAGTGAATTACGGCCGTATGGCGGAAACCGTGTTCGGAGTCCTTGGCCAGGCGGATCCCATCCTCGACATTCCCGACTCGGGTCAGCGGCAAGACCGGCATCATCTGCTCCGACCAGACCAGTGGATGGTCATTGGGGACATCGGCCAGCACCAACCGGATCTCGTCGCCGACCTCAATCCCGATCTCATGCAGGATCACGTTGGCGTTTTTGCCGATGAACTTCTTGTTCATCGTGCCGTGCCTCCCGGGTGGGGGCACCTCCTCGAAGATCACCTTCATCAACCGATCGAGTTGGCCTGAGTCGATTTCGTACGCCCCGTAGCGGGCCATGACCCGTTTCAGCGGGTCGGCGATCGAGTCCACCGCGATCAGGGTCTTCTCGTCAGTGCACACCACGTTGTTGTCAAAGGAGGCGCCGAAAACTATATCCCGTCCGGCCTGCTCCAGATCGGCGGTCTCGTCCACCAACACCGGGGGGTTACCCGGGCCGGCGCAGATGGCCCGCTTGCCGCTGGACATCGCCGCTCGAACGACCCCGATCCCACCGGTCACGGTCAGCAGCCGAATATCCTTGTGGGCCATCAGGGCCTGAGCGCTTTCGAGGGTGGGTTCGGCCACCCCGCACACCAGATTGGCTGGGCCGCCGGCCTCCACGATTGCTTCATTCATGAGCCGGACCGCGTGATTTGAGCAGGCCTTGGCTCCCGGGTGGGCGTTAAACACCACCGCATTCCCCGCCGCCACCATGGCGATCGTGTTGCAAATGACGGTCGAGGTGGGATTGGTGCTGGGGATGATCGCACCGATCACCCCGTAAGGAGCCCACTCCACCAGGGTTAGGCCGCGGTCGCCGGTCCAGGCAGTCGGGGTGAGGAACTCGGTGCCGGGCATCTTGTTGGCATTGAGCAAGTTTTTCTGAATCTTGTCTTCGTAGCGCCCCAGCCCGGTCTCTTGCCAGGCTTCGTAGGCCAGGACCTGTGCGTTCTCCCGCGCCGTGCGGCGGATCTGAGCAATCATCGCTTCTCGCAGCTCGAGCGGCAGCTCATGCAATTGGAAGAAGGCCTGCCGGGCAGCGGCTACCGCTTGGTCCAAGTCGGGAAACAGGTTGGTTCCGTACTTCAACGGATGACCAACCGATGGCGGGGTGTGGGTGGTGATCGTCAGCGGAGCTGGCCCGTGCCGCACCCGTTCACCCTGCCCAAGCTCGGCCATCACCTGTTCGACAAGGGTCTCGATCTGCGCTTCATCCAACATCAGCCTGCCTCCGCCTTGTCGTAGAGCAGCTCGCCACCGACCTCAATCTGATCGACGATGGCCATGACGACCCCATCGCAAGGCCGCTCGTGGGTGCGGGTGGTCTGGCGGGCGGCGCTGCCGGTGGCATACAGCACCACTTCACCCGGACCCGCTCCCACCGCATCGGCCGCCACCCGGTAGGCACCTGTCTCCCGGCCCGCTTCGTCGAGCTGCTTGAGCACCAGGAACTTGAGGCCTTCCAGGGAGGGCTCCTTGCGCGTGGCCACCAACGTACCGACCACTCTGCCTAAATACATCGGCAACTCCTTTGCTGCCCGCCCCTCGGACCCCACATGCCAAGCCGAGCCCGAGGGGCAGCGCCGGTAAGAAATTTTCGTGCGGTTAGGCCGCTCGAGCTTCTTCGCCGCCCTCGGCAGGCTGACGGCCCAGCGGCAGCGTGCGGTCAACGTTGGCATGCGGTCGTGGAATGACATGGATGGCAACGACTTCGCCAACCTTTTCCGCGCCCCGCGCCCCGGCCTCGACGGCAGCCTTCACCGCCGCGACGTCGCCGCGCACGATGGCGGTCACGAGCCCGCCGCCGGTCTTTTCAAACGCCACCAGTTCAACCCTGGCGGCCTTGACCATGGCATCGGCGGCCTCGACCATCGCCGGGTAGCTCTTGGTCTCGATCATGCCCAACGCTTCTGTTGCTGCATACTGCTCTGACATCTTGACCTCCTTCTTGGCCATTGCTTTAAGACTCCTCTCGTTGGTTTCTCGATCGTCAGGTTCGACGTTGTTCAGTAATTTCGCGGCCGCTTACCCCTTCAATCGCCGCCACCGCCGCCCCATAGCCGGCCATGATGTCTCGCTCTTCCCCACCCAGATAGACCCGTCCGAAACTGCCAAAGGCTCGGACTTCCAGGATGTTGATCGCGGCCGCCTTTTCGGCTTCGTTGGCTGCCAGCGCGGCATACCCGGCTGGTTCAACCTCGAGCACATACAGGGTCTGGCCGGCGAGCAGCATATGCCCATGCCGCAGCCGGTTGATCAACTGCACCTGGTGGGCGTCAACATGCCGAATAATCTGGCTGGAAACCACCTTGGGCTTCAGGCGGTCTGATTCTTTCAGTTCGAGTGCCTCCAAGATGGCCGCCCCGGCCGCCCGCACCTCGGCCTGGACTTCATGGTGCACCTCCAGCAGGCCAAAGAGCCGCTCGACGATTTGCATCCCCGGCCGTACTTTGGTGGACTTGAGGGCGATATCGGTGATCCGGTTGATCTCGATTCCGGGCGAGATCTCCACCCATAGAGAGGTGTCGTTTGGCAAGGGCAGGAATCCCTGCATCACCGTGCCGAGGAATCCGGCGTGCTGCAGTTGCAGACTGTCTAAGAACGCGTAAGTACGCAGATCAACGTCCATAGGATCTCTCCTTTTCATCCATTCCGCCGACGATCTTGACGCTGGCACTGGCGCCGATCCGGCTGGCGCCGGCCGCAATCATCCGGCGGGCATCTTCGGTCGTTCGGATTCCACCGGCCGCTTTGACTCCAATGTTGGGTCCGACGACCCGGCGCATCAACGCCACATCCTCGGCGGTCGCCCCGCCTGGGCCAAAACCGGTGGAGGTCTTGACAAAATCGGCGCCCGCCACCTTCGCCAGCTGGCAGGCGATCACCTTTTCTTCATCGGTCAGCAGGGCGGCCTCGAGGATGACCTTGAGGATGGCATTGGCCGCGTGGCAGGCCTTGGCCACTGAAGCGATGTCCTGCCGGACGAGTTCGTACTCGCGGGATTTGACCGCCCCAACATTGATCACCATGTCAATTTCGGTCGCGCCTTCCCGGATAGCCTGCTGTGCCTCGAAGACTTTGACGTCGGTTGGGGTGGCCCCCAACGGGAAACCGACTACGGTGCAGATGGCGACCGGACTGCCTTTCAGCAACTGTCCGCACAGCTTGACGTTGCTGGGATTGACGCAGACCGAGGCGAAGCCATACTTGCGGGCCTCGGAGCACAGCTGAGCGATCTCTTCGTGGCTGGCCTCCGGTTTGAGCAGGGTGTGGTCGATCAGGCTTGCCAGCCGGCCGTCGGTTGGGGCAATCCCCAGGGTGCTGGCCACCCGGTCGGCCCCTGCCGCGATCATCGGCTGGATCCGATCGGAATAGCTGCCGGTCGGCATGCGCGTATTTCCGTTGCCCCCGCCGTCCAGTCTAAGCATCACCTGCTTGGTAATACTTTCGATGAGCTGCTCCACTCCCGCCTCGTCCAACTCAGGATGTCTCATCGGGCCGGCGCTCCCTGGCGGAGGTAGCGGTGTTCGATGTTTGAAATCTTGTCCACCCGTGCGGCATGCCGTCCGCCGGCGAAAGGTGTTGAGAGAAAGGTGTTCAGGATCGACTTGGCCAGGTTTTCTCCAATCAGTCCGGCGCCCAGGGTCAGCAGATTGGCGTTGTTGTGCTCGCGACTGTTCAGCGCGCTGGCCTGGTCGTAGCACATCGCAGCCCGCACTCCGGGAACCTTATTGGCGGCGATGCAGGAGCCGATCCCGGCCCCGTCGACCATTACCCCGCGCCAGGCCCGCCCGTCGGCCACCATCTGAGCCACCGCGAAGGCGTAATCGGGATAGTCCACCGACCGATCGCTCTGGGTCCCGCAGTCCAGGACCTCGTAGCCCCACTCGGCCAGGCTGTGCATGAGGGTTTCCTTCAGCTTGTACCCACCATGGTCGGCGCCGAGAGCGATCGCCTTGCTGCTTCCGGTCTCCGGTCCATGATCCGCGGCACGCATCAGGATTCTTCGATCCAGCGCGAGCTGGCGGGCGAGCGGTGTGACCAGCGCTCCCTCCGGCACGTTTAGCATTCCCCCTGGCGGCACAGCCTGCACTTCCTGCTCCGCGATCAGCCGGCGAGCCTGAGGCCGGGGCGACCGACCGAGAGTGCGGTACACCACCCGGCGGACGATCCGCCGGACCTGATCCTCAGCCCACATTGAAGACCCCTCGGCTCGGTCGGCTCCGCTTCGGATCGGCGCATTCGACCCCGCGATTCCGATTCTGATTCATCGTTTTCGCCGCGCCCGCCGTTCGCCATGCCCGGCGATCGCCATGATCTCGACTTCGAAACTAGATCGATCCCCCCGAAACAAGGCGTCAAAGAATTCCAACGCCGCCCCGTCGGCGGTGTAGCTCACGCTGCGCAGCCGCATGAGCGGCGCCCCGACTTTCAGCTTGAGCAGCTTGGCTTCGGCTTCGCCGGCCGGTACCGCCTCGATGCTGCGACTTCCCCGCCCGATCTTCAATCCACATTCCTCGTCCAAGAATGCATATAAGGAGCGCTTCTGTAGGTTGGCCTGGATCAGCGAGCGGCAGCGCTCGTAGGGGAGATAAGAAGTAACCAGCACTATCGGCTCGCCCTCCACAAAACGCAGCCGGACCAGTTTGACAACCGGGGCCAACGGTTCCAATCCAAGGTTGGTTGCCACCTCGGAGTCGGCGGGCACCAACACCTGTTCCAGCACCTGATTGACAACCGGTACCCCGCGTTCCGCCAGCTCCTGATAGAAGCCTTCCAGGGACTGGACCAGGCCGCGGCTCGCAATCTTCGGCTGCGCCACGAACGTTCCTTTCCCCTTCCGGCGCACGACCAGCCCTTGATAAATCAGGTCCTGCAGCGCCTGCCGCACGACCGTGCGGCTGACCTCGAAGCTCTGGCCAAGCTCCGCCTCGCTCGGGATCCGGTCACCCGGCCGCCACTCCCCTTGCTCGATACGTTCCTGCAGCTGGGTCTTCAGCTGCAGGTAGTACGGGGTATGAGATCGGCGATCGATTCTGGCTTTAATTCCGAACAGCTCCTGGCTGGAACTCCCTGCCCGTGAACATAATGATGTAATTACTACTTGAGTATCCTAGGATTATATGTTAGCCATGATACAACGGTTTCGAGCTCGAGTCAACCCCCACCGAGCAAACACCGATCCAAGGAGCCCACTAAGGGTAGGTAAGCGACTCAGCGCGAGACTGACCCGGTTGGTAAGGCGGAGAACTACGGTTGGAAACGCCCAGGGGTTGAGGCTTCGCCAGAAGGAGGTGAACTGGGCATCGTTCAGCACTCCGAGCTCCCATAACAGGGCATGCCGCACACTGATTTCCAAGAGCCCGACCGAGTCACCCTCCGCGTTGAGTGAGATCACCAGCAATTGATCCACGGTCGGGACCAACAAACGGGCGGCCACCTGGGAGCCGGCAAAAGAGACCAGGCTTTGTTGAGCGAAGAATTCGGCGGATCCGGGATCGCCGATGGCCACGTGGGCCACCAGCAGCAGATTCTCCCCACCCTCCTCCGGACGGGTCCCGATCACCCCTGTAAGCAACCTGTAAGCGTGGCCTGCTTTTCAAGCTCCTATACTGGTGGGTGGCCAGGGATAGGGAAATGCAGGACGTGAAATTGTGATCCAAATCAACCGAGAAGAACGTCTGTGGCTGCTGCGCAACCTCGCCCTCGGCCTGGTCGACTATCTAGGCGCGCTTTATCCGCCAATCTGGATCGAGAATATCCTCAAGAGCCCTCCGGCGGTCTACGCCGGGCTGTTCAGCAAGATCCGGGCTTCCAATGGGGACTGGAGCCCGATTTACGAACGGCCACTCTACCAGAATGGGCGCACCACTCGAGCCTGGGAGCTCTCGATCGACGAACGGCGCTACGCGATTTCCCGCGAGATCCTCATTGCGGTCGGCGGCAGTGGACACGGACGCGCCATGGGATTGCCAGAACTGTTGCTCAGCCACCTCGAAGACTGCCAGGATTACTTTGCTCGAGTCCTGCTGGCCCCGGATCCGCTCATCGTCGCCTATCGCCGGCAGGGCAAGGATCTGCGCGGCTTCGCCGAAACTTTTCTGATCCCCACCCGAGTCGCCCAGCAGCGCTGGGACGATTCACTCTTCGACTAAATCCCCTCAGTTCAGCGGACCCGCGCATCATCGACGGCCATGCCAGTCAAGGTAGAATTCCTCGCGCCGCTCATCTTTTGAAGACGGCTGCTTACTTTGGTCGAAGGCAATACGGAGAGGGAGTTCTTCGGCGGGTCAGGAAGTACGAGCTTCCTGCTTGCTGCGCCAGGGGTGAGTGATCTGCCAGGAATACTGCTCGGCCGAAGCCCCCTCCGGCACTTCTTGGGCGATCTTGCGCCGTAACGCCATGACCCGACCTTGGTTATCGGTCCCGATCGGCTCCCAAGAATCCGCGAGTAGAGCCTGAAGGACGGCCGTGTGAAGTTTGCGGGTGGCCTGCTCCATGTCGCTGTCGGAGATCTTCACGTTCACTTGCCACTCGAACTCGGTGGACATCGCGATGGTCTCCGTGTCCTCAACCGTAATCCGCTCGGCCACGAAGAGTAGCCGCATGATCCCGCCGAAGCGGCCGACTTCCCGACGGATCTCTCGAATTTGAGCGACTTCAAACTGGTCATCAGGCATTGGGTGTGGCCATCGACT
>CAZPZD010000015.1:45328-49637 GCA_964590515.1 uncultured Anaerolineaceae bacterium | reverse complement strand
CTCAGGACTCGAGTCGCGGGATGGCTGCGGGCAAAGCGATCAGCCGCCTCGGCCGTTCGATCCAGACTACCGTTCTCAATGACCAGCAGTTCGGAGGTAAAGGTCTGGCTGCGCAGGAAGTTGTGGACCCGCTCCAGGGTCGCGGGGAGCCGATGTTCCTCGTTGTGGGCCGGGATGATCAGAGAGAGGAAGGGCCTCTCGCCGGAAGTCAATTGAGCAGCCGGTCTCCGAATACCGTGAAGGCGATGGCCAGCAGTACCGCGAATTCAAACAGCGCCATTCCTCCCAAGAGCAGCGCCTGCTTCATACTGAAGGAACCGATCCGGCGAACCGGACGAAGCTCGGGGCGGACGTCCATCGGCCGGAGGGCCTGCGAATCGAACGCCCCCTCCGGCTGCTGCCCTTCCGGCTCGGCCGCCGGTTCGGGCTCGGGGAGCTTCGGAGTGAGCAGGGCATCCACCAGCATTTGGATGTCCTCCTGGTCCATGATTTGCTGCCGTTCCTGCAGGCTGGAGGCGAAGTGTTCGATCGCGTCCGCCAGTACGATGCGGGCCTCAGGATTGGACCGGTCCACCAGGGTCTTGGGGTTGGTGAAGATCAGCAGCGCTTCCAACTCCGGCAAGGCAAAGCCCTGGGCTTCAAAATAGCGCCGAAGTCCGCGGGCCAGGGCCAGGGCCCGGAACTGTAAGTTCGGCTGAGCCGGCTTGAATTGGCGGGTTCGACCATTGAACGACATCCATTGGTCTTCGCTGGCCCGGAAATTGCCCTGAGCCGCACTGGGCTGGATCAGCCGCACCCCTTGCGGGCTAAACAGGATCATCGGGGCCAGCACGTCGGTTCCGACCAACGGGACGTTGCGCAGGAGGGTATGCTCGTCGCCTAACACCTTGGCGATCTTGCGGGTGATGAACTCCTGGGCCCCCATTTCGCCGTACCAATCGAACCCATGCTTTAGAGTTCCGCGAATGCGGTGCTCGAGGGTGATGACGCCTTGTTCGTCGCGAAACTTAGAGCGATCGTTGATTTGCATGGCAGCGAACCACGAGATTATACAGCGGGGGTAGTTTGCCACGGTGCGCAGTGCGGCTCCATAGGTCTCGAAAGCTATAATGATTGTTGTATGCGCCGCGCCGTTTTCCTGATCCTGGGCTTGCTCTTAGTCACGAGTTCCACCGCCGCGGCCCAAAGCGAGCGGGAAGTCCTGGTGCTGAGCGTGAGTGGGGCGCTCACGCCTGCCGCCCTGGAGTACCTCGATCGGGGCCTGCAGCTGGCGGAGCGGCGAGAGTCGGAAGCCCTGATCCTGACCCTGGATACCCCCGGCGGGCAGGTCGAACTCATGACCCGGATGATCCAGTCCATCCGGGGCAGCTCGGTGCCGGTTGTGATCTACATCGCCCCGCGGGGAGCCATCGCAGGAAGCGCCGGCACGGTCATTACCCTCGCCGGTCATGTGGCCGCCATGGCTCCCGAGACCGCGATTGGCGCTGCCAGCCCGGTTGGAGGTCAAGGAGAAGAGCTGGGAGAGACGATCGAAAGAAAGACCAAGGAAATCCTGAAGGCGCAGGCCCGCAGTCTGGCCTCCCGCCGAGGTGAAGCGGCAGTCGCGCTGGCAGAAGCGACGATCGAGGAGGCCAAAGCGGCCTCGGCCGAGGAAGCCCTGCAAGCCGGACTGATTGATTTCATCTCCGCCGATCTGGATGACCTGCTCATCCAGCTGGATGGCTTCTCGGTCGAACTGGAAAGCGGCCCTCGCACGCTCCGCACCACGGGCGCCGGGTTGATCGTGGTCGAACAGACCTTCATTGAGCAGCTGCTGGGGACCCTGACCAACCCCAACATTGTTTTCCTGCTGATGGCGATCGGAGTGCAGTCCATTCTGATCGAGATTTCCAGCCCCGGCGGGTGGGTGGCAGGCTTCATTGGAGTGATGTCGCTGGCGCTGGGTGCCTTTGGGCTTGGCGTGCTGCCGGTGAACTGGGCTGGGCTGATCTTCCTCGCCACCGCCTTCGTGCTATTCATCCTGGACATCAAGGCGCCGACCCATGGAGCGCTCACCGCGGCCGGGGTGGCCTCTTTCATTGGCGGGGCACTGATTCTGTTCAACTCTCCGGGGACGCCGGCATTTCAGCGGGTGTCGGTCCCGTTGGTCGTTGTGACCGGGCTCGCCATCTCGGCTGTCTTCCTGACCATCGTGACCTTCGCACTGGCGGCCCAACGCCGGCGGGTCGAGGTCGGCCAAGAGACACTGATCGGGCGGACCGGAATCACTAAGACCGAGCTGGCTCCGACCGGGATGGTGCAGGTGGCCGGTGAGTTATGGTCGGCGAAGCTCGAAGACCGCTCAAGCTCTCTGCCGGCAGGGGAAGATGTCAAGGTGATCGGAGTGGAGGGCTTGAGTCTCAAGGTCCGGGCCGGTGACGGTTGACGTGAATTTCGAGGGCCTGTACACTACCGCTTCCAAAGGAGAGGGAGGCCATGGCTGAAGCTGCCTTCCGTTTGATCGTCAAGACCGGCCCCAACCCTGGGACTGCCTTCGACTTAACCAAGGAAGTCACCCTAGTCGGCAGAGACGTAACCAACGACATCACCGTCGGGGATGCGGAGCTCTCTCGCCAGCACGCCCGGGTAACCCGAACCCCGGGGGGCTACGTCATAGAAGACCTGGGCTCCACGAACGGGAGCACCGTCAATGGTGAACGGCTGGTCGCCCCCCGGGTGCTCTCGCCAGGGGATTTGCTGGGGATGGGCCAGAACGTGACCTTAAGTTTTGAGGCGACCTCGCCGGAAGCGGCGCGAACGGTGATGGCTGGGGCGGTCCGGCACGGCGCGGCCCCCTCGCCCGAGGCGATCCAGGCCCGGACCCCGCAACCCGCCGAGCCAGCTCCACTGCCTATCGAGCCGGCCCCCCGCGGCGGCGCAAGGCGCTGGGTGCTTGCCGGAGCCGGCTGTCTGGTGTTGATCGTCATCTGCGCAGTTACTCTCTTCATCATGGATATCTACTTCCCCGACATTCTCTACGCGCCATTCAGGATGCTGGGCCTTTCCGGCTGAGGCTGCTCGGCCGGACCTGTGCGGGTGGGCGGGCCTCGGCTGCCCATGGTATTCAATTCAACAATCTTTGAACATGATATCGATCGGTAGAATCGGTGCCTATTTGCTAACGGGTGCCGCGCTGACGGCCGCCTGCCGTGGCACTCAGCCTGAGACTCAGCCGACGCCGCAGCCCGAGAACGTGATCCAGCTGGAGCCACAACTGCCGACGGGGGTTCAACTCCAGGCCACCTTCGCGGTCCCGGGTATGCTGGACGGGCAGCCGACGATCCATGAGGAGATGCGCTATCTGCTCTACCTACCGAGCGGATATGACCAGACCCCCAACGCTCTCTGGCCGCTGATCCTGTTCCTGCACGGATCCGGAGATGATGACTACGACTCGGCCTTCGTGCTGAGCTACGGTCTGCCGGCAGTCTTGCAGGCCGGCGAGCAGCCGGAGCAGTTCCCGTTCATCGTGGTTTCCCCGCAAGCTTCTCCCGGGGGAACTTGGTGGACCGAGGATGCGCTGCCCATCTTGGATGCCTTGATTGGAGAAGTGCTCGAGACGTACCGAGTGGATCCTGACCGGGTGTATCTCACCGGTCTAAGCATGGGGGGCTTCGGCGCCTGGTATCTGGCCACCACCTACCCCGAACGATTTGCAGCCATGATCTCGGTTTCTGGAAGCGGATACCGCACCCCGTTCCCGCCTGGAGAGGAGACCCTCTGCCGGATGAAGGATCTGGCAGTCTGGGCCATTCACGGTTCGCAGGATCAATTGTCTGATCCGGAGGCCTCCCGCCTCAACACCCTGGCCCTGAAGGCCTCCTGTCTAGGCGAGGTTCAGTGGACTCTTTACGAAGATGAAGGCCACTTCGGCACGTTCGAACGGGCCTATCGGGACCCGCAGCTCTACCTGTGGCTGCTGGAACACCACCGCTGAAGGCCGGATCGGTCGAAGTGAGCTGGGGCGCTCGGACTAAGGCCGAAACGGTTCGGCTGCATTAAGGGTCGTAGCGTTCACGGCGTCCCAGCCGATCACAACCTCGCATTCGCTCGTCTGGCCGGCCTGTTGGGCCTGGTCTTCAGAAACCCCGAGCACCGTAACGACCGCTACCGTGGCCTGATCGGGATGAATTGAATCCAGGTTGATCGGGGCCAGGGCGCCGGTGCTCAGGCCACCCAACCGAAGGTAGACCGGCGAATCAAAGGCGGCCGTCTCTGGGGTGACCGTGAAATCCACGTACTCGCTGGGAACGTTGAACTGCTGCATCAC
>CAZPZD010000015.1:43392-45228 GCA_964590515.1 uncultured Anaerolineaceae bacterium | reverse complement strand
AGAAATGATGCGTCTTTACTGGGGCACTCCGGGACACCGGCTGGTTCGCCACCCGATGGATTTCAATGGTGGGCGGCGCTTGCCGATCGAAGTCCGGGCCGATGACGAGGCCTATCTCATCACCGCTGAGGTGCCGGGAATGGTGGCCGAAGACCTGCAGGTCGAGGTGCTCGAGGACCTGGTCACCTTGCGCGGAGAATACAAGCAAGCTGGCGCCGGCGAAGCTCTGATCAGCGAGCTCGACCGGTCCGGCGGGTTCTACCGGCGCATTCAGTTGCCGGAGGTGATCGATGCCGAGGGAACTGAGGCGAAAGTCGTGAACGGGCTGCTGACCGTGAGGGTGCCAAAGACCGAGGCGGCCCGCCCGAAGCGGATCGAGGTCAAGGCGAAGTAACTCCCCCGAATCGCATGGGGTACAATGGGCGGCGCTCGCCGCCCATTTGTTTCCCCCCCCCAGCCGGAGGATCATTCACTGTTTCCAATTCGAGACGCGGTCCGATCGAGGCGCTTCCCGGTCGTCAACTACGCTCTGATCGCGGCCAACGTGCTCAGCTTTCTCTTCGTCACCTCGCTCGGCCCAAGCGGATACGAGCGAATCTTGGGTGGGTATGGCGTAGTGCCGGCGCGGCTCTCCTTCGAACAGCCGTTGGCCGGGCTGACCCTGTTCAGCTCGATGTTCTTGCATGGTGGCTGGTTTCACTTGCTCAGCAACATGTGGACCCTCTTCATCTTCGGCGACAACGTCGAGGATCAGATGGGATCGGGTCGTTACCTGGGCTTCTATCTGATTGCCGGCACGGTCGCCGGGCTGGCCCACGCGGTCTCCAGCCCCGACTCAACCATTCCAACCGTGGGAGCCAGCGGTGCGATTGCGGGCGTGCTGGGCGCCTATTTCATCCTCTTTCCCCGGGCCCGGGTGACCACCTTCATCCCGCTCTTCTTCTTGCCCTGGTTTGTCGACGTCCCGGCCATCGTGTTCATCGGCATCTGGTTTTTCACCCAACTCTCCCAAGGTCTGCTCTCGCTTGGGGCGATCGGTGATTTTGGCGGAATCGCCTGGTGGGCCCACGTCGGCGGCTTTCTGGTAGGACTGTTGCTGGTGAGGGCCTTCGTCGCGCGCCCGAGGTCGCCTCGGCTTTGGATCCCGGATGACCGCGGGTCAGTCTGAGCCGACCGCAGGGAGCGAGGAGCAGCCCCAACCCGCGCTCCTGGCGCGGGTCAGCAAGGTTTTGCTGCGGCTTGTCCTCGTGGTCCTCCTGGGAGTCGCGCTTGGGGCAGGCGCGTATTTCGGAGTGACGTTCGCCGTGCGGCAGTTGGGGGAGCCCACTCGACAGAATTCTGCCCGGATTGCCACCCTGGAAGCTCAGCTGCCGGAAGCGGAGAGCAGGCTAACGGAGCAACGGGAGGTGGTGGCTGAACTGCAAGGTCGGCTCGAGGATCTGCAAGCCCAGCTTGACGATCAGGGAGGCGGGCAAGATAAGCTGGCAAACCAGCTCACGACCCTGGGCGACCGGCTCGACCAACTGACCCAACGAATAGACGCCGACCCGCCCGCCGCGGAACTGCGACGCGATCTGCAGCTGACCCGCGCGATGCTCTCCCTGGTGCGGGCCCGGCTGTGGCTGGTGGAAAACAACCTCGGGCTGGCGATTGCCGAAGTGGAGCGGGCTCGGGAATTGCTGCAACCCCTGGCGGCCGAACAGCCGGGGGAGGATAACTTCCAGGCCGCCATCGAGCGGCTGGACTTTGCACTAATCGAGTTGAACACCCGACCGCTGGTTGCGGCGGATGACATCGAAATCGCCTGGAAGCTGCTGGTCGAGCCGGACGAGGGCT
>CAZPZD010000015.1:0-43292 GCA_964590515.1 uncultured Anaerolineaceae bacterium | reverse complement strand
GCTAAGGAGAACCGAAGATGGATCAATCAGATAAGACTTCCGCAGAATCGATGAGGGCCGAGCCCGAACGACCGGGAGCTGCCGTTAAGCCCGAGAGCCGCTTTGGTCGCTTTCTGCGCCGAGCACTGCGCTGGGCGTCTGCGATCGTAGCGGTCTTTGGCCTGGGGGTGGCAGCGACCTGGTTCAATCAGGTCCGGCCGCGGATCAATCAAGTACAGGTGCTGGAGCAAGGTCTGGCGACCGTCGAAGCCCAGCGAGACCAACTTCAGGCCGCAGTGGATGAACTACTGGGAGTCCAGACTGAGAACGAGGTGCTCCGGGCCGAGCTTCAGGAAACCGCAGGCCGCTTGGCCCTGCTGCGGGTGTTGATCGATGTCACCAGCGCTCAGCTCGGAATTGCCCAGGAAGACCCGATCGCGGCCAAAGCTGCGCTGGAGAATACCTCCGGGGCCCTCGAGGATCTGGGAGAAAAGCTTGGGCCGGGCGAGGCCTCGACGATAGTCGCTCTGCAGGAACGGCTTGCACTTGCTCTGGAAGAGATGGAGCCGGACATCTTTGCGGCTCAGCGCGACCTCGAAATCCTAGCCAACTCGCTGCTGGAACTCGAGCGCGATCAGTTTGGGAGCTGAGGGGAACGGGTTCGCCGAGTTCGCCCTTCCCTACGGTCGAGGCTCTAGGATCAGCGAGAGGTCTACCGGCACTCCATCCCGCAGCACGGTCAGTACGATCTGGTCGCCGACCCCGACCTCGGATACCAGGTAAGAGATCAGGTCGCTGAAGCTGAACACCGGCTGGCCGTCAATGGCGGTGATCACATCGCCGCCCGGCTGTTGATCCGCCCCACAGGCCCCCGCTCCAATCAGGCCAGCCTTCTCAGCCGGGCCGTCCGGCACCACACAGGTCACATAGACTCCGACCGTTTCCGGTGGAAGCCGCAGGAGTTCGAGCTGACGCAGGTTCAGATTGCTGTCTCCCAGGCTGGTAATCCCGAGGTAGGGATAGTCATAGCTGCCGGTCTCGATGATGGCCGGCACCACTCGGCGGACGATGTTGATGGGGATCGCGAAGCCCACCCCGGAGTTAACCGCGCTTCCCGAAGCACTGAAACTCTCGGTCGTGATGGCCCGGTTGACGCCGATCACCTGTCCGCTCAGATTGAGCAGCGGACCGCCCGAGTTGCCTGGATTGATGGCGGCATCGGTCTGAATGAGATCGCCCGCGCTGAAGGAACCGCCGCCGGGCGCCTGTCGTTCAGACTGCAGCACCCTGCCGATGGCGGACACAACTCCCACGGTCATGGTCCCCGACAGGCCGAACGGATTGCCAATGGCCACTACCTGTTCGCCCACTTTCACCGTGTCCGAATCCCCCAGGGGGATCGGGACCAGCTCAGAGGCCGGAGCGTCCACCTGCAGGACGGCCAGATCCGAATCCGGGTCGGTGCCGAGCAGCGTCGCCCAGGCTCTGAAACCAGAAGCAAAGTCGATCTCGATCTCCTCGGCCCCTTCAACGACGTGTTGATTGGTCACGATGTGTCCCGCAGCGTCGATCACGAAGCCAGAACCCTGCCCTAAGGGAATATTGGCGGGGTGGGGGGGCCCGAATACATAGATGGTGACGACCCCAGGGTTCACCCGTTCATAGAGCTCAACCAGGCCTTGCGGCGCAAGCAACAGCTCAGCGGGTGCCTCCACGACAACCGAAGGCGGGGCTGCGACTGGGAGGATCGCCGGCTCAACGGTTGGGGCAACGACCGCGGCCGTGGGGAAAAAGCTGCAGGCCAACGCAGCGACCGCCAGTGCAGCCAGGATTAGTTTGGCTCGAGCCATGGTGTCCCTTCTTTTAATCAATGGATTTCGATCAAGGCGTTCGCTTACGGAGTGCGGCAAGCTGCTCGAAGAGCGCCCGCTCGTCTTCGCCGAGCTCTGCGGGCAGAACCACCTGAAGCTTGGCAAAGAGATCGCCGTGCTGAGCAGGGATGCCCAACTTTGGCATTCCCCGGCCGCGCAGTCGAAAGGTCTGACCGGGCTGGCTTCCGGGCGGGACCCGGAGCAGCACCGGACCCTGAATAGTCTGAAGTTCGACCTCTCCGCCCAGAACTGCGGTGTATAGGTCCACCTGGAATTCCTGGTGCAGATTGTCACCCCGCCGTTTGACCCCTGGTTCATCGAGAACCTGAACCTTCAGGTAGAGGTCGCCCGTTCTGCCTGGGTCACCCTCGCCCGCCCCCGCCAATCGAATTCGGGTGCCGCTGCGGGCCCCCGCCGGGATTTCGACCTCCAGGCGCCGGCCGTTGCGCTGATAGGTGCGGGTCGTTCCGCGATAGGCTTCGGCTAACGAAATGGCAATTGGCTGTTCAAGGTTTCGGCCGCGGCGCTGCCGCTGGCCTCCTAGTCCAAAGACGCCGTCGAAAAAATCCGAGAACCCCCCGCCGAACAAATCATCCACCTGAACCTGGGTAGCGCCAGGTCTGCCGCCGACCCATTGAGACCAGTCGAATCCCCCCGGTCCGCCGGCTCGTTCCCAGGCCCGGTAGGAACTCCCCAACCGATCGTACTTCGCCCTCTTTTCCGGATCGCCGAGAACTTCATAGGCCTCGTTGATCTCTTTGAACTTTTCTTCGGAACCGGGGTTCTTATCCGGGTGGTATTTAAGCGCCAACTGGCGGTAGACCCGCTTGATCTCCTTCTCGTCTGCCTGCCGGCCGACGCCCAGAATCTGGTAGTAGTCCTTGTACTCCATCAGTTTGATTCTAAATTGCCGGAGAAACCCAAGTCAAGCAAAGCTGGCGGATCTAATGGAACTCTTATCGCAGCCGGCGCGAAGGGCCAAGCAGTGAACCGTGCTATCATTCGCAAGATGACCGCCTCTGCCCGACCGGAGCGGGTCTTGATCGTGGACGAGGACCCAGACGTGCTGGACCTGCTCGCCCGGCAGGTGCTGGAGCCGCTGGGGTTTCGGGTATCCACCGCGGAGAGTGCGGGCGAGGCAATCCAACAGGCCGTCGGCTCGGCTCCCGACCTTATTGTGGCCAGTCTGGACCTCCCCGGCCTGAGCGGCAAGGACCTGTTGGTCGCACTTCGCTCGCAGGGGATCGATGTCCCGGTGCTGGTCACCGCCGAAGCAGGTCGGGAGGCAGACGCTATCCAGGCCTTTCGGCTGGGGGCCCGCGACTATCTGGTAAAGCCATTGCGAGAGGCGGAGGTGCTGGCCGCCATCGAGCGAGCGCTTAAAGAGGTGCGGCTGGGCCATGAGAGCGAGCAATTGTCTGTCCAATTGGCGGACAGCGCCCGCCAGCTCGAGCAGCGGGTGCGAGAACTGACCACGATCTATGGAATCGGCAAGGCCGTGACCCTGATCACAAACCAGCGCGAACTATTCGACAAGCTGATGCAGAGCAGTCTGAACGTCACCAACGCCGATATGGGGTGGGTGCTGCTCCTGGATGATGACCGGGGCCAGCTCTTCCTGCGGGCCCAACTCGGAATGCCTCGAGCGCTGGTAGGAAAGTTGCACCAACCCTGGGACGACGGAGTGAGTTCACTCGTGATGCTGTCTGCAGAGAGTCTGAATATCCACTCCGAAGGGCTGGAGCAGTTCAAGATCGCCCGCTTCGCCAAGGCTGCCCTGGTCGTGCCCATCAAGGCCCGGGATCAGGCAATTGGGGTGATAACGGTGGCCCGGGAACAGGCCAAGCCATTCAGTGAGCCGAACCAGCGAATGCTGGAAGCGGTCGCCGATTATGCGTCCATATCCCTGGTCAATACCCGCCTCTTCCAGGCGCTGTCCGGTCGGGCAGAGCAGCTGCAGGAGGTCGTGAATGAGACTCGGACCGGCTTGCAGGACCAGGTGGCATGGGTCGAACGGGTGCGCAAGACGTTACAGGGGCTGCACGAGCAGCTGCCCGGCCTGTTGGAGAGTTCCGAGAATCCCTCTCAGCGCAAACGACTGCAGGTCCTAATCACGGACCTCCAGTCCCTGCTCAAGGAACTGGACGATATGCCCCATCTCCAGACCGCCCCCTCCTCCAACTGAGTACAGTTTCCCGAAACGCGAGTACCATTCTAGGTTCATTCTGGTGGGTGCAGAGGTTCTGCTGCTGGCAGGATAGTTGCACCTTAGGTCATGCTGACCGGCGAACCCGGCCGACCGCGGTAACAAGTCCCGCATGAGATGAGCCAAGAGTCGACCGCCGACGAACTGCAATACAGGCTTAAAGGTCTGGAAGCACTCACCCAGGTCGGGCGGACGGTGACGGCCCTGCTGGACCACAGCGATGTCCTGACCGCGGTGGTCGAGGCGGCTGTGCGACTCACCGGAGCCGAAGAAGGCAGCCTGCTGCTGATGGATGACGACACCGGCGACCTGTATATGCGGGCCTCCAAGAACTTCGACGATGAGTTTGCCCGCACTTTCCGCCTGCCGGTCGATGACTCGCTGGCCGGTCAGGTAATTGAGAGCGGCGAGCCGGTGCTGCTGGATGAGCGGACGCCGCAGAAGATCAAGACCGCCTACCTGGTCCACTCTTTGATCTACGTACCGCTGCGGGTGCGGGGCCGAACGATCGGAGTGCTGGGGGTGGACAACCGGCAGGCAGGTGGAACCCTCACCCGGCAGGATGTCTCGATCATGGTGGCGATGGCGGACTATGCCGCGATCGCCATTGAAAATGCGCGCCTCTTCAACAGCAGCGAGGCGCAACGGCGCAAGATGGAAACCATTCTGGCCCGGGTCGAGAACGGGGTGATCGTGGTGGATCCGGACAATCGGCTGCTGATCATGAACCGCTCGGCCCGGGAGGCTTTCGGAGTCAATGGAGATTGGCCGGGGAGACTAGTCTCCGACATTATCAGGGAACCGAAGCTGCTATCGATGCTGCGGATCTCGGGGAAGGTCCCCAAACGAGAAGAGGTGGAGATCGGCGATGGCCGGGTCTTCAGCGCCCAGCGCACCCCGATTGAAGGCATCGGCCAGGCGATCGTCATGCAGGACATCACCCACCTCAAAGAACTGGACCGGATCAAGTCGGAGTTCGTCACAACCGTTTCACATGATTTACGGTCGCCGCTGACGGCAATTCTGGGCTATGTCGAGCTGATTCAGCGGGCTGGAGAGCTGAATTCGCAGCAGGAAGAGTTCATCCGCCGGGTGCAGCTGAGCGTCGCGCAGATCACCGACCTGGTGAGCAACCTGCTGGATCTGGGGCGGATCGAGGCCGGGCTCGATACGGCCAAAGAGAAAACGCCGGTCTCGGTCCTGGCCCGCTACGCTCTGGAGAGCATGCGGGGGATCGCCAGCAACAAGGGCCTGGTGCTTCAATCCGATCTTCCAGATGATCTCCCGTTGGTCATGGGGGCCCCAATCAGGCTGCGCCAGATGATCGGAAACCTGCTGGATAATGCGATCAAGTACACACCCCCCGGCGGTCAGGTCCGAATCGAGGCCAATTCAGAGGGTGACCAGATCATCTTGCGGGTGCACGACAGCGGGCCAGGGGTGCCTCCGGCCGATCAACCCTACCTCTTTGACAAGTTCTTTCGGGGCAGCAATGTGCCGCAAGATCTGCCGGGGACCGGCCTCGGGCTGTCAATCGTGAAGTCGATTGTTGACACTCACGATGGCCGGATCTGGGTGGACTCCACTCCTGGCCGGGGGACGACTTTTACGATCGTCCTTCCAATCTGCGACCGCGAAAGCTAGCCAAGTAAACAGCCTCCACCGGTGCGGTGAGCGACAACCCGGTGGAGGCATTCGCCAAAGGAGGAGACAGTGGTGAGCGAAATGGCTCTGTCTCCCGTCCTATAATAGCTCCGGTCTCGAGGCGGCCGGAATTGCAGAATGTCACTGCCGCCGGATGACCTTTTGCCCAATCGGAGCCAGGGCTAAGGGCGATTCAACCGAATATGGACAGCAACCTAAGGCGCCGGCTCAAACGGCTGGAGCGGCGGGGAGCCCGGCACCGACCGCCGGCTACGGCCCCCCGGACTCAACGTTCGAAAAGATCCGCACTACCTCCAGGCGAGGAAGTTCAGACTCCCCTAGGCGTCGCTTACCGGCTTGAGAGCCGCTTTCCGCTAAGCCACCAACATGGGCGGGTCGCATTGCACGACCTGTTGGCCTTCGAGCCAGGCCTGGCGGCCGAGGTGGCCGGGGATCACAAGCTGCGCTCGACTCGTCTGGGAAGCCTGGCCTTCGTGGACCTGGAGACAACCGGCCTGGCCGGTGGGGCGGGGACTTTGGGATTCCTGGTAGGGGTCGGGACCTTTCAGCCTTCCGGGTTCCGGCTGCGTCAGTACTTCATGCGGGATCCGGATGAAGAGGCTGCGATGCTGCGCCTGGTGAAGCTGGACCTGGAGCAGATGGAAGGCATTGTGAGCTTCAATGGGCGGGTATTCGATTTACCGTTGCTGGAAGCGCGTTCGACGATTGCACTGCGCGAGCGCTGGCGGCTGAACGAGTGGCCGCACTTCGATCTGCTCTATCCGTCCCGTCGGTTGTGGCGGAAAAGCCTCGAGGACTGCCGCCTAGCGACTCTTGAGCAGCACATCCTGCACCTGACCCGAGCGGATGACGATGTGCCCGGCGAGCTGATCCCAGGGATGTACCTGGATTATCTACGGACCGGCGACGCTTCTGACATGCGCCGCGTGATTTACCACAATTCGGTCGACATCCTTACCTTGGTCGGGCTAGCTTCTGGGGTGCTCGACCGCTATCGCCGGCCGGACCCGGCGGAGCTGTCGGGCGAGGAAGCGCTGGCGGTTGCCCGCTGGCACCAAGCGTCCGGCCGGGACGGTTTAGCCGAGGCCGCCTATCGAGCCGCGGTGGAGAGCGCCGGCAAAGTGGAGCTGCGGACGGAGGCGCTTCGGCGCTATACCGACCATCTCAAGCGGTCCGGGCAGCCCAAGCAAGCGCTGGCTGCCTGGGTTTCCTGGCATAAGCTGGCGCCGGACGACCCGACTCCCTGCCTTGAGCTGGCCAAATACTACGAGTGGCAGGTCGGCTCCTACCAGCAGGCGCTAGACTGGGCGGAGCATGCGCGCTCCTCGCTGGCGAGACGGCCGGTGGGTTGGCGGCGCCGCCAGACAGAGGCGGAAATCGACCACCGACTCCGGCGACTGCGCAGCAAGCTGCGGCGGGGACCGAGCTGACCGTTCAAAGCGAGCGTCTCATCACCAGCGTGCTGCGCCCAAGCTGAGCGGTCTTCTGGAAGCCTTCCCGTTCGAACATTTCGACCGACCCGAACCAGATAGGCACGGCCTTCCAGTTTGTGACCGGATAGGCCTCGACGATTCCGCCTCCTTTTCGCCGGATCGACTCGAGAGCTGCCCGCAGCGCGAGCTGGGCGATTCCCTGCCGGCGGTAGTCCCGGTCCACGAAGAAGCACGTGATTCGCCATAGCCTGTCAGCGTCGTTTGGAAGGTCAAGTTTGCGGTAGTTGCGTCCCGCGTCGATCCTCGGCAGTTCTTCCTTGAGACCGTACTGGCACGAGCCCACCGGCTGATTTCCGGCGTAGACCAGGATCCCGTGCGAGCTTCCTCCCCGGACCAGGGCGCGTTTGTCGCTTCGGTTCCGGCTTTCCCAGTCGAGCCGGCTTCCGGCCGCTGGGCGCAGCGGCCCGGGTCGGTGATAGAACATGCACCAACACCCCGCCTGCACCCCGCCGTGCTTGGCAAAGAGCTTCGCGAAATCGCTCCAGGTGTCCGAAGAAAGTTCCTGAGTCTTGAAAAGCGAAGCTGGCGGGGTCATCCGTTCGCCTGCCGGCGGGGCTACTCCTGGGTGCCGTTGATTTCGTGCCGCACCGTGCGATACAGGTGGTCGGCCTTGAGCTGCTGGAGGGTGTAACACGGGGCGTCCAGCCGATCGGCCAGCGCATGGGCAAGGCCCTGGTCGAACGCCGCGTGCTCCATGTTGATCACTACCGAGCGGATCGCGTTGGCATGGAATCGGTCGGCGATCAACAGTGCCTCCGCTTGAGGCGGCAGATCCCCGATAGACACGTTGCCCGCGCCGTCGGTCAGCAGGATCATCAGCGGGAGCACTTCCGGATGACTCAGCCGTTCGCGCTCGAAGAGCTCCAGTGCCAAGCTGAGCCCGGCCGAAAGGGGAGTCTTGCCGCCGACCGGAATGTCGGCGAGCGCCCGGTGGGCAAGTTGAACGGAGTTGGTCGGAGGAAGCACCGTGAGGGCTCGGTCCTTCTGAAAGACCACCAGTCCCACCCGGTCGCGCCGCTGATAGGCGTCGGTCAACAGCGACAGGATGGCTCCCTTGGTGGCCGACATCCGTTCGGCGACGGCCATCGACCAGGAAGCGTCGACGACGAAGAGGATCAAATTGGCCGCCTTACGAACCCGGACCTTCCGCTGCAGGTCGGTGGGCTCGATCGCAAAGGCGACCTGCTTGCGTTGCTTGGCCCTCCGTTTTTGGTGGGGGGCCGCGGCCCGGATGGTCGCGTCGAAGGCGATATCGGTCGTTGACTCGGTGACCGGCCTCGCAGAAATGTAGCGACCGCGTTTCCGGTCAGAACGGGTCTGGGTACGGCGCCCGCTCTGCTTGCGGGTCAGTCGATCAATTGGGTTTTCGATTCGGCGGGGAATGAAGGAGTCGCCGGTCTTGACTTTGTCGCCGCCTTCCCACCAGCGGGCCTGCAGCGAGTCGACGACGGTCTGCTCAACCGGCTTGGCCTGACCGAGGTCTTTGGTGCGCTGTTCGGTGTCGCGGGCTACGCCCGGGCGCCGACTTTTTTTCGGGGCGGTTCCTGCTCTTCCTTCGGCTCCGGCTCAGCGGGCATGCCTTCCGCCCGGATCTGCTCGAGGCGCTCTTCAATATCGGCCAACTTGAATTCCGCTTGCTGGAACGGACCCCGGCGCAGGCGATGGGGAAGGGCTAATTCTGCGGCGCGGGCGATGTCGGTCTCTTCGATCGCCCGGCGGCCCTCGAAGGCGGCATGAGCCTTGGCGGCCTTCAAGATGACCAGATCGGCCCGATGCCCGTCCACCCGCAGGGCGGAGGTCAGTCCGGCGATGGCGTGCAAGTCGCGCCCATGGTAGGTGACCGAATCCACGAGTCGGCGGCCGGCCTCGATCTTCTTAGAGAGCGCCAGCTCCTTCTCCATCCATTCTTCTCGGAAGCCTTCCGGATTGGTCTCGAAAGCCAGGTTGCGCTCCATGATGGCCACCCGGTCCCACGGATCGGCCAATCCCCGGATGTCGACCGAGAGTGCGAAGCGGTCCAACAGCTGGGGCCGCAGGTCGCCCTCCTCCGGGTTCATCGTGCCGACCAGGATGTAACGCGAGGGGTGGGTGAATGAAATCCCTTCGCGTTCAATGATGTTCATACCCAGAGCGGCCGAGTCCAAAAGCAGATCCACCACGTGGTCGTCCAGCAGATTGACTTCGTCAATATAGAGCAATCCCCGGTTGGCCGAGGCCAGCACCCCGGGTTCAAAATGGCGCTCACCTTCCTTGATGGCGCGCTCGATATCCAGAGTGCCTACCACCCGGTCCTCTGTGGCGGAAACCGGGAGGTCGACAAAAGGAGTACGGAAGACGGCCGTCGGCAGCCGTTCGCCGGCGGACGCCCGCTCCCGGCACTCCGTGCACCAGGTCATCGGCTGGTCGGGGTCGCAGCTGAACCGACAATCTGCCACGACCTTGACTTCGGGGAGCAAGGCCGCCAAGGCCCGGGCTGCGGTGGACTTTGCTGTCCCCCGCTCGCCTCGGATGAGCACTCCGCCAATCCGTGGATTGACGGCGTTCAAGACGAGCGCACGCAGCATGCGCTCTTGTCCGACAATGGCAGTAAAGGGGTAAACCGGCGCCATAGGCTGGTAGTTTCTTGACCGTTAGGTCTCGGCCGCGCGGCATTATACCCCCTCGAGAATCGAGGCAGGTTGCCAAAGCTCATTCCTAGCCTTTATAATCAACGTTCTGGCCAGGCTCATGAGCAACGATGCAAGACTCTGAAGAAGAGCGAACACCAAACGGCGATCCGCTGAAGGTGGCGCCGGTCCATCCGATGGACGCCCTGCTCGAATCCCAGGATTATGAGCTGGAAGCTCCTCGCCGCGGCGAAATCCGAACTGGGACGATCGCCCGGGTCACCGAGACCGACATATTGGTCGACATTGGGGCGAAGTCAGAGGGCATTATCTCGGCCAGGGAATTAGAGAATCTCAGCCCGGATCAGCGCGCCATGCTCGGAGTTGGCAAGGAGATTAGCGTCTATGTGCTGCGCTCAGGCGGCGGGAACGCGCCTGAGCTTTCGCTGGCCCGAGCGGAAGAAGAGCAAGATTGGTCGAAAGCTGAAGAGCTGTTGGGTAGCAAGGAGATTTTCGAGGGGGAAGTGTCCGGCTATAACAAAGGGGGCCTGATCGTGACGTTGGGCCGGTTGCGGGGTTTCATGCCGGCCTCCCAAGTCAGCCTGCCACGCCGGCGACGGGCCGAGGGGGACACTCCCGACCAGCGCTGGGGCAGAATGGTCGGCGAGCAAATTGTCAGCAAAGTAATCGAAGTGGATCGTCAACGAAACCGGCTGATCCTCTCCGAGCGATCGGCTGCTCGCGAGTCGCGGGAGGCTCTTAAGGAACGGTTGATTTCAGAATTGACGGTGGGCGAGGTGCGAACCGGGCACATTATCAGCCTGGCCGATTTTGGCGCCTTTGTGGACATCGGCGGGGCGGACGGACTGGTGCATGTCTCGGAGATTTCCTGGAAACGAGTGAACAACCCCCGGGAAGTTCTAAACATCGGTGACGAGGTCCAGGTGAAGGTGCTGGGAGTCGATCCAGAGCGCAATCGGATCAGCCTCTCGATCCGTGAGCTTGAGGCCAATCCCTGGGAGTTGATCCAGGAAAAATACGGCGAGGGTAAGTTAGTGCAAGGTAAGATCACCAAACTGACGAAATTCGGGGCCTTTGCCAGCTTGGCCGGCCTCGAAGACTATGGGATCGAGGGGCTGGTTCACATCTCTGAGCTGTCCGATCAACGGATCCTGCACCCCAGCGAGGCGGTGCAGGAGGGTCAGGATCTGACCTTGCGGGTGCTGCGAGTGGAGCCCGAACGGAGGCGAATCGGCCTGAGCCTGCGGCGGGTCGACTCGGCCGATTATGTCGAGCAGGATTGGGCATCCGCGGTGCAAGAACAAAGGCAGGTAGAGCCGGTCATGGATTTCGATGCCGAACTCGAGGCGGAAGCGGAATTGGCTGGGCTCGAAGAGGAACCCATTCAAGAAGTCGCGGCTAAACAGGGGGAGCAGCTCCCAGCCGAGACCGAAGCAGAGAATTGATCGGATAGGACTAGCTACCGAGAGTGCCAGAGTGCACTCTTTGGTAGAATGCGATGAGTCAGTAATCGTCAAGGAGAAAACAGTTCGTGGCCGACAAGATGGAGCGCTTCACCCAACGGGCCCGACGAGTGCTCAGCCTGGCGCACGAAGAGGCTGAGCGGCTGCATCACAACTACATTGGCACCGAGCACCTGCTGCTCGGGCTCATCCGGGAGGAGGGGGGCGTCGCCGGGCGGGTGTTGCGGAATCTCGGGCTGGACCCTGCTCGGGTGAAGGACATGGTCGAACGCCTGACCGGTGTCGGCCGCAACGCAGGGAGCCGGATCGAGCTGGCGCCCGGTACCGAACAAGTCCTCCAGATGGCGATCGAAGAGGCCCGCCGGATGGGGCATCACTACATCGGGACCGAACACCTGCTGCTGGGCATGATCCGCCAGAACGAAGGCGTTGGGATGGACGTGCTGCGCCGGCTAGGGACCAGCCCCGAGCAGATCCGGCGGGAGACCCGCCGGGTGCTGCAGGAGGCCCCCATTCGACGAGCCACCCAGGCGTCCGGCCGAGAACGAAAAGAGCCGCAGGTGAAGACCCCCCTGGTGGATCAGCTGGCAACCGATCTGACCGGGATGGCCGAAGAAGGCAAGCTGGACCCGGTGATCGGGCGACAGAAGGAAATCGAGCGGGTGATCCAGATCCTGGCCCGGCGGACCAAGAACAACCCCGCCTTGATCGGCGAACCGGGCGTCGGCAAGACCGCGATCGTCGAGGGCCTGGCTCAACGGATCGTGGCCGGGGAGACTCCCGAACCGCTGCTGGGGAAGCGGGTGCTGCAATTGGACGTCGGCTCGTTGGTTGCCGGCACCATGTATCGCGGCCAATTCGAGGAGCGGCTGAAGCGAGTGATTGACGAATTGAAGTCCTCGGGGTCCATCCTGTTTATCGATGAAGTTCACATGCTGGTTGGCGCTGGCTCGGCGGGGTCATCGGTGGACGCAGCCAATATCCTGAAGCCGGCGCTTTCGCGTGGCGAGCTGCAAGTGATCGGCGCGACGACCCTGGATGAATACCGCAAGTACATTGAAAGCGACTCGGCGCTGGAGCGCCGGTTTCAGCCGGTGTATGTCGACGAACCCACCATCGAAGAGACGATCGACATTCTGCGCGGGGTGCGGGCCCCCTATGAGAATCACCACAAGCTCGTGATCACCGATGAGGCCCTGGAGGCCGCCACCCACCTTTCCTCCCGCTACGTGACTGATCGTTTTCTGCCGGACAAGGCCATTGACTTGATCGATGAGGCGGGCTCCCGGGTGCGCATGTACAAGAGCCCGGTTGCCCGCTCGCTGCAGGAGACCCTGCTCCAATTGCGGGAGTCCCGCGAAGCGCATGCCCTGGCGATCGAAGAGGCCCGCTACGATGACGCCCAAGAGCTGATGGAGCATACGGACGAGCTCGAGGAGAAACTCACTAAACTGCGGGCAGGCTGGGAGCGGAGCGAGGACAGCCCACGGGTCACCGCTGACGACATCGCCGAGGTCGTGGCGATGTGGACCGGGGTCCCGGTGATGCAGATTGCCCAAGAAGAATCACAGCGCTTGCTGAAGATGGAAGAGGTGCTACACGAGCGGATCATAGGGCAAAACGAAGCGATCGAGGCGATTTCCAAGGCCGTGCGCCGGGCGCGGGCCGGGCTCAAGGATCCGCACCGACCGGTCGGCTCGTTTATTTTCCTGGGCCCCACCGGGGTCGGCAAGACCGAGTTGAACAAGGCTCTTGCGGAGTTTTTGTTTGGTAGCGAAGACGCCCTGATCCAGATTGATATGTCGGAGTTCATGGAGAGGCACTCCGTTAGCCGGCTGGTCGGGGCTCCCCCCGGCTATGTGGGCTATGACGACGCAGGCCAGTTGACGGAGGCAGTGCGGAGGCGCCCGTACTCGATCGTGGTGTTTGACGAAATCGAGAAGGCCCATCCCGAAGCTCACAACATGCTGCTGCAGATCATGGAAGAAGGTCACCTGGCCGACGCGCGGGGCCGCAAGGTCAATTTCCGCAATGCCATTGTGGTGATGACCTCCAATTTGGGGGCCGAACTGATCATGCACCAGACCGAACTGGGTTTCGCGACCAAGCGGGATGAAGGGCAGGAAGAACGCCTGGCTTATCAGGAAATGCACAAGAAGCTGACCGACGCGCTCCGCAAGGAGTTCCGTCCGGAGTTCATTAATCGAGTTGACTCGATCATTGTGTTCCATGCCCTGACGATGGACCAGATCAAGCAAATCGTCGATCTGGAGCTGGCCAAAGTGGCCACTCGGCTCGAGGCCTACAGCATCACGCTCCAGGCCTCCGAGGCGGCCCGCGTGCTGCTCGCCGAGTTGGGCTACGATCCGGAAATGGGTGCCCGACCGCTGCGACGGGTGATCCAAAGCAAGGTCGAGGATCGCCTTTCAGATGCGCTGCTCACCGGCGAGTTCGTGGATGGTGATTCGATTTCCGTGGATGTCGCAGACGGGGAACTAGTGCTCAAATCCGGAGAGCGGGCCGGTGAGGAAGAACCGGCGGTCGCCGCCAACTAGGGCGAACCAAGATTGGCATCGGGCTGCCCGGCATGGGCAGCCCTTTTCTTTTTCCTCCCGCTTTGCCAGCCAGCTATAATTCGAAGTACCCCTATCGGTTCGAGCTCCAGTAATTGCCATGGCGAAATTAAAGACCCAGTATGTGTGCCAGCAGTGCGGCCGAACAGCCGCCAAGCCGCTCGGTCGTTGTCCTCAATGTGGCGAGTGGAACAGCATGGTCGAGGAGGTCGTGGAATCGCGCCCCAGCAGTACGGCCACGGTGTATGGCCAGGTGCCAGTCCGGCTGGACCAGATCGAGACAGGTAATGACGACCGGCTCCCGCTCGGGATCGCGGAGTTCGCCCGAGTGTTGGGGGGCGGGGTCGTCCCGGGGTCGCTGGTGCTAATCGGGGGGGACCCCGGAATCGGCAAATCAACCCTGCTGCTGCAGGCAAGCGTCGGGATGGCTGCCCGCGGGCCGGTCTTGTACGTCTCCGGCGAGGAATCGGTCGGGCAGATCAAGAATCGGGCCGCCCGCCTGACGGACGGCGCGGCCCCGGAAGACCAGCTGTATCTGCTCACCGAAACTGACCTTGGAAGGGTGATCGGCCATATCGAAGAGCTGCGTCCGCTGCTGACGGTGATTGACTCAATTCAGACCATCCAATCCGGGGATATCGATTCGGCTGCCGGATCCATCTCCCAGGTTCGGGAGTGCGCGGCCAGGCTGCAGGCCACCGCCAAGTCATCCGGGGTGGCGATCTTCCTGGTAGGACATGTAACCAAGGAAGGCGCCATCGCCGGCCCCCGAGTGCTCGAACACATCGTCGATACCGTGCTTTACCTCGAAGGGGACTCGTTCCACAGCTACCGCTTGCTTCGATCCGTCAAGAATCGCTTTGGCCCGACGAACGAGGTCGGAGTTTTCGAGATGGGAAATTCGGGCTTGCTGGAAGTCGCGAACCCCTCGGAGGCATTCCTAGCAGAGCGAAAGGCCGATGCCCCGGGGTCTGCGATTGCGATCACCATGGAGGGCACCCGCCCGCTGTTGGTGGAGGTGCAGGGCCTTACCAGCCCGAGCGCGTTCGGCTACCCCCGGCGTACCGCCAACGGGGTGGATAACAATCGGTTGCTGCTGCTGGTTGCCGTGCTTAGTCGGCGGGTGGGGATTCAGCTCTCCGACCAGGATGTGTTTGTCAACGTGGTGGGCGGGCTGCAAGTCAGCGAACCGGCGGCAGATCTGGCGCTGGCGAGCGCTATCGCCTCATCCGCTCGCGACCGGGCCTTGCCCCCCGATCTCGCCCTGGTCGGGGAGGTGGGTCTGTCCGGAGAGCTGCGGAGCGTGGCGCAATTGCCGGCCCGATTGAGTGAGGCCGCGAAACTCGGCTTTCGGGAAGTGGTGGTTCCCACGGCCGCTCGCGGCGGCGTGCCCGCCCCTGCAGGGCTAAAGGTCAGCCCGGCGGCGAGTCTCGCCGAGGCGTTGTCGCTAGTTCTGCGCGGCGGCGGGTGATTCATTGCTTCCGAACTACGAATCCTCAACGATGGCGCGCTGGAAGTGCGGATTCCGGGTTTCGCCTGCGAGGGTCAGGGTAGCCGGTCCGACCTCCAGCTCTTAAGATTCCTTGCGCCCTCGATCCGGCCTGGTTCGGGGTATCGATCTTGGGCATATATCTGGCGGGCAGCCCCCCGAAGCCCGGCCAGGTTGGGCAGTCGAGCCAAACTGACCGAGTTCGCTCGCCAGTGAGACCTGCCGTTCTGCGTTAAGGCGCGGGTCACTTAAAGTTTCGAATCTTTTTAGATTGGCGCGGGTCGCGAACATTGATCGGCTTGAGCCTCTCTGCTAGAATCCGGGTCGCGCGGGTCATGGGGGACCCGGGCGATCGAGACGACGCTACCCTCCTCTCCAGGAAAAGTAGCCCGACAGCTCGTTCTAAGACAATTCAAACGACGAACACTCCTCGCCCGAAGGGCGATTCTCGGAGGTCCGCATGAACGCGGAGCGACTCTGGCAGGCAGCGCTGGGCCAATTGCAGGTCGAGATGCCAAAAGCGGCCTTCGATACCTGGGTGCGCGACGCAGAGTTGCTGGCCTATGAAGACGGCCAATTCATTGTCGGGGTGCAGAATGCATTCGCCCGGGATTGGTTGGCCGAACGGCTAGGGCCGATTGTCACCCGGGTGCTGACCGGGATCGCTGGAAGGACCGTGGAGGTCCGTTTTGTGGTCTGGCAACCCGAAGTCATCCCGGGGGAACCGGCCGCCCCGGACGTCCCAGCCAGTCTCCAAATCGGTCTCAATCCCCGCTACACTTTCGAGAATTTCGTCGTTGGGAAGAGCAATCGGCTGGCCCAGGCTGCCGCCCAGGCGGTCGCCGATAATCCGGCGGGCCCCTACAACCCGCTATTCCTTTACGGCGGGGTCGGTCTCGGGAAGACCCATCTGCTCCACGCGATCGCGCATGCCTGTGCCGCCGCCGGGCAGCGGCCCGTCTACGTCTCCGCGGAAGATTTCACCAATGGGCTGATCGATGCGATTCGCACCCGTAGCACGGCCGCATTCCGGGATCGCTACCGCCAGGCGGATATCCTGTTGGTCGACGATGTTCAGTTCATTGCTGGCAAGGAATCAACCCAGGAGGAGTTCTTTCACACCTTCAACGCGCTGCACGGACAGGCCAGGCAGATCGTCCTGTCCTCCGATCGGTCGCCAAAGTCATTCGCAACCCTGGAGGAACGGCTGCGCTCACGATTCGAGTGGGGATTGGCAGCCGACATCCAACCACCGGATTTCGAGACTCGAGTCGCCATCCTGCGCTCCAAGGCAGAGCGGGCAGGCCGGGCCGTTCAACATGAGCATCTGGAGCTGATTGCCCGCCGAGCCCAAAACAACATTCGGGAGCTGGAAGGGGCGCTGACCCGGGCTTTCGCCCTGGCAGATCTCACCGGGGCCGAGTTGGGGGAGGAGACGATCGAGGCCTCCCTGTCAGAGTTGGCCTCCAAGACCAGCCGGCTGACCCCCGGTAGGATCATCGCCGCCGTGGCCCAGCAATTCCAAGTGCCGGAAGCCGACCTGTGCGGACCGCGGCGGACTCGGCAGCTCGCCCTGCCGCGGCAAGTGGCGATGTATTTGATTCGGGAGGAGACCGATGAATCGCTCCCCCGGATCGGCCAGGCGCTGGGGGGCCGCGACCACACTACAGTGATGTATGGCTACGAGCGAATTGCCGACCGGCTTGAGACTGACGAGGGGCTGCGCAGGCAGGTCATCGCGATTCGGAGCTCACTATTCCAGTAAGTGGGATGGAGCCGAGAGGGTCCACTCTCCGCCACGCTGGCGGCGTTTCCTTTAGCCCCGGATCGGGGCCATCACCGCATTGATGACGGACCGCAGCTGATTGATTGAGAAGGGCTTTGCCACAAAGGCGTCGGCCCCGGCTTGAGCTGCCGCGATTCGCTCCTTGGCCAGGACCAGGGCGCTGACGACGATCGTCGGGATCCTGGATTGAGCCGGGGTCGCCCGCAGTTGTCGGATAAAGGTCAACCCATCAATCTCGGGCATCATCAGGTCGGCCAGGATCAGGTCCGGACGCTCGCTCTGCAGTAGATCGAAGGCCTGCTCCGCCCCGTTCGCCAGGCGTACTCGGTATCCGTTGCGAACCAGCAATTCGCGGATAATCGTGCAATACGACGAGTCGTCGTCGACTACAAGCACGGTTGGGGAAGCTGCGGGAATTTGACCCACCTGTGGCCTCGGTTCAGTCACTAGCCGCCGCTGCAAGGATCGTGCCGAGAATTCGGCACGTTACAATTCGTCAGTCTATACGGGACGGTGCATTTCGCGCCACCGGGCCGAATTGAGGGAGGCGCCAGTGACCGAGGCTTCTGACCTAGCGGGTCTGACGTTATTGGGACAGGCGGGCGGGCCAATCAAGCGGCTCGAGACCTTCCCGAACCGTCATCCCGAGCGCCGATACGTCGTTCGGCTGGAAACGGACGAATTCACCTGTGTCTGCCCCGCCACCAACCAGCCGGATTTCGCGACCATCCGCGTTGAATACATCCCCGACCAAAAGATCCTCGAATCAAAGTCGTTCAAGCTCTACCTGTGGTCATATCGCGATGAAGGCGTATTCCATGAGCACGTGACCAATAAGATCCTCGATGACCTGGTGTCGACACTAGAGCCGCATTGGTGCCAAGTACGGGGGGCCTTCAACCCGCGGGGCGGGATCGCGATCACGGTGGAAGCCGAGCATGGGAGCCGGGAGGCGCCGGCCTGAATGCCAGGCCCCCGCTGGTACCCGGCGGTCGTGGCCGTCTTCAGCTCGGCCTTGGTCGTCTCCAACATCATCGCGGTCAAGTTGATCAATCTCTTTGGCCTCACCCTGCCGGCGGGGGTGGTCCTCTTTCCAATTGTCTACATCGTGGGAGACATCTTGACCGAGGTGTACGGTTTCGGCCGAGCCCGCCAGGCCATCTGGATCGGGTTTGGCTGCAATCTGCTGGCGGTCGGCTCGATCTGGATCGCCGGGCGCCTGCCGGCCGCCGCGTTCTGGAACGCCGGGGTCTATCCAGGACCGGTGGAAGCCGGCCAGGCCTATCAGGCGATCTTGGGGTTCAGCGTGCGCTTGGTTGCAGCTTCATTCCTGGCCTACCTGGTGGGGGAGTTCTTGAACGCCTTCGTGCTGGCCAAACTCAAGCTGGCGACCGAAGGACGAATGCTCTGGCTGCGGACCATCGGCTCCACCCTGGTGGGGCAGGCCGCGGACTCGACAGTTTTCATTACTGCCGCGTTCTGGGGAATCCTCCCCACGGCCGCGTTGAGCTCGGCGGTGGTTGCACAATGGCTCATCAAGAGCGGTTACGAGGCGCTGGCGACCCCGCTGACCTATCTGGTAGTGAACGCTCTCAAACGGGTCGAAGGGGTCGAGGTGTTCGATCGCACGACCGACTTTCGCCCCGTCGCATTCTGAACTCGCCCCGCGGTCTACAGCAAGGACACCGGGTCGACGTCTACAAGCCAGCCGCGCGGCAGATCCTCCGGAAGCAACTTGAGCGGGTCCGGGGCTCGAATAACCACCATCCAGCGATATTCGCCGCGCACCCGGCGGAAGAAGGCCGGCACCGGTCCGATCAGGTCGGTGCGGCGCAATCCGAGTTCCTGAATGCGGGCGGCAAGCAGGCCGGCCAACCGCTCGGCCTCCTTCTGAGCTCTGGTTTCAGTGGAATCCCGAAACTCCAGCCTGATCAGCCGGCGGAACGGGGGATATCCGAGTTCCCTTCGGTGAGCAAGTTCGGCTTGGTAGAACGCGGGATAGTCGTGAGCCGCGGCGGCCTGGATCGCGTAGTGGTCCGGGTCATACGTCTGCAGGATGACCTGGCCTCCGAGCAGACTGCGTCCGGCGCGGCCCGCGACCTGGGTGAGGACTTGAAAGGTGCGCTCGGGCGCCCGATAGTCCGGCAGGTACAAACCGATGTCCCCCGAAATCACGCCGACCAGAGTCACCAGCGGCAGATCGAGTCCCTTCGCCACCATCTGGGTCCCGATGAGCACATCCGCCTGATGAGTGGCGAAGGTTTGCAAGATCAGGTCATGAGCCCCTTTGCTGCGAGTGGTGTCCCAATCCCAACGGATGGTCCGGGCCCCCGGAAACAGGCGTTCAACCTCGGCCTGCACCCGCTGGGTTCCGGCTCCGAATTGCTTGATCCGGAGACTGCCGCAATTGGGGCACTGCTCCGGCATCCGCCGATCCCTTCCGCAATGATGACAGAGCAGGAGTTCCCGCGCACCGTGGAAGGTCAGCGGCGAGTCGCAGTTCGAGCAGCGCAGCACAAATCCACAGTCCCGGCAAAAGATGTAGGTTGCAGTCCCCCGGCGGTTCAGGAAGAGGATGGCCTGTTGGCCGCCGTTCAGGGTGGACTCCAACGCCCGATGGAGGGCCCGGCTGAAGATTGATCGATTGCCGGCCCGCAGCTCGTGGCGCATGTCGACGACCCGAACCGGAGGCAAGTCAATCGTCTCGGCAGTCGGGCCGGCCGGCTGGTAGCTGCTCTGCAGCCCAAGCCGGGCAGCCTGCTGCTGCAGCACCTGGCGGTGTCCGAGGATCCGCAGCGGAAGCGTAAGCCGGGTGAGTCTGCCCCGCTCCGCATGGTAGCGGGTCACGATATCCGGGGTCGCGGTTCCCAGCAGGCAGACCGCGGAGCAGAGCCGGGCATATTCCAGGGCGGTGTCGCGGGCATGATGCCGTGGCGCCTGCCCGTGTTCCTTATAAGACTCGTCGTGCGCCTCGTCGACCACGATCAGCCCGATGTCCCGCAGCGGAGCGAAGAGGGCGCTGCGCGGACCCACGATGACTGACAACAACCCGGCCCGAGCCCTGCGCCAGGTGTCATAGCGTTCACCTTCGCTGAGCTGAGAGTGGAGCACCCCAAGCCGGCCGGGAAAACGAGCCTGGAATCTGCGCAAAGTCTGAGGGGTGAGAGCGATTTCCGGGACCAAAACGATGGCGGTCAGTCCGTGGTCGAGGGTCGCGGCCACCGCCTGCAGGTAGATCTCGGTCTTCCCGGACCCGGTGACTCCATGCAGCAGAAAGGCCTCCCCGCTTTGATCTTTGATTGCAGCCCGGATGCTCTTCCAGGCGAGGTCCTGGTCTGGGGTGAGCACCGGCGGCTCAACTGGAGGCACCTGCAGTTCAGCCAAGGGGTCCCGCCACACTTCGCGGCCGGCGAAGGCGACGAGTCCTCTTTCTTCCAGATAGCGCAAATCCACCGAGCTGGCCCCGGTTGCCGAATAAACATGGGTGGTCTCGAGCGGTTGAGCCTGGCTCGCTAGGAGCTGGAGAATCGCGCTGCGCCGCTCGGCGGCCCGGCTGCCCGGCCGACCCAGGCCGTCGAGCGGCGAACTGACCTCATCCGCCGGCACGGCCAGACTGACGGTTCGAATCGTGCGAGCCCGTACTTTGGGCGGATCGAGCACCGCAGCTCGCTCGAGCACTCCCTGCCGGACCAACCCGTCGGCCGCCCTGCGCCAGTTCAGCCGGGGGAGCGAGCGGGCGAGCTGACCGCCCCGCAGCGGACCGCGGCGGGCAAGGATCTGGATCAGGCGCTGCTCGCTGGAGTTCTTTCCGGCCGCGTCTGGCGCAACGAGGGTGTAGAGCGAGTCGCCTGGTCGGCTGAGGCCGGGGGGCAGCATCAAGGTCAGGCATTCCACCAAGGAGGTCCGGTGCTCGGCGGCCAACCAGCGCGCCAACCGAAGCTGAGCAGGGGTCAGGACCGGCTCCGGATCGAGCAGTTCATCGATCGGCCGGGTCTCTGGAACTTCAGGCACCCGCGGCATGCCGACCACCACGCCCTGCACCTGGCGGGGTCCAAATGGAGCAGTGACCAGGTGGCCCGGCCTCACTTTCCGCCTCAGGTGGGGCGGCAGGTGGTAATGAAAGGTTCCCCGCACTGCGGGCAGATTGACCGCGACCTCAACGTACATTTGACTCAGGCTTGAGGTTCCGAGGCGGGCTGTGGGAAGATCCAGACCCGCGCCACCCGGCGTCCGTCCATCGCAACCACCCGCAGCCGCACGCCGTCCTCGACGATCGTGTCGCCGAGCTTGGCCAGGCGTCCAAGCCGCCCCAACAGGTAGCCGGCGATGGTGTCGTAATGGGGATCGGACAGCTGGAGCCCGAAATACTCATTCACTTCCTCGATCGGTGTCAAACCGTTCACCAGCGACGAACCGTCTGGCAGGGGTTCAATTTCGGCCTCTTTACCGAAAGGATCGCTCATCTCGCCGATGATTTCTTCCAGCAGGTCTTCCAGGGTGACGATGCCGGCCGTGCCGCCGTACTCATCCAACACGATCGCCAGGTGGTGCTGGCGGGCCCTGAAAATCTGAAGCAGGGTGCTGATTCGAGCGGCTTCTGGGACGAAGATGGCTTCCCGCATGATGTCGCGGGCCAGCAGGCTCTCGGCTCGCTCGCCCTGCAAGGCCTGGACGATGTCTTTCAGGTGAACCACTCCGACGATGTGGTCGAGATCCACCTCCGTGACAGGCAGCTTGGAAAACGAGGAGGAGATCGCGATCTGGAGCATCGAGCTAAGCCCGGCATCGGCGGTCACGGCGATCACTTCCGTCCGAGGGAGCATGACTTGCCGGACCAGGGTTTCGGAAAACTGAAAGACCGCGTGAAGCATTTCCTGCTGGCTGTCGCCGACTACCCCGCTGCGGGCGCTGGCCGCGACCAGCATCTTGAGCTCCTCCACCGAGTGCACCAGCTCGTGGGCCTCGGCCGGCCGAATGCCTGCCAGCCGCAGCAACCCATTACCGGTGCCGTTGAGCACGGTGATCGCCGGCTTGAACAACCACTCGACCCATACCGTCGGCCTGGCGACCACCAAGGAGGTCCGTAAAGGGCTCTGCAGGGCGATGGATTTCGGGGCCAATTCGCCGATGACCACGTGCAGGAAGGTGATCAGGAGGAAGGCCAGGACGGCCGAGATGGTGTGTGAGACTTGTGACTCGAGCTTGGCCGGGAAGAGCTCGACGATCGGCTGGAGCAAACGGCCCAGGGCGGGCTCGCCGATCCAGCCCAACCCCAGGCTCGCTAGGGTGATGCCTAACTGGGTGGCCGCGATAAATCGGTCTGGGTTGGCGATCGCCCGCTGGACCCAGCGTGCGGAGCGGTCGCCCCGGGCGATGAGTTCCGCAACCCGAGTGCGCCGCACGCTGACCAACGCGAATTCAGCGGCGACAAAGAAACCGTTTGCGAGAACCAGCACCAAGACGGAGAGTACCCGTAGCCCATCAAGCAGCAGTGATCCACTTTCCATGGAGCGATCGGCGAGATTGTAGCACAGCGACCCTTCTGGCCGTTTTCTTGAGGCTGATCGGGGAGCTCAAGCCCATGCTCGCCGTGCAGCTCAATTACCTCTGGCTTGGGGTACCCGGCTCAGCGGGTGAGGCCGGCCAGAACGGGAAGTAAGTCCAACGACAACTCGGCCTCCCCCCGCTTGACGGCCAGATCCAACTGCAGCAGCCGGCGGTGGATTGACTTGAGCAAGGGCAGGCTGAAGCCGCGAGCCTGCTTTGTGATCTTTGTGGCTACGAAGGCAGGCGCCTGGATCGCGGCCAGCGGATCTTCACCGGCGTCGAGCGCGGCCCGGGCCTGCAACAGCAGCCTGAACTGGCGAACAATCATCGCGAATACGTACGCTGGATCGTAATCTTGCAGGAGCTGTTCGAGCTGCCCGACCCAACCGGCACCGGGCCCCAGCCGATCAACGACGGTAAAGACGTCTAGTTGGCCGTAAGTCGGAGTCGACCGCTCGACATCCCGGCTGCTGATCGGCCTTGCGCCATCCGCCAGGTCCAGCAATTTGCGCAGTTCCTGATCGGCGAGCAGCAACTCCTCAGCCAGGCGTTCGGCGAGCAGTTGGGCGGCTTCCGGGTCAATGGCTCCCCCCAGCGAGCGGGCACGCTCCTGCAGCCAGCGGGTGAAGGCTGGCCCTCTGGGGCTGGCGAATCGGCGTACGAAAGCCGCCTCGGGATGGAGGTCGGTCCAGGCCAACCCGACCGAGCGATCCCGCTGCTCTTGCTCGGCCCGTGAGCGCTCAGTGTCAATCCGCTCGATCAGGGCGAGTGCGGTGGTGGCCGGGAGCTGGTCTAGGATTCGCTCGAATCGTCGCCGAGAAGCGGAGTCGTGAGGCAATCCTTCTGCGTTTTCGAGGATGATCAAACGGCGGCCGGAAAGGAAGGGCAGCGAGATGCAGGCCTGCTCAAAAGCTTCCAGATCCAGTCCGGCTCCCGAGAACCGCTGCAGGTTGAAGTCGACCGCCGGGCCGAGGTGCGCTTCTAGTTTGTGAAGGGCTTCACGAATGGCGATCGGATCGTCGCCGAAAAAGAGGTAAACCGAGGGAGCTGGCACGCTAGGCTTGAGTACGCACCCGATGGATGGTCGTTCGACCCCGGTAGAGGCGCTGGACCTCGAGGATCACAAGTCCTCCAATCTCGCTGGAGGTGGTGAGATGTCGTTGGGCCGCCGCCCCGAGCGGCTGGGCAATAATCAGTGCCAGCACGGTCGAGAAGATCGCCAGTGGCAGGCGTTCCAGCCGTTCCCGCCAGCGACTCGAGCGCCCGCCCAGCAGAGAGAAGTAGGAAGCCGCCCCCGCTAACACCGCGGCGGTGATGAAGCTGGTGCCGCAATTTGGATGAATGGCCAGGTGGCCCTCGCCAGATCGCAGCCGGGATGCGGCTTCCTGTGCGCTCTCGGCGACTGCCTCCGATGGCAGGCTGCCAAGAATGAAGAAGCCGTTTCGATCGGCCCGGCCTGCAATCGGGGTCTGTGGGAATCGGGCGCTCAGGACATGGATCGTCGCATGTTCGAGGCCATGATTGCGTCGAATCCGCCCTACCAAGGAGTTTCGATCCAGGCTCTCGGCCATCGGTGCGAAGCGGGATTATACCGTGCAGGATTGCGCGGCTTCAGGCTCGTTGGTAGGCCTCGATCAA
Source organism: uncultured Anaerolineaceae bacterium (assembly GCA_964590515.1). Lineage (GTDB taxonomy): Bacteria > Chloroflexota > Anaerolineae > Anaerolineales > E44-bin32 > JADFRG01. Next base: position 18,955 of record CAZPZD010000015.1, on the reverse strand, counting down.
GGCCAGCAGGACCAAATCGGCGAAGTGGGATGTCTCCCGGTGTAGCTCATCCCAGGAAGGTGCAGATTGGATCTCGGAGAGACTGAAGAGGCTTTCCATCAAGAAGCTGCGGAAGAAGAGGAAGGCCTCGACCGCTTCGATCAGAGTCATCTTGGCCTGCAGACTGATCCGGGCATAATCCTGACCGATCTGGGCGGCCTCCGGTTCGGCCCCCGCGGCGGCCAAGCCGATGAAACGCCCGACCTGCCCCAGAAGCCGGTGGGACTCCGCCCGATAAGCCGCCCGCTGGGTCTCGGTCAATTTGAGGTACCAGGGTTGAGTCCGTAAACGGGGAGCTTCGAGCCGGGTGCGTCCGATCACGTTCTCGATGACGACCTGGGCTTCGCTTGCCCGCCTGCCGCGGTCGACTCCCCAGCGTTCGATCTCTGGCAGCGAGAAACGTCGGTGGCCGCCGGGCGTGCGGTGGAACTGGAGTTTCCCTCCATCGGCCCAGGCTCTGACCGTGGAAGGGTGCACCCCCAGCAGCCGGGCAGCCTCGGAGAGGCCGATCCAACGCTTGACGGGTTCGTCCATTCAAACTCAATCTATATCAATCGATGCGAGTTCGTCAACCGCTGGGATAGAATGGCCACGTGGATTGGGGCCTGATCGGGAACGAACAGGCGGTCACTGGGCTGAAGCGCCACATTGTCGAGCAGCACGTCCGGCACGCTTATCTGTTGACCGGCCCGAACGCGATCGGCAAACGCACTCTAGGACTTCGCTTTACCCAAGCGCTCAACTGTGAACGGCCCGGACGTCCAGGAGAGTTCTGCGCTGCGGGCGACCCGGCCGCTTGCCGGGTATGTCGAGGGGTTCCCCGGGGGATGGATCCGGATCTGCATATTCTGACTCCCCAAGAGTCGATCCGGGTCGATGAGATCCGCCTGCTGCAAAGCCGGCTGGCGTTGGCTCCCTACGGGGGGCGCTGGCGGGTTGCACTCCTGCCGGACTTCAACCAGGCGACCACCAGTTCGGCCAACGCGATGCTGAAGACCCTTGAAGAGCCGCCCTCCCGGGTCGTGCTGCTGCTCACCAGCCCAGAGCAGGAGCTGCTGCTCCCCACCGTGGTTTCGCGTTGCGAAGTCGTGCCGTTGCGGGCGGTGGCGACGACCACCATCGCCCGGGCGTTGCTGGAGCGGGGAGCCACTCCGGAGCGGGCCGAGCTGCTGGCGGCAGTCGCAGATGGCCGACCCGGGCGAGCCTTCGCATTGGCCGAGGATTCGGCCGCCGCCGAAGAGCGCACAGCCGCCCTGCGGGACTTCTCCGATTTGATGCAGATGGATCTCAATCAGCGGTTCGCAACCGTGGAGCGGCTGATCGGGAAAGGGGAGCTGCCCGACCAGCGGCGACGAGTCGAGAGTACCTTGCTGGAATGGATGAGCTTGTGGCGGGATCTGGTCCATGAGGGGTACGGGGCGGAGCTGGCTTCCCGTAACCCAGATTTCGCGCCGGAGGTGGGACGCCGGGCAAGCCTGCTGACTGCCGGCGAACGCCAAGCCACCTTTCGTTCGTTGGCAGCCTCGCTGCAGGCCGTCGAGGCGAATGCCAATCTACGGCTGACGCTAGAAGTTCTGTTGCTTGATTTGCCGAGAGTGGGAACGGCGCCGATTGAATAGGGTAGACAAGCCGCCGCCGAGGCTAGTTGAGCTTGGCGACCTCCTCCGCCTCGAACCGAACTTCCTCTTTCCCGGACAACTTGTCGCGGATCTTGCTCACGATCAAGTCCAGGTGCGCATCGTGCAGCACGTAGTTCAAGTTGTCAGCCGGCACGCTCAGGATCGGACACAGGGTAAATTGCTCGGCCCAATCTTCATAGAGCTGGTTCAGCTGTGAGAGGTAATCCACCCCAATCCCCCGCTCATAGGCGCGGCTGCGCTGGGCGATCCGCTGCAAGAGCGTGTCAACCGAGGCGCGCAGGAAAACTACCAGGTCTGGCGGGGGCAGGAACTTCGTGAGCACTTCGTACAGCTCCCGGTAGGTCCGGTAATCGCGCTCGGTGAGGTGACCTTCCAGGTACAGGTTGCGGGCGAAGATCTCGGCGTCCTCATAAACGCTGCGATCCTGGATTCCAGAGCCCGGGTGATCGGCGATTTCCCGATGAGCCCGCAGTCGGCGGGAGAGGAAGAAGATCTGGGACTGGAAGGACCAGGTCGGCATATCCTGATAGAAATCGGCCAGGTAAGGATTCTGCACTTCGGCTTCGAGGAAGGGTGTCCAATCCAGCCGAGCTGACAGCAATTGAACCAGGGTCGATTTGCCGACCCCGATGTTTCCAGCCACCGCCACAAACCACTTCATGAGGCGAAACTCCCGTCCAGGCTCCTTGCATCCCCCAGAGTAACCACGCTACGGGCGTCCGGTGTGCTAGCCCTGGGGCTGCCCTTCCAGCGGGAGCGGTTGTTGGAAGGGAGGGATATGCAGGGCTTGCCGGATGCGGTTCACCACCCGCTCGAGGTCGGAGGGCTGTTCGACGAAGTTGAGTCTGGTGGTGTCGATCGTCAGAATCGGGAGTTCGCGCTGGGCGGAGTAGAAGTCTTCATAGGCCCGGTTGAGTTCGGCGATGTAGGCCGATTCGATCTTGCGCTCGTAGGGGCGGTCGCGGGTGGCGATCCGGGCCATCGCGGTGTCGGGCTCGACTCGCAGGAAGACAATCAAATCCGGGGTCGGAATCCGTTCTGCAAGGGCCCGATGGACCAGCCCGTAGGTCTGCAACTCGTCGCCGGAAAGGTTGAGACCGGCAAAGAGGGCATCCTTGGCGAAGGTGTAATCGGCAATCAGATTGCCTCTGGTCAGGGCGGCCGGAACGGCCACCTGGTGCTGCCGGTATCGGCTGAGCAGGAAATAGATCTGAGTCTGAAACGCGTATCGGGCGCGATCGTCGTAGAAGTTGGCGAGGAAGGGATTTTCTTCGAAGACTTCCAAGAGCAGCTGGGCATCGAAGACCGGCTTCAGCAGGCGTGCCAAGGAGGTTTTGCCCACTCCGATAACGCCCTCAATGGCTAAGTACATTAGGTAAAGTCTAATCCTCAGCCCGGCTCGTAGCGGAATTGTAAGCAATAGTGATGGAAAGTGTTGCTGACCCAGGCACTGCCCATTCCGTAGGGAGCTAGCGGGATATCGTCCTGGGCCCAGATCCGTTCGTCCTTGAGGGTGTAGACCTCACCGAGCCTGCGGGCCAGGTCCCAGGCCAGTGGATAGATCTTGCCGCCCTTCTTAACGTTCTTGACAATGATTGTGAGGTAAGCCTGGGGCCGGAGTAGCGGCCGCAGCGAAACGTACACCGCCACCAGCCGATCCAGAAACTCTTCATAGTCGGCGATGTTTCCGAGATCGGCCGGGTCGTCGGAGTAAGTCACATCAAGGGCCTGGTCTGCCCGCCGGCTCTTTTGGGTCTGGAAACCTTTAGCGCGCAGCATGTTCCAATAGGGAGGCGAAGTCAGCAGGTAGTCGAAGGTTGGCAGACTCAGCCGGTCGAGCTCGGCCGCATCGCCATGCACCACTTGGACTGACAATCCGGAGGCGGAGACCCCCAGGGAAGCCTGCTCCTCCTGTACCAGGCGGGCCGCGAGCTGGACGTACTCCGGATTGATCTCGATACCGACCCCGTTCCGACCGGAGCGCAGGCAGGCGATCAAGGTGGAACCGGTGCCGACCATTGGGTCGAGCACAGTCTGCCCGGCTTTCGTGAAAAACTCGATGAACTCTTGAGCCAGGGTCTCGGGGAATTTGGCCGGATGGCGCAGCACTGGTTCTTTCCGGCGGGGTGGGTTGTGAATGAACCAGGATTTCTGGAACTTGATCCAGTCCCTGCTGCTCAGGTTGTTGAGCCGGTTACGAAAGGCTCGCTTAGGGCGAGAGGAACCAGAGGGCGAGGTCATCGAAGTGGACTTCAAGGCCCGGTGTCTGGGCGGCTGAGGCGAAGAGACTCAAGGCGCCCGAGGAATAGCGGTCGTCCTCGATTGCCTGGGCAGAGACGAGCTCCCCGTTGGCGAAAACGTGAATCTGGTCGCCTTGGGCGAGCAGCCCAATCCGGTTTGTGGCCTGGGGGCCGCTGACCAGCGCGGCGGCTGGGGTCCAATTCAGCAGGATGACCGGTGGTTCCTCACTGACGAATCTACGCAGGCGGTAGGATCCGTCGCACGAGATCTCCAAGGTGTAGCCCTGATCGAAGTTCTGGCCGCCGACTCGGACCCCGAGCCCATAGCCATCCTTGCCGCTGCAGTTGCCGACTTCCGCGGTGACCTCAATATATAGATCCGCTGCCTCCCGGGCGGTGGTGCTCCACCAGAGAAACCCATCGGCCAGGTTATCGGTCACCTGAAATCGGCCGTTGGCATAGGCGAAGCTGGCGGTGGCATCGTCGCTTCCGACATACCAAAGCGCTTGGCTAAAGTCATCTCGCACATCGGGAACGGAGAGGTTGAGGCCGGTGCGAGGGTCGCCAGGGGAGAGCGGGATCGGTGTAGGAGTTGGCGGTGCGGCTTCGGTCTCCGTCGGACTCTCGGTGGGAGTGGTCAAGGAGGCCTCTGTCGGAGTGGCGGTGGGGGCGGCGAGAGTCGATGTCGCAATGGCGACCGGCTGGGCGGTGAGAGTCGCGGCCACCGAGGTTGCCAGCAGATTCGGGGGCGGTTCCGCGGCCGGCCGGTTGCAGCTGGCCAACATGAATGCACAAAGCGTAGCTGCGCTCCGGACGGCTATTGAACGGAAGCGGGGGGATTGGCTTAGTGGATTTCGGTCCGGCAGCTGAGGCCGAACATGGGGGGACGCGCGGTGATCACCCATTGGAACGGCCGGGCAGTATAGCATAGGGCGCGCGGCGGGGCCTAGAAGACCGGAGGTGCCCCGCCCTGCCTCGAGCGCAGGATGAGCCCCTCCGGGTCCTCGAAATCGATCCGCTGCGCAAAGGCCCGGCCGATCTCCACGAGCAGCTCGATCGCCCACAGGGAGTCAATACCGATCCGAGTGAGGTCGGTCCCTGGAGGGAGCTTGACCCCCAGCTCATCTAACACATCCGGTGCCAGGTCCAGGTTGTAACGCCGAAAGTCAATCCGGCCGGTCCCCCCATATTCCAGTCTGGTAATAAAGGTTTGCCATTCGGCCGCGTCTTCGAGCATTTCAATCAACACCCATTCGGCCCACTGCAGGAAACTGGCTCGGTGGGGATTGACCGGGTGAAGCGAGCTTCCGGTCCCGAAGGAGAGCAATCGGGTGTCGCCTGGCGGGTATGCGCCGGCGCTGTAGTGGATCGCCTCCACCGCGGCTTGATAGCACGGGTTGCCGGCGACGCCCACCCCACCATCCACCCAGGTGTGCTGCACGCCTCCGAGCCCGGCGCTGTGGGGGGGAAAGTAGGTCGGCGCAGCAATGCTGGCTAGGACACTGTCCCTCAAGGTCAACCGACCCCAAAGCGAGGCGTTGCCGGGGTTGTCCCGCACGAAGAAGTCAGTCCGGCCGGTGGCGGTGTTTTTGCCGGTGATCAGGATATCGACCGGCAGGCTGTTCAGTTCGCGGTCGGCCCCGATCTCGCTGAGGGTCCGTGAGATGAACTTGTTGCTGTAGCGGTGGTTGCCGAGATTGGCGGCGATCTTCCAGAACGGCAGTGCCTGAAACGCGGACTCGGCCAGGTTGCGGTAGAGAGCGAGCAGCCCGCGGGCGCTGATCCCAATCGCTAATCCGGCGGCAATCACGGCGCCGGTCGAGGTCCCGGCAATCATGTCGAAGATCTCTTTGCAGGGCTTGCCTTCACGGGCCTCGAGTTGTATCAGGCAGGCCAGCGGGATAATCCCTCGGACTCCGCCTCCATCGATGGAGAGAATCGTCTTCATAGGATCGCCTCTTCGATCGGACGCATCTCGAGTCCAAAAACGCGGCCGAACTCTGCAACAACGGCTTGGGTTACCTCCGGCATAGGGGGAGCCGGGTCCAGCAACTCAGCGAGCGAAATTATGGAGGCACCGGGAAGATCGCAGGCGATGATCCCTTGCCAGTAGCTCATGTCCGGCGCAACATTCAGGGCGAAGCCGTGCCGGCTAATGCCCTGGGCGTCGACCCGGATCCCGATCGAGGCGAGCTTAGAAGGGGCCCGCTTGGCGGCCGGTGGGCAGCTTGGGCAGCGCGAGGCGACCTCCGGCTCTACCCACACCCCGGTCAGGCCGCGGCGCTGGCCGCTGGCCAGGCCCAGGGTCGCCACCGCCCGGATAAGGACTTGCTCTAACCGACGAACATAGCCGACGTAGTCGGCCTGCGGGAGGCGACCAGTCGGGTCCAACCTCCCCAATCGGAGCAGCGGATATCCAACCAGCTGACCGGGCCCGTGGTACGTCACGTCGCCGCCGCGGTCCGTCCAGTGCACTTCCAGGCTGCGGGAGACGAGTTCGGCCCGACCCCATACCAGATTCTCGGGCTTCGCTCGCCGGCCAAAGGTGAAGGTGTGGGGATGTTCTAGGAGCAGCAGGCTCTGCGGGCGGACGCCGGCCGCGATCTCTCCGGCCATCCGATCTTGCAGAGAGTAGGCCTCTCGAAAGGCAAGGGTGCCAAGTAAATGGACTTCACAGCCATTCACCGCCAACCTCGCCGGGCATCAGCCATGCTTGGGTTTAGCCATCCGCCAGTGAGGGACGGCGAGTTCGGTAACGGGCGGCGGCTGCGAATCCGGCGGCCTGCGCCAGCTGCAGTGCCGCCTGCAATTCGTGGCCGACATGCTGCGGTTCGTGCGCGTCTGAACCGAGGGTCACCCAGCGCCCACCTTCCTCAAAGAACCAGTCTATCACCGGCTGAGCCGGAGAGGTCTGCTGCACGCTGCGGCGGAGTGGGCTGGTGTTGATCTCCAGCGCGAGGCCCCGACCGGCGATGGCTCGCAGGACCGCCCGGACCTCGGCCTCATAGCGGGAGACCTCGAACGGACCGTAGGTTTCGAAGCCGAAACGCTTCACTACATCTAAATGGGCCAGGATGTCGAAGTCGGCAGTCTCGGCCATCACTTTCAACTCGTGAAAGTAGCTTTGATAGGCGTCATCAGGGGATCTGCGAAAATAGTTTCGATCGAAAATCAGCTCTTCTCCAACCCAATGCAAGGAACCCAAGGCGTAGTCCCAGGGATGTTCGGCCAGCACTCGACGCATCTGCTCCGGATACCGATGCGGTTCGCCGAGCTCGATGCCGGCATAAATGGTCAGCTCTCCCCGAAAGAGCTCCCGACAGCGGTCCAGCTCAGCCCACCAGCTGGACAGGTCAAAGTAAGCGAAACACGGATCCTGGGGGATCAGGTCGAAGTGTTCGGTAAATCCAACTTCGGCGATCCCGTTGGCAAGCGCCGACCGGCACATGGCGACCATAGTCGCCTGACAGTCGCACGAGAAGTTGGTATGGGTGTGCAGATCGGGGGTCAGCAAGGGGGCGACTCGGTCTGCTTGGCTGGGAGGCTCATGGGTCTGGCCGGGCAGGGGATTTGCACGCCTGACCTCAATCGGAGATGATTAGCCGGCGGATTATACCGTTCCTCCCTTGAGCCTCTGAGCATGCCCTCTATGTTCTGCCTGCAGCGACTGCGTCGGGCCCACCGATCGAGGCGGGATTCCCAACACGGGCTGCTGCTCGGTTTCCTGGCGATCAGCTTGGCGGCCGCCGCGCTGGCCGGACTGGCTGCCGGATCGACAGTGCTCGGGCTGGCCGCGGAGCTGCCCGAGGTTGGCCGGATTGAGGGTCAATTCGGTCTGCGGGGCGCCGAAGCCTTCCGGCCGCTGCTCCTGTACGACCGGACCGGTGAGGTCGTGTTGTTTCAGAATCTGGCTGCGGCCGCGGCCGATCGGGTCTGGGTGGATCCGGCGCAAGCACCGCAGCATGTGGTTCAGGCCGCCGTGGCTGCACTGGATCCGACATTCTGGACCAATCCCGGCTACGAGCTCCGGGGGCTGGCGGATGGCTCAAGCCTGACCATCACCCAGCGGTTGACCGCAGCAGCCCTGCTCCCGCCGGCTGCCGGAGACTCCTCGCCGGCGGCCCGCGCCCTGCAGAATGTGCTGCTGGCGGCTGAACTCACTCGCCGCTATCCCAAAGAGCGGATCTTAGCCTGGTACCTGAACAGCGCCGACTACGGTCGGTCGGCCTACGGTATCGATGCGGCCGGGTTGGTCTATTTCGGAAAGCATGCTGCCGAGCTCAGCCTGGAAGAAAGCTCCATGCTGGCGGCTTTGGCGCTCGAACCGGACCTCGACCCGTTCGGCTCACCACAGCGGGCCAGATCGGCACAAGCGGCCGTGTTGGAAGCGATGGTGGCTGCGGGCGATCTATCGCGGGTGGAGGCCGATCGCGCCGCGGACCAGCCGCTGCAGCTCGTATTCGCTTCCATGGAATGGCGTCCCCCGGATTTTGCGGCTTACGCGTTACAGCAGGTCAGGTCGGTCCTCGGACCAAGCATTCTGTCAAGAAGCGGGGTGCGGCTGATCTCGAGCCTCGATCATGATCTTCAGCAGCAGGCGAGCTGCGCAGCCGAGTCGCACGCCGAGCGGTTGCGAGGAAGACCGGCAGGGACTGTCATTCCAGCGACGGATGGTACGCCCTGCGTCTCGGCCGCTCTCTTGCCGACCCTCAGACCGAGTGATGTTGGGCTCGATCACCAGATCGAAGCCTGGGCGGTGGTGGTGACTGATCCTCAGCGAGGGGAAATCTTGGCGGCCTCCGGTCCGGTTGGCCAGCCCAGGCCGGCGGGTCCGGTCCTCAGCCCATTTCTCTATCTGACCGCCTTCTCGCGCGGGAGCTCACCTTCTGCGATGGTGATCGACCTGGGCCCACCCCTGGAGGGGGCTCAGGGACCGGTTCGGCTGAGGACCGCCTTCGCCGGTCTACTTCCCGGTCCGGAGGCGACCCTGCTGGCTGGGGTTGGACAAGACAGCCTGCTCCGCAGTCTTGGCCAACTCGGGCTGCAGGTCGTTCCTGGCCAGGACGGACAACTGCGGAGCCAGCAAGTAGATCTCTTCGACCTGGCCAAGGCCTACGGCATCCTGGCCGCGGATGGACGCAGCCGCGGATTGCAGCTCGCGGACGGCTCGATCGTGCCGACGATCATTCTGCGGGTGGAAGAGAGCGACGGCATACAGCTCTATGATTTCGAGCCGAGCGAGCAAGCCATCGTCAGTTCACAGCTTACTTATCTCACAGTCGGCGTACTGAGCGATGAGCCGGCCCGCTGGTTGAGTCTCGGTTCACCGAATCAGCTGGAGATCGGACGGCCCGCCGCCGCGCTGGCGGGCAGCTCGCCAGGCGAGGAGACCAATTGGGCGATCGGATTCACCCCGGATCGGGTTGTGGGAGCCCTACTCTCCGGAGCGCCCCTGCGGGAGGTCGATCGACTCAATGGGGCGGCCAGCCTCTGGCACGCAATCATCCGATTTGCATCGGCCGGGCTTCCATCCCAGGGCTGGCACCAACCGCCGGGGCTAAGTGAAATCGAAGTGTGCGATCCATCCGGATTGCTGCCCACGATCTACTGCCCGGAAGTGGTAAGGGAGATCTTTATCCAAGGCAGCGAGCCGACTCGCTATGACAACCTGTACCAACCCTTCCGAGTCAATGCCGAAACCGGCAAGCTGGCTACCCTCTTTACTCCCCTTGCCTCGATCGAGGAGCGAGTGTACTTCGTCCCTCCGCCGGAAGCGGAGCCGTGGGCCCGAGCGGTTGGGCTGGAGCGGCCGCCCGAAGAATTCGATGCTCTGCCGAGTGCCCCGTTGTCTTCCCCCGGAGCCAGAATTCTCTCCCCAGGCGCATTCGAAATTGTGGGGGCGGAGGTGCCGATCTTGGGTGAGGCGGCCGGTGAGGGATTCAGTTACTACCGGCTGCAGTACGGGATAGGACTGAACCCCACCCGCTGGGTCCAGATCGAAGGCGATCGGCGGTTTGAGGTGAGGGACGGCCGGCTGGCCGAATGGTCCACCGCCGGTCTGAACGGCTTGTACACCCTTCAGCTGCTGGTGATCCTCCGGGATGGGCAGGTGCAAACCGCCGCCACGCCGCTGACCCTCGACAATCAGCCTCCGTCCATTCACCTGCTGTTGCCCCAAGCTGATCAGCAGGTTCGACTGGCAAGCCAGCCAAGCTTGCTGTTTCAGGCCGAGGCTTCGGACGAAGTCAAATTGGAGCGGGTCGAGTTCCTGGTCAACGGACGACCGGTGGTGACGCTCGCCAGTGCCCCCTTTATGTTCAACTGGGCGCTGCCGAATCGCACGGGCAGCTTTGAGGTCCGGGCCCGGGCCTACGATGTGGCCGGCAATCAGGCCGAGAGCGAACCGATAACGATAGAGATTGTTCCCTGAGGGAGAGTTCAGGAACCGGGCAGCGGCTGCCAATCGGGCTGCAAATCCCGGGAGGCCGCACTGTTGGTGAGGTTGACCTGGTTGGCGCCGCCGATGGTCATCAGATAGATCTCGGGCTTGCCGTCCCGAGTGGTGCTGAAGGCGATCCACTGACCGTCGGGTGAGAAAGCCGGTTCCCGGTTGCCGTTGGTGAAGGTCAGACGCTGAGTCGAAGCGCCTCGGTCGGCAACCGTGGCGACGAAGATTTCATTAGCCCCGCGTTGGTAGAACCAGGTGAAGGCGAAATAGTCGCCCTGCGGCGACCAGGCCAGGTCCTCCAAGCTGCGCACCTCGTCCCGCCGATCAAAGTCAATTGGGACCTCGACCTCCGGCGGCCGGAAGTAAATCTCGGCCGGGGCTTCGTTGATGGATTCGAGCACCGCCAAGGTGAAGCCAGAGGTCAGGAAGGGAGGCAGCTTGACTGCGGCAGGCGCGAAGGCCGGTGAGAATTCGACTGCGCAGAAGTCTGGATGGCACGAGAGATTGCGCGGGCGCTGATCGACGCAGCCCCCGGATTGATCCAGACAGCTGGCGTCCATCAGAAACACCTGTCGGGTGTTGTTGGCGTGGGTGCTGGTGAATGCGATCTGCTTGCCGTCGGGCGACCAGGCGGGCTCGGTGTCGTGCCCGGGCCAGCTCACCACTCTTTCAATGCCGGTGCCGTCGGCGTTGATAATCCAGATATCGAGCCCAAGATCGGCGCCCGCCGCGTCGTCGCCGCCGGGAGCGACATATAGCAGTCGGGTACCGTTGGGCGACCAGGTCGGATAGGTCTTATCGCCAGGATCGAATGTCAACTGGCGTGGCTCGCTGCCGTCCGGGTTCATGGTCCAGATCTGCAAGACGTTTTCGGCCCGGTCGCTGACGAAGGCAAGTTTGGCGGACCCCCCAACCACGACCGGGACGGCGGTGAGAGTTGGCACTGAGGTCGCGGTCGGACTTGGGGCCGGACTCGGCGTGGTTGAGGCAGTGGGGGTTGGGAGCGAAGTCTCGGTCGGCGCTGGCGTGAAGGTGGCGGTGGCCAGCGCTCCGGCGAGGACGGTCGGGGACGGCTGAGTCTGTTGTCTGCCGCGAGCCAGTCCCACGCCAGCAATGAGAATCAGAGCCAAGGCTCCCAGGCCTCCCGCCACCGCCACCGGCCAGCGCCGGCGGGCCGGTGGCGGCAGAGCGTCGGCTCGGATGGTCTCGGAGAGTCCCCCGCCGGCCTTGACCGTTTCGAAATCGACCCCGCCATGCAGCGCCGACTTGAAGGTCGCCACGTCTTGGAAGCGATCGTCTTTGCGCAATGCCATGGCGCGCAGCAGCGCGGCTTCCACATGGGAAGGGATCTTGGGGTTGATTTCACGGGGCGGTTGTAGATCCCCTTGTTTGAGGGTGCGATCGATGCTGTTAGCCGGCTGCTTGCCGGTCAGCAGGTAATACACGGTGGCCGCCAGCGAGTATTGGTCGCTGCGGGGATCGGTGCCGGAGCCGCCGAATTGCTCGGGCGGAGAGAACCCGGGGGTCATCCCGCGGGCGCCGGTGGCAGTCTGATCTTGGCTGACGGCTTTGGCGATGCCGAAATCGACCAAGATCACCCTGCCGTCGGGTTGCAGTTTCAGATTGCCGGGCTTGAGATCGCGATGGATGATCGCTGGTTGTCGAGTGTGCAGGAAGTTCAAGGCTTCGCAAACGTCGTCTGCCCAGCGGAGCGCCTCGGGCGTGTCAGGAAGCTGGCGCATCAGGCGGGTCTGCAGGTCCTCGCCCTCGATATAGTCCATCACCAGATACTGAACTTCGGCCAAGATGAAGTGATCGGTGACCCGGGGCAGGTTGGGGTGACGGAGACTGGCCAGCAGCTTGGCCTCCCGCCGAAACTGCTGTTCGGATTCAGGGTGGGGGTTGAGGTTCTCCTTGAGCGCGACCTTCAGCTCGAGAGTCTGATCGTAGGCGAGGTAGACCGTGCCCATTCCGCCCTTGCCGAGATGCCCCTCAATCCGATAGCGGTTGTTGAGGATCGATCCGATCTCTAGGGTCACGGCGGGGATTGTAGTGTAGTTAGCGAAAGCGGGTCAATTCCCCGCAAGGTCCAGACCGCTATGGAGGTGGGCCCGGAATATAATCTGAGGGTTGCCGGCGGCGGCCGTGCCGCAATTCAGGTGACGGAGCGAGAAGATGGACTACTATGTGATCGTGCTGCGAATCATTCACATCCTGGGCGGGGTCTTCTGGGCTGGAGGTGCATTTGCGCTCATTGGGTTTGTGTCTCCGGCAGCTGCCCAGGCTGGACCGGCCGGAGGCCAGTTCATGCAGCGGTTGGTGCTCGGAACCCGTTGGGTGCTCGCGGTCTCGGCCGCGGCCGGGTTGGCGGTCCTGACCGGTCTGCTGCTGTATTGGCGGGCCTCCGGGGGATTGCGGCCGGAGTGGCTGAGCACTGGAACTGGGATTGCGTTCACGATCGGCGGGTTGGCCGGCTTGGCCGCGTTGTTCGTCGGAATCCGGGTGGGGAGTAGCAGCAAGCAACTGGCCGAGCTGGGACAACGGATCGGCTCGGCGGGAGGGCCTCCCTCACCAGAAGATGGGGCGCGGATAGCTGCCTTGCAAGCTCGGCTGCAGAGCCTGGGCACTGTCACGGCAGGACTGCTGGTGATTACCGTGTTGGCGATGTCCGGCGCCCGCTACGTTTCCTTCTGAGATCCGATAGGACGGTCCGCCTCCGGCCGGCCAGCCCCGAATCTGTAAGTAAATTGCAAGGTCTGATGGTTGGTGGCTTCTGCCGAGTTCCTCTATACTAGGGCCCTTGAGCTGTGGCCCACATCCTTCGAAAGAGGCACATCCATGAAACCACTCCGTAACTTCCGCCATCCGGCGCTGATGCTGGCCGGCCTGTTGCTTGTGGCCCTGGCCTGCAACCTGCCGGGCTCCACTCCGGACGAGCCGACCGCGGCTCCGCCGCCGGCTGACCAGCAGCCTACTGCCGTGCCGAAGGAGCCGGAAGAACCGAGTGGACGCTCTGGAGCCGTCTCCAGCTTGGAAGACGTCAAACAGGCCGTCGTCCAGATCGTCGCCGAAGGAACGTTTATCGACCCTGAGTTTGGCTTGCAGGTGAACGCGGCCGGCAGCGGCTCGGGTTTCATCATCGATCCTTCCGGGATCGCGGTCACCAACAACCATGTGGTGACCGGGGCGGCTCTGTTGAAGGTCTATGTCGCCGGCGAGCAAGAGCCCCGCAATGCCAGACTGCTCGGCGTGTCGGAGTGTAAAGATCTGGCAGTCATCGACATCGAAGGGGATGGCTTCGCTTACCTGGATTGGTTCGACGGCACAATTGGCGTCGGCCTGCAGGTCTACGCCGCCGGCTTCCCGCTGGGCGACCCTGAGTTCACGCTGACCCAAGGGATCGTCTCGAAGGCTCAGGCGGATGGCGAGTCGGACTGGGCTTCGGTGAATTCGGTCTTGGAACACGACGCCACCATCAATCCAGGCAACTCGGGCGGTCCGCTGGTCGACAGCAATGGCCGGATCGTGGGCATCAACTACGCTAGTTCAAGTTTGTTCTCTCAATATTTCGCCATCTCCCGGGATGAAGCCGTGGGCGCGATCGAAGAGTTGCAGGCCGGCGAGAATGTCGAATCGATCGGTGTGAACGGGGTGGCCGTCGCCAGCGAAGACGGAACCCTCTCCGGCATTTGGGTGGCATCGGTAGCATCGGGTTCCGCTGCCGATGAGGCCGGGGTGCTCCCGGGAGACATCATCACCACCCTGGAGGGCCTGGTCCTGGCCACCGATGGGTCGATGGCGGACTACTGCGACATCCTCCGGACCAAGGGCGACGACTCCACCATGTCAATCGAAGTGCTCCGCTTCGCCAGCGGGGAGGTGCTCACCGGCCAGCTGAACGGGCGTGTGCTCGAGACGGCCGGTGTCTTTGGACAGCAGCTGGCGGGAGACGTGCCGGACACCGGCAGCGACTATTCGGAGTACACGCAGGTAACCGACGACTACGGGGCCATCGTCGTTGAGGTTCCCAGCGGTTGGACCGACATCGATGGCAGCGCCTGGATCGACGAGGGCGACGTAATCGGAGCCTCGATCTGGGCGGCACCCGACCTGGATGGCTTCATCAACACCTGGGGAACTCCCGGCATGAGATTCGATGTATCGGACGATCTGGCGAAGTTAGGCGGCTATGTCCAGGTGCTGGACATCTACAGTGATTCCGCGTTCCTCGATGATTGCGAGCTGGATGGCCGCTACGATTACGACGACGGTTTCTACCGCGGCAAGTATGACTACTTCGTCAAGTGCGGCGGGCAGCCCGAAACTCGCTATTTGATCCTGTCGGCTGTGCCGGTGGATCCTTCCCGGCAGTTGATTATCGTCGTGCAGGTGCAGATCCTCAATTCCGCCGACCTGGACGCGGTTGATCGCATCCTGGCCACCTTCGACGTCGTCGGAGCCATCCCATAGGAAAAGGAACGATGTACGAAGGGCGCCCCAAACGGGGCGCCCTTTTTGATTCGCGGGGGTCAGGAAACAAGTTTCTCCGGCAGATCCAGTCTATTAACCCGGCCTCACCCCGCCCTTGGTTGACACGCGGACGGGCGCCGTGATATTATTCGGGCGCTCGGGGTCGGCGATAATGCTGATGGCCTGGGCCCGGTTTCATCGCAAATCATTCTTCTTTTTCATTGCAGTCGCAGCGCAGGTCGGGGTTGAATCGAGAGCGCCCCACCCTCCCACTAGCTGAAGAAGGATGTGGCCACCTGAAGGGGTGGATGTCGAAACCGGGCATTCACCTCTTTTATTTTGTGTGAGACAAAGGAAAACTTGATGAGCGGAGAATTTGTTCTACGGATAATCGGTCTGCTGGTACTGGCGATTGCTGGAGTCGTCGTGGGTGTCCGGCTAAGCATTCCGGCCGGTGGTCCCGCGGAGCTGTGGGCAGGCGTACTGGGAGCGGTCGGAGCGCTGTTGGGGCTGGTCGCTACGCCGTTTGTCACGACCCGGCCGCTGCGGGCGATCCGGGCAGGGGTCGCTCAGGTTTCAGCACAGACCATGGTGGCCGGACTGGCCGGCCTGATCGTGGGATTACTGGCGGCCGGGCTGGTGGCGTTTCCAATTTCGCTGCTGCCCACTCCTTTCGGTCAATTGTTGCCTGTTGGCGCGGCTATCGTGTTCAGCTACCTGGGAATTACGGTATTCATCATGCGCCAAAACGATATTGCCAACGTATGGCGGGGCCGGTTTCAAAGTTCCGGCGATCAGGGCGGCGGAGGCCTGGGTCGCAGTATTCTGCTAGACACCAGTGTGATCATCGACGGCCGAATCGCCGACATCGCCCGCACCGGCTTCATCCAGGGGCCGATGCTGGTCCCCTCCTTCGTCCTGATTGAACTCCAACATATCGCCGACTCGAGCGACCCGTTGCGCCGGCAGCGCGGCCGCCGCGGGTTGGATATCCTCAACCGGCTGCAAAAGGACAACCCGATCCCGCTGCGGATCACGGATCTGGATGTCGAGGGGGTGCGGGAAGTCGATGACAAGCTGGTCATCTTAGCCAAGCAGTTGCGCAGCCCGATCCTCACGAACGATTACAACCTGAACCGGGTGGCGGAGCTTCAAGGGGTGACGGTGCTTAACATCAACGAGCTGGCGAACGCAGTCAAGGCGGTCTATCTCCCCGGGGAAAAGATCGAAGTCCAGGTTATTCAAGAGGGAAAGGAGTTCGGCCAAGGGGTTGGTTATCTGGACGATGGAACGATGGTTGTCGTGGAAGAGGGCAAGAGCAACATTGACCACACGATCACGGTGACTGTAACCAAAGTGCTCCAGACTGCCGCCGGGCGAATGATCTTTGCCCGACCCAACGGCCAATAGGCGGGAGGCGATGGGACTGAGGATTTTCAATACCTTGTCCCGCAAGAAAGAGCCCTTCGAGACCCTGGTCGAAGGGCAGGTGCGGATGTACGTTTGCGGTCCGACGGTCTACGACCAGGCCCACGTCGGCCATGCAATGTCCTCCATTGTCTTCGATGTGATTCGCCGCTATCTAGAGTACCGCGGGTATCAGGTCCGACACGTCATGAATTACACCGACGTGGACGACAAGATCATCGCCCGGTCCAAAGAACTTGGACAAGACCCGATCCAGCTGGCACAACATTACGTTGAGCAATACGACCGGCACTTGCAGGAGCTCAACCTACTGCCGCCGGACGTGCGGCCACGGGTTTCGGAAGAGATTGATGGAATTGTTGGCATGGTCAAAGGGCTGATGGAGGCCGGGCATGCCTATTCGATCAACGGGGACGTGTACTTCGATGTCGGGAGTGATCCGCACTACGGCAAGCTTTCCGGGCGGAAACTGGATGAGATGCAGGCGGGAGCCCGGCTGGAGATCGATGAGCGCAAGCGGAATCCGGCCGATTTCGCTCTGTGGAAGGCTGCTAAACCGGGCGAGCCGAGCTGGGAAAGTCCATGGGGCCGAGGTAGGCCGGGCTGGCACATCGAGTGCTCGGCCATGAGCCTGCATCACCTTGGCGATCAAATCGATATCCACGGAGGCGGGAATGACCTGATATTTCCGCACCATGAAAACGAGATCGCCCAAACTGAGAGTCTGACCGGCCAGCAGTTCTCCCGCTACTGGGTGCACAATGGAATGATGCAGCTCAACGGGGAGAGCATGTCGAAGTCCACCGGGAACATGCTGCCGATAGCGGAATTTCTTCAGCAGAGCGAAGCCGACGTACTCCGGCTGATTGTGCTCAACTCACACTACCGCACCCCGCTGGCGTTCAACTCTGAGATCGCCGAAGCCGCGGCGCGGGGCCTGGAGAGGCTGAGGACGGCTATGAAACCGGACCAGGCCGCCGGCGACGAAGGCCTCACCGGAGAAGGCGGGGCTGGGAACTCCGAAGTCGAGAAGGTGCTCGCGCAGGCCGTTGAACGGACGCAGCAGGACTTCCGGGTCGCAATGGATGACGACTTTAACACCCCCCAGGCTCTGAGCAGCTTGTATGAGCTGGTCCGCTCGGTCAACCAGGCTCGGGACGCGGGGGTCAGCCCGACCGCGCTGGCGGGGGCCCAGGGAACGCTGGGTGAGCTGGGGGGAGTACTCGGATTGAGGCTTGCGAGCGGGACCGCCCCGGATCCCAGGCTGGCCGCGCTGGTCGAGATGCTGGTGGAGATACGGGATGAACTCCGAGCCGCCGAGCAGTGGGAACTGGCGGATCGCATCCGGCAGCGTCTGGCGGACCAGAATATTCTGCTGGAAGATGGCAAGCATGGCACGAGTTGGCGGCAGACCTAAACCCCGTCCGCGCACTAATTCCGGGGACTTGGTTGAAACGATATGGGGACGCCACCCGGTGGAAGAGGTCCTGCGCGCCGGCCGGAGGAAGATTCACCGCGTGTTGGTTCTCGAAGGCCACCCTCCGCCCGAGCGAGTGCTTCGCCTTGCCAACGAAGCCGGTGTGAGGCTGCAACCGGTCGAATCGTTACCGGTTTCCACCCAACATCATCAGGGGATCGCGGCCCAGGTCGATCCCTACCCTTACGCTGAGCTAAACAGCGCACTGGAGCGTGCGGCCCGCGTCGGAGAGGCACCCCTGCTCCTGCTATTGGACCAGGTCCAGGACCCTCAAAACCTCGGGACGCTGCTCCGGACGGCCGAGGCGGTGGGGGTGCACGGGGTCGTATTGCCCTTGAACGGCGCTGCCGGGGTGACTCCGGCGGTTGTGGCGGCCTCCGCCGGGGCCTGTGAACACCTCTGGATCGCGAGAGCGAACCTGGCCCAAGCGATACGGCGTTTGAAGCAGGAGGGCCTCTGGATCGCGGGCTTGGAGAACAGCCCAGAAGCCAAGCGGATTGATCAGATCGACCTGCGGCCGCCATTGGCCCTGGTTGTGGGGAGCGAAGGCCGCGGGCTGAGGCGGCTGGTGGGGGAGTCGTGCGATTACCTGGTTCAGATCCCCATGCGCGGGCTGGTCGAATCGCTCAATGCAGCCGTTGCCGGATCGCTGGTCCTATATGAGGTTTGGCGGCGGGCGCGCTATTCCGGGGCCTCCGGCGGGGGGGTTCCCCCATCGGATCGGCATGAGCCAGTGTCGAGTAGGACGAGCAAGGATGCTAACGATTGACGCTCCCTGCGGTTGCTGATAGACTCGGCGATCGCGGTTTTGGTATAATCACCAAGCGCCACGGTCGGCGCGTTTTTGTCGTAGGGCCGACGTAGCTCAACGGCAGAGCAACCGCCTTGTAAGCGGTAGGTTACGGGTTCGACTCCCGTCGTCGGCTCCTGTGGTGTATCCCGGAAGCCGGGGGAGCAGGAAGGTGTCTGGGCGGTTACCCAAGTGGCCAAAGGGGGCTGACTGTAAATCAGCTGGCGTATGCCTTCGGAGGTTCGAATCCTTCACCGCCCACTTGGGGGAACGCACTAGGCCCTCATAGCTCAGTCGGTAGAGCGCGTTCTTGGTAAGAACGAGGTCAGGGGTTCAAATCCCCTTGAGGGCTCAGCAGAACGAAGGAAGAGGAGAAAGAGAGCATGGGCAAGCAGAAATTTGAGCGGACGAAGCCGCACATGA
>CAZPZD010000014.1:23171-49718 GCA_964590515.1 uncultured Anaerolineaceae bacterium | reverse complement strand
GAGGGCGGTTGGGGAATTCACGAGGGCTGCCGAACTCTACCTTGAACAATCAGACTACATTGGGGCGAGCGAGGCGCTGCTCGCCGGCCTCGAACTCTCCGGCGCAAACCTGGGCGCCGATCCTCGCTTGGCTGGTATGCTGACCCAAGCCCTCTTCCTTGGGGCGGAGAGCGGTCAGATGATGCCTTATCTGGATCGGGTGAGTCGGCTGTACCCGGAATGGCCTCCTTTCCCGGTGCTCAAAGCTCGCTCGCTGCTCTATCTTGGGGAGTTGGACGCGGCCAAAGTGCTGATTGACCGCGCCTTGCAGGCTGCCCCCGAGGACCCGATGGCCAATGCCGTAAAGATCGACGGATTGCGGCTAGTCGGAGAGCCGGAGGAAGCTCGAGCCGCGACCGCCCAACTGCTGGAACGGAGGCCCCTGCCTCCGTGGCTTGTCAAACACCTACAAGAAGTTCAGGCCGAACTCGGTTCTTAGCAGTTCCGGCCGCCCGCTCGAGATTCAGGGGACTAACCAGCTAAGCGGTCCCGAATTGGCGATCGCCGGCGTCTCCGAGCCCGGGGACAATGAACGCGCGTTCGTTCAGGTGGTCATCGACTGCGGCAAGGTATACCGGGACTTCCGGGTGGTGCGACTCCATGTTGGCGATACCTTCTGGAGCCCCGATCAGACCAACGAACTTGATCCGCTTCACTCCCCAACGCTTGAGGATGTCCACTGTGGCCACCGCTGATCCCCCGGTCGCGAGCATAGGGTCCAGGACCAGACATACGGAGACCGTGGGCTCTACAGGCAACTTGTTGTAGTACTCGACCGGGCGGAAGCTCTTCTCGTCTCGATATAGGCCGATGTGCCAGACCTCGGCTGAAGGCATTAGCTCCCACACTCCTTCAACCATTCCCAATCCAGCCCGCAATATCGGGACCAGGCCAATCTTCTCCGCTAGGACCGATCCATGGGTCTCCTCGAGCGGGGTTTGAACCCGGATTGGACTCATCTCCAGATCCTGGGTGGCTTCGTAGGTCAGCAGGGCCGAGATCTCCCGAATCAGCTCTCGAAACTTCTTCGGATCGGTCTGCTTGTTGCGGATCCGAGCCAGCTTGTGGGCGACAAGCGGATGATCGGACACGTGAACGGTCACAGGGTCCGCTCCAGCACATAGTTGGCCAGGTCGCCAAGCGCCTGGTGTTCTGGTCGGTCCGAGGGCAGTTCGCCAAGCAGGGCGAGGCAGGAGTCAATGTAGCCTTCGGCCTCGGCCCGGGCCGCGGCCACCGCTCCGGAGCTTCGAATGGCCGCAATCAGCCGGTCTTGGGCTTGATCCGAGAGTTTCCCGCGGACCAACCGGCCAACGGTCTCGGCATCCTCAGGATTCGCTTCGAGGTGGCAAAGGGTCGGCAGGGTAACCAGATGATTGCGTAAATCGCTGGCGACCGGTTTGCCAACTTCGGCGGCCTCGCCGGTGAAGTCGAGCACATCATCGACGATTTGGAATGCAATCCCCAAGCTGCGGCCGAATTCGCGCAACGTATCCTGAGTGGCGAGGCTCGCGCCTGCCAATATGGCGGGAGCCAACGCGGCGAGTTCGAAGAGCGATCCGGTCTTGGCGTAGACCCGTTCGAAATAGGCGGACCGCAGACTAGTCGAACTCGATCCGAGCAGTTGATTGAGCTCCCCCTGGACGATCGTGGTGAGGGTTTGGGCAAACATCTCCATGCAGGATAGAGACTGGGTGGCCGCGGCCAGCTCCGCAGCCCGGGCAAACAAGTAGTCTCCGATCAGCACGGTGGCACCGCCCTCCCAGCGCGAGTTGAGGGTGGGATGTCCTCGCCGCAGCAGCGATCCGTCGATCAAGTCGTCATGGACGAGAGTTGCGGTGTGGAGCAGTTCAACTGCAGCAGCCAGATCCAGGCTGCGGGCCCGGTCGGCTCCGATCAGCCCGGCACTCAACAGGACCAAAGTCGGGCGGAGTCGCTTGCCTCGGGATCCCAACAGCTTGCCCAAGGTCGCGTCCAACTCCGGGTGGTCGGCCGGGGTTGCCTGACGCATCCGGGCCTCGACAGCCGCCAAGCCGGGAGCTACGAGATCACTGAAGGTGAGGGTGGCTGCTTCCATTGCTCAGTTCAAACAGGCGGGCCGCGTTCAGTGAGGTCTGGCGGGTGACCTCTGCGAGCTCGGATGAGTGCAGCTCGGCGAGGGTTGCGGCGATTTCAGGCAGATGGGCGGGTTCGTTCCGCTGACCGCGGTGGGACTGGGGTGGCAGGTAGGGTGAGTCGGTCTCCAAAAGCAGCCGATCAAGTGGAACGCGCGGTATGAGCTCTCGAAGCGGTCGGGCGTTCGGATAAGTCAAAGGGCCAGCTACTCCAATGAAAAAGCCCGAGCCGATCGCGGTTTGGGCATGTTGAAGCTCGCCGGAGAATGCGTGCAACACTCCGGCTCGGGACCGCAGCCTTGGATCGAGGCCGCCCGTCCATTCTATCAGAACCGCCAGCAGCTCTTCGATCGCCGCCCGGTTGTGAACGATCACCGGGAGCCTCAAGTCGCCGGCTATCTCCAGTTGGGCCTCGAGGGCGGCACGCTGCGCCGGCCGAGGAGCCCGATCGCGATAGTGGTCCAGCCCGATTTCACCGATGGCTTTCACCGTCGGGGACCGAGCCAGTTCCCGCAGTTCCGCGCCGGCCGACGGAGACCAGCTCTCCGCCTCGTGCGGGTGGATTCCAACCGCAGCGAATAGCCCGGGGCGGCTTTCGGCCAGGTCCACCGCCTTGCGGCTGGTCGGCAGATCGATCCCAGGGACGATCAGGGTCCCGATGCCGGACGCCTCAGCCCGCTCAAGGGTCTCATCCAGATCACTCGAGAACTCGGGCAGGATCAGGTGGCAGTGGGTGTCGGTCAGACGGTGGTTCAACGCTCTCCGAGCAGTCTTAGACCATCCGAGAGGATCGGCTCGACCCGATTCTCCTGAGTGGTCTCACAGTAGACTCGGACGATTGGCTCTGTTCCGGAGAAGCGGATCAGCAGCCAACCTCCATCTTCGAGCTCAAACTTGTGTCCATCGGTACGGTTGATCGAGGTTACTCGAAGTCCTCCAACCCTCACCGGGTCTGCGGACTGGACCATTCGCTCGAGGGCCCCGCGTTCGGTCGGCTCAAGCGGGGTATCGATCCGCTTGTAATAGCTGGGGCCCACTTTTTCGAAGAGCAGCTTGATCAGCTCGGAGGGCTTCCGGCCGAGCTGGACCATCATGTCGAGCAGGTACAACCCGGCGAGGATTCCATCTCGCTCCGGCACGTGATGACGGAATGCGTAGCCCCCGGATTCCTCGCCGCCGATCATTGCCTCGACTTCCAGCATCTTCGGGGCGACATACTTGAAGCCAACTCCGGTCTCGAATACCGGAACCTGATAGGTCGATCCCAGCTTATGCAGAAGGGAGGTCGTGGACAGTGTCTTTACGATGGGACCGCGTTCCCCGCGCACCTCCAACAAGTAGTAAGCCAGCAGCGCGAAGACCCGCAGCTGATCGACGAATTCACCGTGCTCATCTCCAACTCCCAGGCGGTCCGCGTCTCCGTCGGTAACCAGCAGGACGTCGGCCGCCAGCGACTTGGCGGCGGCCAGACCGGCATCGACGTTGGGTGGGATTGGCTCCGGGCGGCTCATTTCCGGGAAGACCGGATTGCGCTCGCCGTGGATCTCTATGACCCGGGTCTTTCCGCCGGTCAGGAAGCGCCCAAACCAGCCGGCGCCATTCCCCCACATCGCGTCCGCCATCACGGTCAGGCCTGCCGCCCGCAGCCGCTCGAGGTCAACCAGGCGTTGGATCTGGTCCAGGTAGGGAGGGATCGGATCGAAAAAGGCGATCGATCCGGATCGGATTCCTTCGGCGAACGCGAGCCTGGGCACTGAGTCCGCCGTGTCCGGGATCTGGGCCTCGATCTCGGCTAGCCCCTGGGGGGCGATTGCGCCACCGTGGTGATCGCGGACCTTGAATCCGTTGTCCACCGGAGGGTTGTGGGAGGCCGTGATATTGACTGCCCCGGCTGCGGAATTCGCAACGACCGCGAAGGAGATGACCGGGGTCGGGGTAGCCTCCCGGGTGAGCAGGACCGTGAGCCCGTTTCCCGCCAGCACCTCTGCGGCACACTCCGCGAAATACTCCGAAGCGAAGCGCTTGTCGTATCCGATAATGACCGGACGGCTCGAGCCGTCGGCTTTCAGCAGATACTGCGCATAGCCATGGGATGCTCGCCGTACGGCGGCGAAGGTGAAGTCCTCGGCGATCCTGCCTCGCCAACCATCGGTTCCGAATCGGATGGGATTCGAGGCCATGTCGTTTCGCACCTGCCGAGAGTGGGCTGGGTTGATTGTTATGTTGGGCGGGTCGACGGGGCAAAGGGGATTATACCGTGAAATATGGCACAAACGCCTGGCAGGCGGGAGCAAAGGCCGAGGGGTGTGATAAACTAGGGGTTCAACGAAGAGTCACTTTCCGCTCCTTCCGACACAACCTCGTGTCTAGGAGGGGGCAGCCCCGTGGAAAGGAGCATGTGCAGTGCGAAAGTATGAAGTTGCCTATATTGCGGATCCCGACCTGGATGAGGAGGGATTGACCGCGCTCGAAGAGCGAGTGAAATCCTGGGTGGAGGCTGCTCAGGGAAAGACGCTCCAGGTCGATCGGTGGGGGAAGCGCAGGTTCGCCTACCCGATAGGTCGGCGGACCGAGGGCCACTATGTGTTCCTCCAGACCGAAATGCCCCCGACCGCGGGGCTCGCCATCGAGCGCGACCTTCGGCTGAGCGAGCAGGTGCTCCGATTTCTGATCACCCTACAAGAGGGGGTCCAGCCGCCGGCGGGTGACCCGCGGCCGAGCATCAGTCCTGGCCTAACCCCAATTAGCAGTGAGCCCCCCTCAGGGCCCGCAAGGGAGACGAATACGTGAGCGAAGAGGATCAGGAACAACAGATCGAGTCTGGGCCGGCCAGGCGCTTCCGGCGCAAGCCGCGCGCCTGCCAGTTTTGCGCCGACCAGGCCGAATCAATAGACCACAAACAGACCGAGGTATTGAAGCGCTTTACCTACGATTCCGGCAAAATCCGGCCGCGCCGAGACAGCGGGGCCTGCGCCCGCCATCAACGGATGCTCGGTCGGGCGATCAAACGAGCCCGCCACCTGGCGCTGCTTCCCTTCGCGGCGGAGCGGTTCCGCTAACCGGGCCCCAACCGGCCATCGCGACTTGACCGCGCGGTCTTGCTAACTCCCAAGCACATCGCCAGAGCTGATCGGGAACAGACCCTGCGCAACCGCATTCTCGGGGGCGCAGGGCTCACCTTGCTGCTGGTGATTGGGCTGCTGACCTATGGCTGGGTCCAGGTCAACGTAATCCAACCGCCCCAGCCTGTGGCGATTGTCAACGGGCAGGAAATCTCGACGGGTACTTTTCGCGATCGGGTGAAGCTGGTGCAGTACAACCTGCAGTCTCAGTATTCGAGCCTTGCCAGCATCCTGGCTGCAGTGGGAGACGACCCGCAGGCTCGCTCGACCTACCAATCTCAATTGAACAACGTAACTCAGCAGTTGGGGAACCCGCTGTTCGTTGGTAGTTCGGTCTTGGATGGATTGATCCAGGAGGTCCTGGTCGAGCAAGAAGCAAAGCGGCGCGGAATCCTGGTGACCGAGCAGGATCTCGATCAAGCTATCGAGGAGAACTTTGGGTTCTCCGAGCAGCCGGCCGTCCTCGCGTCGGCGTCCCCCAGCATACCGAGCCCGACCGCGAGTGAGGTCAGCCCCACTCCAAGCCAATCCGGTCCCACCCCGAGCGCACCCAGCCCGACCCCGGGTGCCGCCGTCGCGACTCCCTATACCCGAGACCTGTTCGAACGGAACTACCAGGCTTTTCTAACCAACCTCGGGTCATTCGGGGTCAATGAAAGCGCAGTTCGTTCGGAGCTGCAGGCTCAGCTCTATCGCGAGCGGCTGGGGCCGACATTCGAGGCGGGCGTTCCCCGGGTGCAAGAGCAAGTCTGGGCGCGGCACATTCTCGTCGCCGAGGAGACCCTGGCAGCAGATCTGCTGGAACAGGCTCGCTCCGGGGCCGACTGGGAAGTGCTGGCGGCGGAGAACACAACCGACGAGGCCGGCAAGGCGAATGGGGGCGACCTCGGATGGTTTGCCCGGGGTCGGATGGTCGAACCTTTCGAAGCGGCCGCCTTCGCCGGGCAGGTTGGAGACATCGTCGGACCGGTCCAGAGCGATTTCGGTTGGCACATTATTGAGATCCTGGGACACGAAGATCGAGAGCTGACCGATTCCGATTTTCGATCTGCGGTCGCCCTCGCCTTTGATGCGTGGCTGAGCAAGTCGCGGGAGGCGTCCGAGATCACGATCCGCGACTACTGGATCGAGCGGGTGCCGTCGCCTCCGATCCTCCCCGCTACCCAGGGCTGACCCGGTCCGTCCGCATTTGCAACATTCCCCCGCCGGTTGCCTGGAGGGATAGGCGACCCCAGGGGCCCCTTGAAGGCCGGCGAGCCACTGGCTATACTTTTCCCACAAGGACCCGATGAAACTCCAGCGCCTGCTCGACGCCCTGCCTGAGACCACTTCGGCCGCGGATCGCGGGCGGATCGAACGCGCCTATGAGTTCGCAGGTCGGGCCCACAAGGGGCAGAAGCGGGCTTCCGGCGAACCCTACATCAATCACTGTGTGGCGGTGGCGACAATCATGGCCGAGCTCGGCGCTCCGATCGCGACGGTGGTCGCTGCCCTGTTGCATGACACGGTGGAAGACACTTCGGTTACCCTTGAGGAAATTAACCAGGAGTTTGAGAAGGAAGTCGCCACCCTGGTCGACGGGGTGACCAAGCTGACCCAACTCCCTCGGGTCAGCAAGCTGGAGGCTACCGGCAAAACGGATCGGGCCTCCAAAGGCGAGCTGGCCAAGGAGACTCTGCGCAAGACATTCCTGGCGATGGGCGAAGATGTGCGGGTGGTCGTGATCAAGCTGGCCGACCGCGTTCACAATATGCGCACCCTCTCGCACTTGCCGAAGGAGAAGCGGGAGAGCATTGCCGAGGAGACCCTGGAGATCTTTGCTCCCCTCGCCAGCCGGCTTGGAATCTGGCAGGTGAAGTGGGAACTGGAGGACCTTGCCTTTCGCTACGTCTATCCGGAAGAGTACAAGAATCTGGCCGAAAGGATGGATAGCCGCCGACCGGACCGAGAAGATAATATCCGCCATATCGCTCAAGAGGTCCAAAGCCTGTTGGCGGCGAATGGGATCACTGCAGAAGTTCAGGGTCGGCCGAAGCATCTGTATTCCATCTATCGCAAGATGGAGCGCAAAGGTCTGGCCTTTGAGGAAGTATTCGATCTGCGGGGCGTTCGGATCATGGTTAGCTCCGAAGCGGACTGCTACCAGGCGCTCGGGGTGATTCACAAACAGTGGCGCCCGGTGCCCGGGACCTTCGATGACTACGTGGCAACCCCCAAAGACAACTTCTACCAATCGCTGCATACGGGTGTGATATTCGAGGACGGCAAGACCCTGGAAGTGCAAATCCGGACCCCCGAGATGCACGAAAATGCCGAGTTCGGAATCGCGGCCCACTGGCGCTACAAGGAAGGACGGGTACCCGACGATGGATTCGAGCGGCGGGTCAATTGGCTCCGCAAATTGATGGAGTGGCGCCAAGACGTCACAGACGCAGGCGATTTCGTAGACGCCATGAAGTCGGACGTGTTCGAGGATCGAGTCTATGCCTTCACCCCACGGGGAGACATCATCGATCTTCCAGGAGGCTCGACCCCGATCGACTTCGCCTATCACATCCACACCGAAATCGGCCACCGCTGCCGCGGCGCAAAGATCAGCGGCAAGCTAGTCAGCCTCGATACCCGGCTGAAGACCGGCAATTCAGTCGAAATCCTCACTGCCAAGCGCGGCGGTCCGAGCCGGGATTGGCTCAATCCAAGCCTGGAGATGGTGCGAAGCCAGCGGGCCCGAACCAAGATTCGACAATGGTTCCGCAAACAAGACCGGGAGCAGAACCTCACTCACGGCCGGCTGCTGGTCGAACGTGAGCTGCGGCGGCTCGGAATCGATGGGATCCAAATGGACAAGCTCGCCCAGGATTTGAATTACGCCGGCGGCGACGATCTCTACGCCGCGGTCGGGGTGGGCGACCTCAACCTGGGAAAAATCGTCAAACGGGTGGTGGAGCGAGACGAGGCCAAACTCGGGTTCGCGCCTCAGGAGGAACGCCGGCCGGCTGCTGTGCACAGCGCCGAGGAGGTGCAGGTCCTGGGCCTGAGCGGTTTGCTGACCAAACTTGGGCTATGCTGCAACCCGATGCCGGGCGATCCAATCATTGGATACGTCACCCGCGGGCGTGGAGCAACTATTCACCGGAAGGATTGCCCCAATGTGCTTCGGATGAAAGAGAAGGAGCGGTTGGTCAGCGTGTCGTGGGGTCAGGCTAAGCGGACCATTCCGGTGTCGGTCCGAATCCGGGCCTATGATCGCGACGGCCTGATGAGGGATGTATCGACGCTGGTGTCAAATGAGGGTATTAATATGACTTCGATCCATGTCTCGACCACGGAGAGTCTTGCCATCTTTGATTTGGTCATGGGGATCACGGACCTCCCCCAACTGAGTCGGCTTCTGAATCGACTGGAGGCCCTGCCAAACGTATTGGAAGCACGCCGCGTCCAGCCGGGATGATTACCGAGACCGTGCCAGGGAGGATCGTTGCCTAGGATCCGCTGCCATTACATCGACTGTGTATTCCTGGAGGGCGGCTACTGCGGCGCCTCAACGGTCGAAATCGACCCGGACTCGGGATGCATGACCTACACCGATGTCGCTGAAGTTGGGGCAGACGAGGCGCTGAACGAAGAAGAGTTGGAAGAGATCTATGAAGAAGACGATGAGGCGCTGTACGAGGCCGACGAGGATGAGGAGGAAGACGACACGGAGGCCGAAGAGGAAGAGGGCTAACCGCTAATCGTCACTGTCGAAGGTCTGGCGGCGCCCACCTGGGCGCCTTTATTTGCCCTCCTCTGATCCCCCCGATTCCCCGCTCGAGGTCCGCAATCTGGAAGACAGAGTTCGGGCGAGGATTTCCTCCAATTCATTCGGATGTTGATCAGCTTTGGCCTTGGGTTTCCGAGCACTCTGGGTGGGCGGAGACGCCTCTAGCGCTTGGCGCAATGCCAGTTCCATCGCGGTCGGCAGCTGCTTCTCCTCCTCCTCCGGCTCAAGCTCCTCTGCCGGCTGAGCAGCCTTCAGGCTGAGCCGGATCTGTTTCTTCTTACGGTCGACCTCTAGCACCGTCACCGCCAGCTCTTCACCGACTCGGACTTGGTCCCGTGGATCGCGAACATACTCGTCGCTGATTTCGCTTACGTGGACCAGCCCGGGTCGCTCGGCCCCGACATCCACAAACGCCCCAAAGGGTTCAATCCGAATGACCTCTCCCCGCAATTGCATTCCAGGTTGGACCTGGGCCCATTTGAGCGTTACTGGCCGGATCATGCTGAGCTCGAGGCGTTGAGAGACCGGATCCACTCGGCTGACCCATAGTTCAACGGCTTGGCCGGGCACCAACACGTCCTCGACTCGGTTGACCTTGCCAGGCTTTAGCCGAGAAATGTGGAGAAACCCTGGGACCCCGGCGCCGATGTCCACGAACGCACCGGCCAGCTCGACACTGGTCACGGTGCCGCTGACTCGCTCACCGGGTTGTATGTTCTCGAGCTTGGATTCGCTCATGCCTTGGGAGTGGAGCCGGGGATTATATCATCGGGCCGGTCCTCAACCAGCCCCTTCGGTGGTGGTGAAACCTCGCCGGATCAGAACATACCATTGGGCGATCTGCTGAAACCGATCACTGGGGTCTTGAATTGGGCCGAGGGTGGCGCCTTGCACTTCCGCGCTGACCGCATAGTTGTAGATCGGGTGAAAGAGTAGCAGCGCCGGGACCTGATCCCGAAACCGATACTGGAAGTCTCGATACAGTGCCTGGCGTCGCCGGACGTCGGGGGTGATGCGGGCCTGCTCGAGCCAAATGCTGATGTTGCGATCCTGATAGCCGGAGTAGTTTTGGCCGGTCTCGACCTGCGAATCGTGCCAAAAGGGGTAGGGATCCGGATCCCCCAACTGGGAGGTATCGATTTCAGCCAGCACGGCCTCGAAGCGCCGCGGCTCCAGACGCTCGGGAAGCAGCTCCTCGGGCGGGACCGGGGCCAACTCGGCCCGGATTCCGACCGCGGCCCATGCCACCTGCAGCATGCTGGCCAGCTCCTCATACCGCGTTGCCTGAGGATAGGCCAACTCGAAGGTAAGCTCTTGTTCGCCGTTTATGCGGATGTACTCCGGTGCACCGCGGGCGACCCCAGCGGGGGGCTCCCAACCCAGGTCGCTCAGAATCTGGGCGGCCAGCTCCGGGTCATACGGGAGCGGATTCAATCCATCAACGTGGGCCCAGTTGCCCGGCAGGATTGGACTGGCGGCCGGCAGCCCTTGTCCGTCCAGTACGGAACTGATTAGTTGTTCTCGATTGACCGCCAACAAGAGTGCTTGGCGGAACTCCTTCTGCGCCAGGAAAGGCTTGTCGGTGCTGCGATTGTTGAGGAAGACCGTAGCGGTCAGCGGGGCGCGAGCCGAGAATAGGTTAAGCCCTGGCTCTGCAAGCACCGCCTCGAGAATCTCGTTTGTCACATTGCCGATGCCATCTACCGTTCCGTCCCGAAATGCCTGCAGGGCCGACTGGGAGTCGGCGAAAAACCGGAACTCAATCCGCTCAAGGAAAGGCCGACCGGGTGCGTACTGCTCAAACGCAGTCAGGCTTACCCCGCTGACCTGACCATCTTCGGCCAGCAGGAAACTCTCGAACTGAAAGGGTCCGCTCCCCACCGGCTCGCGGTTGAATGGGTGGTCGGCCAGCTCGGCCGCCGAGACGCCTCGCAGCAGGTGATCAGGCAGCAATCCAACCGTCAGATAGTCAAGGAAAGCCGCGTAACTCTCCGGGAGTTGAAACTGGACGTTCTTATCGTCCAGTTTGACGATTTCGACTTCCCGCCAAAGCGATTCCAGATCGTCGGCTCCTGGTAATCCACCCTCCTGGAACTTGGAGAAGGTGAAGATCACATCGTCCGCAGTGACCGGCTCGCCGTCGTGCCAGAGGACGTCCTCCCGTAGGGTAAGGTTATAGAGGGTTGCATCGGCAGAGATCGCAAAGCTCTCGGCCAGTTCAGCGACCGGCTCGCCTCGGGAGTTGAAGCGGATGAGGCTCCCATACATCAAGCGGTCGATGTCACGATCGGCCTGGTTGTAGCGGTCGAGCAGGGGGTTCAAGCGAATGGAGCGACCGATCAAGGCCTCGGCGTAGGAACCTCCCCGGACCGGCTGAAGCAAGTCGGACTCCGGGCCGGGGGTTTGCCCGAGCAGCAGACCCAGGACGAGCAGCAAGCCGCCGACGGCGATCGCAAGCTGCCAGCCGATCCTACGCATGATGACGAGCGGGGCCTAGCCGCCTAGGGTGACGCTGAGGAGTGCCAGCAGGAAGAAGAGGATACTGAGAATGATGGTAAGGTTGAAAATCAGACGCTCGACCCCGCGGCGAACGTGGTATCCGCTGCCGCCGAAATCGCCGCCCCCGAGACCCCCAAGTCCGGCACCCTTGCTCTGCAGCAGCACCAGCACGATCAATCCGAATGAGACAATGACCAGCGCAAGGTTGAGATAGGTTGACATGGATTCGCTATTACCGGCGGCGGATTATAGCATGCTTGTGGTTTGGGTCTTCAAATAGGCGTTGATCAGCTCGTCAAGGTCTCCATCCAGGACGGCTGCCGTGTTCCCGATTTCGAGGCCGGTCCGATGGTCCTTGACCAGCTGATAAGGGTGAAGGACGTAGGAGCGGATTTGGCTTCCCCATTCGGCACTGACGTGCTGGCCCTTGATCGCCGCCAGCTGTTCCTCGCGCTTCTGTCGTTCCAGGTCGAGCAACTTCGCTCGCAGCACTCGCATGGCGTTCTCTCGGTTTTGGCTCTGGGATCGTTCGTTCTGACTGGTCACCACGACCCCGGTGGGCAGGTGCTTGATGCGAATCGCGGTCTCGTTCTTCTGGACGTTCTGCCCCCCGGCACCTGCCGACAGAAAAGTGTCGACCTTGATGTCCTTCGGATCGATCTTGATTTCGGTCTCGGTTTCGACCTGAGGATACACCTCCGCCAACGCAAAGGAGGTGTGGCGGCGATTGCCGGAATCAAACGGCGAAATCCGGACCAGCCGATGGACACCCCGTTCGGCCCGCAGATATCCGTAGGCGTACTCGCCGTCAACCGCGATGGTCACGCTCTTGATCCCCGCCTCTTCGCCGGGGCTGCGATCGAGGATCTCGGCGCCGAAACCGCGACGCTCGCACCAGCGCAAGTACATTCTCTCCAACATCTGAGCCCAGTCCTGAGAATCCGTTCCCCCCGCGCCGGCGTGGACCGAAAGGATAGCGTCGTCGGCGTCGTACTTGCCCGAGAGCGAGGTCGCCAGTTCCCGGCGGTCCAACTCGCTTTCGACCGCTTCGAGCTCCGACCCGATATCCTGGCGCAGCGATTCGTCACCGAGCTCGGCAAGCTCGACGGCATCCAGAATCCGCTGGCGCAGGCCGCGCCAGCTCTCAACCTCCTGGCGCAGCCGCGCAAGCCGCTTCATTTTGACCTGGGCACCGTCCGAATCCAGCCAGAGTTGGGGATCCTCGGCTGCCCGTTCCAACTCGCTGAGTTCCTGTTCTAGTTTGGGGAAATCAAAGACGCACCAGGAGTTCCTGGATGCGGGCCAAGCTGGTCTCAAGCGCGTCGATCAGATCTTGCATGTCGGCTTTGGCACTTCGCTCGAGGCTGGGGGTCGAGGATTCGAACCTCGGTTCACGGGTTCAGAGCCCGGTGTCCTACCGCTAGACGAACCCCCAGTGCGGCGGCGATTGTATCATGGGGGTTGCGTTGGCCCGATCGGCGAGTGAGAGCCTCAGCCGGCGGCGGCCAGCAGCTCGACGGCCCGCCTGAGCCGATCGAGAACCAGTTCCTTTCCAAGCAGCACCATCGTTTCGATCAGCGGTGGACTGACCCGCTGTCCGGTCACCGCGATTCTCAATATGGTGAAGAGCTGCCCCACCTTCAGTCCGAGCTCTGCTGCAAGCCCGCGCAGCTCGGCCTCCAGGCTTTCGACCTCCAGCCGCTCGCTATCCAGGATGACCTGCTGGGCGCGTCGCAGTGCGGCCTGGGAGGCCTCTGCGGTCATGCCTTGCCCGACTAGATCCGCCGGAGCAGGGGAGACCGTGTCGCGGAACATGAATCCGGCCATCTCCACCGCCTCATCCAAGGTCCGGATCCGCTCCTGGATCAAGGGAACCAGCGAAATCAAGTCGGTCTCGGTGACTGCCAGCCTGTGTCGCACAAAGCTGGTCACCAGTCTGCGGGCCAGCTCGCCGGGCGGGAGGCCGCGAATATGGATCCCGTTGAAGTGGTCGAGCTTGCTGTAGTTCACCGCCGCCGGGCTTGGGTTAAGCCTTTCAAGAGTGAACCGTTGAACCAGATCCGCCAGGTCAAAGACCTCAGTCCGATCGTCATATGACCATCCCATGAGGGCCAGCCAATTCAAGACGGCTTCTGGGAGGTACCCCTGCTCGCGCAGGTCCAACGGGTAGATTGAGCTTGTTCCACTCACAGAATCCCGTTTGCTCATCTTTCCTTTGCCGGAAGGGCTCAGGAAAACGGAGAGGTGCACCCAGGCCGGCTGCTCCCAGCCGAATGCCTGGTAGATGAGCACGTGGAGCGGCAACGTCGGCAGCCACTCCGAACTGCGCAGCACGTGGGTGATGCCCATCAATCGGTCATCCACCATGGCCGCCAGGTGGTAAACAGGAAGTCCATCGGACTTGAGCAGGATGGCGTCGTCCAGGGTCGAGTTCTCGACCTGGATCTCGCCCCGCAGCCGGTCGATCGCAATGGTTCGCCCGCTCTCCGGAACTTTCAATCGAACCACGTGCGGTTCGCCGGCCCGGAGGCGGGCCGCGGCCTCTGAAACAGCCAGCCGGCGGCAGAGGCGGTCGTAGCGCGGTGGTTGCTTTCGACGTTCCTGCTCTTGGCGCAGGGTACTCAATCGTTCGGGAGAGCAGAAACAGAAGTAGGCGAATCCGCTCTCAACCAACTGCTCGGCATGCTGCCGGTAGAGATCGACTCGCTCAGATTGCCGATAGGGGCCGTACGATCCTCCGAGGTCCGGACCTTCGTCCCAGCGCAGTCCGAGCCAGGCGAGCGACTCAAGGACTTCGGCCTCGGAACCGGGAACGAATCGTTTCCGATCGGTATCTTCGATTCGAATGATGAATTGCCCGCCGGTTTGGCGAGCAAGCAGATAGTTGTACAGGGCGGTCCGGGCTCCACCGATATGGAAGCGCCCGGTGGGTGAGGGCGCGTAGCGGACCCGGGCTGGCGTCGTTTCAGTCATTTGGCTGGATCAGAAACCGGCGGGTCGGCTAGAGCTCGATCCGTTTGTGGCGCAGCATCACACTCTCAACCAGACCGATCCCGAGCAGGCTGGTCAGCAGGGAGGACCCTCCGTAGGACAGAAAGGGCAAGGGCAGCCCGGAGACGGGCAGCAGGTTCAGGTTCATCCCGACGTTGAAGGAGGCCTGGAAGAGCAGCAAAATCGCGACTCCGTAACAAATAAGCGAGCCGTACCGATCCCGCGCAAGTCGAGTGGCCCGCAGGCAGCGGAATACGACAAACATCAGCAGCAGTACGGTCACGGTCGCCCCTACGAAGCCAAACTCCTGAGACATCGAGGAGAAGAGGAAGTCGGTGTGGCGAACTTTGAGGAACCGCAGCTGAACCTGGGTCCCGTTGCCGTATCCCTCTCCGAGCAATCCCCCAGAGCCGATCGAGATCAAGGCTTGTTCGACGTTGTAGCTGGCCCCAAAACTCTCTTCGGGGTGGGGGAAGAGGAAAGTGATGACTCGGGTCATCTGATAGTTCCGCACGAAGAGGAAATCTTCACCTTGGGGGTAGCCTTCCAGGAGGTATTGAGCCAGCAGTGGGGCAACCAGCAAGGCGACCATCGCAATCAGCCCCAAGATGATCACCAGGTATCGCAGCCGAGCGCCGGCCGCCCAGACCATCGCGAGCCAGATCACCAGGAGGACGACTGCCGTGCTTAGATCGGGCTGGCCAAGGATCAGCACTGCGGGAAGGCCAACCAGGGCGAAGCTCTTGAGCAGGGTGCCGAGGGTCTGTGGCCGATTGCGACCCAGGTAATCGGCCAGCACCAGGATCGTCAGAATCTTGGCCAGTTCGGAGGGCTGAACGGTGAGGGTGGCGACCTCGAACCAGCGAGCCGCGCCGAACCCGGCCACGCCTGCAATAGGGATCAGGCCGAGCAGCAGCACCATTAATCCGTAAAGGAGCCTGGAGAGTGCAGACCAGAGCCGGTAGTCGATCGCCGCGACCGCGAACAATACGACCAGGCTAACCAGGCCGTAGACCGCTTGGCGACCGACTACGTTCAGTTCGATGAGCTCCGGATTTCCAGCAACCGCCGATCGGATCAAGGCCACTCCGGCGATCGTCAGTACACCCACCGCCCCGAGAAGCCAGGTGTCGAAGTGGCGCCAGATCCGTGCCGAAGCTTGCATTCGCTAGTGTGCGGAGGTTCTCCGCTCTGCGAGGGGGATGTCGGCGACCAAGCGCTGGCGCCGGCGATCCTTGGTGAGCGAGACGGAAACTCCCTCTCGATCGATCTCCACATGGCGGGAGATGGCTGCGATCAATTCATCTTTCAGTGCCTCGAGGGTGCTGGCACTCAGTCCGGCTCGATCGTGGACAAGCACGAACTGTAGCCGCTCCTTCGCCGTGCGGGCCGAGCCACGCTCTCGTCCGCGTAACCATTGTCGGATCATGCCGGCTGCCCTCCCGTCCGCACTTTGCGGGATAGTCGCCTCAGGAATCCATCTTCGGTTGCGAACTCCTCCAGCGGAATTGCCTCTCCCATCAGGCGACGGGCGATGGCCTGAAATGCCCGACCGGCCCGGCTGCGTCCGTCGAGCGCAAGCGGGGTCCCTCGGTTGGAGGCGGTCAAGACCTGCTCGTCCTCGGGGACCACTCCGATCAGTTCGATGGCCAGTACCTCCAAGACATCCTCCACCTTGAGCATCTCACCGCGGCGCACCATGTCCGGTCTGACCCGATTCAGGATCAGCTTAGGAGGATCTTTTTCCTCAGCTTCGGTCAGTCCGATGATCCGGTCGGCATCTCGCACCGCAGAGACCTCCGGATTCGTGACGATCAACACGATGTCGGCCGGGGCCAAGGCGGTGCGGAAACCGCCCTCGATCCCGGCAGGAGAGTCGATCAAGATCCAATCGTAGTCCCGCCGGAGTTGGGCGGTCACTTCGATCATATCCTCCGGCGTGATGGCGGTCTTGTCGCGGGTCTGGGCCGCCGGAATCAGATACAGATTGGGAACCCGCTTGTCCTTGATCATGGCCTGCCTCAGCTTGCAGCGCCCTTCCACGACGTCCACCAGATCGTACACGATTCGATTTTCGAGACCCATCACCAAGTCCAAATTCCTCAATCCGATGTCGGCATCGATGCACACCACCCGATGCTCGGCCGCGGCCAATGCTACCGCGATGTTCGCAGTAGTGGTCGTCTTGCCGACTCCGCCCTTCCCTGAGGTCACGGTTACGACCTTTGCGCCCATCCTTGCCTCACTCCCTCCTGCTTAGTTCGTCTTCCAGGATTCTGCTACCAGGATTCCGTCCTTCACGAACGCCTTCTCAGGCCGCGGGTTTCCTTTGCGGTCTGGTGAAACGCTGATATGACTGGCGATCCGAAGCTGAGTGGGTGTGAGGTCCAGCGCGCAGACCACCGATCGCTCGTTGCCGGTGGCGCCGGCGTGCACGACCCCTCTCAGCTTGCCCCACACCACCACATTCCCGCCGGCGATGACTTCTGCCCCGGGATTGACGTCCCCCAAGATCACCACATGACCGGGGTGTCTGATTTTCTGGCCGGACCGAAGGGTGCGTTCGATCAATACGGCTTGGTCCCCTTCGAGCTCAAAGGAGACCGGTTCGCGATCGCCGTTCTCGCCGAGCTCCGGCCGGGGGATTTCGAGCGCCAGGCCAAGATTGGCCCCCGCCGAACGGGTACCGGCGGAGGAGCTGAGGATCGCCGCCAGTGCCACTTCCCGCTGCTGCAATTCGTCCCGCAACCCGCCGAGCTCCGCAGCTCCTAGCTCCCGACCCGCCATCTGAAGCACCAGGCGTGCCCCGCGGAAGAAATCGGCGCGCTCGTCGATCGCCTGCAGCAGGGACGGCCGGACGATTTGCCAGTCGCCTTCGGGGACCGTCACCAGCAATCCATCGCCGATGCCTTTGAGCGCGAGCGAGCTGCCCATTGTGGTAACGGGCGGCGATTTTAGCATTCAGGGGACTCTGGCGCCAGTCGGGGGGCTCTCAACCGGCGGCGTCGATCGCCTTGAGCTGGAAATAAGCTTCCAACACCTGCTGGACGATCGGGCCGGAAGTGACTGCACCCTCCCCTCCGTTGTACACGAAAGCCACCACCACGATTTCGGGGTTGTCAAAGGGAGCGAATGCCGTGTACCAGGAGTGGGTGGGCCAATTCCCGGGGATGCAGAGGCCGCGGCGGAAGGCGGTATCGTCGCAGAATTCTCCGGTGCCAGTCTTCCCGCCGGATGAGATCCCCTCCAGCTGCGCATAGTCGTGGGCCGTTCCTTCTTCATCCTCGACCACGAGTCGCATTCCTTCCTGGACCAGATCCAGCACGCCCGGTCTGAGCAGGATGTCCGGGGACTCGAGGTGCTCTGCGATGACCTGTTCCCGCACTTCCGGATCCAGGGTTGGGCAGTCTGCGGCGATTTCCGAGGGAGGGATCAAGACGCCGTCGCCGAGGTCCCACAATACGCATGGTTCATAGCGCTGGACGAGATTGCCCTCGCCGTCCAGGACCTCCCGGACCACGTGGGGCCACATGACTCTGCCGCCGTTGGCGAGCGTGCCTATCGAGGTGAGAACCTGAAGCGGAGTCGCCCCGACGAATCCCTGCCCGACGACGCTGATGTACGTGTCGCCGGTCGACCAGCTCTCCCCGCGGTTCAATCGCTTCCAATCCGGATTGGGAATGAGCCCGTCTTCCTCGCCCGGAAGATCGATTCCAAGCAGATTCCCATATCCGAGGGCGCGGGCATAGATGTTCAGGTTGTCGATCCCGAGGCCGTCCCCGATCACCTCGTTCTCGAAACCTCCGCCGATCTTGTAGAAGTAGACGTTGCACGAGAAGGCGATGGCTTGCACGAAATTGATGTTTCCGTGCCCGTCCTCCTTCCAGCACACGAAGTCTTTCGCCAGGCCCGGGTCATTCGGGAAGTACTGATTCTGAATCGTGATCAGCCCTGGATCAAATAGAGTGCGATTCGGGTCAATAATCCCTTCGTTCAGCGCTCCGAGGGCAGTGACCATCTTGAAGGAGGAACCGGGCGGATAACTTGACTGGATCGCCTGATTGGTGAGCGGTTTGCTGGCGTCCTCCGAGAGCTGGCGGAAATAGTATTCAGGAATGAAGCGGGCCAGCCGGTTGTTCTCATAACTCGGAATGGAGACCATCGCCAAGATCTCGCCAGTCTGAGGATTCATGGCAATCAAGGCACCGATGGTGGTCCGCACGTCGCCGGCGAACCGGTTGATAAACTCCATCCTATTCTCAAGTGCACTCGTCGCGATCGCCTGCAGTCGGGTATCTATGGTCAATAGCAGACTGTTGCCGGGTACCGGCGGATTACCAGCGCCCACTTCGTGCAGCTGTGACCCGGCAACATCCTTCTCGACCAGCTTCAATCCATTGGTGCCGGCCAGGATGTCCTGATAGGCGAATTCGATCCCGCCGTAGCCAACCTTGTCACGGTCGGCGACGAATCCCAGGCCTTCCCAGAAATCGACCTCGGCGGCCGGGATGGGTCCCAGGTATCCGATCACTGCAGAGGTCAGGATGCCGGTCGGGTATTGCCGGACCGGTACTGCCGCGACTGTCACCCCCGGCAGGTCTATCTGCTGCTGGAGCAGGATCCGGGCAGTCATCTCGTCGATGTCGCAGGCAATCGGCCACGGATCGAATGGCCGGTTCGTGAGCCCTTCCTCAACGAGTTGACGGATCCCTCGTCCGGCGACGCACGGGGCCGCGGGCGGCCCTTCCTGGTCGAGCGGCACACCGGTGATCTCGGAGAGCTTGAGATAGATCGCTTCGCTTTCGGCCTCTGAATCAGGCAGGCTGGCCGGAGTGATATATACGTTGAAGGACGCCAGGTTTCGCACCAGCTGCGACCCATTGGCGTCGTAGACCACGCCGCGGGCGGCAGGGATGCTAATCCGGTCGAAGCGATTGTCATCCGCCAGGCTCGAATAGGTCGCTTCCTGGAGGATTTGCAAGTTGAACAACCGGGCGACGAACACCAGCAGCAGGATCGCCATTGCCAGCAGGGTGAGTTGCACTCGCCAGGCCGGGACAGAGGTTTGTTGATGCATGGGGGTCAGGCGGTTACTCGGCCTGGGGTGAAGAAACGGCTCAGCGCCTCCGCGGTCTGGGCCGCCGGCAATGCCAATACCAGGTTGAGGAACAAGCTAGGAAGGACGATCCGGTTGAACACCAGCGGCAGATCGATCGGATGGCCAGCCGCCCAGAGGCTGGAGAGCTGGGCGGCATAGAAAACCGCAGAGGCCACGAGCACCGCAGCCAGCTGCATGAGCGGGTGCACTCCCCAGAACCGTCCCTCCGAGTACGAGACTAGAACTCCCACCAGAACCAACGCGGCCGAGCTTACCCCGAGAGGGACTGCGGAGAACAGGTCGAGCGCCAGCCCCCCGACGAAGCCAAACAGCAACGCCTGCCTGGAATGGCCTGCCAAGGCCCAAGCCGTAATCGCCAGCAGAACAAGATCGGGTCGCCCGTCGAGCAGCCGGAGGTGATTGACCAGACTGGCTTGCAGCACAGCAAGCGCTGAGACCCCCGCCAGGCCGAGCAAGAGGCTCACGGGGCCGGCACCTGATCGACCGGTTGGAAATTGGTGATGATCAGCACGATCTCCAGGTTATCGAAGTCAACCAGTGGCTCGAGCACTGCCCTTTGGAAGAGTTCAAAGTCTCGAGTCCGCACGCTGACGATATGTCCGACCGGAATGTCCGGAGGAAACACGCCGCCGAGGCCGGAGGTCAAAACCAGCTCTCCCGGGGAGACCTGAGCTTCATGGCTGATCAGATCGACTTGTAACTCACTGTTTGGCTGGGCGACCACCAGTCCCTCCGCCCGCGAGTCTTGCAGGCGGACATTGACGGCCGATTGAGGGTCGGTGATCAGTTGGACCCGAGAGGAGGTGGCGTTGACCTCGATGATCCGCCCGACCAGTCCGGTCCCACTAACCACCGGCATGCCGTAGGCCAGTCCCCGATCGGAACCGGCGCCAATGCTGACCGATCGCACGAAGGGACTCGGGTCAAGCCCGATCACGCTCACCGCAAGATAGCGGCTTTCCGGGTTGGTTCGGGCGAAGTTCAAGAGCGCTCGCAGGATCTCCGATTCGGCGGCCTGCTCTTCGAGCGCGATGATCTGGTCTTGCAGGCCGGCGTTTTGGGCCTCAAGGTCGTCGATCCTGGCCTGTAAAGCGGTGGCCTCCCGGGGGGCAGTCAGGAAATCGCGGGCCGCAAAGTAGCGCTGAGAGACCCACTGCTGCGCGCCGGCCAGCGGCCGAACGACGACCTGCCGGGCCGAGCCCAAGTAACCACCCAAATTGAGCACGAACAAGGCGGCCGAGAGCAGAATCAACGCGCTCGCTAGCAGCGTCTTGGAAGAGAGCCGGGTCATCTTGAAGGGCGGCCGAACCAGGCTCCGATCAAAGCGGAGAGCGGTCGGGGCTGACGAGGAACGGGCGGTTGATCTCCAGATTCTCAAGAATCAGGCCGGCGCCGCGGGCCACGCAGGTCATTGGATCCTCCGCCAGCCACACTCGCATATTGAGTTCCTCGGAAAGCCGGGTGTCCAGTCCCTTCAGCTGAGACCCACCCCCAGCCATGCAGATCCCGACTTCCATGAGGTCGGCGATGATCTCCGGGGGGATCTCGTCGATGGCGTCCTTCATGACCTCCAGAATGACCTTGACCGAGCCGGCAAGTGCCTCCCGGATCTCGATCGAGGACAGCTCCACCGCTTCCGGCAGGCCGCTGACCAGATTACGTCCCCTGACGGTCATTGTTTGCTCGTCCTTGATCGGCGAGGCCGAACCAATGGTGATCTTGACCCGCTCGGCCATCCGTTCGCCGATCAGCAGGTTGTGTTTGTTCCGAACGTAAGCAACGATGTCCTGATCCATTTCATCCCCGGCGACCCGAAGCGAGCGAGACGTGACGATACCGCCCATCGAGTAGACCGCCACCTCGGTCGTCCCGCCGCCGATATCCACGATCATCGATCCGCCGATCTCGCCGATCGGCAACCCGGCCCCAAGGGCCGCGGCAGTCGGCTCTTCGATCAGGTAAGTTTCTCGGGCACCGGCGGCCATAGTGGCATCGAAGACGGCCCGCCTCTCGACCTCGGTGGCTCCGCTGGGGATTCCAACCACAACCCGCGGGCGGGGAACCGGGGCGATGCTCTGCTCGTGGGCCTTGCCGATGAAGTACTCCAGCATCGCTTCGGTGATGTCGAACTCCGAAATCACCCCGTCTCGCAGGGGCCGCAAGGCGATCACGTTCGCCGGGGTCCTGCCGACCATCTCCTTGGCCTCTGCTCCGATGAAGAGTGGTCGCTTGGATCGTTTTTCGATGGCCACCCAAGAGGGTTCGTTGAGAACGATCCCCTTACCGCGAACGTGGACGAGGGTGTTCGCAGTTCCGAGATCTATTCCGATATCAAGGGAGAATAGTCCAAGCAGCCAGTTAAGGGGATTGAAAGCCACGGGTAAGCCCCTCCGGCTGAAGGGCGGGCGGATTATACCATGCGGGGTCCGTAGGCCAATAATTGAGGCTTATGTTAGGAAAATGGCCGCCGCCCCGGCTGTATAATCGGCTATTCCATGGATCTGACCCAACAAATCGGCGACTACATCGCTCGCGAGGCACTGCTCGATCCCCAGCAGCGCCTCGTTGTCGGAGTCTCCGGTGGGGCGGATAGCCTCTGCCTGATGGACAGCCTGCATCGGCTCGGCTACCGTCTGGTGGTCGCTCATTTTGACCATCGGCTGCGCTCGGAGAGCTCTTCTGAGGCGGAAATGGTCCGAGAGCTTGCCACTTCGTACGGTCTGCCGGTGGAAATCGGCTCAATGGATCCCCCCGGGGAAAGTGGGTCCTCCGAGCAAGGCGCTCGAATCGAGCGATATCGCTTCCTGGCCCGGGTCGCTACCCGGCGCCGTATCCGAACCGTGGCAGTTGGACACACCGCGGACGATCAAGTCGAGACCGTGCTCATGCACCTCCTGCGCGGGGCCGGGCCGCCCGGCCTGCGGGGGATGCTGCCGCGCACTCGGCTGGACGCCCGGCTGGGGAACCTCAAAACTCCGGGTTTGACGGTCATCCGGCCTCTCCTGGAACTGCGCCGGGCCCAGACCGCGGCCCACTGCGCAGCTCAGGGGCTGCCGCCGTTGCACGATCCGAGCAACCTGGATCTCCGATTCTTTCGCAATCGCCTGCGGCACGAGCTGATTCCACAGCTCTTGGTCTACAGTCCGGGGATTGAAGCGACGCTGCTGCGGACCGCGAAGCTGATGGCAGCCGAGACAGAGTTGGTGGATGATCTGGTCGAATTCAACTGGAGCGGGTGGGTTCGGGAGGCCGGTCCGGGCGCGCTGGCGCTGAACCGAGACCGCCTGCTTGCCGCGCCATTGGCCCTACAGCGGGCCGCGCTGCGAAGAGCAATCCAAACCCTCCGGCCGGGGCAACGCGACATTGGTTTCGAGGCTGTCGAGCGGGGACTCGCCAGCCTGCGCGACAGCCGCCGGCAGACGCTGATCGGGAAGCTCGAACTTCTCCCGCTGCGGGGGGATATGATCCTGAAGACAATTGCCGCGCCGCTGGCGTTTCCCGATCTACCTCAGCTACAGACCGTCGCTGATCGACAAGTTCGTATCCCAGGGTCTGTGAGGCTGGCAAACCGTTGGGCAATCGAGTCTCGGTCGATTCGATGGAG
Organism: uncultured Anaerolineaceae bacterium; assembly: GCA_964590515.1. Classification (GTDB taxonomy): domain Bacteria; phylum Chloroflexota; class Anaerolineae; order Anaerolineales; family E44-bin32; genus JADFRG01. The sequence continues at coordinate 26,470 of CAZPZD010000014.1, read as the reverse complement.
CAACCGGCGGAGGCTACGAGCGGGCCAAGTCCGGTTTGACCTCGACCGGCTTCCCAACAAACTCGTCCTTCGAGCACCCCGACCCTCCGACCGGTTGAAGCCGGTCGGAATGCGCGGCACACTCAAGCTTGCGGATCTTTTCATCAATCGGAAAGTTCCCAAGTTGGCCCGGGCCCGCTGGCCGGTGCTGGTCAGCGGGGAGGATCTGATTTGGATCCCGGATCTGCATCGGTCTCGGATCGCCCGGCCTTCGAGCAAGTCCAGGCACCTGCTGGAATTGACCTTGAGGCGGCCTGCTGACTGAGCCAAATCGGTTGCCTATGGTAAACTGCTCCACTGAGTGGTCCACACCCCGAAGCCTCATTGAGCTCATCGAAAACTGAGACCGAGCGCGTGTCTGCGAGCATGGCCCACTATCTGGGGGGCCTGTATCGACTCGGCGGACACGAATCCCCAATCTCTCTCTCTGCGGTTGCGGAGGAAGTCGAAGTCACGCCCCCGGCAGCGGCTCGCATGTTTGGCCGGTTGGAAGCAGCCGGACTGGTTGAGCGAGAACCCTACCGCGGGGTCCGCCTCACTCCCCGGGGCGCCATCGAGGCGCTGCGGGAGATCCGATCGCATCGGCTGAGCGAGGCATTCCTGGTCCGAGTCATGGAATACGGTTGGCATGAGGCCCATGACCTTGCCGATCATTTGGCCGAGATCGGCGATGACGATTTCATCGACCGGATGGAGGCGAAGGCCGGTTTTCCGCGCCGCTGCCCGCACGGGGAGCCGATCCCGAGCCGGGATGGCACTCTGGCAGTCCTCAAGGATCTGCCTCTGACTGAGCTCTCTATAGGCGAGCACGGGACGATCAGCCGAGTGCGGATCCGGGATTCGGAGAAACTGGAGTATCTCGCCAAAGAAGGGCTGCTCCCGGAGGTCGGGTTTCGGGTGGAAGCGAAGGCCCCCTTTGGCGGTCCGATCCGATTGCGGCTTGGAAGCCAGGAGGTCGTGCTGGGGGCGGAAATCGCCGGAAAGTTGTGGGTGGATCGCCAGGACGCGGTTTAGCTTCGCTTGACCTTCGTGCGAGCGTTTGCTAGAATTCCGGCCTGAAGACAACTGAATAGCGGGAGATAGCGGCTGAGTCTCGGCCCGAGGGCCGAGATGACGAGGAGGAGGTTCCCCGCCGCACGGTGGGGTTAACCCCGGCAAGCCGGGGGAAGATCGAGCGTTCAGCGGATGCCTCCGAAGCCAGCCACAGGCTTCGCTCTCCCTCCAAAGGACTCTTGGAACAAAACCGTCCGGTGACGGACGGGACAACCTCCGGAGTGGTGGCCAGATCCATCTGGATCTGAATGATTCCGGAGGGCCAGCTTGATGTGCTTTTCAGCTCGGCACGCCCTGCGTGCCGCGTTTATTTGTGGATGGGACGGGATCGCGTGAACTACGAGCGGTACCGCATCCCGACCGCTCCGGCCCCGAACGTCGCGAAACATCCCAGCCGGTTCAAGGTTCAGGTCAACCGGGTTCAGCTGGCGGTACTCCTCCTGCGCGAGTTGATTCGCTACCGGGGCGACCTTCCAGTAGTCCTCAGTCGACCTTGTGTCTACGGAGTGTTCTCCGGTCCGACCGGGGGATTCCTGCCCAGAGAGCAGCACTGTGTCGGCTGCCTGCGTTGTACGGTCCAACATCCCGACATCGTCCAGATCTTGCCCAATCCAGCTCACGCCGGACTTGGCGATTCCTACTTCGACTCAGACAAGGTGGCGACCGTTCTTTACGAGGCCGCAACTGGACGGGTGCCGGTTCGCGGAGCAGGGTACGGCGGTGCGTTTGGCGGATCCGGGTGGGATGGGATGTGGACCGACATGTCTGAGATCGTGCGGCCGACCCGCGACGGAATCCATGGTCGGGAGACCATTTCGACCGCCGTGGTGATCGGCCGCATCCCGCGGGCCCTGGAGTTCGACTCGGCCGGCGATCTGATCGATCCGATGCCTCCGGTCGTGACTCTTCCGATCCCGGTCCTCTTCGACTGGATTCCAGACCTGAGCACGCAAACGACCGCGCTTCGGGCCCTGCAGAACGCGGCGGGGACTCTCCAGACGCTGATGTTGGCTCCACCCGAACTGGCACTCAGGGAGGGCGGGGCCTGCGTTCCGCTCGTCCGGCCCCAGGAGGTGGACCGACTGCTGGAGGGGCATCCTCGCTTTGGGTTCGTTGAGCTCGATGGGTGGGATCGTGTGGCCTACCAGCGGTTGCACTCGGCGCTGCCCGACACAGTGATCGCGGTGCGCCTGCCGCTCGGTCAATCCCCACTGGATCTGGCGGCCCACGGCGTGGGCGTGTTTCACCTGGCCGCCGATTATCACGGCCGGGGCACCGATCAGTTCGCGCTCGATGCGATTCGTGAGACGCACGACCAGTTGGTCAAGGCCGGCCTGCGGGAGCAGGTGACCTTGATCGGCAGCGGCGGATTCGCGGCCGCCGAGCACGTTCCGAAGGCCATCATCGCCGGATTGGACGCGGTGGCGCTCGACAGCGCGTTGCTAATCGCCTTCCAGGCCCGGATTGTGGGCGAGTTGCGGCGGCCAGGGGAAGGTGGATTCCAGCTCCCGCACTTCGAAGAGGCTTGGGGCGCCCAGCGGATCATCAACTTGATTGCCTCCTGGCGCGATCAGCTGCTCGAGGTGCTGGGCGCGATGGGATTGCGGGAACTGCGCCGGCTGCGGGGCGAGATGGGGCGAGCCATGTTCCAAGCCGATTTGGAACGGGAAGCCTTCGCCGGCATCGAGGGGTTCGAACATGGCGCGCCCTGACTTTTTCGAACGGGTAACCGCCAAGCATACCGAGGGGCTGCGGCACGGATTCGCTCAGTGGCCGCGGGCCGCCGATCCGCCGCCGGCCCTGGGCGACCGCCGCTGGACGGAGGATCTGATCCTCTCGACCTGGCTCCAGGCGGAGGGCCAGGCCCCCGGCGGCCGCGAACATCGGGTCGGGCGGTCGGGAGGCGGGTTTGACTCTCTGACCTTCGTCTCCCTCCCTGAAGAGGCCTGGCTCCCGGCCGACGCGCCGATCGACACCTCGCTCGAACTCAACCGCCGTCCGTACGACCCGAGGATCCGCATCCCGATCCCGTGGTACGGCGCCGGGATGTCCTACGGCTCGGTCAGCGAGCAAGTGATGCTGTCGCGGGCCATGGCGGCCGAGCGCTGGGACACTTTCACCTCCACCGGCGAAGGCGGCTACCCTGACTCGCTGGTCCCGTACCGTCGGCATGTCATCACTCAGATCGCCACCGGGCTGTTTGGCGT
>CAZPZD010000014.1:0-23071 GCA_964590515.1 uncultured Anaerolineaceae bacterium | reverse complement strand
GCCCTGATCGTGGTCAAGGTCTCAACTCCGACCGATATCGACATGGTGGCGGTGGGGAGTTATTACGCCGGGGCGCATATCCTGCAGGTTGACGGGTCGTACGGTGGCACCGGAGCCGCCCCGGAGATCGCCAAGAAGAACATCGCCATGCCGGTGGAGTTCGCGATCCCCAAGGTACATCGCTACCTGTCGGCGGAGGGCGTGCGGGACGAGATTGTGGTGCTGGCGAGCGGCGGATTGCGAACCGCCGACGACATCGCCAAAGCGATCGCCCTCGGTGCGGACGGGGCGGTCTTGGGGACCGCGGAATTGGTGGCCATCGGCTGCACCCGTTGCAAGAACTGCGAACGCGGCCGAGGATGCCCCTTCGGCCTGACCACCACCGATCCCGAGCTTTCCCTGCTCATCGATCCTGCCTGGGGCTCGGAGCGGATTAGTAATCTGTATGGGGCGTTTCAATCCCGCCTGCGCGAGATCTTGAGGCAGTTGGGATTGAGCCGGGTTGGGGAGCTGCGCGGTCGGACAGATTTGCTCCGCTATGCCGAGCAAAGGGGGGTGAGCGATGGCCGATTCTAGTTTCGCCCAGCACTCGATTGCCGAGCGGATCCTGGCCTCCCGTGCCCGGCTGGCGAGCCAAGCCGACTCCCCTCACTCGCTCCGCAAGTCAGAGGCCGAAGGAGGCTGCGGCGTCATTGGGATCGCCAGCAGCGTGCCAATCGAAGGCCGCCATTTGCTTCAGGCTCTAATCCAGATGCGAAACCGCGCCAATGGAAAGGGCGGGGGCGCGGCGCTGGCAGGGATCGATCCGGCCGCGTTAGGAACCAGTCCCCAGGTCCTCGCTAACTGCTATCTGCTGGCGGTGGCCTACCTTGCCGAAGGCGCCCGTTCTGAAGTTGAACGGGAGCGGATCGAATCGATGTTCGAAGTGGAGCACACCCACCTGCTTCCGGTGCTTGCCAGCCTCGACCCGCCAGCTCCCAAAGTCGTAATCTATTTTGTGCGACCGAAAGGCAGTCGGGTGGACGAGCTAGCCGACCTCGGCAAGCTGCAGGGGATCGATCGCCCGACTTTGGAAGATGAGTTCGTTTACCAAAACAGCTACAAGCTGAATAGCAGTTACTACGCCTCGTTAGGTGAGAAGCGAGCGTTTGTGTTATCGCACGGCAAGGACCTCCTGGCGTTGAAACTGGTTGGATATGGCGAAGATGTTTTTCACGCCTACGGCCTGGAGAGCTTGCGCGCCCACGTATGGATCGGTCACCACCGCTATCCGACCAAGGGTCGGGTGTGGCATCCGGGCGGCGCTCACCCTTTTGTGGGACTGCACGAAGCCCTGGTCCACAACGGGGACTTCGCCAACTATGCCTCGGTGTCGGCCTACCTGGCGCAGAACAGCATCCGGCCTTTGTTCTTGACCGATACCGAGGTCTCGGTGTTGGTCTTCGACCTGCTGCACCGCACCTTCGGCTATCCGCTTGAGTACGTGATCGAGGCCCTGGCGCCTACCACCGAGCGAGACTTCGCACAGTTGCCCGAGCGGCGGCGCCGAATCTATCAGTGGATTCAGGCTGCACACATGCATGGTTCACCGGATGGGCCCTGGTTCTTCTTGCTGGCTCAGACCGCCGCGAACCGGGACGGCGGACGAGAAGCGCGCTTGATCGGGATCACGGACACCAGCATGCTGCGGCCCCAAGTTTTCGCCCTCCAGCAGGGCGGGCCCGGCCAGCCTTCGATCGGATTCGCGGCCTCCGAGAAACAGGCCATTGATGCCGCGCTCGAGAGCCTGGCCGGCTCCGACTCCAGATTCGGGACTCGCGCGGACTTGGTGTGGAACGCCCGCGGCGGGAGCCACACCGACGGCGGTGCGTTCGTGTTCAGTGTCCAGCGCGGACCGAACGGCGATGCCGAACTTCGCTGCCGAGACAAGTTCGGCCGGCAGATCCAAATCTCGGAGACCGGAGTTCCTTATCGGGGAGTGGCCACGCTCCGGTCAAGTGAGAACTCTCCGATCGAGCTGGCAGGATCAGCAGCCTCGATCTTCCAGGCGGCAACCCAGGCCCTTCCAGTTTGGGGATATCCGCAACTGCAGGGGTTCCTGGCCGCGGTGACCGGCGGCCTGCTCGACGTCGGCAACCAACTGGAACTGCTCAGCTTGCTGCTTGACCGTCGATATCCTACCGGATCGTTGCGCCGGAGCTCGGTCCTCTCGCTCGTCGATCAGGCCTTGGCGAATTGGGCCCGCACGGTGGCTGAATCCCCGGGCAACGGATTCGTGCATCACGAGCAGGGGAACCCGCTGCCCCAGGCTCGCGGCGATGCCAAGCCAGTCGTGGTGCAGGCGAAGGGTTACCCGGCGCAGGGCAAGGGTTCTTTGGCGCTGGAGGTCCGAGAGCTCGTCGACCGGGGCTTCTCCCGGATTATTCTGATGGGAGCGAGCGGACAGCGGTTTGTCGGCGCTGGACTGGGCTCCGACACCGAGGGGGTCCGAATAGAGATCTTCGGTTCTTCAGGAGATTACCTGGCTTCCGGTATTGACGGGGCAGAGCTGGTGGTGCACGGCTCCGGCCAGGATCAGCTAGGGCAGATCATGAAATTAGGCCGGCTGGTTGTGCATGGTGATGTCGGCCAGACCTTTATGTACGGGGCGAAAGGAGGGGAGGCCTTTGTGATGGGGAGTGCCGCCGGGCGCCCCCTGATCAACGCGGTCGGAAAGCCACGGGTCGTCATCAACGGGACCTGCCTGGATTACCTGGCCGAATCCTTCATGGCCGGAGACCCGCTGGATGGCGGTGGGTTCGTTGTGCTGAATGGGGTGGGTTTCGACCCGGCGGGCAGAGTGGTGGAGCTTGACTCGCCCTATCCAGGCGGCAACCTGTTTTCCTTGGCCTCCGGCGGGGCGATCTTCGTCCGAGACCCGGATCGCCAGCTCTCGGAGGATCAACTGAACGGTGGCCGGTTCGCAGACTTTCGATCTGAATACTGGGAGCTGGTCCGCCCGCTGTTGGAGGTGAACGAACGGCTTTTCGGAATTCCAATTGCACGCCTGCTCGAGCACCAGGGCCGGGAAGCGGCTCCGGGAGCCGTTTACCGGGCGATCCTACCTGCAGGCCACAAGGCGCTGCAGCCGGAGCAGGCCTGGGTGGCCCACTAGGCTTGAGCTTCCGGTCTGGAGGGCCCTGAGCCGAGCTCGCGTTCCCGATCGAGCAGTACCTCGAAGCAGCGGATAGCAACCTCCAGCATGCCCGGATCTGGCGGATGGGTGGTCAGGTGCTGCAGTGCCAGGTTGGGCCAGATCAAGATCTTCCCCAGCCCAGTCTCCGTCAGCCGGGCTGTGAGCCGCACGTATTCGTAGGCGATCGAGGCAAGCAGCGGGACGGCCAGCAGCCGGGAGACGAGCCGGGCACCGAGCGACATCGGGCCCAGCACTGCGAAAAGCGCCACCGAGAGCAGCGCCAGAGTCAAGAGGAAGGCCGTTCCGCAGCGGGGATGCTCCTTGGGATGCCGGGCGACCCGCGCTGGGCTGAGTTCGTCGCCTGCCTCGAAGGCGTGAATGGTCATATGTTCCGCCGCGTGGTAGCCGAAAACCCGCCGGATCTCCGGTATCCGACCAATGCTCCAGATGTAGCCGATCAGCAGAGCGAGCCGCAGGCCTCCCTCGACAAGGTTGGCCGTGAATGCACTCAATTCCAGCAACCCCTGCAGCAGATGGGCAGCCCCGGCTGGGAGCAATAAGAAACCGGCGGTGCCAACCAACAGGGAGCCGGCGAGCGAAAGGGTCAGCGAGGCGCCCTCGATCCGCTCGGATTGCTTGAGGGCCTGAGCGTTTGCGGAGAAGGTGAGGGAGCGGACCCCCAGGGAGAACGCCTCCCACAGGACCAGCAGCCCGCGCAGGAAGGGAATGCGTCTCAGGCGGCTGCGAGCCAGCCGGCCGAGAGGCCAAGATTCCACCACAATGGATTGATCGGGAGCCCGCACTGCAATGCTGTATGCCCGCGGGCCGCGCATCATCACCCCTTCGATCACCGCCTGGCCCCCGTAGGTCGATCGGCGGGTCGAGTCGGCGCCCATTCTCAGGCGGGAAGGGCGGCTAAGAACCGGATTAGGGTATCGATGCCGCGGTAGAAATTGGGGAGGTGGAATTTTTCGTTCGGGGCATGCAGGTTGTCATCCGGTAAGCCGAATCCCAGCAGCAAGCTGTTGACCCCGAGCAATTCCTGGATCATCCCGACGACCGGGACGGTGCCGCCCTCTCGTTTGTACACCGCCGGCTTCCCCCAGGCCGCCTCGAGCGCTTTGGCCGCGGTTTGAACCTCCGGAGCGTCGCGATCGATGATCCCAGGGACAGCCCCGGCCAGCATCTCGACTTCCCAATCCACCGTCGAAGGCGCAAACCGTCGCATATACTCGATCAGAGATTCATGGACCTGCTCCGGCCGCTGGTCCGGCACGAGCCGGGTCGAGATCTTCGCCATGGCCTTGGCCGGGAGCACGGTTTTCGAACCGGCCCCGGTGAATCCGCTGAGCAGCCCGTTGACATCGAGCGTCGGGCGGGAGGTTGCCCGCTCGGTGGCGGTAAATCCCGCCTCCCCGCCGAGCGCCTTGGTCGCCGATTGCTCCATCCACCAGGCCTCAGCCTGCGGCAGTTGGGCCAGATCGGCCCGATCGCGTTCAGACATCGGCCGGACGAGATCGTAGAAACCGGGGAGGGTCACCCGCCCGGCCGCATCGTGCATTCCGGCAATCAGGCGGGCCAGCACGTTGGCCGGATTCTCGACGGCGCCTCCAAAGGTTCCGGAATGCAGGTCACCTGCCGGTCCCTGGATCCGAACCTCGAAGTATGCCAGCCCTCGGAGGGCCAAGGTCAAAGACGGAACGTCCGGTCCGAGGACGCCCGCGTCGAGATTGAGGCAAAAGTCGCAGGCAAGCTTGTCTCTGTGCTGCTCGATGAAGGCTCCCAGGTTCGGGGAGCCGATCTCCTCCTCACCCTCGATCATGAATTTCACGTTGAGCGGCAGGCCGGACGTCTTTACCAGTGCTTCGGCGGCCTTGAGTTGGGCAACGATCTGGCCCTTCATGTCTGATGCACCCCGGGCGAAGAGGTCCTCCCCCCGCAAGGCTGGTTCAAAGGGGGGGCTCTTCCAGAGGTTTAGCGGATCAACCGGCTGAACATCGTAGTGCCCGTAGATCAAGATCGTCGGAGCCGAGTCGCCCGCCTCCAGCCACTCCCCGTACACGACTGGATGCCCCGCCGTCGGAAGCACCTCTACCGACTTCATGCCCAGTGCCCTCAACTCGTCTGCCACCCAGTTGGACGCCCGCACCAGATCGGGTTTGTGCTCGGGCAGGGTCGAAATCGATGGGATGCGCAGAAATACTTTCAGATCTTCCAGAGCTGCGCTGCGCTGTTGACGCGCATAGTCGAGGGCGGGCTGCGGTACCTGCATCTGTCCTCCTTGGGTTGGTGGACCGCTCACGGGGAAGGCGCAGTAATTCTGGCGCTAGAAAAGATTGTAACTCGGAAACGCTGGTCGCCGCCGATTCCCAGCTATGGTACGCTTGAATCCGATCGGGGCGCGCCATGGCTGATCTGCCCGCTGAGCTTGCCCGCGACCTGCGGGTGTACGACGACATCATGGGTACCATCGGCAACACGCCCTTGGTCCGGCTTTCTCGGGTCACCAGCGGCCTGGGCTGCCAAGTTTTCGCCAAACTTGAGTTCTTCAATCCAGGAGGTTCGGTAAAAGACCGGATCGCGCTGCGGATCCTGGAGGCCTACGAGCGATCCGGGGAGCTGCGGCCGGGCGGCACGGTGGTTGAAGCCACCTCGGGCAATACCGGTGTCGGGCTGGCGATTGCCTGCGCCTTGAGGGGTTATCAAGCCATCTTTGTCATGCCCGACAAAATGAGCCAAGAGAAAATTCAGTTGTTGCGGGCGTTTGGAGCGCGGGTGGTGATCGCCCCGACCGCAGTGGCGCCCGACGATCCCCGCTCCTACTACTCGGTGGCCCGGCGGCTGGTGGCAGAGACTCCGAATTCGGTCCTGGCCGACCAATACCACAATCCGGTCAACCCTGAGAGCCACTACCTGACAACCGCGCCGGAGATCTGGCATCAGACCGGGGGAATGGTCACCGATATCGTGGTGGGGATGGGAACCGGGGGCACGATCACCGGAATAGCCCAATACATGCGGGAGCAGGGACGCACGGTTCGGATCGTAGGGGTCGACCCGATCGGTTCGCTGCTCTACGACGCGTGGCGGGCGGGCGGGAGCGCGGTTGGGCTGGAAGCAATCACCTACAAAGTAGAAGGGATCGGCGAGGACTTTGTGCCCTCGACCTTGGATTTGGGGCTGGTCGACGAGGTTGTTCAGGTGGACGACGCCGAGGCTTTCCTCTGGACCCGAAGGCTCGTCAGAGAGGAAGGGATCTTCTGCGGCGGCTCGTCCGGGGCGGCGATGGCGGGGGCGGTCAAAGCCGCCAGGGATCTCGGACCCGAGCGGTTAATGGTGGTGATCTTTCCGGACTCCGGGTCGCGCTACCTCTCCAAAGTTTTCAGCGACGACTGGATGCGAGAACATGGGTTCCTGGAGCCTGACCGCCGGCTCACTACGGTTGGGGAAGTCAGCCGATCGCGCGGCCTCCCCTCGTTGGTCACCGCGTCCGCGGCTGATAGCTTGCTTGAGGTAATCGGTCGGATGCGCAAGCACGCGGTGTCACAGATACCGGTGGTGGATGGGGAAGGGCGGCTAATCGGCCTGGTGACCGAACTCATGCTCCTGGATGTCATGCTGGCCGCAGATCCCGATCGGCTGCCCGCGATGGATATCGGGCCCGTGGTGAATACCGAGGTGGCCACGGCGTCCGAATCAGACCCACTGGAAGAGGCCCTGCCCAAGCTGGTTGCCCGCAAAGTGGTGATCTTGGTCGATCCCGCACGTCGGCCGACCGGGATCCTAACGGTTATTGATGCCCTCGACTATATGGCCGCCCGGGAGAGCCGGTGAATCAGCTCCCTGAACTGCCGGAGCTGCAGATCGTTCCGACCGAGTCGCTTCAGCCCCACGAAGAAACCGAGGAGCGGCGGGCGCAGCGTTTGATTCGCTCGCTCCAGACCGAGGGATTCCTAAAGAACCCCCCGGTCGTTCTGCAGATCAGCCAGGACCCGGACCGCTACGTCGTGCTGGACGGAGCGAATCGGACTACGGCTTTCAAACAAATGGGTTTCCCTCACATCTTGGTGCAAATTGCCAGGAGCGGGGTGGAAGTCATGAGTTGGAATCATGTCTTGCGCGGGGAGAGTTCGGCGCCCCTGCTGGAGTCCATTCGAGGCCTCAATGGTGCCCGGCTGACGCCGACTGACTCGGAGCGGGCTCCTGCCGCCTTGAAGGCCAGGCGGTCGCTCATGTATCTGGTAGTGCCGGGGGGAGAGGTTTGGCAATTGGAGAGCCCCGAGCTGCAGCTCGGGGCGCGGGTTGAGCTGCTTGGAAGGGTGGTCAAACTGAGCGAGCGGGGCTTTCGCCGGGAACGCACGGGCGCCGAGGACCTGAATGGGCTGGTGAAACTGTATCCCGACCTCAGCTGCTTGATCGTTTATCCACGATTTGAAGTCCGGGACGTGATTGAGGTCGCGGCGAGTGGCGGGTTGTTCCCAAGCGGAACAACTCGGTTCTTGATCTCCCCCCGGGCGCTGCGGGTCAATTTTCCGCTGGCGACCCTGGCTGATCGTTCCCCACTTGAGAGCAAGCGGCAGGTGTTGGACGAATGGATTCGGGAGCGGGTGGAGCAGCGGCGGGTCCGCTATTACGCCGAGTCCACTTTCCTTTTCGACGAGTAGTCAGCTAGCTGCATCCATGGCTTGATCCAAGTCGGCGATCAAGTCGCCGACGGCTTCCAGGCCCACCGACAAACGAATCAGCGCCGGATCGATGGCCAGCGGTGTTCCGGCGGTCGAGGCATGGGTCATTGCCGCTGGGACCTCGATCAAGGATTCCACGCTCCCCAGTGACTCGGCGAGGCTGAACAGCTGGGTGGCCTCGGCAAACCGGACGGCCGCCGCTGCGCCGGCCCGCATTACGAAGGACACCATTCCACCAGGCTTGCGCATCTGCCGGCCGACCCATTCTGCCTGAGGCGGGTCGGCTAGGCCGGGGTAATACACAGCCGCAACCCCTTTCATCCGCTTCAAGTGCTCCGCAACCAACTGGGCGCTCGAACAGTGGCGATCCATCCGGACCGGCAGGGTCTTGATCCCCCGCAGGACCAGGTAGCAGTCGAAGGGTCCGGGAACACCGCCAATGCTATTCTGAAGCGTGCGCAGCTGGCTTCCAATCGGCTCGGCACGGCTGATAACCGCACCTCCGACCACGTCCGAGTGTCCGCCGAGATACTTGGTGGTCGAGTGATGCACCAAGTCCGCCCCGAGCTGAAGGGGTTGCTGCAGATAGGGAGTCGCGAAGGTATTGTCCACCGCTACCAAGACTCCCGGCTGGGCGCGCTTGGCGAGCCGGGAAATCTCAGCGATATCGCAAAGACGGAGCATTGGGTTGGTCGGGGATTCGAGCCAGATAAGCCGGGTCTCCACCCGGAGCTGGGAGGCGAACTCGGCTGGGTTAGTGGGGGAGGCGTAGCTGAAGGAGATCCCCAGCTTCGCATAGACAGTCTCGAACAGCCGGTAGGTACCGCCGTAAAGGTCATCTGCCGCCAGGACGTGCTCTCCCGGTTGCAACAGGTGGGCGATGGCGTCGATCGCTGCCATCCCCGAGGCAAACGCCAGGCCAGTCGTTCCACCTTCAAGCGCGGCCAGACAGCGTTCCAAGGCGGCCCGAGTGGGGTTGCCGGTCCGTGAGTACTCGAATCCACGATGGCGGCCCACGCCCTCCTGGCGATAGGTCGAAGTCTGGTAGATCGGCGTCATGATCGCCCCGGTTGTTGGATCAGGCGCTTGGCCGGCGTGGATAGCAAGCGTTTCGAATTCTGGCATGGCACTCTCCTGCCCCCATTCTACAGCGAGGTCGTGCGGGGGTAGGGTTCGGCGCACTTCGCATAGCCTCAATTGATCGACTGAATCTGGATGGGAAGAAGGTCCTACTGGTCGAAAAAAGGCCGAAAGCAGGCTGCGGCTTATAATCCGGACAAGGCCGCCGCGGGTCGAGATGGAGGCGGGCTGAAATGGAGATTGAATTCCTCGATCCGGCGGAGGCGCCCTTGCCGCCGGATCAAATGTATTTCCGATCGCTGGAGGTCGAGCCCCATGCCGATGGCCAACGCCTGAAGGTCTCGCTTCGGGTCGCTCCCTTCCAAGTCCGGCCGTCGATCGACCTCACAGTGACCAATGACCAGGGGAAGGTCGTTGCTTCCAGCAGCATCGTTGAAGCCACGGAGGCTTCGATGTCGGTCACTCTGCATTTGCGCGATCGGTCCTCGGAGCCGCGGTACCGGCTGACCGCCTCGCTGCTCTACCCCGATCGTGAGCCGGTAGACGAGCGCGTCCTCGAATTCGCGCTCCCAGATCCAGATCCGTCCGAAGCCAGCTGAGGCCGGAAATGGCATCCAGTGACCCGCTGATCCGCCATGCCATCGCACAGCCCGCCTTCGTCGAGCGGATCAGCCTGCATCGGGAACGACTGGTTGACGCGATCCACGCCAATATCCCCCGCAAGCTGATCGCGATTGCCGCGCCAGCCGGTTATGGGAAGACTACCCTGCTGGCCGATTTTGGGGCCAACTCCGACTTGACGGTGTGTTGGGCCCGCCTGACCCAGGCCGATTGGGACATCATGCGGTTTTGCCAGGTGTTGGCGGCCTCGCTGCAGAGTCACTTCCGCCGACTCAAGGGTCAGCCGGATTTGGCAGCCCTGGCCACGGCCTCGCCCGAGGCGCTGGCCCTGGCCTTCAGTTCTGCCATCAGCGAGAACATCACCGAGGCGTTCGTCATCGCGCTCGATGACGTCCACCTCATCAATCAATCCAAGCCGGTGGTCGCCTTCCTTGATCGTTTCCTCCAAGAGTTGCCGGAGCAGGTCACGGTCATCGCGGCCGGCCGCGAGGTGCTGGAGGTCTCGCTGGCCCGGCTGATGGCCGAACGCGACCTGGCCGGATTCGGTCCGCAGGATCTGGCGCTGACCCGAGAGGAGTTGATCGACCTCACCGAGAGGCAGCGCGGCGCTCCGCTGAGCGACTTTGAAATCGACCGGCTGCTCGAGGAGAGCCGGGGTTGGGTGACCGGGATCGTGATGTCCGGGACGCTGGCGGATCGTGGCCTGGGCTCATTGGTGAACGCCGGGCGGCCGATGATGTTCGAGTATCTGGCATCGGTTGTGCTCAATCAGCAGCCGGATGAGCTGCGCCGATTCGCGCTGGATGCGGCAGTCCTGCCGATCATGACCGAAGAGGCCTGCAATGTGGTCTCAGGCCGTGAAGACAGCCGCCGACTCTTGAATCAGCTGGTCCGAAGGGGGCTCTTCGTGACGGCCACCGAGGGCACTCTCCGCACCTATGAGTTCCACCCCCTCTTCAGGGAGTTTCTGCTGGCCTCGCTGCAAGGGGCTGACCTGAGGCGAATTGTGGACCTGAGGAAGCGGGCTGCGACCTATCACCTCGGCCGCGGCTCCGTGGAACAGGCAGTCGACCTGCTGATCGAAGCCGGCTCGGTCCGCCAGGCAGCCAAGGCGGCCGAACGGCATGCTCGAAAGTTATTCGAAAGTGGGCGGGTCCAAACCATCGAGCGGTGGGTTGAGCGATTCCGCAAGGAAGGCATTATTGTTCCGAGTCTGACTCTGGAGTTGGCCAACACGGCCAGGAATCGGGGCGACCTCTCCGGCGCGGAGGCCCTGCTGGGGGAGGCCCAGCAGGCAATCAGCCCTCGATCGGCCCGAGAGCTGCAAGCGAGGTTCGAGATTGCGCAAGGGTACCTCTGGTGGCAACTCGGCAAACATGAAAAGGCGCTTGGGGCCGCTGATCGGGTTGATCTGCTGTTCGCGAAACGCGCCAATCGGCGTTATCAAGGGATCGGGAAAAACATTCGGGCGCTGGCCCTGGCACACGGCAGGGGCGAGTTTGCGACGGCCGAGCAGCTGTTGAACGAGGCAGCCCAACTTCTCGCTCACAGTGAGAATGAGTTCGGCGTCTGGACGGTGCTCGTCGATCTAATCAATGTTCAAGACGCCCAGGGCAAGGCGCAATCGGCAAACCGAACCCGGGAGCGGGCACTCTCACTGGCGCGGAAGATGGGCGCACCCTTGCCGCTGGCCGTCGCCCTTGGGAACCGGGCGATGGGGGCCCACCAAGAGGGTGAGTATGAGCTGGCGCTTGAACTGGGGCGCGAGGCTCTCAAACAAGCCCGCCAGGCCGCCAGCCCATTGCGCGAGGCGATCAGCCTGCTTCGCCAGGCGGACGTCTTCAATGACATTGGGCTCGCGCTGCAAGCCGCCGAGCTTTACGGGGAGGCACTGTCGATCCTCACCAGGCTCGACAACGTCGATTGGATCCGGTACGCCTGTACCCAAACCAGCGTCCTCCACCGCAGGCGCGGGGGCGCCAGCCTTGCGCATGAGTGGTTGCGACGGGCGATGTTAGCGGATGACAGCAAGGTGGCGCCGGCGGAAGTCCGGGTTCAGTTCGCCGCCCTCGAGATCCAGGCGGCCCCGGAGCAGGCGATCAAGACCATCCGCGACCTGCTCAAGCGCCGGGCGACTTCGCTCGAGGCCGGGGAAGTGACTCTGGTGCAGTACTTCCAGGCGGTCGCCGAGCTTAGACTCAAGCACCTTGAACAGGCTGTCGAATTGCTCAGTCAGGCCTTTAGTCAGGCTGGCCGTTCCGGCACCGAGCAAGTCATTGCCGCTGAGCTTCGGTTCGATCCCGCGATGCGGGAATTCGCCGCTGGGCACTTTGGTACCGACCCCACTTATTCTGTGATCCGCAGTCGGATCGAGATGATGGAGGCCCTCTCGGATCGTCACGAAGTGGCCAGCGAGTCTGAACCCGAAGGAATTCGAATCGAGGTTCAGGCGCTGGGGTCGTCGCGAATCCTCGTGGGGGGAGTCGAGCCTCGGGAACTCAAACCACTGACCCGGGAGATCCTGTTCTACCTGATCGACCGCGAACGGGTGAGGCGCGACAAGCTGATGGAGGAATTCTGGCCGGAGCAGTCGAGCGGCCGCCAGGTGACGAGTTTGCACACTGCGATCTATGGCATCCGAAGCTGCTTGGGCAAAGATTCGGTGCACTTTGACGGAGCGGTCTATCAGATTGATCCCTCCACCCCCGTCGATTACGATGTCGCCCGGTTCGAAAAGGCCGCCCAGGTCGCGGAGCGATTGCTTCCAGGGGATCCCCGCCTGCTGTTCGCGCTGACCGAGGCGGTCAGGTCGTATCAGGGTGATTTTCACCCGGACCTCGACCGGGCCTGGGTCGATGAGCGACGTAGAACCTTGGAACTAAGATTCTTGGACCTCATGGCGAGCTACTCCCAGGAGGCCCTGGTCCGGGATCGTCCCTCGGAGGCATTGGAGCTCTTGCGCCAGGCCATCCGGCTCAACCCACTCCGAGACGACACCAATCGTTATTACATGGAGGCATTAGGACGGCTGGGGCGGCGCAGCGAACTCGTGGCCCATTACCAGGACTATGTCCTGCTGCTTCGCCAGGAGCTCGCCCTCGATCCGCCGCCGCATCTGACCGAGCTCTACGATCGCCTGATCAGCTAGGCGATTGTGGCCGGTCGGGGCCTCGGATGATCCGGCGGCCGCCTTGAAGGACCTATTCAGTGGGGCGGCCTAGTACTGGGGTACCAGATGCCCGACCAGCTCGGAACCTGACCGGTTCAGAAGCCGCTCAGAGCAGTGGGGTAGAGTGTAGCCAGAGTGGAGACAAAGGTAAATAAAATGGTTGCCCTAAAAGGGGACGGCGGCGTCGGAGCTGGTTAGTAACCGGCGCTCAACTTAACCCGCCGCTCAGAGCGTAAAAGCGGCGGTTGGGTCCCTAGGCAGCGAGCCAAGATGTTCTGGCTGCCGTTTTCGCGTTGAGAAAGCAGATCAGGAAACAATGGAAAACAGTCGAACCAACGGAACCGAGAGCTCAGCAACTCAATCGACAGGAGGAAATACCATGTCTATGCAATCGCTGAACCAGTTGGTGGGACGTTCGATCATCGATCCGGGAGTGGTCCAGGCTTTCCGCGCCGGACGGATCGGCGAATTGCTCGCCGAAGTGGGGTTCTCCCCCGACTTGCAGCTTCAGCTCACCGGAATCGAGTGCGATTCCTGGGCTGAGTTTGCAGTCATCTCCTACCGGCAGGTCCGAGCCGCGGAAGCCGTGGCCCCGCGCCTGCAATTCCCGTCCCCGCTGGAAGGGCTGTTGCCGGCTGATTCGCGGGCCGCTCAAGAGCAGGTTGCATGATCCAAATCACCCGCGAAGAGCGCCACTGGTTCCTAGAGAACGTGGCTCGCGCCCTGGTCGAGTATAGCGGTGCGGCTGAGCCTCCGGTCCCGATCGAGGCCATCCTCGATCACCCCCCAGAAGCTTACCAAGAGGATTTTGGGGTGGTCGACATGTACTCGAACCTGTGGGATGCGACGTTCGCTCGTCCCCCGGGTCAACGTGGCAGCATTTTCGTGCGAGTCGATTTATCCGAAACCGCCAGGCGGCATGCCTTGGCCCGAGAGACCCTCAGCGCCATGATCACCAGCAAGCACGGCAGGGATATCGGCCTGCCAGACTTATTGATGTCGGAATTTAAGGAATCGGCAAGCTACTTCGCCTCCTTCCTGTTAGCACCCAACGCGTTCGTCGATGCCTATCGGGCGCAGGGGGGGAGTGAAGAGCTGTTTGCCGAGTCCTTCCTCCTTCCTGTCGAGGTGGCCGAAAGTCGCTGGTAACTGCATCTGATCGGGCTGACCAGCCGGTTCGCCCACAAACTCCCAATCCCCTGTCTAGCAAGGGCCGCCCAAGGGCGGCCTTTTCGGTCCCCGCTTTGGCATCAGGCTTGCACCCACTGGGCCCGTCTGTATAATGCGGGCGGCCCCGGAATGGGCCGCAGGGAAGCTGCAGCTTGCTCACAAAATCACGGAGATACGTTGCCCGAGGCAAGTCCCGCGGGTGGCGAAGCGTCGCACTTCTCCTAGTATCGATCCCGGCGCTGGTCGGCCTGGCAGGTTGGGCTGGATTGACAGCCGGCAGCGCCGCGCCGGCTGCTCTCGACCCGGTGGTACCCGTCAGCGTGCAGGAACCTGCCGCTGAGCCGGAGCTTGCCGACAGGCCAGAGATAGCCACCGGGCCGCAGCTCGCCGCTACGGCGCCAGCCCGCCCGAACCTTGTCACCCACGCCGGAGCCTTCGTGGTGTCGGCCAGTGTGGCTGGCCGCAGCCAGATCCTCGCCTTCCTCCCCGGCGATCCCCAGATTCGCCAGCTGACGGTGGGGGATTGGGATAACCGCGATCCCGCGGTCAGCCCCAACTTGGACCAACTGGCCTTCAGCTCGCGTCGAGATGGAAACTGGGAACTGTACTTGTTGGACCTGGTGTCCGGGGAACTTCGCCGACTGACCGGGACGCCTGGATTCGAGGGGAATCCCACCTGGTCCCCAGATGGCCTCTGGCTGGCCTACGAGGCCCACTATGCAGACGACTTCAATATCTGGATTCTGCCCATTGATGGGAGCCAGTCTCCGGTCCAACTCACGGATCACCCGGCGGCCGATACCGCCCCTTCCTGGGATCCAGGCGGCCGAAGGATCGCATTCATATCGGACCGCGAAGGATCCCCAGACCTATACCTGGCCGACCTCGACAAGCCCGCCGACCGATTCACCAATCTGACTCATACCGCGGAATTGGCCGAGGCAGATCCGGCCTTCAGCCCGGACGGTTCGCAGGTCGCCTTTTCGATCCAACTGGATGGGGTCTACGGAATCCGCCGGCTGCCGCTCGGCCAGCCTGAGGCTAGCGCAGTGTGGGTTGGACAGGGACAAGATCCGGCGTGGGTCTCCGACGGAAAGGCATTGTCGGCAATCCTGCGCACTCCCTTTACCTCACATATCGTGACCTATCCAATCGAAGGTGCGCTGGGTGAGCTGGGAGGGTCGTTGGGGGGGCGCATCTCCCAGCTGCACTGGTCACCGATTCCCTTGACCGGGCTCGGGGTGCCCGCCCAGGCCCCAACTCAGTCGCCCTTCGAGGTCGTCTGGGACGAGCCTCGTCCAGAGGGCGATCGGCTGGCGATCGTGGCGCTCGAGGGCGTTCGTCCGTCCGGAATGAGCTTATCCGATGCAGCCGACGAAGCTTTTGCCGGGTTGCGGGCGCGGGCGGCTCAGGCAGCCGGATGGGATTTCCTTTCCCAATTGGAGCATGCATTCGTCGGGATCAATGATCCGCTGCCGCCGGGGTACGCCTACAACGATTGGCTGTACACCGGTCGGGCCTTCGCGATCAGCCGGGCGGCATTTCAGGCCGGTTGGGTCGCGGTGGTGCGGGAGGACTTCGGTCTCCAGACCTTCTGGCGGATTTTCGTGCGCACCGCAGCCCAGGACGGATCTCAAGGCGAGCCGCTGCGCTGGCGGCCGTGGGATTTTGATTCGCGCTACGCTGGGGATCCGACCGCCTATGATCGCGGCGGAGCAGAACAGGACAACCCACCGGCTGGCTACTACGTCGACTTCACCGCCCTGGCTGCAGACTATGGCTTCGATCGGCTGCCCGCACTCTCGAACTGGAGAAGTTTCTACCCAGGCGCCCGGTTCGGCGAGTTTGCCCTGCGCGAAAACATGGATTGGGTGACTGCCATGCGCCAGCTGTATCCGGAGGCTGCAATCGCGACGCCCACTCCGTATCAGACCCCGACCTCAACTCCGACCAATACTCCCCGGCCGACCCCAACCCCATGGTGGTGGCGCTGGCGGACTCCGACTCCCACTTCCACCCCTACCGTGCAGCCGTAGACCCATGCGGCGAGTCATCGATCTTGCCTTGGGCCTAGACAAGAAAAACCTGTGGATTCTGCCGGCGCCTGTGATCGCCGGCCTGATGCTCTTATTGCTTTCTGGATGCGCCTCGAGCCAGCCCCTTCCACCGGAGCCGCTGCCGATCGCCGGCCGACTCTCCGAAGAGGCTGCCCCGACCGTCCCGGCAGCTTTGCCGGCTGACGGCCCGGCCCTGCAGCCGGCCGCCACTCAATCTCTTATTGACCTGCCGGAGGCCGTTCCGAACCCGGTCTCCGATTGGCGTCCACCCCCCTATGCCATCCCGCTCGCAATTCGCCCGACCGACCACTACTACTTCGCCCGCCCGGTTCCCTCGGGGGAGGTCAACTGGCCGAATCCACGCTACCGCTACGGCAGCACGGCCTTCGGGGAGGAGACCATCCATACCGGGGTGGATCTTGGCGCAAAGCGCGACACGCCCGTGTTGGCGGCCGGGGACGGCGAGGTAACCTGGGTCGGGTATGGCCTCTACCGGGGGGTATTCGATCTTAAGGATCCGTATGGCCTAGCCGTTGCGATCCGGCATGATTTTGGCCATGAGCAGCAGCTGCTTTACACGACCTATGCCCACCTCTCGTCCACGGTCGTGTGGCCGGGCCAGCGGGTGAATGCCGGCGAGCAGATTGGGACCGTCGGGGATACCGGTCACGCCAGCGGCCCCCACCTGCACTTCGAAGTCCGGGAGGGTGAAAACCGATACTTTGCGACCCAGAATCCCGAGCTGTGGATGGTACCCGCCGAAGGGTGGGGTGTGCTGGCGGGGAGAGTGACAGACACGTATGGCCGTGACCTGCCCGAGTTTCGGGTCCAGGTCAAGTCGGTGGAGACCGAGCAGACTTGGGAAGTGTGGACCTATGCGCTTGGCACGGTGAATTCGGACCCGTATTACCAAGAGAACTTTGTGATCGGAGACCTGCCGGCCGGCCCCTACCAGCTCGAGATCTTGTTCCTGGGGCGATCCTATTCGGCATTCATGTACGTCTATCCCGGCCAGACCAATTTCGTCCGCTTCCAGGGTCGACAGGGCCTAACCATCGAGCCACAGAGCCACGCCGCGCTCTCGTTAATTCCCCCGTATCCCTAACCAACCATTACTTATGTAAAACAAACTTGACTGGCTGCTGCCGGTCGTGATATTCTTCACACTCGCTGGGGCCTGACGGATTGCTGCGCGAGCGCGTCTCCGATAACGTATACGTCTTCACCAGCGAGATCTATGCTCAAGTCAATGCGGGCGCAGTCGTCGGCCCGGATTGGTCGGTGCTGATCGACACCCTGGCATACCCAGAGGAGATCCTCGAGCTTAAGAGTTTCCTGGAGGATCGGCTGGGCAGGCCGGTCCGCTACATCATCAACACCCATCACCACACCGATCACACGTTAGGTAACAGCTTTTTCCCCCGGGCAACGATCTTGGCCCACGCCCTCTGCCGGGAGTATCTCGAGGCCAGGGGTCGGCAGGCTTTGGAAATCGCCAAGGCTGCAAACCCGGAATTGAAGGACATTCGCCTGAAGGTCCCAGAGGTGACGTTCTTGAGTGGGCGGGCCACGATTCGGGTTGGTCGACGTGCGCTCCAAGTCCTGCCTTTGCCGGGACACAGTGCGGATGGGGTAGGGGTGCTCGTTGCTGAAGACCGGGTGCTCTTCTCGGGCGATGTCATGATGCCCATTCCTACCCTGGCGGATGGCGACTACGATCAGATGGTGTCCAGCCTGAAGTCCATCCCCCGGATGAAGTTGGAGAATCTGGTTCAGGGACACGGCGAATCGGTGATGCGAGGGGAGGTCAACGCAGCGGTGCGCTCCAATCTCGCATACTTGGGAGCCATCCGGCGCCACGTCCGCAAGGCGGCGAGGCTGAAGGACCCCGAAGCATACCTTCGAGCGATCGACGTCGAGCAGTGCGGCAAGCGCCGAATCCTGATGAACGGGCTCGCCCCCGAGCTGCACACTCGCAATCTGATCGCTCTCCTTCGGAAATGGTACCGAAGGGTCGGCTGAAAATGGTTGCGAGCCGCCCGGTGGTGCTTACCTTCGATGGAGGCAGCCTCGGGAACCCAGGCCATGCGTACGGGTCATTCCGACTCTCACCGGGTCGGGGGAAAGACCTTCCCCCAACCCGCCTCAAATTCGGCTATGGCACCAACAACCAGGCCGAGTACCAGGCGTTGATTGCCGGTCTGGAAGGTCTCCTTTCGTGGGCGCGCAAAGGCAAACTCGATCTGCAATCCGTGGCGGTAGAGCTGCGCGGGGACAGCCAGCTGGTGTTGAACCAGCTGTCGGGAGAGTGGAGAGTCAAGGATCCGGAGCTGCGCCGGCTTCATTCCCGGGCCCGACGGCTGATCGACCAATTCGGGCGAGTCGAATTCATTCATCAACCCCGAGCAGTCACCGTACGAGTGCTCGGACATTGACCTGCCGCCAGCCACATGCGATAATCCGCTCGATCCAAAGGCAGCGAAGGAGCGCACTGGCTCTCGTCCCTGACACGGACGGGAGCTTTTCATTTGCACGAACAAGGACCGGACTGACAAACGATTGATGATCCAAGTGGAGGAGTGAGTGTTCAAACCGGTTCCAAGTAAGGTCGACTTCGTGGCGCAGGAGCACCATATTCTCAAGTTCTGGGAGGAGACCCGCGCCTTCCAGCGCCTGCGTGAGCTGCGCCACAACGCCCCGACCTGGTCGTTCATCGACGGCCCGATCACCGCCAACAACCCGATGGGGGTGCACCATGGCTGGGGCCGGACTTACAAAGATCTATTTCAGCGATTCAAGTCGATGCAGGGTTACCAGACTCGTTTCCAAAACGGATTCGACTGCCAGGGGCTGTGGGTAGAAGTAGAGGTCGAACGCGAACGAGGCTTCAAGACCAAGCGAGACATCGAGAAGTTTGGCCTGGCAGACTTCGTCGTGCTGTGCAAGCAGCGAGTGCTTGAATTCGCGGCGGTCCAGACAGAACAGAGCGTTCGGCTGGGCTACTGGATGGACTGGGATCGTCCGGCCTGGCTGCGAGAGCTGAAGGATCGGCTCGCCAAGGATCCAAGTGCGCCGCTCGCCGTCGACGGCCCGGGAGG
This sequence comes from uncultured Anaerolineaceae bacterium, assembly GCA_964590515.1. GTDB lineage: Bacteria > Chloroflexota > Anaerolineae > Anaerolineales > E44-bin32 > JADFRG01. The sequence continues at coordinate 4,016 of CAZPZD010000014.1, read as the reverse complement.
GCGGGTGGAGGGGACGGTTGAGACCCTGGTTGGCCAACTGGGACTGCCGAAGCTTGGCGGATCCTACTTTACCTTCTCCGATGAGAACAACTACACCATCTGGTCGGTCTTGAAATCCTGCTACGACCGAGGCTGGATCTACAAGGGCCGGGATGTGATGCCGTGGTGCGGCCGCTGCGGCACCGGCCTCTCTCAACACGAAATCGTCACCGAGGGCTATCAAGAGCTCACCCATCCCGGCCTGACCCTGCGTTTGCCGTTGCTGGAGCGTCCGGGCGAGAGCCTGCTGGTATGGACCACCACGCCCTGGACCCTGACCAGCAACGTGGCCGCTGCGGTCGGGCCAGAGCTCGACTACTTGCGGGTGCGGCAGGGGGAGGAAGTGTTCTATCTGAGCAAAGGCACCGTGGGGAATCTAGTCGGTGAGTATCAGGTGGAGGCCGAACTGAAAGGAGCCGCGCTGGAAGGTTGGCGCTACCAGGGTCCCTTCGATGAGCTGCCGGCCCAGGTCGAGAGCGGATCGCCGCTCGCCCACCGAGTGATCCTCTGGGAGCAGGTTAGCGAGGCCGAGGGAACCGGGATCGTCCACATTGCCCCGGGCGCCGGCGCAGAAGACTATCAGTTGGGCAAGCGGTACGGACTGCCGGTGATCGCTCCCCTCAATGAATCAGGCGTCTTTATGGATGGGTTCGGTTGGCTAAGCGGAATGCCGGTCTCGGAAACGGCCGGGCCGATCTATGAAGATCTGGTGAAGCGGAGCCTGGCCTATAGTCGGCGTGACTACCTCCACCGCTACCCGGTCTGCTGGCGCTGCGGCGAGCAGCTGGTTTTTCGGTTAGTGGACGAATGGTTCATCTCCATGGGTGCGCAGCTCGAAAAGCCGTACGCGGAAGTCAGCGAACAGGAAAAGCAGGGCAACCTTCGCTATCAGATGATGGAGGCGGTCATCGATCAAACCCATTGGTACCCGAGCTTCGGGTTTGATCGGGAGCTGGACTGGCTGCGCAACATGCAGGACTGGATGATCTCGAAGAAACGCTATTGGGGGCTGGCGCTGCCGATCTACGAATGCAAAGAGTGCGCCAACTTTGAAGTGCTAGGGAGCAAGGCGGAGCTCGAGCAGCGGGCGATTGCCGGTTGGGAGCAGTTCCAGGGGCACACCCCTCATCGGCCATACATCGATGCGGTGCGGATCGCCTGTCAAGAGTGTGGTAAGCCGGTCGACCGAATTCCGGATGTTGGGAATCCTTGGCTGGATGCGGGGATCGTGGCGATGAGCACCCTGAGCTACAACCAGGATCGAGAGTACTGGAGGAAGTGGTTCCCGGCAGATCTGATCAGCGAGAGCTTCCCCGGGCAATTTCGAAATTGGTTCTACAGCCTGCTAGCAATGAGCACGGTGCTCGAACGCAGGGCGCCTTTCAAGAACGTCTTTTCCTATGCCACCCTGGTCGCCGAAGACGGCCGGGCCATGCACAAGTCGTGGGGAAACTCCATCGAGTTCAACGAGGCGGCGGACAAGATGGGGGTCGACGTCATGCGCTGGCTGTACTGCGACCACCATCCGGAAAGAGATCTGCTCTTCGGTTACCAGCGGGCCGATGAAGTCCGGCGCAGTTTTCTGCTGCCCCTATGGAACGTCTACAGCTTCTTGGTGACCTACGCCGCCATCGACGGCTGGCAGCCCGGCCGGGATCGCCCTACCTCAACTGTAATCCTGGACCGCTGGATCCGAGCCCGGCTCTGCGAACTCACGGAGGCAGTCAGCTCAGCGCTCGAGCGGTACGAACCCAACTCTGCCACCGCCCGGGTGAATGAATTCCTGGATGACCTGAGCAATTGGTACCTGCGCCGCAGTCGGCGACGCTTCTGGGCGAAGACGGGAGCTGGGCCGGGGAGCGATTCCGACAAGGCCGACGCCTACCAGACCCTTTACGGAGTGCTGGTCACGCTGGTGAAAGTGTTGGCGCCCTTCGTTCCTTTTGTGTCTGAAGTGATCTATCAGAACTTGGTCCGGGGAGTCGATTCCGAGGCGCCCGAGAGCGTCCACCACTGCAGTTGGCCCGAGCCTGATCCGAGCCACGCCGACCCTGGTCTAACCGACCAGATGCGGCTCGTCAAGCGGCTGGTCTCCCTCGGGCATTCCGCCCGCAACCAGGCCGGAGTGCGGCTTCGCCAGCCATTGTCGGAGGCAGCCTTTACCGTCCGCGACCGCTCTGAGCGGGATACGGTGCTTCAGTTCGCCAAGTTGATCGCAGAAGAGTTGAACGTCAAATCTGTGCGACTGCTCGATGTGGCCGGTGAAGCCGCTCAATTCCAGCTCAAGGCCCTCCCGAAACAGCTCGGTCAAAAATACGGGGCACGTTTTCCCGCGATCCGGAAAGCGGTTCAACAACTCGCCGGCGAAAAGTTCGTTCAATTGTTAGCTCAGGGTGATCCGTTGGCAGTCACCGTCGAAGGCCAACCGATTGAGCTGCTGCCCTCCGAACTCGAGCTGATCGTGTCGCCGAAGGCGGGATACTCGACCGCGGCCGAGGGCCCTTATCTGGCCGCCTTGGTTGTCGAAATCGATGCCGAGCTGCGGAACGAAGGCTTGGCCCGAGAGTTTGTACGCAGAGTTCAGGAACTTCGCAAACAGGCCGGCTTCGCGGTCGACGACCGGATTCACATCCAGCACGCTTCGACCCCCGACCTGGCCACCGCGGTCGAGGCTTTCCGCGACTACGTCACAGCCGAAACCCTGGCCCTCAGTCTTGATTCGGTTGAACTCCCCGGCGGGGATGCGCAGGAGGACTACTCGTTCGATGCCGAGCGAGCGAGGCTTGGATTGTCGCGGGCCAAGCCGGAATAAGCTTTACCGCGGACCTCGGAGCCGGCGGGCCACGGGTCCGCACCCAATGCAGCCCGGCTAGGATACAATCGAAAGCTTTCAGGTTCAGGAACCTATGGTTGAGCTGGCACGAAACTATCTGGGTCTGGTTGGAATCAGCGGGTTCGTCGTCGCGTTGGATCAGTGGAGCAAGGTTCTGCTCCGCAATCGCCTGGCACCCGGGGATACCTGGTCGCCTTGGGAGTGGCTCGCCCCGTATGCCCGGCTGGTCCATTCCGACAACACCGGGGCAGCCTTCGGGATCTTCCAAGATGGGGCGCCATTCTTCACCGTCGTGGCGATCCTGGTCTCCGCTGCGATCATCTACTACTACCCGCGGGTGCCTCTCGAGCAACGAGCTCTCCGGATCGCGCTGGCCCTGCAGCTCGGTGGGGCGGTGGGCAACCTGATCGATCGGCTCCTGCAGGCCGGCCGGGTGACCGATCTGATTTCGGTCGGCAGTTTTCCGGTCTTCAACCTGGCCGATGCCAGCATCTCCATCGGGGTGGCGATCCTCTTGGGGTCAATGCTGCTGCAGAAGCGGCTGCCGGCGGAGCCCGAGGACTCGCTCGCCGAAATCGAGCACACTCCCGGTTAGCCCGCAGGGCACAACCCGCCGATTGGGCAGCCGTTGTTTGGCGAGAATCAATGGACTTGAGGTTGAAGGCCGCCGATCGGCTCGATCGGAAGTTGGTCTCCCAGTTGCCGGGTTTGTCTCGGGCAAAAGTCCAAGGCCTGATCCGGGATGGCTGGGTCAAGGTCAATGGGCGCACGGTACGAAAGCCGGGGTTTTCAGTCGGGCCGGATGACGTCATCCGGGTCGCTCCGCTGCCGCCGGCGGAGACCCGGCTCCGCCCTCAGTCCATACCGCTGGAAATCTTGTATGAGAACGACTCTCTCCTTGTGATCAACAAGCCGGCGGGGATGGTCGTCCATCCCGGCGCCGGCCACCCGCAACTTACTCTGGTGCACGCCGCATTGGCCCACGCACCTGAAATCGAAGCGGTCGGCGATGCGAGTCGGCCCGGGATCGTGCATCGCTTGGACAAGGACACCTCCGGCGTGATGGTGGTCGCGAAGTCCCATGAGGCTCTCAAGGATCTGCAGCAGCAGTTCCGACGCCGGGAGGTCGAGAAGCTCTACCTGG
>CAZPZD010000013.1:3941-50552 GCA_964590515.1 uncultured Anaerolineaceae bacterium | reverse complement strand
AGGCCGGGCAGGCGCTTGAGGAAGCGATCGCCGCGGGTGATACAAGCCCGCGGGTATTGGCCATGACGGCCATCGTGGCGAGTCGCTCTGATCTTGGCACCGCGATCGAAGCCCTTGCCCGTGCCTCCCAGACAGCCTGCAAGTCAGCTCACGACGCGATCTGGATGAGCCGGGCCCAGCTTCGAATGCTGAATTGGGAAGCAGCCCTCACTGCCCTGGAGCCGTGGGTCTCGGATCCCTACGCCGCCTGCGAAAAGGCCCGGGTCCTGCTGCGGATCGCCAGCGCTCATTCGCTATTCAATGCCGTCGAGGCCCGGGCAAGCGCGCCCGGGATGGATGAGCACGGGCTGACCTCGGCCGCAGAGTCGCTCATCAATGAACTTGCGCGGCAAGGCTTGGCGGCCGACGCGCTGCAGCCGCTGCGGTCCCTGTTGAACGCAACGCTCATGCCGGGTGGCGGCGGTCGCCCGCCGGATCAGATGGAGCCTGTGCTGACCGGCCAGTTAGGCGAAGCCATAGCGATCAGCCAGCTGAGGGCCGGGCAGGGTGCCCGGGCGCTCGAGGTGCTCGCCCACGTTGTGCGGGTCGATCCCGAGTCGGAGTGGACCCCCCTGCTGGAAGGGCTGAGTCATGAAATCGCCGGCAGTCCTCCCTCCGCCCGGTCTGCCTACCGCCGGTGCGCCCAGGATCCGGTACTCGCCCCGCTCGGCAACTTCCTGCTCGGCCGTTCGTATGGCCGAGCTCATCGACCGGAACTCGCTACCAGCCACCTCAACGCGGCCGTGGCTGCCTGGCCGGCCGAACACGCCTGGCAGCACGCGCTGGGGATTCACTACGCCGAGCTGAAGGAGCCGGATGCTTCACTCGCTCATCTTCAGCAGGCAGTGGTCAGCGACAGCTCCAACCCAGCCTACCGGCTCGACCTGGCACGGGGGTTGCGGCGGTCCGGTCAGCTCGGCCTAGCTGAGGAAGCTTTCTCATTAGTACTCCAATCGTGGGCTGATTCGAGTGAGGCCTTGCGCGAGGCGGCGGAGACGGCGCTTGAGCTGGGAAAGGTGGAGAAGGCCACTGACTGGTTCGAGCGGGCCCGAGCCCTCGACCCAGCGGATCACCGAATTCTGATCGGCGCGGCCCGAGCCGCAAGCGAGCGCGGTAATCAGAAAGTCGCCAGCGAGCTGCTGGCCGCCGCGGCGAGCATCTCCCCCGGTAGCGCGGAAGTCCTGATGGCCGAGGGACAGATCCGGGCTCGGGGCGGCGAGCTTGAGCCTGCGGTGCAATCCTTTGAACGCGCCCTCGAGGCCGGCGCCGAGCTCACTGCGGTCCGCCGGGCGCAAAGTAAGTTGCTGCTTGAACGCGGTCAAACGAACCGGGCGATTACGGCTCTCGAACAAGCCTTGGAAGTCGACCCCGAGGACCATGCCCTGTGGCACCAACTCGCCTTGGCCCGGGAGGCTGGTGCTGATTGGGGTGCGGCAGACATTGCCGTGAGTGAAGCCATCCAATCCTTCCCGATGAACACAGAGTATCGGCTAAGTTCCGGTCGAATTGCCCGGCGAGCTGGGCAGCTCGATCGCGCCATTGACGAACTTATGCGGGCCGGCGAGCTCGCGCCAAACGACCCGCGTATCTACATCGAGACCGGGAAAGTTTACGAAGACCGAAGAGAGTTTTCCCGAGCCCTGGAGTCATACCGCAAAGCAATCGCGCTCGACCCCGGGGCACTGGAGGCCTTCTATCGGGCGGGAGTGCTCTTGAGAAGCCTGAAATCCTACAAGAATGCCGGCGAGTTGTTGAAGCGCGCCGCAGAGCTGGCACCGATCGATCAGGACGTCTTACACCAATTGGCCGCGGTTCGGGCGCTCGAGTTGGTTCATGGCTAGCTTGACCGATCGAGAGACGTTTATCAGCCTCCTGCACGCGGCAGCCCTGGCGCGTCGATTCGATTTCGCCCGCAGCGTGGCCGCGGACTGGCTGACAGCCTGGCCAGGGGACGCTGAGGTACGCCTACAGCTCGCCCGGTCGGAGCTTGACCTGGGGCTGGTCAAACCAGCTACCGAGCGTCTCATGGAGATTGTGGCCGCCGATCCGGAGTGCGTAGAAGGCTACTCCCTCCTGGTCCGCGCCTACCGGCAGGCCGCAGACACGCTGCGACCGGCTCTGTACGAAGCTTGCCGCCAGGCGCTCACCGACGGGGCCCCAGACCGCGCCAGCGCCCCCGCCTGGGCGCACCCCCTCTCACGGGCGGTCCGGGCCCTCTCGGATGGCGATCCATCCGAAGCGGTGCGCGCTTCCCAGGAAGCCCTGACCTCCGACCCCAGCCTGCCCCTGCCCTCGATCGTCGCGGTCAAAGCCCGGCTAGCAAGCGGTGATTTTGGTGCCGCATGCGCGATCGCCGAGATTGCGCAGGGTCGGTGGCCGGAGTGCCTGGGATTTCAGCTGATCCTGGCCATCGCGGGACTGCGCACTGCTCGGAAGGCCGCCAGCGTAGCCGCCCTCCAACGGCTGGCCGCGGCTGACCCGGTGGGGATTGTTGCCGACTCGCTGCTGGGAGCGGGCCATCCCTATCGCCGGCTGTGGCCGGCGAAGATGGACGCCGTGCTCAGCCGACCCGTTCCGGCGCCGGTGGCTTCGGTCTTGGGAGGTACGTATCTGGCGGGGTCTGTGCACACTTCCGACGAGAAAAAGCTGCGATCTGAGCCGGTGAACGCATCCGGACATCGGAAGATGCCGTCGCCTGAACCGGGGGAAACCTTTCAGGGACCGGACTCTGGGGATCAGGTCGCCAGCTCGGTGCCCTCCGAGACCCTGATTGCGGTCAGGAGTGAGTTCGATCGGCTGGCGCAGCGATTGAACGCGCGGCAGCCGAGTGCGGATCAGGACCAACGGCTCCCCGCATATATCGTTCTTTCGAGCCACACCAGGCTTGTCCAGGAACTGGGCGAGCCCGCCTTCGCCCGGGTCGATGGCGCAGTCGCGACCCTTGTTGATATTGTCCGTCGCAAACGAAATTGGGCCGCCTACCGGTTCTACGTCGACGATCCGAAGTACCTGGCACCCTTCGGGCTGCACCCGTGCGATCCTGGAAATGCCTGGCAGATCAAGCTGCGGCTGGCTGACCTCGATCAAGCCCTCAGGAGCCGAGGCGAGATGATTGGGGCAGTTCTCATCGTTGGTGGGCACGGCGTCGTTCCCTTCCACATGCTCCCGAATCCGACCGACGACGACGACGATCTGGTGCCTTCCGATAACCCCTATGCGACATCGGACGAGAACTACTTCGCGCCCGAGTGGCCGGTGGGCCGCTTGCCGTCGGATACCGAGGTCGATCTGCTGGTGGGCGCGTTGCAGAACGCGGCTCAGGCGCACAGAGACACTTCTCGGACCTTCGCCGGCGTCGGAGCTTGGGTCCGCGATCGGTTCGGCCGCTTCTTGCGTCCTGAGCCAGTCGCGGTCGGATACAGTGCCAGCATCTGGCGCAAGGCCTCCTTGGCGGTATTCCGTGCGATCGGGGCCCCGCGTTCACTGATCACCTCCCCACCGGCCCAGGTTGGTTCGATGCCGGAGGCGATTGGTCGACCGAACAGTCTTTCCTACTTCAATCTCCACGGACTGGAGGATTCGCCGGAGTGGTTCGGGCAGCGCGATCCACTGCGGGACCGGGCTGGAGGTTCGGAGTTCCCGGTCGCCTTGAGGCCTCAAGACGTTGTCAACGGCGGCCGGGCGCCTAAGGTCGTGTTTACCGAGGCCTGCTATGGAGCTCACGTAATCGGAAAAACCAGCCAGACCGCCTTGAGCTTGAAGTTCCTATCCAGCGGCAGCCATGGAGTCATCGGATCGACCAAGATTTCGTACGGTGCGATCTCCCCGCCGCTTATTGCCGCCGATCTGATCGGTCGGCTCTTTTGGGACGAGCTGCGCCAGGGGAGTGCGGTTGGTGAGGCCCTCCGGCGGGCGAAGTTGAAGTTAGTGGCCGAGATGCACGAACGGCAGGGGTTCCTCGACGGTGAAGATCAGAAGACGTTGATCTCCTTTGTGCTGTACGGAGATCCGCTGTTCGCGCTAGACGCGTCCGGCCGCGCTACCACCGGCAAACAGATTCCGCGCAGCCTGGCCCGACCCGAATCTCTGAAGACTGCCTGTGCGCTTGGTGGGCCTGACCTATTGAGTGTCGAGCCCGACTCAGTGACGACCGATAAGGTCCGTGCGATCGTGTCCAAGTACCTCCCGGGTATGGTTGATGCGAATTGTCAGCTTCACACCCAACACTGGGGCTGCTCGGACCCCAATCATGCCTGCCCTACCCAGCAGGTGGGGATCAAATCGATTGGAAGCCACGAGGTCTACGTTTTGACCCTCGGCAAACAAATGGTCGGCGGTGGTCAGCTTCACCCGCGCTTTGCAAGACTGACAATGGACAAGTCAGGCAAGCTCTTGAAACTGGCCGTCTCCCGCTAAGCCCTTTGGCACGAAAATTGCAAGGGCTTAAGGTAGGCAAAGGCCAGGCGATGAGTTCACCCCTTTCGAGACTAGGGTTTCACTACTTCCCCGACGATAACCACTATTCCGGGCGGGACCTCGAACAGTGGCTGCCGGTGCTACTAAAACTCGAGGCCCGGTGGCTGGTCTTGTCCGCCTCTCCGAAACGGTCGATCCCGGAGCCGTTTGTGCGCGGGATCGTGGAGGCCGGAATCAGGCCGGTCGTCTGGATCAAGAGCGGAATGACGGAAACCAGCCCTCGGGAACTGGCCCCCTTGCTTACCAGCTATTCGGCCTGGGGGGTCCAGGAAGTCGTGGTCTTCGACCGGCCTAATCAGCGCACCAGCTGGCCAGCCACCGATTGGAGCCGACCCGATCTGGTGGAAAGATTTGTGGATCGGATGCTCCCCATCCTCCAACTGGAGAAGTCAGTTGGCTTGAATCCGGTCTTCCCTCCGCTCGAGCCGGGAGGCGACTATTGGGACACCGCCTTCTTGGAGACCGCCCTCCAGTCCATTCAGCGACGCGGACAGAGCTCCCTAGTTCGCAAGATGTGTCTCGCGATTTACGGCTGGACTTTCGATCATCCGCTCGACTGGGGTTATGGGGGTCCGGCTAATTGGCCCGAGGCTCGACCCTACGAAGCGTTGGAAGGAATTCAAGACCAGATTGGTTTTCGAACCTTCGATTGGTACGGACTTATCACAAAATCCCAGATCGGCGTCGAGCTGCCCATGATCGTGGTGGCCGGTGGGCCCGGCGAGGCCGAGGCGGGCCGGGCGCGTCCCGCTCAGGCGGTTAGCGAAATCCTCCGTGCTCTGCAAGCCGCTGAGGTCACCGATTCGGTGCTGGCCTTCAATTTCTACCTTCTGGCCTCCGATCCCGATTCCCAAGCCTATTCCAGTGCCTGGTTCGCGGCTCCCAGCGAGCCGAAGCCTCTCGTCGCCGCCGCCAAGCGGATGATCGACGCATCCGGGAAGCAGATCACGCTTCAAGTCGACAAGCCTTTGAACCACTATGTGCTGCTACCCCATGCAGGTCTGTCCGATGACGCGTGGATGGCCGCCAGGCAATTGGCTCAAGATGCGGTCGTAGGCTTCTCGACAGACGAAGCAACCCAAGCCAAGCGGGTCACGCTGGTCGGTGACGAGGCCGCGATTCCGCCTTCCGTCGAGCGCCGCCTGACCCGCGAGGGGTGTCTGGTGTTGCGGGTCGGATCTCCGTCGACACCAAGCTGGGACCCCGCCCAAAGGAGAAGGTCATGATCCCTGTCAAATCAGCTCCACAGAATCCGAATGCTGCGCCGGCCACGGCTCAGAGTGAGCTCGCGGAATTTGGCCAGGCCCGGATCAAGGTCATCGGTCTGGGCGGCGGCGGCTGCAACGCGATTGACCGCATGGTCGAACTGGGATTGATCGGCGCCAGTTTTATCGCCGCGAATACCGATTGCCAGGCGCTCGCTTCGAGCCTGGCACCGACTCGAGTCCAACTGGGACCGACGGTAACCCGTGGGCTAGGCTCCGGCGGAGACCCCCGGGTGGGAGCGGCCGCCGCACTGGAGAGCAGCCGGGAGCTGGCGGAGGTTTTCGCCGGCGCGGATATGGTGTTTCTCACAGCCGGCATGGGTGGCGGTACCGGAACCGGCGCGGCCCCGATCGCGGCCGAGATCGCCCGAGAAGCCGGGGCCGTCGTCATCGCTACCGTGACAATGCCCTTCGCCTTCGAAATGAGCCGGAGAGCCAAGAACGCAGTCGAAGGAGTCAAGCGGCTGCAACCTCACACCCACACACTGATTACCGTCCCGAATGATCGTCTGCTCGAGGCCGTTCCCCGGAATTCGAGTCTCGATATGGCGTTCCGCTTCGCCGACGATGTACTGCGGCAGGGAATTCAGGGGATCGTCGAGCTGGTCACCAAACCCGGGTTGATCAATGTGGATTTTGCCCATGTGCGCAGCCTGATGCAGCAGGGAGGCGGGGCACTAATGGCAATCGGGCTCGGCGAGGGCGAAGAGAAAGCCTCTATGGCCGTACACCAGGCCCTGCATCACCCGCTGTTGGAGGTCAACAGCCTCGAGTTCGCGACCGGCGCGTTGCTGCACTTCACTGGGGGAGACGATCTGAGTCTGTCGGAGGTTGGCTCGGCGGTCGAGAGTCTCCGAGAGAATCTGCCGCTCGACTTGGATGTCGTATTGGGTGTGACCCCGGAGCCGACCATGGAAGGACGGGTTCAGGTTATCCTGGTAGTTACCGGAATCGGAGGCCGTCCGGTCCGGAGCTTCGTTACAGATCAGCCCGAGCCGTTCTCAATCGTCTCGGATAATCTCGACGTCCCGGCATTCCTACGCAAACGGTCCGGCGCCGTACCAATCGCCGCGCTCCAACGCGAGGCAAGCTAGCGTGAATCTCGAGACGGTCGGCAAGATTAGCGGCACGGTCGTAGGGCAGTTCCCGGAGATGGATGGGGTGCGGCCAGCCATTCGACGGCAAGCGCCCCCCGGAGACTCGCCGGCCCTGTTCCTGCTCACCTATAAGGCGGCAGCGCGGCTGCCGAACGGAAAATCCATGCAGAGAGTCGTGCGGGTCGTGGCTGATAACGAGGGCCACGTGATCCGAATCAGCACATCGAGGTGAACCGATGAATAAGCCAAAGTATCGACCGATCGTGGTGCTCAATCTGCTTCTGCTCAAGACCACCGTCCTGCTGGCAGAGTGGGCCCTCCAGCACCGCGAGGCGGTGAGGCTCGGCCGGGCCTATGCACCGGTGTTTCTGGGCGGTTTCGCGGCCTACTTCGCCGGCCGGGTGGTTGGACAGGCGATCATCAACGGGCTCGTCTAGGGCTGCTCCAGACCGAACCTCCGTCGATACTGCACTCGGAATCGAGCTGAAGAAGCCGCATAAGTTGCGCGGCCGTGCGCCCGGAGTACAATCCGGACGCATTTGTTCGAATCCAGCCCCAATCCTCCTCGAGAATGACTCAGCAGCGTCGGCCAATCGTGGTCGTCATTGTCCTCGCCCTCTTCTTCCTGGCCGGGCTGGTGACCGTCCTCCTGAGCGGGCAGAGCGCTGGAGGAAGCGAGGGGACCCCCCGGGCGGGTTCAACCGAAACAATCCTTATTCTCGGTGTCGACAACCTGGCCTCCCCTCAACCCAGATTGGTCGCGGTCTGGCTGGCGACATTTAGCGCGGAGCAGCGAGACGTCATCCTTTTCGGCCAACCGATCGATGGACTGGTTTGCGGGAGTTCCCCCGCCACCCTGCAGGAGTTATTTGTCTGGGAGCCCCAGATTGGCCCGAGCGCTGCCTTCCTGGCGTCCTTTGGAGCCGCTGCGCCGGATGCAGTCGTGGTCGCCGATGAAGCCGCCTTCACGGTGCTGATCGATGAACTGCGCGGATTGGACCTGAACGGGGTTGAACTCGATGGGGACCAAGTTGTCGCGGTGCTGCGCAGCCTGTATCAAAATCCGGCCGGCTTGCTGACCTCCCAGGAGCAGTTCTTGATTTCCCTCGCCCACCGGGCTACGGAGCCTGCCCGCCAGGTCGACCTAACCCGCTTGACCAAGCTCATTCCCGAGCATGCCTACACGTCGGTCCCTCCGCAGGACTTGATTACGCTCTACCTGCGATTACTCCCACTCGGACCCGCTTCAATTCTGGTGTTCGCTCCCCAGAATCAAACCGTCGCCTGTCTGGATTGAGACAAAGCCGGGTTGCCTCTCGGCAACCCGTTGATGGTGCGCTGGGTGGGACTTGAACCCACACGCCTTGCGGCACATGGCCCTCAACCATGCCTGTCTACCAATTCCAGCACCAGCGCAGGACAGATCGAAAGCGAGGTCACCCATCTCCGCCGGCGCCGCGCGGCCACGGCCCTCGCCCGATTTGCGGTATTATAGCGAACCGCCGGGGGGAGTCAACGGAATCAGCCGAACCGCCCCGACCAGGCACTCACCCCCCGAGATCGCGAATGCAATTGCCGTCGAAGCTGTGCTCGCCGAGTCGCAGGCTCGCGAATTAATCGATGCGTATCGTCTTGGATGCGATGGGAAGCGACACCGCTCCGGGCCCGGAACTCGCCGCGGCTGCCCAGGCCTACGCCCGTTGGGGCGAGCCCCTCACGCTGACGGGTCCCCGCCAACTGCTTGAGAATCACGCGGAGGCCTCGGCCTACGAAGTGGTCGATGCCCCAGAAATTCTGGAAATGACCGACAAGCCGGCGGAGGCGGCCAGGCAAAAGCCTCTCAGTTCGATGGCGGTCGGAATGGAGCTCTTGAAAGGGGGCCAGGCCGACGCCTTCGTGACGGCCGGGAATACCGGTGGGGCCATGGCCACCGCCCTATTCAAGCTCGGAAGGATCCCGGGGGTGAAGCGGCCGGCGCTCGGTCCCGTCTTTCCGGTCCGCGATGGTGGGACGGTTGTGGTCGACATCGGGGCCAATGTCGAGTGCAAACCTGAATATCTGTTGCAGTTTGCGATTATGGGTTCGATCTACGCCGAGCTGGTCTTGCATCGGCCCAACCCGCGGGTCGGGTTGCTATCTACCGGAGAAGAAGAGGGAAAGGGCAACGACCTGGTGAAGCAGAGCGCGCCGCTGCTGAGAGCTGCCGATCTCAATTTCATCGGAAATCTGGAACCGAAGGATCTCTACGCGGGCAAGGCAGACGTCGTCGTGACTGACGGGTTTACGGGGAACGTCTTCCTGAAGACCAGTGAGGCGGTCGCTGCACTTCTGGTTGAATGGCTGAGGACCGAAATCCGGGCCTCGCCGATCAGCGCGGCGGGTGGCTGGCTCGCCAGGCCGGCCTTCAAGCGGGTGTCCAGGCTGCTCGATCCGTCCGAATACGGAGCGGTGCCTTTGCTCGGAGTGGATGGGCTGGTGTTCATCGGCCACGGCCGGTCAACGGACCGGGCTCTCTTGAATGCGATCCGGGTCGCCCGCGAGGCCGTTTCGGCCGGATTGCTGCAGGCTATGCGAGATCGGCTGGCACTCGCGCTCGCCGGAGTTAGAGGATGACCCAGAACGGCGATCGACGTCGCCGAGTCGTGATCACCGGGATGGGAGTGGCGAGCCCGGTCGGTTCCACCCTCGAGAAGTTTTGGACGGCCCTGCTTGCCGGGAAGTCCGGTGTCCGGCGGATCACCCGATTCGACGCCTCCGATTTCCCCTGTCAGATTGCGGGCGAAATCCCCGACTTCGAAGTTGAAAACTTCCTTTCGCCGAAGGAAGCCCGCCGAATGTCCTTCGCCTCCCAGATCGCGCTCGGCGTCATCCAGATGGCGGTCCAAGACGCGGGCCTGCCTGAACGGTCCTCGAATCCAGAACGGGTCGGCGTCAGCCTTGGCACCGCAATCGGCGGACTTGACCGCGCTTTCGCGGGGTACGCCGAGTATCTCGAAAAGGGATGGGCCAAAGTCAATCCTTTCGTCATCCCCTCGGCGATGCACAACACCGCCACATTCTACGTGGCCGAACGCCATGCCGCGCAAGGGCCGAACAAAACGATTGTGACCGCCTGTGCCGCCGGGACTCAGGCGGTGGGGGAGGCCGCCGAGATGATTCGGTGGGGACATGCCGACGTCGTCCTGACTGGCGCGGCCGAGGCCGCAGTGTCGGATTTTATGTTCGCCGGTTTCGCCGCGATGCGAGCCCTGCCGATCAACTACAACGACGATCCCCAACGGGCCTCGCGCCCGTTCGATGCTGACCGGGAAGGCTTCGTGTTCTCAGAAGGCGCCGCCGGGCTGGTTCTTGAAAGCCTTGAAAACGCCCAGCAGCGCGGGGCCCGCATCTACGCCGAAGTAGCCGGGCATGCCAGTTCGAGCGATGCATTCCACATCGCCACCTTGGAGCCAAGCGGCAACGGCGCCTTGCGCACGATGCGCTGGGCGCTTGAAGACGCCCAGCTCGCGCCGAGCGAGGTCGGGTATATTAACGCCCACGGAACCTCCACCCCCACAAACGATGCAGTCGAGACCCTGGCCATCAAGCTGCTTTTCGGTGAACGGGCTTACGACATACCCATCTCTTCCACCAAGTCGATGCTCGGACATTCGATGGGCGCCTCGGGAGCGATCGAGGCGGTGGCCTGTGCGCTTTCGCTCGAGCGTGGAATGATTCACCCGACGATCAACCTCGAGCATCCCGACCCCGCCTGCGATCTGGATTACGTGGCTGCCGGCGCCCGCCAGGTCGATGTTACGGTTACGCTCTCAAACTCGTTTGGCCTCGGCGGCCAAAACGCCTGTTTGATTCTCCGCCGATTCGACGACTAGTGCGCCACGTTCTGGCTTCCGGGAAAGTCCGACGATACGCGACGATTTCTCGGGTGCTCTCGTTTGGCGGAATGGGCATTATGGGGATCGGACTGGTGGTCTCGTTCCGGCAGTCCACTCGGCTCGACGGGGTCCTCGGACTGTTCCTGGCCGGTATGATCGCTTCCCAGCTCGGTATCCCAATGCGCAATCGATGGGATCGTCATCCGCGCATCGACGAACTGCTGGATCGCGCCCTGAAGGGTCTGGATGGGCGATTCTCCATTTTTCACTATTCCCTCGGCGCCAGCCATGCGGTAATTTGCCCGGCGGGAATCTTTGCGTTGCTGCCGCGCTTTGACGATGGAGACGTCGAATACCGAGACGGGAAGTGGATGCGGACCGTCCCGAGGCGGGGGCGACTCCGCCGGGGCGGCGTTCGGAGGATCGAAGGACTCGATCGCCAAGCCGCAGCCGAGGCTGACCGGCTACGGCGGCGCCTGGCGAGGAAACTAGGTGGGGCTCAGATCCCCCCAGTGGACCCGCTCGTCGTATTCCTGAGCGCGGCAGCCGAGATTCGGGCCGATGCGGCCCCCACCCGGGCGGTCCACCTCAAGAAGCTGAAAGACACTCTTCGCCGCTTGCCCAAGGCCCAAACCCTGTCCGAGTCGCAGGTGACTCTGTTGGCAGGCGGGCCGAACTAGCCCTTCAAGTAATCATCCAAGGCGGCACGGCTGATGCGGTAGGCCTTTCCAATCTTCTTGGCCTTGAGTTCCCCGGCCTTGATCGCAGCCAGCACGTCTTCCTCGGCGACTTTCAAGTATCCCGCGGCCTCGCTCGGGGTCATGACATCGCTTCCCGCGCCAGCGGCGCTCCCCGCCTCGGCGGACTGGGCTCCCTTACGGACCGCGTCACTGATTGCGCTTCCAATCCCCATGCCGGCGCCAATCCCGGCGGTGAGGCCGGCCCCACCGGATGGGTTTTGGGCCGCGTCGCGCATGGCATCCGCCGCCTGCAGTTGGGTGTACGTCTGCACGTCGAGCATCCCCATCGCCCGCAGCTCTTCGGCCGACTTGTCGGATGGTTTCAGGCTCTCGATGTAGAAAGCCTTAAGCCTCAGTCCCACCGCCTTGAAGTCGTCTTGAGCCTTCGCCCGCACCCCGGCGCCCATTTCCTCGACCATGCCGATGAGCTCCGGAACGCTGCTGGCCTTGGTCGTCTCACCTAACAGGTCTTGGAGCTTCGACAGCAGCATTGATCGCAGCCGGTCATTAATGTCCCGGGCGCTGTAGGCCCCCATCGCACCCACGATTTGGGTGACGAACTGATGGGGATCGGCGATTTGGACCCCATAGGTCCCAAATCCCTGCAGCAATGCGATCCCAAGGCCGACCCCAGGGTTCCTGACCAGAATCGGCTGGGGAGTGCCCCATTTCTGATTGGCAAACTCGCGAGTCGATACGAAGTAGACCTCGGCCGGGAATGGATTCTTCCCGTCGAACGCCTTGCCGATCAGATCCACGAGCAGGGGGATGTTCGCGGTGGTAATCGTGTGGCGACCCGGCCCAAACGTGTCGAGCGCCTTCCCATCCCGGAAGAAGACTGCACTCTGGGCTTCGCGGACGATGACCTGGCTACCGATCCGGAAATCTCCTGCTCCGCTCTCGGGCAGCCGATGGACAAACTCGTCCTGCATTTCGTTCGGGTACTCAACGACGTCGAAGATCCTTGCCATCATTGCTCTCCTACTTGCTCAGGATGACTTCAGCCCGGCCCTCATAGAGTCGGCTGGCCTCGGCCGCAACTTCAGTGAGATTCTGGATTGCCTCCGATAGTCCGTCCTTGCCCACCGTACCAGCAAGCTGGTCTACCGCCGCTGTTACCCGGTCGCAGTTCTCCAAAAGCGTGAGGTCGTACGCGTAGATCCGCTGCAATTCGTCCTTTTTGATCCGGACGGCATCGAAGAATCCGGAGTAGCCCCGCGGTGCGCCTCGGACTCGGTCGATGAACGTCCGGAGTTTGATCGCCGCCGATTCGATTTCATCCAGGAGCTCCAACTGCCCTGCTGAAACCAGGCTCGCCTGAACGTCGGATATCCGGCCCCACTCCGTCTCGTATCGCGCCGCGATGGAGTCCCGCAAGATCTTGTCTGCTTCGCGTCTGCGATCTCGATCATAATACCCCAGGAAGCTTGAGACGAAGTTTTGAATCTTTCCAACCAAATCCTTGCCCTCAGTGATCTTCTCCATCGGGTCGATCATCTTAGCCTCCTCATCTTTCTCACCACGAGTATAATTCGCCAGCGCGGTCACCGAACGGGCAGCCCCCGATCGATACAATCTCGTCCCTCGCACCCTTACCTTGATCACTCAAAGCACTCGCCGCCTGCCAGCCCACACCTGGGCCGGGCTCGGAATCCTCGCTGTAGGGCAGGCGCTGCTCGCAGCCGGCAACCGCTGGATGGCAACCTGGCTCACTCCGGTAATGTGGACCGGGGTGATCTTGTTTATGGATGGTGTGGTCTTCCGGCTGCGCGGACACTCTTGGATCATGAGCCGTCGACGGGAGCTTCCGCTGGTAGTGCTTGCCTCTGTCGGAGTCTGGCTGATCTTCGAGGCCTACAACCTGCATCTCCGCAATTGGCGGTACGAAGGGCTTCCGGCCAGCAGCCTTGCACGGGATTTGGGTTACTTCTGGTCCTTTGCAACGATCATGCCCGGAGTCTTCGAAGCGAGCGATCTGTGCCAGGCGATTCTGGAGCGCCGCCGGTCCGAGGGAGGAATCACTAACTCGATGGGGAGGGTCGGTGCGCCGTGGGTCTGGTCGATTGCCGGGATTGCGCTGATTACGATCCCATTGGCTGTGCCATCCGATACGGCCGCCTTCCTTTTTGGCGCGGTTTGGATCGGGTTCTTTCTGCTGCTGGACCCATTGAACGAGATGCTCGGGCTGCCGGCACTCCGTCAACGCTGGAGGCTCGGTGATCGGCGGCTCGTATACTCGTTCTTGCTCGGAGGATTGATCTGCGGATTGCTCTGGGAGACCTGGAACCACCAGGCGTCCGCGGCCGGCGGCGCGTATTGGATCTACATTTTCCCTGAAGCACTGCGCCCGCTCGGCTTGCGTTTCGGGCAGATGCCGGTGTTGGGATTGCTTGGATTTCCTCCGTTCGCCCTGGAGCTATTCGCGTCCTACCAATTCATCCGTGAGATCTTGGGGGGCGATCGGGTCTACTCTCCCGGCCACTCGTAGATCACGAGCAACGTCTTGCCGTATTTGCGCCGGTCGATCTCGACCAGCCGCCGAAGCGGTAGAGATTCATGTTCCATCGGATGAATTTGGGCTATCACCCAGGCATCCGGATTCAGCCAGTCCCCGCGCTGGTCGAGGCCGACCACCGCCCGGCTCCAGAGCTTGGAGTATTGGGGCGGAGCCACATAGACGAGGTCGAACCCATCTGCGGCTCCGGTGCCGAGCACCGCGAACGCGTCGCCTTGAATCACTTTTGCCCGATCGCTCAATCCGGTGTGCTCCAGGTTATACCGAATTGTTTCAATGGCTCGCCCGTTCCTTTCAACGAATGTGGAGTGGGAGGCTCCACGGCTGAGGGCCTCAATCCCGACGCTCCCGGTCCCCGCGAAGAGGTCGAGGAAGGTGCAGCCGACGATTTGAGGGGCGAGAATGTTGAAGAGGGCTTCTTTGACTTGATCCCGGACGGGCCGGGACCCCTCACCGGGGACCAAGCGCAGGCGCCGCCCCTTTGCGGTGCCGGCCACAACCCGGATTGGCATTTCAGGTCAGCAGTTCGGGGATCGCTTCAGGGGTGGTGGCCACCGAGACTCCGGCCGCTTCGAGGGCCGCGATCTTGTCCGCGGCCAGGCCCGATCCGCCCTCGATGATTGCTCCAGCATGCCCCATTCGTTTCCCGGGAGGAGCGGTCTGCCCGGCGATGAAGCTCACCACCGACTTGGTCATGTGCTCGCCGATAAATTCGGCGGCCCGCTCTTCATCCGTCCCGCCAATCTCTCCGATCAAAACGACCGACTCGGTATGCGGGTCGGCCTCGAATAGCTCAAGCACGTCCAGGAAGGTGGTCCCGATCACGGGGTCCCCGCCGATCCCGATGCAAGTCGAGACCCCCAGTCCGCTCCGCTGCAGAGCGTAAAGGACCTCGTAGGTCAGGGTACCGGACCGAGAGACCACACCGACCGGGCCCGGCTCGGCGATATGGCTGGGGATGATCCCCACTTTGCACTCCCCGGGAGTCAGCAGACCAGGGCAATTCGGTCCGATGAGTCTTGCGCCGACCCGGTCCAGGTATTCGCGGACCATGATCATGTCCTGCACCGGAATCCCCTCCGTGATGCATACCAGCAGCGGAATTTGGGCGTCGGCCGCTTCCAGCATCGCATCGACCGCGAATCGGGCGGGGACGAAGGATACGCTGCAGGTGGCCCCGGTCGCGGCGATCGCCTGGTCGACGGTGTCGAAGACCGGGACCTTGCCATCCAGGACCCAATCGCCGCCTTTACCAGGCGTCACGCCGGCGACGATCTTGGTCCCGTAATCGAGCATCTGGGCGGCGTGAAAGATCCCTTCGCGTCCGGTGATCCCCTGGACCATCAGACGGGTGTCCTTATTGACAAGGATGCTCACCCGACCACCTCCACCCGCGAGGCCGCGATGGCCAGCCTGGCCGCCTCGCTCAGGGATGCCGCGGTTGTCAGGTCGGCCTCAGCCAAGATCTTGCGGCCCTCCTCCTCGTTGGTCCCCACCAATCGAATCACGATCGGCACCTGGCGCTGGATTCCTTCAAGGGCCATCAAGATTCCGCGGGCAACTTCGTCGCAGCGGGTAATCCCACCGAAAATGTTGAGCAGGATCGAGCGAACAGTCTCGTCCGCCAGGATGATCCTCAGGGCGGCGGCAACCTTTTCAGCCGCCGCACCACCGCCTACGTCCAGAAAATTCGCCGGCTCGCCGCCGAACGATTTGATCACATCCATGGTCGCCATTGCCAGGCCGGCCCCGTTGACCAGGCAGCCGATATCGCCGTTCAGCTTCACGTAGGACAGACCATACTTGCGGGCCTCCCGCTCCGAGGCAACTTCCTCATCGATATCCCGCAATTCGGCCAGCCCGGGATGACGGTACAGGGCGTTGTCGTCAAGGATGATCTTTCCATCGAGTGCCAGCAGTTTGCCAGCGTCGGTGATGACCAACGGATTGATTTCCGCCAGAGTTGCGTCGACGTCCAGGAAGGTCTTGAACAGGCCGCTGGCGATTCGAGCGAATTCCGACCACAACTGTCGAGGCAATTCCATCGAAGTTGCCAGATTTCGGGCCTGGTACTCGCGCAATCCCAGGAATGGATCGACCCACACTCGCACGATCCGCTCGGGATCCTTGCGCGCCACCTCCTCGATCTCAATCCCCCCTTCCAGCGAGGCAATCATTACCGGCACTCGAGCGGCTCGGTCGTTGGTGACTCCCAGGTAAATCTCGGTCTGAATCTCGGCGGCCTCATCGACCAGCACTTTGCGAACCGGCAACTCTTTGATCCGCATTCCAAGGACCTGGGTAGCCAGTTCCTCCGCCTCCTCGGGGGATTCAGCCAGCCGGATCCCTCCGGCCTTCCCCCGACCGCCGACCAAGACCTGTGCCTTGATAACCGCCCTGCCGCCCAGTTCCTCGGCAATGGCTCTTGCCTCCGAGGCGGTCATCGCCACCCTACCCCGTGGGATGGGGATCCCATGCTGGGCAAACAGCTGCTTGGATTGGTATTCGTGGAGTTTCATCCGGCTTCCGGTACGTTGAATCGCATCAGGCGATCGTTGCTAGAATCTACCACCCAAAGATCGCCGGATGCCGAGAAGATCAGCCCTACCGGCAATCCGAACTGGTTGGACCCGGCACCAAATCCTCCCCAGCCGAAGGCGAACTCGCCTTCTGGGCTGAAGCAGAGAACTCGATATCCTTCTGGATCTGAAAGGCAGACTGTACCTAGCCGGCTCACCGCCAGGTAGGGTTTGTTCTCCAGGGACTGTCCAAGCCATCCATCGATCGACCACTCGGCGACTGCGCTGAACACCGACTCGGCGACCTCTTCGAAGACTTGCACTCGCCGATTCCAGGTGTCCGCCACGAACACTCGCCCCTGGCCGTCGATCGCCACTCCCACCGGCTCATCCAGCCCACCCAATTGCAGACCGAATCCGCCGAATTGGCCCACGGATTGCCCGTCTGCACCAAACACCACAACCCGTTTGTTGCCCGTGTCGACTACGAACAACCGTCCCTGCTCGTCCACGGCTAAGCCCCGCGGCCCCCAGAATTCGTCAGGCTGGCCGGCTTGGCCGAACTTGCCGAACATGTCCAGGAACTCCCCGGTTGCCGTGAAATGTTGAATCCGGTGGTTCCACGTGTCGGCGACGTACACAGTTCCATCGGGCGCAACGGCCACGCCCCAGGGTTCATTGAAGGTTCCCGGAGGTGGCGCTTCTCCCTCCTCGATGGGTGTTGAGAAGCTGCCCCACTGCCCGAGCGGCTCACCGGACGGATCGAATCGCTGGACCCGGTGATTCATGGCGTCCGCCACGTAGAGGCTGCCGTCCGGAGCGACGGCCACTCCCCGTGGCCGGCTAAGCTGGCCGAGGGCCGATCCGCTCCCGCCAATCACGGATTCGGCCTCAAGTGTGATGATCTTCTCGGCATATGGATCCACATAGGGTTCCGCTTCAAGCGCGGCCGGTGTTATTCCGTAGTCCCAGATCAATGCGCCAATGTCTTTCCGGACGTAGAGCTTCATCCGGTCGGAAGGGGTCCATTGCTCCAGCGAGAAGTCGCGTCCGGTGGCCTCCGCGTACTCGGAGTAGTCTCGGTTGAACCAGATTTGCCACAGCGCTCCGCGCATCTGTGCTGAGCCGAAGGCATTGGCCAAGCGCTCCCAGGTCAGTCCATAGTAGTCCTGCATAGGCCACCACATCCGGATGTACTCAAAGCTATGATACAAATCCTGCATCAACGGATCGATCTTGCCCCAGTTATTGTCCCCCGCGATGACCACCGGGTAATTCAGCAGGTCACGGCTCGGAGTGGCCGCGTAATACAGTGCCTGGCTGTAGTTCCGCATGTACCAGTTGATCGGCCATGAAACGTCGTCGTCGAAGGCCACTTTGATCGCCAGCCCATCGGTGGTGCGCCGGGAAAGATCTTCGACCTGCGCCATCACATTCTTAACCCCGGGCGCCGAGTGGGCATACACCAGGAACTCGGTGGCATAGTCGCCATTCGGGTAGGCCGCCCTGAACGCGGTTCGGGCGGTCAGCCCTGCCAGGATGCTGAGAAAGGCCAGTCCTCCCAGTTTGCGAAGACCGGCCGCGGGCCAACCCCGGCCGAGGGTTGTGATGGCCACCCCGGTACCGATTGCGACCGCCGCCGCGGCGAAGAAGGTGTTGGTCGCCCGAAGCTCCTCCAGAGTGCTTCCTGCAAATGGAGGCTGCGGGCCAAGCAGGGTCCCAACCGTGCGCAACGCTGCGAGCAGAAATACCAAGCCTAACGGCGCGAGCAACCAACCCTTCCCTTCCCGGACCATGCGCCAATCGATTGAATCGATGAACTTGCCGATCGCCCAGCCGGACAGCAGGATCAGGGGCAGCGCGATATGCACGGTGAGCCAGGGCATCCGCTCCCCGGCGAAGGAGTAGATCAAGAGCGCCGTCACTGCCCAATAGCCGAATAGCAGCATCACCGGGAATCGGTCAGACCGCTCGGCCGGCTTCCTCAGTCGACCGAAAGACCCAATCCCCATCCAGAGTGCCAAGCCTGCCCCGATCGCCGGAAGGAATTCGTAGAACGGAATCTGAATGAGGGCGTAGTAATACGCAGGCTGGCTGCCGCGCTCCACCCCGTGCTGCACAAGCCAATAGCCCAACGAGCCGACCAGGCCGGAAGCCAATCCATCGCTATTGGTGAACAGGGTCGTGTAGAAGAGGAAGTACGGGAGGAAGAAGGCGCCCGCGACCGGCAACCAGCGCCGAATGTCCCAGGCCCAGCCGATTCCGAGGCTGATAAGGGTCAGAACAACCACCACAATCAAGGTCCGAACCCGCGAGCTTGGATCCTGAAATGCGAGCGGATCCCAACCCAGAATATTCGCCGGAATGGCCGCCAGCTGCGGGAGGGTCAGGGTTCCGATGATGAGCAGCATGTCGAGCGAAGGGAAATCTCGCCTGAGTCGTGCCCCAAACTCACGCACGACGACCGCCCCCACCAGACTCCCCCCCACCAGCGCCACGCTTCCTGCCAGCGCGATCAGGGGAGAGAGCCCAGCCGCCGAGACGATCTCAGCTCCTGGGTCCAGCGGCTGCAGCGACTCAGCCGGCGCTCCGGTTCCGGCTGCCCGCTCCCGAAAGTAGGCCACCATGGCCACTGAGGTCCCCATGACTAAAGCCGCCACTCCCAGCAGGAACACTGCCCGGCGGGCTCCCGAATTCCAGCGCTCCTGGTATAAGCGCCAGATCAGATGGGCTGCCAGAAAGAGCAGCGCCTGAGCGGCATAGAGAAAGGCGGTCTCCTTGGACAGGAAGTGAAGTGACAATGCGATGGCAAGCAAATACAGCCAGCGAGTGTGGCGGGTCTCGTAATAGCGAAAGATCGCCCAAAACATCAATAGGGCTTCGACGACGACGAAGGCCTCATTACGTACATAGCGGCTGTAATAGAGCATGTAGGGCGAAATGAGGATCAGCCCCGCGGTCACCAGCGTTCCGGTCCTGCCAAACCACTGCCGGAAGGCGAAAATCAATCCGACTGCGGCCACCCCGGCTAGCGCCGCGGGGATCCGGGCTGAGGCGTCTGAGTCGCCGAAAAGGAAATACGAGAGCGCCACCAGATGGAACTGTAGTGGCCCGTGCATGAGCGGGGTGTGCTGATAGCCTCTGCCCTGTTCGAGCTCCCACGAGTAGAACGTGTGCAGACTTTCGTCGTGGCTCATCGCCCGCGTCTCGAGATTCGAGAAGCGGGTCAGGACCGCCGCGAACAGCAGGCCGACCGCAATCACGCTCTCGGAGTTGACCTGCACTCGGACCGCCAGCAGCTTTTCCAGCCAGCCACCGCCGGGTTCTCTAGCCGCCATGGCCTGTTCCATTCGTTACCTCTCGTTATCAGACCGCAACAGAATCATCTCTCGATCGGTAAGATCGCGCCAGGTCCCCGGGCTGAGATCCCCCAGCCCGAGAGTTCCCAATCGAACCCGGATCAGTCGCTTGACCTTCAGTCCGAGGGCCTCGGCCGTCTCACGGATCTGGCGCTTCATTCCTTGGGTCAGGACGACTCTCAACCAGGGCCCCTCGCCAGAATCGGCCTCCATCCAGGCCCGAGCGGGGCCGGTACGACGGGCGTCCGGCAGGGTAACCCCCTCGCACCACTTCCGGAGCTGATCATCGGACGGAACTTGGTCAAGCAGAACCCGGTATTCCTTCTCATGTCCCCAGCTTGGATGGGTGAGACGGTTGGCCAGCCCCCCATCGTTGGTAAGCAGCACGAGACCTTCGCTGTCCAGGTCGAGCCGGCCGACCGGATACAGTCGCACCGGCGATTCGACCAGCTCAGTTACCGTCGGCCATCCACCCTGCGAACGAGCTGAGCACAAGACTCCAATAGGCTTGTGGAACAGGATGTAGGTCAGCGGCTGCGCCGGACTCAGGGGATGACCGTCAACCAGAATCACATCGGTTTGTGGGTCTGCCCGCAAACCGATCTCGGCGCGCTGGTTGTTGACAGTCACCCGACCTTCACGGATGATCTGTTCGCAGGCTCGTCGCGAACCATGACCCGCCTGGGCCATCAGCTTCTGGAGTTTCGGTGCGGTCAACTTGACTCTGTCGGACCGGGTTCCGCCAGCGGCGGGAGCTCATCCAGCGAGTTCAGCCCGAAATGCTGAAGGAACTCCGGGCTGGTGCCGTAGAGAATTGGCCGGCCGGGTCCCCCGCTCCGGCCTATCTCCTCGATCAGGCCATGGCGAAGCAAGGTTTTGAGTGAGGCATCTGAATTGACTCCCCGGATGGAATCGATGGCGGGCCTCGTCACCGGCTGCTTATACCCGATGATAGCGAGCACCTCAACTGCAGCCCGGCTCAACCGAGACCGGCTGTCCAGCTGCAAGAATCGTTCGACGTCCTCCGCGTACTCAGGGGCCGTCGTGAGCTGAGCGAGGCCTCGATGGCGTTGCAGGCGCAGCCCACGCTCGCGGTAATCGGCTTCCAGATCCGCCAGGGCTTGGTCCACTAGGGCCGGCGAGACCAGGAGTGCGGCCGCCAGCTGTTCGAGACTCGCGGGTCCGGGGGCAGCTAGGAGCACTGCCTCCAGTCGTTGCCGAAGCGGCTCCAGATTTGCCTGCATGCTATAATCCCGCCCCGTTTTTCAAGCCCATGAGCCAATTCGAGGCGAAACCTGCTCGCATACTCCGGCTGCGCCTTGGTCTTTCAGCCCTCGGTCTGATCTTGGTCGGCTTGGCCTGCCAGATCAATGTCGGAGGCCCCAGCCCACCCTCAGAACCTATCCAGGTCTCGACGCTGGAAGCGCAGCAGCTGGAAGAGAACTGGCTGGCGGCATTCGAGGCCGATCCGGTTGACGGCCGGGTTAGGGTGGTCATCACCGAACGACAGCTGACCGCATTCCTTGCAGCCCGAATGGCGGATGGCGAGAACCCGCTCCTGAAGGAGCCGCAAGTCTGGCTGCGAGCGGGAGAGATCCAAATCTTTGGAGTCGCAAGCGCCGGACCACTAGAGGCGAGCGCCCTGTTGAGCATTCAACCGCAGTTTGATTCCGAGGGTGTCTTGGCCTTCAATGTCACGACCGCTGAAGTCGGTCCAGTTCCGCTCCCTGACACGCTGAAACAAGGTCTCTCAGATTTGCTAACCGAGGCCTTCACTGGCAAACTCGGTTCGGTGGCCACGGGGATCCGAATCACATCGCTCGCCATTGCCGATGGGGAAGCCGTGATTGTCGGCGAGCTTCGGTAGCGGGCGATTATACCAACGGGACATCTGCTCCACAATGAGACAGACCCTCTCCACACTCCTGTTCCTTCTGCTCACTGCCTGCGTCGGCCCGAAGGCCACCGCGGGGACGATCCTGGTCAGTATTGCGGTAGATGGTGATCGGCGGGAAGTCAACCTTCCCGCCGGATCCACGGTACAGGCCGCGGTCGAGCTCGCCGGAATTCAGATGGGTGAGCTCGACCGGGTTGAGCCGGCAGTTTATGCCGTGCTCACAGACGGCGCACAGATTGAGCTGTGGCGACGGACCGAACGATTCGAAGTGCAATCGCAAGTTCTGCCGTTCGCCCGGCAGACCGTCCGCAATGAGGGACTGCCCGAGGGAGAGACCCGGCTCTTGCAAGCCGGCACAAATGGGCTTGAGGAGATCACCTATCGGGTGCTGGAGGAAGAGGGCGAGCTGATTTCACGCCAGATTTTCCTGCACAGCGTTTCCCAGGAACCGATGCCCGAGATCATCATGGTAGGGTCCCAAGCCGCTCACTCCCCGCTTAGCCTCGAGGGGACTCTAGCGTACCTTTCAGGCGGCAACGCTTGGCTCATTGAAGGTAATTCCGCCAATCGGCGGCCGGTGGTCGTGTCAGGTGATCTCGATGGCCAGGTTTTCAATCTTTCCCCAGATGGCCGCTGGCTGGCGTTCACCCGGGGCGAGGTGGAGAACGAGACCGACTTCAACTCCCTCTGGGTGATCGACCTTGAGGATCCAACCGCGGCGGCTATCGACACGAGTGCGCGCAACGTGGTGCACTTTGCCGACTGGTCCCCGGACCCGGAAAGTTCCGTTCTGGCCTACTCGACCGTCGAACCGCGTCCCTCGCCCCCGGGCTGGCAGGCCAACAATGACCTGGTGCTGTTGACACTGAGCCCGGCTGGGAGGATCGTGGGCAGGGAATCGCTGCTCCCCACCAATCCGGGAGGACTTTACGGATGGTGGGGAACCTCCTTCGCCTGGGCACCGGACGGCGTTCACCTGGCCTATGCCCGGCCGGACGAAGTGGGCCTGATTGACTCGCGCGACCCGGGCTTTGAGCCGCTCTTCCCGCTGACCCCGTATCTGACCGGCAGCGATTGGGCCTGGGTGCCGGGCGTTGCCTGGGGGTCCAACAGCCGCACTCTCTATCTGGTGGACCACGGATCTCCGCTGGGCTTCGAGGAGCCGGGGTCTTCGCCGATTTTTGACTTGATCGCAGTGAATTGGCCAAGCGGCGCAGAGATTTCGCTGGTTGGTCGGACCGGAATGTTTGCCTATCCCTCGGCCTCGCCCGTCCAGATCCTTGAGAGCGGAGAGATTTCCGGTCAGGTCGTCTTCCTCCAGGCCCTGACCCCGCTAAAGAGCGAACAGAGCGCATACCGTTTGATGGTCATGGACCGCGACGGCAGCAACCTTCGAGCGATCTTTCCGGCGGAAGGTGACCCTGGGGTTGGTCAAGCGGAGCTCGCCCCCGCGGCCTGGTCGCCAAGCGGTGCCAGGTTAGCCCTTGTTTATCGCGGTGATCTCTGGGTTGTCGATGTGGCGGGCGGCAGCGGACAGCCGCTCACCGGCGATGGGCTGACCATCGCCTTCGATTGGAGGCCATGACGGAATCGGCGAAGGAGGATCGAATCGGGTGCGAATCGTCATAACCGGGGGGGCCGGTTTCATTGGATCACATCTTTGCGACCGCCTGCTGGCCGACGGGCACGAAGTCGTCGCTATCGACAACCTGGTGACTGGGCAGGCCGAGAACATCGCCCATCTTGCCGGCCACCAGCGCTTTAGCCACATTCAGCAAGACGTTTCAAACTTTATCAAGGTGCCCGGCAAGGTCGACCTTATCTGGCATCTGGCCTCGCCTGCCAGCCCCAATCCCACCTCACCTTATGGGTATCCTCAACTCCCAATCCAAACTCTCAAGGTCGGGGCCCTAGGCACCCACAACGCCCTCGGACTGGCCCGAGCCAATCAGGCAGTTTTTCTGCTCACCTCCACTTCCGAAGTCTATGGGGACCCGCAGGTGCATCCACAGCGTGAGGACTACTGGGGGCACGTTGATCCGGTCGGTCCGCGCTCGATGTACGACGAAGCCAAGCGGTTCGCCGAGGCGATCACCACCGCCTACCACCGTTACCATGGACTCGACACCCGGATCGCCCGGGTGTTCAACACCTACGGACCCCGGATGCGGCTGGACGACGGACGAGTCGTTCCGAACTTCCTCGGCCAGGCCCTCGCAAACCAGCCACTTACGATTTATGGCGATGGACTACAGACCCGCAGCTTCTGTTTCATCGACGATCTGATCGAGGGACTCTCCCGCCTGATGCTCACCGCGGTCCACGACCCAGTCAATCTGGGGAACCCGCATGAAATTACCGTTCGCGAATTGGCCGAGACCGTCCTCAGGCTGACCGGCAGCCGGGCGGGCCTCCAGGTGCTCGCTGAACGGCGCGGCCCAGCCGACCCGCAACAGCGCAGGCCGGATATCAGCCGTGCCAAAGAGCTGCTCGCCTGGGAGCCGCGAATCGATTTGGAGGACGGGCTGCAACGCACCATCGAGGATTTCCGGAGGCGATTGTGAGCGAGCGTGCCCGACGCGAATTCACCCGTTTCACGAAGTTCGCTATCGTCGGCACGATCGGTGCGGTTGTCGATTTCGGCGCGTTCAATCTGTTCCGGGGCGGCCTCGGGATTCCAGCGATCCTCTCCCAGGCCCTCTCCTTCAGCGCGGCGCTTACCAGCAACTTCTTTTGGAATCGATTCTGGACCTACCCCGACTCACGCAGCAAAGATTGGCGCCAGCAGGCATCTCAGTTTGTGCTCGTCAATCTGGTCGGCTTGGCTATACGCACCCCAATCTTTGTGTTGGCCGAACCGGGCATGGTCGCTTTCGCAGAACGGGTACTGCCGATCCTCCCTAAAGTTGGCTTTTCAATTGAAGCGGTTGCCCTGGGTTCCAACCTGGCGCTGGCCGGTGCGGTTATCGTGGTCTTGTTTTGGAACTTCGGGGCGAA
The DNA here is from genome assembly GCA_964590515.1 of uncultured Anaerolineaceae bacterium. GTDB lineage: Bacteria > Chloroflexota > Anaerolineae > Anaerolineales > E44-bin32 > JADFRG01. The sequence goes on along the minus strand of CAZPZD010000013.1, from coordinate 25,773 downwards.
TCGAGTATGGACCTACTCGGACGCCGGCTGAGCTGAAAGCCAGTCGTAATCAGTGCCGGCGCCCCCGGCTTGTATAATCGGTAGTCAGGTAGACCATTGGCCCCCACCCGTAAACCCATTCCGATTTACACCACTCGCGGCGACTGGGCCGCCTTGATGGTTTTCCCATACCTCTACAACACCATGGGCGAATGGATCGGCTGGGTGACTGCCGAAAAGCAGGTCTTCAACATCGATGGCGTCTACGCAGGCTGGATCACCGCAGAACCGCGCATCCTTCGCAAGCGGGTCCTGGAAAAGAAGATGGAGCGGCGCAGCTCTCCCGCAGCGCCGGGGAAGATCCGCCCTCCGGCGACCGTCCCGCTCCCTCCGATGATGGCCGAGCTTCCTTACGAGATCATGGATATTTTTGAGGAGGATATCCAGTGGCTCACAACCGCCGATCACGGGGAATTCAAAGAGGATATGGATTGACCCCCAATTCCTCCAAACCGGTGAGCGCCTCCCGGGTCACCCTCAGCCAGCTCATGCAACCGCATTTCGCCAATCTGCGAGGTGCGGTCCATGGAGGCTGGATCATGAAACTCGCCGATGAAGCCGGTGGCCTCGCCGCCGCCCGACACGCCCAGAAGCCCGTCGTCACCGTCGCGATTGACCAGATGAGCTTCCACTCGCCCATCCGCATCGGCGACCTAGTGATCCTGGAAGCAGAGGTCACCTTCGTTGGGAACTCATCGCTGGAGACCCGGGTGCAGGTCACGGCTGAAGACCCCCTGACCGCCATTCGCACCCACACCAACACCGCATACCTGGTCTATGTTGCCCTGGATGAATCCAGCCGGCCGACCCTGGTACCCAGGTTGATCGCGGAGACTGAGGCCGAATCGCTTCGGATGGCGCGGGGCGAACTTCGCCAGGCGGATCGCCTGGCACGCTTGAAACACGAAGCCCAGGAGGCGGATCCGTGAGCGAGCCAGTCAGCAGCCTCACGCAACTATTGGATCGGGCGAGCTCGCGCCGGTTCCTGGAAGCACCGCTTACCGAGGAACTCGGGCTGGCCGAGCAGCTACCTTTCCCCTTCTTGGCGATCGTGGGCCAGCCCGAGATGAAACTGGCATTGCTGCTGGGTCTCATCAACCCAAACGTTGATGGAGTGCTGCTGATCGGGACTCGAGGCACCGGCAAGACCACTGCGGTCCGCAGTCTCGCCAGCCTGCTCCCCGAAGTGTCCCGGAGTCTGTGCTCCTACGGTTGCCTCCCAGAGGACCTCGAGGGCGGCGGCTTGGACGAGGTCTGCCCGGATTGCGCCCGCAAATACGGAGAGGGTCAATCGCTCACCTACCGCGATCGGGTCCAGCTCATCGAATTGCCCTTGAACTCCGGCTTGGACGACGTGATTGGTGGGATCGATGAGCACGCGCCGATGCCGCGCCGAATGCGATTGAGGAGAGGGATTCTGGCCCGGGCCGATCGGAACCTGCTTTATGTCGATGAGGTGAACCTACTCTCAGACGAGATCGTCGACTCGATTCTGGACGCAGCGGCCCAAGGCTCGTATACGGTGCGGCGAGGCGGGACTGCGGCCAGTTATCGCTCCCGCTTCGTGCTGATCGGCTCGATGAACCCGGAGGAGGGCCGCTTGCGGCCCCAGATCCTCGACCGATTCGGGCTGCGGATATTGGTGCGCGGCTTACAGAGCAAGCCACTGCGGCTGGAGGGCTATCGGAGGGCCATCTCCTTTCGGAGCAATCCCCGACAAGTAATTCGCGAGTACGCCCTGACAACGGAGTCGGTTCGGACTGAGCTCCAAGCTGCCCGGGAGGCGCTGCCCAAAGTGGAGCTGTCGCGCCAGGCAGAGCGGTTTGGGCTTGGCCTGATCAAGCAGTTGGGGATCGACTCGCTGCGGGCCGAGATCACCCTCTTCGAAGCCGCCCGGGCCCACGCGATTGCCGACGGCCGACTGCTGGCCTCGCCCAAGGATGTGCGAGCGGTGGCTCCCATGGCGATCCGCCTGCGGCGCTCGGCGTTCATGAAGGACTTCTTCCGTTCGCAGCGCAAGGAACAGCAGGAACTCGACCGCCTGCTCAAACCACCGACCACTCGCTCCAGTACGAGGTAGAGGGCGACAAGAAAACTGGCCAGCGATGGCTGGCCAGTTACCTCGCGTGATCGATCGGTGGTTGCTAGCCCATGTTCTGATCGATGTAGGTCACGGCCTCTCCAACGGTCGTGATCTTCTGAGCGTCCTCGTCCGAGATCTCTCCGCCAAACTTCTCTTCAAATGCCATGATCAGCTCGACCAGATCGAGCGAGTCTGCCTCCAGATCCTCGCGGAATTTCGCAGTTGGTGTGATTTTCGCTTCCTCCACACCCAGCAGGTCTATAATAATCGTCCGCACGTCGGCATAAGTGTCGCCCATAGCTTCCCTCCAGTGCGCAAGTTTGCGGCAGTATTGTAATTCAACTCCCCCAGTTTGACGCCGCCCTACCCCGCTGATATGATCTTCCAATTCAACACCTTAAAATGACCAAAGTTACGGCCCAGCGCAAATCGGACCACATTCGAGTAAACCTTGAAGAGAATGTGAGATCCGGGCTGACCACCGGGCTGGAGCGACTGCGGTTCGAACATAATGCCCTCCCAGAGCTCGATCTGCGCGCGGTCGATACCCGGCTCACGTTCCTCGGCCGGCAACTCAATGCCCCTCTATTGATTTCCTCCATGACCGGTGGCACCGAGCAGGCCCGGACAATCAATCGGGCCCTTGCCGAGGCTGCCCAGCATACCCGGGTGGCGATGGGATTGGGTTCGATGCGCGCCGCGATTGAAGACCCGACTTTGGCGAAAACGTACGATGTGCGGGGGTACGCGCCCGATGTACTCCTATTTGCTAATCTGGGGGCCGTGCAGTTGAACTATGGCTATGGGCTGAGCGAAGCCCAGCGGGCGGTAGACCTGATTGGCGCCGACGCGCTGGTGTTGCACCTGAATGCGCTCCAAGAAGCCCTGCAGCCCGAGGGCGATGTCAACTTCAGTGGCTTGCTGTCCAAGATCGAGGCGATTTGCCGCGGCCTTCCGGTTCCAGTGGTAGGGAAGGAAGTCGGCTGGGGGATTTCTGCTTCGGTCGCCCGTCGGCTGGTGGACGCGGGAGTGGTGGCGATTGACGTGGCCGGTGCCGGCGGGACGTCGTGGTCCCAGGTGGAGATGCATCGTTCCCCGGACGACAGCTCGGCTGCCATCGCTTCTGAGTTTGTTGATTGGGGCATTCCCACCGCGCGGGCCTTGGCCGACCTCAGGCAAGCGATGCCCGAACTTCAATTGATCGCGTCGGGAGGTTTGCGGGGAGGCATCGATCTGGCAAAGGTCCTGGCTTTGGGAGCGAGAATTGGAGGGATGGCCGGGCCGTTCCTGCGGGCCGCAGTCGATTCCACCGAGTCGGTGATCGAGCTGATCAATCGAACGGCCAAGGTGTTGCGAGTTGCTATGTTCGCAACCGGCTGTTCGGATCTGGCCTCCCTGCGCAACGCAAAGCTGGTCCCGGAACTTTGAGCACGCCAGAGCCGCTAGTGAGCGAGATGCTGGTGGCCGTCCAGGCCGACCTGCGAAGCTTCACTGGCCAGCTGAAGGAGGACCCTCAGCTTTATCAGATCGTCGAGCACCACTTCGGGTGGGCCGAGGCTGCCGCGGGTGGGAAGGGTGTCCGTCCGCTGCTGTGCCTGCTCTGCTGCGCCGCGGCCGGGGGGGACTGGGAGGCCGCCCTCCCGGCGGCCACTTCGGTGGAGCTAATCCACAATTTCTCACTGATTCATGATGATATCCAGGACCGAAGCGAGTATCGGCGACATCGGCTGACGGCTTGGAAAGTATGGGGCGAGGCCCTGGCGATCAACGCCGGCGACGCATTGTTCTCGCTCGCCCGCTTGTCTACCCAACGGCTCGATTTGGAGCCCTCCCGCCTGCTGGCCTTGCACCGCATCCTGGATGAAGCCTGCCTCGAGCTCACGAAGGGGCAGCAGCGCGATCTCGGCTTCAGCCGGAATGGCGAGGGATCCCTGGCCAAATACGTGAGAATGATCGAGGCCAAAACCGCCTCGCTGCTGGCGGCGAGCGCCGCGGCAGGTGCCCTGGTGGCAGGAGCGTCCCCGCTCCGTCAACAGGCCTTCCAGGCGTTCGGGCGGCAGCTTGGACTTGCATTTCAGATTCTGGACGATGTCCTTGGCGTCTGGGGCGCTCCAGGCCAGACCGGCAAGTCGGTCGGCCAGGACTTGTTGGAGCGCAAACCTTCCTACCCGGCCCTTTATGCGCTGGAACACAACTCCGCCTTCTCCGCGCTTTGGGATGATCCCTCGAGCGACCTACCCTCACTACTCGAAGCGGTCGAGGCTGTGGGTTCTCGAGAAGCGGCCTCTCAAGCGGCAGGCGAATACACCACGCACTGTCTGACCAGCCTCGGGGCGGCCGAGCCGCTAGAGCCTGCGGCCATCGCCCTTCAAGGCCTGGCCAATGGGCTCTTGACCCGGCGCTCCTGAGAGCGTCGCCTCAGATAGGGCGACGGTTTCATTGCGTGCCAAAGCGCGCATGCTATAATCTCCGCCGAGCGCTCCTTTGGACCCTAGAAGGAGCATTCTTAATATGAAGAGAACCACCAAAGCCCTTTCGGACACCTCCAGCGAGACCGCCCAGCTCGGCCAGCTTGACCCTGGCGTGACCCTGCAAGAGCGGTACCTGGTCCTGGGTCTCCAGGGCGCGGGAGGGATGAGTTCGGTGTACCGCGCCCGCGACCTGCATTTCCCCAATGTGACCAAGGCGGTGGCGGTCAAGGAAATGATCAACATGGCCACCGATCCGACGATGCACGAGATGATCGTGCGCAATTTCGAGCGGGAAGCGGATCTGCTGGCCACTCTTTCCCACCCCGCGATTCCTCGGATCTACGATTACTTCACCCACGAGAACAATTCGTATCTGGTCATGGAATTCATCGAGGGCAAGGACCTGGAGGCGCTGCTGCGCGACATAGAAGGCTCTCTGCCCGAAGATCAGGTGGTCAATTGGGCGATCGAGCTTTGCGACGTCCTGTTCTATTTGCATAACCACAAGCCCCAGCCGGTGATCTTCCGAGACGTCAAGCCCTCCAACATCATGGTGGACAATCATGGCAGCATCCGGCTGATCGACTTCGGTATCGCCAGGAATTTCCAGCCGGGGCAGAAGGGGACGATGATTGGAACCGATGGGTATGCCCCGCCGGAGCAGTATCGAGGCGAGGCTTCTCCCGCCGGCGATCTCTATGCCCTGGGGGCGACCTTACACCATCTGCTTACCCGCAAAGATCCGCGCGCCGAACCACCATTCTCGTTTTCTGAGCGTCCGATTCGCAAGATCAATCAGAGTGTTTCGACCGAAACCGAGGCCGTCATCAACACGGCCCTGGCCTATGACCCGAAGGATCGCTTCGCTTCCGCGGAAGCGATGAAGTCGGCATTGATGGCCGCCGCAAAGGAGACCGGAATCCTGGTCTCTCCGCGGACCGCCACAACCGCAGTCCGTCCGCGCAATGAAGTCCAGGAGATCTGGTCCTTCGAGTGCGAGGACGAGATCCGGGGCTCCCCGCTGGTGGCCAAGGGCGTGGTCTATATCGGCTGCTACGACAACAACCTCTATGCCTTGAAAGCTGAAACCGGGGAGTTCCTTTGGAAGTTCGCTACCGAGGGCGGCATCGTCGGCAAGCCATGCTCAGACGGGGAACTCGTGTATATCGCTTCGGAAGATACCCGGCTGTACGCGGTTTCGGCGGAGCGAGGCGCCCTAGCCTGGACGTATTACTCGGCGGGCCCTATTCGCTCCTCGCCGGTAATCTCCGAGGGACATATCTTCTTCGGGAGCGATGATGCCCGGCTGCACGTCGTCAATATGTTCAATGGCAACTCAGCCTGGAAGCAGGAAGTTGCCGGTCCGATTCGGTCGACTCCCCTGATCACAGGCGACCGAGTGTATTTTGGCTGTGAGAGCAGCGATCTCTACTGCTACGATTTCCGCGGCGAGATGAAGTGGCGGTTCGGCAAGGCGAAACGCGCCATCACCTCCTCACCGCTCTTGATTGAGGGAATGTTGTATTTCGGCTGCAAAGATTGGTCCTTGTACGCAGTGGAGGCGGAAGCCGGCTGGCAGATCTGGAAATTCAGAATGGGCCAGCCGACGATCTCCTCACCGGTGTTTGCGGAGGGCCGGATCTACATCGGAAGCGGTGATGGAAGGATCTATGCGGTCGAGGCCCGCAGTGGCCGAGAGGTTTGGCATTACCAGACCGAACACCAGGTCAATGGCTCGCCGATAATCTTTGAAGACTCCCTCTACTGCGGGTCGGTGGATAACTCGATGTACTGCCTGGATATGCGGTCGGGGAGACTGCGCTGGCAGTTTCAGACCGCCGGACCGATCACCGGGACACCCACGGTCGCCAACAATCGGTTGTACTTCGGCTCTCACGACCACCGGGTCTATGCCCTCCTCACCTAGGAACTGAGCCAGTTGGCTGCCCAGATCAGGCTCGGCCCGCTGCTGCCAGCATGACCTTCTTACAACGACTCTTTGGTAAGACCCAGAGCCCGAGCCAGTCTCCAGACCGGATCGAGACTGCGCCCTTGGATCCTTCCGTCATCGACGGCGCGGCCTTGAGTGATCGGATTCTGGTCGGAGCTTCCCAGTCCACCGGGGTCGAGCGAGCCCACAACGAAGATGCCTTGTTCTCACTGATTGGGAGTTCTTCCGGTGAGGCAGCCGTTCCGAACTTCGGACTATTTGTGGTTGCCGACGGGATGGGTGGACACCGCTCGGGTGAGATCGCCAGCGCCATCTCCGTTCGAGCTGTCGCTCAGCGCCTGGCCAAGGACACTCTGCTGCGGCTCTTCGAGACCGACGGTCTGCCGGACGGCCAACCCCTGCAGGATCTGGTACGCAAGGCGCTTCAAGAAGCCAATAACTCCGTAGTCAGTCGAGTACCAGGTGGCGGCACGACTTTGACCGCGGCCCTGATCCTCGGCAACCAGGTGACCATCGGGCACGTTGGAGACAGCCGGGCCTACGCCATCACCGACGGCCAGGCAAAGGTCCTCACTCGAGATCATTCTCTCGTCAAACGTCTCGAGGAACTCGGCCAGCTGACCGAGGCCGAGGCTGCCACCCATCCGCAGCGCAACGTGCTTTACAAGGCGATCGGGCAAGGCGCAAACCTGGAAGTGGATGTCGCGACTCACCCCGTTCCCCGCAACGGTTTTCTGCTGATTTGCTCGGACGGTCTGTGGGGTGTCGTCCCCGAAGACGAACTCCTTCGCATCGTTTGGAGTGCCGGGCACCCGCAGGCGGCCTGTGATGAATTGGTCCGGGCGGCTAATTCCGCCGGCGGGCCGGACAATATCACAGTAATCATGGTCTACTTTCCACCGGCCTAAGATCTCGTGACTAAATCGCTCGATTTCTATACGTTGCTTGGAGTCCCTCGCAACGCCTCGGTGGAAGAGATTCGCCGAGCGTACCGAGAGGCTGCCCTGCGGCTGCATCCGGATAAGAACACCGGCCCCGGAGACACCGAACTTTTCTTGAAGGTCAACAAGGCCTATGAGACTCTCAGCGATCTAGATCAGCGGACCGTCTATGACCAGAGTCTGGTCGAACATGATGCCGAGCTGACTGCCCGGTCTAGTTTCAGGGCCGGAGTAATTCAGAGCCGCCGAAAACTGCTACAACTCGACGAGCCCCAGGTCCACTATCTGTTGCTAGATGTTCAACCGAACGCCGATTTGCCAACCATCCGACCCCCGATCAACCTGGCCCTGGTGCTCGATCGCTCGACCTCGATGCGGGGTGCCCGGCTAGACCAGTTGCGCTCCGCGGTGATCAAAATCCTTCAAAGCACCGAGCCTGGGGATTCGACTTCAATTGTCACGTTCAGCGATCGGGCCGAGCTGGTGGTGTCCCCCGACCAGGCCCGGGACATGTCCGTCGCCCGCGCCCGGCTGAGTCTCATTCAGGCCAGCGGCGGAACCGAGATCGGGCAAGGCCTCCGGGTCGGACTCGATGAATTGGAGAAGCACTTCTCGCGGGAAGGGATTAATCACCTCATCCTCTTTACCGATGGGCGAACCTACGGTGATGAAGATGAATGTATTCGGATCGCAAACTATTGCGCCTCGAAGGGGATCACGATCCACGGGGTAGGCATCGGGAACGACTTCAGCGACCGATTGTTGGACGACCTGGCCACTCGGACGGGTGGCAGCGTGGCGTTCCTGGATTCGCCGCAGGCGATCATGAGTGTGATGGAGGGTATCTTCGAGGCGCTCGGCCGGACAGTGGCCAGCCGCCTCCGGTTGGAGGGTGCAGTAGCCCCGCAGGTCGACTTGCGCTCATCCTTTCGTCTGCTCCCGGATCCGATGCCCATGGGCGACAGCTTGCCGATGAATCTGGGCAACCTGCCGCGGGACGGAGTGGTCCGAGTGCTGTTGGAGCTGGTTATCCATCCAATCGGGAAAATGACCGAGCTCACATTGGCCCACTTCACCATCGACGGGGATATACTGGGCAAGGGCAGTACCAGCGTCGCCCTGCCAGTTCAGGTCCGCATTCCGGTCTCCACCGATCCCGACACCAACCCGCCTGCCGAGCAGATTACGTCGGCCTTAAGCCAAATCTCGCTCTACCGCATGCAGGAGAAGGCCCGGCATGAGGCCGAGCTCGGCCAATCCGGACAGGCGGCCCGCCGGCTCGAGAACCTGGCGACCCAACTACTTGCCAACGGAGAAAAGGAGCTGGCCAAGGCCGCCCTGAGTGAGGCTGACCGGTTGACTCACTCCCAGCGCCTGTCGAGTGAAGGCGAGAAAGTTCTCAAGTATGGTACACGCGCCTTGCTTCTGCCAGCTCGCGCCGGTGATTCTTGATTGATTGCCCAACCTGCAGGCATCAAGAATTCGTCGGAACCCTCTACTGCAGTGAATGTGGCACTCGCCTGGTTCATACGGCGCCAATCGGGCTAGATGAATTGCTGGGGGCCGAGGCTGCTGGCGATGACGGGCTGCCAGCGATCCGTGGACTGGCCGCCGGGGCGATTTTTGGTCTGAGAGTCGTTGAGACCGGCGAGATGGTTTCGCTAGTCGGTCGGGATAACTTCACCCTAGGCCGATCCGGAGGCGGGCAGGCGATCGTACCCGATGTGGACCTGGATACCTACGGCGCCCAGGATCAAGGGATCTCTAGGTTGCATGCTGAAATTCGGCTGGACGAAGAAGGGGTGCACGTCGTGGATTTGGATTCGGTGAACGGCACTCTGATCAACGGCAAGCGAATCGAACCCCAGCTGCCGCGCCGTCTCCGTCACAAAGATATTATTCAGCTGGGGCGCCTCCGGCTCCAGCTCGTCTCACGGTCGCGGAGCTAGGTAGGAGAGGAAATGCCCATTTCGGCCTTAGTCCATCTCACTGGCGAAGACCCGGTCCTGGGTGAGATCGAAGCACTCCCCTCGCCGAGCGATACCAGCGTCACGGTCAATAACCCGCGGCGGCGCGACGGGAAGGACCTGCCATACCTGGATGGCAACGTAGTAACCGTGGTGTGGCCGATGCATCGGGTCAACTTCATTGAGATTCTGCCTACGGCCGAGGAAGAAGAACTAATCGGCTTTGTCCGCGAGTAGTAGCCCCGCCCGGCTGCGTCGGGTTTTGGTCGTTGACGACGAGCCCCGCCTCATTCATTTCATCCGGTTGAATCTGGAGCACGATGGCTTTGAAGTGATCGAAGCGACCTCCGGACCCCAGGCGCTCGGCTTGCTGCGAGATCGCCTGCCCGACCTGATCTTGCTGGATGTGATGATGCCCGAGCTGGACGGGTTCGAAACCCTGAAGCTGATCCGGGAGATTTCAACGGTCCCAGTGATCATGTTGACAGCCAAGGGTGAGGAAGAAGACCGAGTTCGCGGCTTGGAGTTGGGTGCCGACGACTACATCTCGAAGCCCTTCAGCCCGCGGGAAATGGTCAGCCGGGCAAAGGCGGTGCTCCGGAGAACTGAGACACCGAGCTCTCCCATCCACGAGAAGATCGAGGTCGACGAGCGACTTGCGATCGATTTCGATCGGCGGGAGATCTTCGTTGATGGAGCCCTAGTTCAACTCCGTCCGACCGAATTCAAGCTCTTGTATCACCTGGTGCAGAACGCCGGTTGGGTCGTTCCGCACGACCAACTGCTCGCTAAGGTCTGGGGCTATGAATACCGAGAAGAAACCCACTACCTTCGGCTCTACATCAATTACTTGCGGCAGAAACTGGAATCCGACCCCTCCAACCCACGCTACATCTTGACCGAAAGAGGGGTCGGCTACCGGTTCGTCGACTACCGGCGCAAGCAGACTCCAAAGCAAGCCTGACCCCTTTGTTTTTCTCCTGCCTCGGATGACCCCAAGCGCTCGCCTAGCCGGCGACTCGGGTGTGTTCACCGCAGGGGCAGAGCTCCCTTAGATACTCCCAGGTGTAAATCCCAAAAGAGTGCCCGTCTTTCCAGGCCAGTTGAATGGCATAGTTGCCGACCGAATCAACCCGCTCGAGCTGCTTTGATTCGGGTGTACTCAGGGGTATTCGAATCAGAGCTGGGCGGCCCGGCTCGCCCCTGCACTGGGCGCACGGGCAGGCGGATCTCAAATCGGCGAGACGGTATTCGCTGTGATGTCCATCGCTCCAATCGACGAGCAATAAGCCCCGCGAGCGCGAGGCCCCTACTTTGAGCGGACGAAGTTCCATGTTATGGGCCAAAACTCCGAAGGAACGAATCCGCTGCCCACCCGGTCTCTGTGGGATCGTAAGGATTGGTGATTCGCCACCAGCTTAGGCCGTCCGAGATCACCGGCCCCTCCACCACCTGGAAGACTTCGCTCTCCAAACCCAGGATCAGAATGGTTGCCTCCAAGCCAGGCGACTCCCGGATCCGCAGTCCGTCGCCCTGGGTCCCGTAAACTTCCACAAACTCGCCTAGCGTGAATTGTCTGGCGGACTGAGGCTCAGGAGTCGGGGACCCGGGCGGAGCGGGAATCAAGGTGGGCTGCGGGGTCGCCGTCGGCGACGAATTCGCAATCGGGACGGAGATGACAGTCAGGACCGGCGGCGGAGCAGCCACCGAAGCTGTCAATCCGCTCAGCCGGCTACCTATGAGCAACAGTGCCGCGACCAGAACTCCGAGCCCGGCACCTGCCATGCGCAATCGACCTCCGCCGCGAAGCAGGCTCAATTCTGTTGAATCCCGCTCTCCGATTCCGGCAGGAGGACGTTCAGCGAGTTCCGCAGAGTTTGGAATTCCACGGGCGAGCTGACCAAATGCGGCTCACCGTCGAAATGAATCTGTAGTTTCGACTCCGATTCAAAGAGTGCTCGGGCCGCTTGAAAGTGAACCACCCCGGGAGCCTCTGAGTGAGAACCGAGGAAGATCTGTACGACTCGGGTGACCGCGTCCTTGAGCGAGCGACCTCCAATGAGCCAGAAATCCAGCATGCCGTCATCGAACCTGGCCTCGGGGCTGAGCTCGATCAGGCCGCCCGCATACTTGCGGATATTGCTCGCGATCGCGGCCAGATATCGGCCTTCCCACACTTGTCCGTCGGCCTGAACGGTTAGCTCTACTCCTTCCCAGCCAATCGAATTCCAAAGAGCGAGGATCCCATAGTGCATGGTGCCGAAGGTCTTCTCCCAACGCTCGCGCGGTTCAAGCCTGTTCACGATCTCCGCGTCGAGCCCAATTCCTGCCCATAGCAGAAACTCGCGCCCACAGGCTCTCCCCATGTCGACCTTGTGGACCCGCCCGCGGGCCAGTCGGTCGGCCGCTCTTTCCAGGGCGAAGAGGTGGATCCAGTCCAAACGCTCCAAGCCGATCTCCTTCGCCCAAACATTAGCGGTGCCGGAAGGCAGCACTCCAAGGGCCACTTCGCTTCCGCTCAGCGCGGCGGCCACCGCTCCGACCGTCCCATCGCCGCCCGCCACGAACACTGCTTCGCAACCCGCCCGTATCGCTTCGCGAGCCACCTGCTGAATCTCGCCACCCTCGTGGATTTCATGCACTTCAATGTTCCAGCCCGCATTGGTGAGCACTTGAATCGCGCGGCTCAGCAGCCAGCCAACGGGGAACCTGCCCGCCGCAGGGTTGTAGATTAGCCACCCAGTTCCCATTATCGCCGCATGCCAGCTGACCTGGGATTATAGCCCAGCAGGTCTTGCTGCCCTCCGGAGCGGAGTTTAGAATCGATTTGCAATGGCTGAAGACCTGGTGGGTGGCCGCTATCAAGTCCTGCGCCCGATCGGCGCCGGCGGGATGGCCGACGTATTCCTGGCCCGCGACCTCAATCTCCAGCGCGAGGTCGCGGTCAAGGTGCTCCGACCGGATTTCTCGCGGGACTCCGGCTTCCGGGTTCGCTTCCTTCAGGAGGCCCGGGCTGCCGCCAATCTCACCCATCCGAACATCGTGACCATCTACGACTTCGGAGAGGATCCGCAAAGACTCTTCATTGTCATGGAGTTCGTGGATGGAACGGACCTTAAGACCCTCATCCACCGCCGGACCAATATCCCGCGCCCGGCTGCCCTGGACTTGCTCATCCAGGTCTGCGACGGAGTTGGCTATGCGCACCGGGCAGGCCTGGTCCATTGCGACCTCAAGCCCCAAAACATCCTGGTATCCAATGCCGAGCGTGCTAAGATCACCGACTTCGGGATTGCGCGGGCCTTGGCCAGCATACCGCTGGATGAGCAGCGGGACATCGTCTGGGGCAGCCCGCAGTATTTCTCGCCCGAGCAGGCGAGCGGAGCCTCACCTTCTCCCGCCAGCGATGTGTACTCGCTGGGGGTCGTCCTATACGAAATGCTCACCGGCCGGCTGCCATTTGAGGCCGCCGACCCGCGGCTGTTGGCAGAACTCCATCAAGTCGGCCCGGTCCTGCCTCCGAGCCACTACGATCCATCGATCCCACCGGCTCTCGACCAAATTATCCAGAAGGTGCTCTCCAAGGAGCCCGCCGCCCGCTATCGCACCGCCGACCAGTTCAGCCGAGTCTTGCAGAGCTTTGCCACGGAAGGGCCACTTCCACGCCCCGACTTTTCACACACCGCCACCCAGGCATTCCGGTCGCTCCGGACCGACCAGCTGGACTGGCGGGCAGTCGCGCTGGGGATGCTCGCCTTCCTAGCGGTCGGCGGATTGGTGCCCTTGTGGTTGTGGGTCTGGCTGTTGTACCAGTAGAACCTGACCGATTCTTTGCTGGGCGTCGCCCAAGCGGGCGCCATGAGTGGCCGCAGCGGCCAGCAGTACACGTCCGGTGCTGGTTTCTGCAAGATGGCTACGGTATAATCGAACCGAGCCGGGCAAATCCGCCCGCTGGCCAAGCCAGGAGGCCTTTGAGTTGTTGAGCAGCGCACGCGGCCGTAATTCCATCGTTCTTCTCATCCTGGGGTTGATCGTGATCGTGCTGGTCTTCCAGTTTCGATCCAACGCCCCCCAGCCTACCCGGCTAGACCTGAACCAGGTGGCCGCCGAGATCCACGCGGGCCGGGTCTCCCGCTTGGTGATTGATGACAATGACCTGGAGATCGAGTTGCCGGACAAGTCCCAAGCGATCTCACGGGCCGAGCCCGGCCGCCCAGCCATCGAGCAGTTGATGGACTTGGGAGTCACCGCGGATGACCTTTCCCCCGAACGGATTCAGCTAGAGATCAAGCAGCCGAGCGACTTCAACCAGATCATCACTCTGGTGACCTATCTGCTTCCTGGGCTCTTGGTGGTCGGCCTTATTTTCTTCATGCTGCGTCAGGCGCAGGGCTCCAACAACCAGGCACTCTCCTTTGGCAAGAGCCGGGCCAGGTTGTTCACCGGGGATCAACCGACCGTGACCTTCGAAGATGTGGCCGGCGTCGACGAGGCCAAAGAAGAGCTCCAGGAGGTCGTGGAATTCCTGAAGGAGCCGGAGAAGTTCATCAAACTCGGGGCTCGCATCCCGAAAGGTTTGCTGTTGATTGGCGCCCCCGGCACCGGCAAGACGTTGCTGGCCAAGGCCGTCTCTGGGGAGGCCGGCGTACCCTTCTTCTCGATCTCCGGATCGGAATTCGTCGAGATGTTTGTGGGGGTCGGGGCCAGCCGGGTACGCGACCTGTTCGACCAGGCCAAGAAGCACTCCCCCTGCATCGTGTTTGTCGATGAGATCGACGCGGTCGGTCGCCATCGCGGGGCCGGCCTGGGCGGGAGCCATGATGAGCGCGAGCAAACTCTCAACCAGATGCTGGTGGAGATGGATGGGTTCGACACCGACGCCAGTGTGATCATCGTCGCTGCCACCAACCGTCCCGATATCCTCGACCCTGCCCTGCTGCGCCCAGGTCGCTTCGACCGCCGAGTGATCCTCGACCGGCCGGACATGCGCGGCCGGGAGCAGATCCTGAATGTCCATACCAAGGGCATGCCGATCGACCTTGCCAAGGTGGACCTCAAGACCATAGCCAAGGCCACCCCGGGCTTTGTCGGAGCCGACATCGAGAACCTAGTCAACGAGGCGGCCATCCTTGCCGCCCGCCGCAATAAGACCGAGATCGGACCGGAGGAATTCCAAGAGTCGATCGAGCGAGTGATCGCCGGGCCGGAACGCAAGAGCCGCCTCATCAGCGAAGAAGAGAAGCAGATTGTCGCCTATCATGAAGCCGGCCACGCGGTCGTCATGCATGTCATCCCGGAGGCCGACCCGGTCCACAAGGTGAGCATCATCGCCCGCGGCATGATGGGCGGCTTCACGATGGCTCTGCCAACAGAAGACCGAACCCTGACTTCCCGGAACAAGATCAAGGCCGACATGGCCGGCCTGCTAGGCGGCCGGGTGGCCGAAGCGCTGGTTTTCAATGACATCACCTCCGGGGCCTCCAACGATCTCGAGCGGGTGACCCAGCTGGCCCGTGGAATGATCACCCGTTTGGGGATGAGCGAGGAGCTGGGGCCGATGGTGTACGGCCAGAAAGAAGAGTTGGTTTTCCTAGGCAGGGAGATCGGGGAGCAGCGCGACTACTCCGAGAGTGTCGCCGAGAAGATCGACTGGGAGGTCCGCAAGATTGTCGGGGAGGCTTACGAACGGGCCGAGAGCATTCTGATTGAGTACCGGGCCCAGCTGGACGCTATTGCCGTGCGCCTGATTGAAGTCGAGACGCTCGATCGCGCCGCATTTGAGGCCCTCTTCGCTGAACCGGTCATTCCCAAGAATGGCGGTACCCCAGTCCAGATGGTGGCCGAAGCCGCAAGCTGAATTCCCTGCTCAGGCCGGTAGTGGCTGCTTCTGCCGTTCCTTCTCCTGTGCCACCAACTCTCTGCGTAGAATCTTCCCGACCAGGGTCTTGGGCAGTTCGTCCCTGAACTCGACCGAAGTCGGGACTTTGTAGGCCGCCATCCGCTCCTTGCACCAGGCCCGAATCTCTTCCTCGGTCGCGGATTGACCTGGCTTGACGACAACCCAGGCTTTCACCGTCTCGCCTCGATAGGGGTCCGGTACTCCGGCCACCCCGACCTCCAGCACCTTTTGGTTCTCGGCGATGACCTCCTCCACTTCCCGCGGCCAAACTTGAAATCCGCCAGGCTTGATCAACTCCTTCTTGCGATCGACGATGAAGCAATAGCCTTCCTCATCCATGTAGGCGATATCGCCGGTATACAGCCAACCATGGCGTAGGGTATCGGCGGTCTCACTCGGCATGTTGTGGTAGCCGACCATCAGGCTGGGGGTTTGGATCACCAGTTCCCCAACCTCCCGAGTCTTTAGCACGGTGACTCCATCCTCCAGAGAAACGATCCGGCAGTCCACCGAGGGAAAAGGGACCCCGATGGAGCCAATTCGATTCTCCCCATTGATCGGATTGGCATGGGTGGCGACCATCGTCTCGGTCAGGCCATAGCCCTCTACTACCTTGCCTCCGGTCAACGCTTCGAACTTAGTCTTGGTCTCCCGCAACAATGCGGCCGATCCCGAGACGCAGGCTCGGATCGAACTCAGATCATATTTTCCTGCCAGCACATCCGGGTGGTTGTTGATCGCGTTATACATGGTCGGCACCCCGGGGTAGAGCGACGGGTGGTAGCGATCGATGCTGGTCAGTACGTCTTTCAAGTCCCTGGGATTAGGGATGAGCACCATCGCCGCCCCGGCCTCGATCGAGGACATCATCCCGACAATCAGGCCATAGGCATGGAACAGTGGCAGGGCCAGCAGGGTCACGTCGCCACCCGCGGGTTGCTCCACCCCCTTCAACCAGGCGCGGCATTGCAGGGTATTGGCCACCAGGCTGCGATGCGTGCCGACGGCCCCTTTCGAGACGCCGGTCGTCCCGCCGGTGTATTGAAGGAGGGCAGTGTCGGCTGGGCCAATTGAGAGCATTGGTCGCTGGGCGGGAGTGTGCTGGGCGAGCAGTTTCTGCAGTTGTTCGTCCCCAGGCCGCAGCTGGATCCGATGCCCACCGGACCCTTCCTTTGCCAGGGTGAACAGAATCCGCATCACCGGGGGCAGATACTCTTTGATGTTGGTGACGACGAGTTTGCGAAGTCCGGTGCTGGGCTGAACTTGCTTGACCTTCTCATAGAAGTTGCTCATCACCAGCATGATTTCTGATCCGGAATCATTCATCTGGTGCTCGATCTCGCGCGGGGTGTAGAGCGGGTTCGTAGCGACCACGACCCCACCCGCCTTGAGGATTCCGAAGAAGGCGATGACGAATTGGGGCGAGTTGGGCATGAAAATCGCGACCCGGGCTCCCCGCTTGACCCCCGTGGCCACCAGACCCGCAGCCAGCCGATCGGTCAACTGATCCATCTCCCGATAGCTGAGCTTGGCGCCCTTGAAGACCGTGCAGGTTCGGTCCGGGTAGGCTTGAGCCGATCGCTCCAGGAAGGTGTGCAGCGCAATCTCGGGGACCTCAATCGTGGTCGGCACACCTTCATCGTATTGCTTATGCCAGACCCTTCGCTCCATGGCCGCCTCCTGATCCACTTGTCGGATCACTTCGCTCCTACCTTTATACAACGGCCGGCAAGCCCTTGGAAGCCCGAATGATATAATTCCCCGGCCCGACCCCCAAGGTCGGCGATCGTCACACCGGCAACCGGAGAGCGCGATTGGGAGGGCCACCAACTTGACCCCGGCACCAGGTAGTAAAGCGCGGCAGATCATCCAAAGAGACCAGCAGGTAGTGTCTCGATCCTATCCGCGTGCCGCACCCTTTGTGATGGACCATGGGATCGGATCCGAGGTCTGGGACGTCGACGGAAATCGCTTCATCGATCTGGCAGCCGGGATCGCAGTCTGCACCACCGGCCATGCCCACCCCAAGGTCGTGGCCGCCATCCGCCAACAGGCGGAGCGATTCATCCACATTTCCTCGGATTACTACCATCTCGGCTGGGTTGAGCTTTCTGAAAAGTTGGCCTCTATCGCTCCGTTCGCCGAACCGGCCCGAGTTTTCCTGGCCAACTCCGGCGCCGAGGCGGTGGAAGCCGCCGTAAAGCTCGCCCGCCATCACAGCGGGCGGCAGCAGTTCATCGGATTCCACGGCGCTTTCCACGGTCGCACGATCGGTGCGCTGGCCTTCACCAGCAGCAAGGCGATCCAACGGCGGGGTTTTTCCCCGCTGATGCCCGGGGTGACCCACGTGCCCTTCCCCAACCCGTACCGACCGGTGCTGCAAGCCACCAGCGATGACTACGGCGAAACGGTCGTGGACTATATCGAGAACGTGGTCTTCAAGACCGTCGTGCCCCCGGACGACTGCGCCGCGATACTAGTCGAACCCATTCAGGGGGAGGGTGGCTACGTGGTTCCCGCCGATGGGTTCTTTCCCGCGCTGCGTAAGTTGTGTGATCGGCACGGCATCCTGCTCATCGTAGATGAAGTCCAAAGCGGGATCGGTCGCACCGGGAAGTGGTGGGCGATCGAGCATTGGGGGGTAGAACCGGACATCGTGTGCTTCGCCAAGGGAGTGGCCTCCGGCCTTCCCCTGGGAGGGATCTTGGCTCGGGCCACCGTGATGGATTGGCCGGAAGGCGCACACGGGAACACTTTCGGTGGCAACCCGGTCGCCTGCAGCGCGGCCCTGGCAACCTTGGAACTGGTCGAGAGCGAGCTGATGGCTAACGCGGCGGCCATGGGTGAGTTCGCGTTGGACGCCCTGGCTGAGATCCAGAGTCGACACCCCGCGGTCGGGGAAGTACGAGGCAAGGGCTTGATGGTCGGCGCAGAGCTGGTCCTGGATCATGGCACCAAGCGGCCAGACCACGAGCTGCGGGAGCGCGTGCTGCAAGAAGCCTTTGAGCGGGGTGTGCTTATGCTTGGCGCCGGCGAGAGCGCGGTCCGAGTCGTACCCGCCTTGAGCATCAACC
The DNA here is from genome assembly GCA_964590515.1 of uncultured Anaerolineaceae bacterium. Lineage (GTDB taxonomy): Bacteria > Chloroflexota > Anaerolineae > Anaerolineales > E44-bin32 > JADFRG01. The sequence goes on along the minus strand of CAZPZD010000013.1, from coordinate 7,348 downwards.
AAGGGCTGCTCGACGAGGGCCTCCGGATTCTGGAGGCCTCCCTATCAGCAGCGGAGGGCCGCTGATTGCATGCTGCCGGACTTCCGCGTCCGTCAGCGCGACTATCTGCTCGAGATCTCCCGGGTACTCACCGAGGAGTTGGATCTCGAGAAGGTCCTTGAACGAATAGTCCGCCTTTCGGCTGAATTGCTCAGCAGTTCCGCCGGGTTGATTGCCCTGCGAGAGCAGGGAGGCTGGCGGGTAACCACCACCTTCGGGATCAATCCCGATTTCCTCAAGTTCCTCGATCCACTCCTAGCTGACATTCCCGAACTCGACGACCCGGCCCGGTTCGCGATTCCGGAGGTCAATCGCCGGCTGCAGCGGATTACTCAGGCCGCCTCGATGGGCTTGCTCACCGGAGTCGGGTTGCCGCTCATCGCTCGGGATGAAGTCGTTGGGGTCATCTTCATCTTCCGCTCCTACCAGGGCCAGTTTTCTCGGGAGGATCGGGCGATGCTGGGAGCCTTCGCCTCCCAGGCCGCGATCGCGGTTTCCAATGCCCGCCTGTATACCCAGGTGGCCGATGAGCGCGGACACCTGGATGGGGTACTCGAATCGGCCGCCGACGGAATCTTCATTCTGGATCCCAGCTACCGCTTCACTCGTTTCAATCGAGCCTGCGCCCGACTGACCGGTTACGCGGCCGACTCGGTGATCGGCAGGGACCATTCCGAGATCATCCGCTGGGCAAGCCGCCAGCCGGGGTTGACCCTGGACGATGCCGGGGCCGGCGGCTGGCCGCTCTCATCCACTGCCGAACTCTACGTTGAAGGAGAGCTCCTCCGACAAGATAATTCGACCTCCAGCGTTGGAATCACCTACGCCCCGACTTATTCTGGCGACGGTCGGTTGCTCGGTGTCGTCGCCAATCTGCGCGATATCACAAAATTTCGAGAGGCCGAGGAGCTGAAGAGCACGTTCATCTCAATCATCAGTCACGAGCTCCGCACCCCGGTCGCGTTGATCAAGGGCTACGTGGGGACCCTGCGCCGGGATGATGCCGCCTGGGAACCCTCGGTGGTGCGCGATAGCCTGGCCGTGATTGAGGAAGAATCGGATCGGTTGGCGGACCTAATCGATGACTTGCTCGAGGCTTCCAGACTGCAATCCGGCACCCCCTCCCTCTCGCTGAGTGACGTTGATCTGGCCGAGATCGCTCGAGAACTCGCCGAGCGCTTTCGCACCCAGTCGGACCTGCATTCGTTCGAGGTCCAGCTGCCCAAAGAATTCCCGATCGTGCGAGCCGACGAGGAGCGCCTGACCCAGGTTGTGTCCAATTTGCTTTCGAATGCGATTAAGTACGCCTCGGCCGGGGGCCTGGTCCAAATCCAGGGTCGGGTGGCACCCCATGAAGTCATACTCTGCGTGCAGGATGCAGGCCCTGGAATCTCGCCTGCAGACCGCACCCGAGTATTCGAACGATTCTTCCGGTCCGGCGGAACCGCCCGCACCACCCAAGGCGTCGGCCTGGGGTTGTTCTTGGCGAAGGCGGTCGTGGAAGCTCACGGGGGAAGGATTTGGGTGGACGAGAAGGTCGAACGGGGCGCCCGGATTTGCTTCTCGATCCCCAGGGAGCGCGAATGAGCACTGCCGTCCGCTGCCCGAACTGCCAGAATCCAATTCAGGCCCAGATTCTGCAGCTGGTGGACGTCGGGCAGAATCCGGCGGCAAAGGCCCGCCTGCTATCGGGGACCCTGAACCATTTGCACTGCCCGGTCTGCGGATATGAGGGCCAGCTCGCAACTCCGATCGTCTACCACGATCCGGCCAAGGAGCTGCTGTTGACCTATCTCCCGGTCGAACTCGGGATCGCCAAGAATGAACAAGAACGTCTGGTGGGCCGGCTGATCAATCAGGCAATTGATCGGTTGCCGGCGGAACAACGTAAGGGATACCTGCTCCAACCTCAAGCGGTCCTGACAGCTCAGGGGCTCGTGGAGCGCGTGCTCCAGGCCGACGGGATCACCAGAGAAGAGCTCGAGGCACAGCGCGCAAAACTTCGCCTCTTTGAGGACTTGCTGCGGACCGCTCCAGAGTCCCTTGCCGCGTTCGTGCAGCAGCATGATGCTGAGCTGGACGAACGATTCTTCCAACTCGCTTCGCTCAGCCTCCAGACCGCCCCAGACGACCGTTCCAGGCAGGCCGCCTCCCAGCGCCTAGAGGCCGCATTGACTTTGAGCTCATTTGGTAAGGAGCTGGCTGCTCAGGAGGCAGTGGTTCGAAGTGCGGCAGAGAGTTTGCGGGCGGCCGGCGACTCGCTGACCCGAGAGAAACTTCTTGAATTGGTCGTCGAGGCACCTAATCCGGACCGGGTTCGGGCACTCGCCACCCTCGCCCGCCCCGGCCTCGATTATGGCTTCTTTCAGTTGTTTTCGGAGCGGATTGAAGGCGTTGGTCCCGAAGAGCGGGACCGACTCACCAATCTGCGCAGTTCCTTGCTCGAGGTTACCGAACAGATCGACCGGTCCCAGGAAGCCAGGGTTGCCCAGGCTTCCGGGCTGCTGGCTTCATTAGTAAACAGCCAGGACCTGGAGGCCGCAGTCGAGGCCAGCCTGCCGTTGCTCGACGACTTGTTCCTGAATGTCCTGCAGGCGAATATCCGGGTGGCCCGCGACCGATCCGACTCGAAGGTCTTGGAGCGACTTCAACGGATCGATAGTCTGTTGGCGGCTGCTCTTCAAGAGGCTCTCCCGGCCTCGCTGCAGCTTGCCCAGCGGGTCATTGATGCCGAAACGGAGGCTCTCGCCCAGAACCTCCTGGAAGAGTCCGCAGCCGCGGTCGACGGGGATCTGTTGGACGCGCTGTTATCGGCCGCTCAGCGCCTGGAACAAATGGGGGACCCTGACCGTGCCGCTCGGATTGCCCGCCTCCACCGCCACGCCTTGCGGCTGTCAATGCGGGCCAAAATGGCGCCGCCGCCTTAGGCACTTTCCCAACGCCGGGTCGGGGTAGCCTCTTGGCAATGGGGCATCCTACAGCTCCCGAATTTGTCCCCGCTTCCTGATCAATTTCAGCAATCCCGCCTGATCAATGACTTTGACCCCCAACTCCTGGGCTTTGGTGAGCTTCGAGCCGGCAGCCTCTCCGGCGACCAGGAAGTTCGTCTTTGCACTCACGCTGCCGGCGACCTTTCCCCCGGCGGCCTCAATCTGGGCTTTCGCTTCGTCTCGCGAGAGGTCGGGCAGCGTTCCGGTTAAGACAAAGGTTAATCCGGCCATTGGCTCGGCGCCGGCCTTCTTCGCCGCTTCTTTGGGCCAGACCCCGGCCGCCTTGAGTTTGGCCAACAGCTTGCGATTGCGCGCTCGCCCAAACCACTCCACGACCTCCGAGGCGATGCTCGGACCGATTCCGTCAATCGCCTCCAG
>CAZPZD010000013.1:0-3841 GCA_964590515.1 uncultured Anaerolineaceae bacterium | reverse complement strand
TGCGCAACAAAGCCAGCGCTTCCGATTGTCTTCGGGGCGGAGGCCCCGAGGAGTCGACGATTGAGTAGCAGAATAGCCGGATGGGGCGGGCGGCGGTCAGCGCCGGATCGAGCTGCCTGAGCGACCCGGCCGCCGTGTTGCGTGGATTCACGTAGCGCTCGCCGCCCTCGGCTTCCACTCGCTGGTTCATCCGCTCGAAGTCGGCTTTGAAGATGACGGCTTCGCCCCGCACAACCAAACGGGCGGGTGCCTTCACACTGTCTGATTCCAGGGGGATGCGAAGAGGAAGGGTCCGCACTGTTCGGAGGTTGTGGGTGATCTCCTCGCCGTGCTCGCCATCGCCACGGGTCGCTCCGAATTTGAAGAGGCCTTGCTCGTAGTGTAGAACTACAGTGAGCCCGTCGAGCTTCGGTTCCACGACAAAGGCGGCCGATCGAACTCGGGGGTCGAGCCGGGCGATCCGCTCATGCCAGGCCCGCACTTCATCGACATTGAATGCATTCCCCAGGCTTAATATCGGTTTCGGGTGAGGGACCCGCACGAGCCGCTCGGACAGCTGTCCGCCGACTCGCTGGGTCGGCGAATCGGCGGTCACGATCTCGGGGTGTTCCTGCTCGATTTGCTTGAGCTCCTGTAGGAGCCGATCAAATTTGGAATCGCTGATCAGAGGATCGTCGAGCACGTGGTATCGGTAATCGTGCAGATTGATCAGTCGTCTGAGTTCCTCGGCCTTGCGCTGGAGATCCTTCGTCGCCATGCCTACTCCTTCGCCAGCGCCGGCCATACCGGGTAAAACATCATCCACTGATCCGGCCGTTGCCGGATGAATCTCTCGTGCACTCGCATGACCGCTTGGGCAAGCTCCAGCTCCCCGGTCGGATTGTCCCGGTAATTGCGCGACTCGAGCATTTCCAGCAGGACGGCTCGATAGCGGCCGTCCTCCGCCAGGTAGGTCCCTCCCACCATGATGGGGGCGCCAGTCCGAATCGCCAGGCGGGCGTGGCCGACAAGCAGTCGGGCCGGTCGGCCAAAGAATTCGAGCAGCTCTCCCCGCGGATCGGGCCGGTCGACTGCGGTAACCACGAACCCGCCTCCCCGCAGGTGTTTTATCGCCTGACGGAGCGAGCTGAAGTCGGTCGGAGAGAGGTCAACCCCGAAGCTCCGGCGGATTCGGTTGGTGACCGCGTAGCTGGCCTCCGATTCGGGGTAAGCCAGGGCCAGGATCGGATAGCCGAGGCCTCCGATGAGCAACAGCAGTAGGTCGAGCCCTATCGTGTGGGCGCCCGCGTACATCAGGCCGCGGCCGGCTTCCAGATTCTCCCTACCGGCTGCGATCAGGTCGGCATCCAATTCACCTGCCTTGCTGAGGCCGGCGTGCCCGCTGCGCATGAGGCGGAAGAGCACGAGATAGCTCTTGGCCATCGTGCGGAGCACGGTCCGCACGGCGCGATCGACCTCGGGATGATCAACGGGAAGATCGCGCACGACCGCCTGATTGGTACGGACCGCCTCAACCAGCGGCGAACCGACCTGGGCCGCGACCCGATCTGCGAGCGAGGTGGCCAACTTGCTGGCCAGCCCTGCAGGCAGCAGGCGGACGAGCGAAATCCCGGCAGGTGGCCCCCACCGGCTATTGGCAATGGAGATTAGACTCACCGAGCTTCGGGGGCGGCCTCGACTCGTGCCGGTTCGCGGATGCGACGGTAGCCGGAAAGGATCACTGGAAGACCGCGCACGATACAGAAGCCGACCGCGATCCAAGCCACAAGTCGGAATGCCGTGAGGAGGGGTTCAGCGGCAGCCTGCAGTCGGGTGCCGGTCGGAAACTGAGCCAGGGCCAATCCAAGAGTCAGACCGCAGAATGCCAGGATCTTGCTGATGCTGTACCCGGATCGCATCCAGGCTGACCCGACCAGGAACCGACCCAGTTTGGAATGATGCTGGTCGAAAGGTGCCTTACCACCTTTCACTCCTATGCTGCGTAGCGCGTCGGTTAGCGTCGTCCGGGTGATGACAATGAGCGGCACGACCACCGGAATGGCTCCGAGGTCCGCCAGCGCAACCCATAGCACCAACTCAGACACCCGATCGGCCGCGATGTCCAACACGCTTCCCATGAGGCTGACGTTGTGCCGGCGGCGCGCAACGAACCCGTCAACGGTGTCCAGCATGAGCCCGGCGAACAAGTAAGGGACCGAGAGCAGCTTGACCGCCGGGCTCCCGAAGTAAAGCATAAGGATGAAGCCGAGCAGCAGCGGAAAACGACTAATGGTGATGAGGTTGGCCATCGAACGCCATTGCCAAGAGGCGCCAATTCTAACGCATTGGCCTTTGGCCAGCGCGAATGCCCAGCCGCGGCCGCCCTCTACCCTTGCCCGGATGTATACTTCGCGCCCCATGGCGAACGAAACGATCCTGATCGTGGATGACGAAGTAAGCGTTACCGAGCTCTTCAGCATGATGCTGGAGATGGAGGGCTACCAGGTTCGGGTGGTTCGCAACGTGAAGAGTGCGCTCCAGGTTCTCGAGCAGGGCAAACCGGACCTCATCCTGCTGGACGTCATGATGCCGGCCGCCTCCGGATTGGACCTTTGTCGGCACGTGCGGAACACACCCGAGCTGGCCTCTCTCCCGATCATCATCCTCTCGGCGAAATCCCAGCTTGAAGAAGTGCAGGAGGGGTTGGGGGCTGGCGCCAACCTGTACCTGCTCAAGCCCGTATCAAAGAACGAGCTCGTTCAGGCAGTTCGCAAAGTTCTCGCCGGCTAGGCCCAAGCGGCGCGATCTGGGCGGGATGTATAATCCAACCCGGAATCGCCCCCGTAGCTCAACGGATAGAGCGCCTGCCTTCGAAGCAGTAGGTTGTGGGTTCGAGTCCCGCCGGGGGCGCCAGATTGGCTAACTTCCTCCGCCATATTACTGGGCCTGGCGTCTCGATCAACGATCATCCCTCGACAGTTGTAGCTGAATTGCACTCGCGGAACAGTCCGGTCGTGTATCCGGGAGTTAGGGCCGCATCAAAACGGGCCCTAATTAGGTGACGAAATCACCGAACGACCCTATTCAGCGGATATAGACGCCAGTTTTCCCGCATAATCCAGTATTGTGGACGAAACGAGGCCAATTTGCCCAATAAACCCCCCGGCGAGGGGGATATGGGGAAGGTTGGACTTAGAATCAATAGTTAGGCGGCGCCGTGAATCCCATAAGGGCCATTGCGATGACTGACTCGTCGGTGCCAGAAATCGAGACTGAGCGCATTCTGTTTCGCGAGGCCACTCCGGTTGACCTCGACGAGTGGGCCAGCCGAATTTTTGGGGACCCCGACGTCATGCGCTACATGCCGAAAATGGACTTAGCGCCCCGCGTCCGCGCCGAGCGAGCCCTGGGGGTGTTTCGACAAGCGTGGGCAAACCATCCCTGTGGCGGGTGGCTCATCAAGGACAAGGCTGATGGGCAGCTTGTGGGGCATTGCAAGGTGGAGTATCTGACGGAAACCGACGAATTCGAACTCGGTTATGCCCTGGCCAAACCCTATTGGGGGAAGGGGATGGCCACAGAGGTGGCGCGGGCAGCGGTGCGGTTCGGATTCGAGACCGCCGGTTTGACGCGAATCATGGCGGTCGTGGTCCCGGAGAACATTGCATCCTCACGGGTCCTAGGCCACATTGGCTTCGTCTTTGAAAAAGCCGCGCGCTACTACGACCTGGATGTGGCGTACTATGCAATCGAGCGTCACCAGTTCTCGGAGGACGGCTCCTTCTATAGAGTTCGATCTCCCAAGCCTGGGTAGTGCGTAAATCGGTTGAAAGCATGAAAGGTTTCCTGGCGTCGCCTAACA
>CAZPZD010000012.1:11687-50857 GCA_964590515.1 uncultured Anaerolineaceae bacterium | reverse complement strand
CACCCCGGAGCGGGCCATCCGGGCGGCCGTTTGGGGAATGCTTCCGCACAATCGATACGGCCGCAAGCTGATCGGGAAGCTCAAGATCTATCGAGGCGCCGACCACCCGCATGCGGCGCAACAGCCGGTTGAGGTCGCACTTACGATTAAGAAAGTTGCCAAATGATGACAGATCGATTCTTTGAAGGGATTGGACGGAGAAAGGAAAGCACTGCTCGGGTCCGGATCGTATCGGGGAGTGGGGCGATCGTGATCAACCAAAAACCTGGAGCAGAATACTTTCCGCGGTTTGGAGACCTGGATCGGGTGCTGGCTCCGCTGCGGGCGGTGCAGTACGAAGGCAAGCTGGACATCTCTGCTGCAGTATCGGGCGGCGGAGTTTCCGGTCAGACGACCGCCGTCCAGCATGGGGTGGCGCGAGCATTGGTCAAGATGGATGCCACCCTGCGTCCGATCTTGCGCCAGGCAGGCATGCTGACTCGAGATGCGCGGGTAAAGGAACGCAAGAAGCCTGGTCTCAAGCGGGCACGCAAGGCTCCGACCTACACCAAGCGCTGAGCTTCGGGCACCGGTCGGCTCCGGAAGGATGGCCCCAAACAAGGCCGAGGCGGGACGATCGCCTCGGCCTTGATCGTTTTGAGGAGGTTGGCTTGACTGAGCAGAGATTAACGGTAGTCGGTCTCGGACCAGGCAACCCACGCATGATCACCCGCGAGGCCTGGAGCGTCCTGGAAAATGCTGGCACCCTCTACCTGCGGACCGCAACCCACCCCGCGGTCGCCGGCCTGCCTCCCGACGTTGAGCTGGTTTCGTTCGACGATACCTACGAACGCTTCTCGGACTTCAGCGACGTATACCGGGCTATCGTCGATCGGCTCAGCGGGTTGCCACCCGGCGCCGTGTACGCGGTGCCCGGCGACCCCAGCGTCGGGGAAGCGACGGTTCAAGGACTCCGCCAGGCCGGAATCAGACTTCGGCTGATCCCTGGGATCAGTTTCATGGAACCGAGCCTGGCCGCCCTCGGACTGGATGCGCTCGATGGGCTGGCGATCGTCGACGCGATCGGCCTGGCAGCCGGGCATCATCCACCCTTTCCCCCGGACCTGGGGGCGTTGGTGTGCCAACTTCACTCCCCATTTCTGGCCGGAGAACTCAAGCTGTCGCTGATGAACCAGTATCCGGAGGAGCATCCGGTCGCCCTGATCCACCGGGCAAGCCTGGCCGATGAACGGGTCGAGTGGGTCAAGCTCTATGAAATCGATCAAAGCGATTCGATCGGGGATCTCACCACCTTGTACGTTTCGGCCCTGCCGGTCGACTCTTCCTTTGAAACGCTGCAAAACACCGTGGCCCGACTGCGGGCACCCGACGGTTGCCCCTGGGATCGGGAGCAAACTCACCAATCGCTTCGGAAGCACCTGCTGGAAGAAGCCTACGAGGCGCTGGCCGCCCTGGATGAAGACAACCTCGGCAGCCTGAAAGAAGAGCTCGGAGATTTGCTACTCCAAATCGTGCTCCAGGTTCAAATCGCCACGGAAAAATCCAACTTCAGGATGGCGGACGTGGTGGCGGGGATTCAAGCCAAGCTGATCCGGCGGCACCCGCATGTCTTCGGCGACCTGCAAGTCAGCGGCGTCGACCAAGTCTTAAGAAATTGGGAGCACTTCAAGGAGCAGGAGACCGGGACCGGTCCTCTGGCGGGCGTCCCAAGTTCCTTCCCGGCTCTGGCACAGGCTGCCGAACTGCAGGGCCGGGCCAGCCGGCTCGGCTTCGACTGGCCCAGCGCAGCCGGGGTCCGGATGAAAATCCAGGAAGAGCTGGATGAGATCGACGCAGCCGCCGACCCGGAGGCCCGGACCCGGGAAATCGGAGACCTGCTCTTTACGGTTGTCAATTATGCTCGCTGGCTCGACGCGGATCCGGAGTCCGAGCTGCGCCAGGCCAATCAGCGATTCCGGTCTCGATTTGACCGGATGATCGCTCTGTCCCGCGAACAGGGGTCCCGGCTCGATGACCTGACGCCCGAGGAGATGGACCGGCTGTGGGAAGCGGTTAAGAGGGAAGAGCGTTGATTGGATTCGGACTCAAGGGACTTTCCCGGCTGGCATTGGTCGGGGGTTTGACAGTTCTGGCTTGCTCCAGAGCAGACCTGCCGTTTAACCCAGCCCAGACCTCAACCCCGCAGCAAGCCACTCTTGCACCGTCTCCGAGTCCCAGCCTGCTCCCTTCACCAGTCCCTGTCCTGGTTACAGGGCCGCCGCCGATCCCGACCCCGTCGCCGAGCCCCACGGCTACGGCCACTGCGATCCCGACCGCCACTCTCGCAACCGAGATTGGTTACAACCCGGCGGCCGCCCAGGTCGGCTACCGGATTCCGCCGACCCTGCGCCATGTCACCCCCGATTCGGCCATCTTCTTCTTTGAGTTGGAGCTGCCGGCCGCCGGGTACTTGCTGTATCGGCCGACTGCGGCCGCGGCAGCCGGCTGGTTCCTCCAAGCGCTCGACCTAGAGAGCTCCCGCCAACAGATCGAACTCGTGGGACTTACCCCTGGAGCCGAATATCAAGTACGGGTTGGGCTGGGGGAGAGCCTCGCCGATTTGCGTGCCCCCTGGCTCTTTGGCAGCCGTTGGGGCGATTTGTCCTTTGAAACCCCCGCGTTGGATCCGCCGGGGCTGCGGATCGGGGTCATCGGGGACAGCGGATATGGCCAATCCACCACTCACGATCTCGCCGAACTCATGGCCAGCTACCGGCTGGATTTCGTCCTCCACACCGGAGATCTGGCCTATCGACTCAATGAAGACGAGGACCTGTTCGAGGGGTACGCCAAGAAGTACTTCCGGAGCCTGGAACCCCTGCTGACCACCCTGCCGGTCTACCCGGTCCTCGGCAATCATGAATACGACCGGGAAACCTATTGGCTAGACCGGCCCTTCTACTTCTACGCCTTTGCCGGCGTCGGAATCCAGGGCAGCGCCAACGAGTCCTGGTATTCCTTCTCGGCAGCCGGGATTCAGTTCTTGATGCTGGACTCGCAGGTCTTCCACGGCGCAGCAGGCCGGGCGTCGCAGACCGCCTGGCTGGGGGAGCGGCTGGCCGACCCGAGCTTCCGGTTTTCGATTCCGGTTTTCCACACTCCGCCGTTCACCAGCGGGCTCCATCGAAACGATGGCATCGTGCTCGCCGCCGAATGGCTGCCCCGATTCGAAGCCGCCGGGGTCCCACTGGTCCTCTCCGGTCACGACCACAACTACGAGCGAATCATGTTCAACGGCATCACTTACGTTGTCAGTGGCGGCGGCTCGAGGACCCTGTACCCGGAATCCGGACTTGTGCCCGGCAGTCAAACATTCGCGATGCAAACCCACTTCGTCTTGCTTGAAATCACCGCTGACCGCATCTCGGTCGAAGCGATTAACCTGGATGATGAAGTGCTCGACCGCGCGACGATCGAGCTCGAGCCGGCGGGCTAGGAGGACCGTTGGCCCGGACAGGGGGCCGGACCTGGCGACCTGCGGGATCGCGGTGACCATGGTCCATGATAAGATCGGTCGCCGCCCGGCGTGGGAGCTGGGGGGCGTGGTCGCCATTGCATGACATCGTGCGCCATGTGGCGGGCGGAAGAGGCAGGAGCAGAGTCATGAGCGATTCCCCTAGCCGTTACGGGCTCGAACACCACGGGCTCAACAATGGACAGCCGGTCTACTGGAGCCTGACGGCCCCGGCCCTGGTCGAGCATATCGCCCGACGGGCAGAGGGCCAGATCTCAGATTCCGGGGCGATCGTCGTCAGAACCGGTTCCCATACCGGCCGGGCGCCGAGGGATAAGTTTGTGGTCCGCGAGGGCTCGAGCATCGAGCAGGTCTGGTGGGGAAATGTCAACCAGCCCTTCGAGCCGGACCGCTTCGAGGCGCTGCATGCGCGGGTAGCCCGCTATCTTGACTCGAAGCCGCTCTACGTTCAAGACCTGGCAGTGGGGGCCCTGCCGGAGTATCGAATCCCGATCCGGATAGTGAGTGACAGCGCCTGGCATAGCCTGTTTGCCCGCAACATGTTCCTTCGACCTGCGATCGAAAGTTTGGCGGATCACGTCCCTCAGTTCACGGTGCTGCACGCGCCAGGCCTTATGGCGGATCCGGCCCGCGACGGAACAAATTCGGAAGTCTTCATCGTCCTGAACTTTGAACGGGGGCTCGCCCTGATCGGGGGGACGAGCTACGCCGGGGAAATCAAGAAGTCCCTTTTCACGGTGATGAACTACCGCCTGCCGCTGCAAGGCGTACTGTCCATGCACTGCTCCGCCAACCAAGGCCCGACCGGCGACGTGGCGCTCTTCTTTGGCTTGTCTGGAACGGGGAAGACCACCCTAGCCTCGGATCCAGTCCGGCGCTTGATCGGCGACGACGAACACGGATGGAGCGACCAAGGGGTCTTCAATTTCGAAGGCGGGTGCTACGCAAAGACCATCCGCCTGAGCGCGAAATACGAGCCGGTGATCTGGGAGGCAGTTCATGACTTTGGCACAGTGCTGGAAAACGTCGTCATGGACGATGCCAGCCGCCGGGTCGACCTGGATGACGACAGCCTGACCGAGAACACTCGGGCCGGTTACTCCTTGGAGGCGGTGGATAACTATGTCCCGGAGGGGAGCGGTGGCCACCCCGCCACAGTGTTCTTCCTGACCGCAGATGCCTCTGGAGTGCTGCCGCCGATCTCACGGCTGACTCCGGAGCAGGCGCAGTACTATTTTCTCGCCGGCTACACCTCCAAGCTCGCCGGGACCGAAAAGGGTTTGGGGGTGGAGCCCCAGGCGACCTTTTCGGCATGTTTCGGCGAGCCGTTCCTCGCCCTCCATCCGACCCGCTATGCCGACCTGTTGTCAGAAAAGATCCAGCGGCACAAGGCCGCGATCTGGCTGATCAACACCGGTTGGACCGGAGGTCCTTACGGCGTCGGTCGGCGCATGGAGCTCCCGTACACCCGAGCGATGGTTGCAGCTGCGATTCTGGGCGAACTAGATCGAGTCCCGACCAAGACCGAGCCTTTTTTCGGGCTGAAGGTCCCTGAGCGTTGTCCGCAGGTTCCGGACAACGTACTGAACCCGCAGGCCACCTGGGAAGATCCGGCCGCCTACGAAGGAAAGGCCAGGCAACTGGCTGGCTTGTTTAGGGAGCGGTTTTCCCGTTTCGCCGGGAATGTTTCGGCGGAGGTCCTGGCAGCCGGCCCCCAGTCGTAGGATGGGGCCACTGGTCGAGCTTGAGCATCTCACCAAGGTCTATCGAGAAGCCGGCCAGTCCCGGGTCGTCCTGAACGACCTCAACGCCAAAATCTACCCGGGCCAGATCATCGTCGTCCGGGGCCGGAGCGGGAGCGGCAAGTCCACCCTGCTCAATCTAATCGCCGGGCTGGATGACCCGACTTCTGGCGAGATCCGCATCGCCGGTCAGCTGGTAACCCAGATGAGCCCTCGCCAGCGGGCCCTATTTCGTAGGCAGCAGCTCGGATTCGTCTTTCAGTTCTTCAACTTAATCCCCACTCTCACCGTGCTGGAAAACGTCCGGTTGCCCGCCGAGCTGGCGGGACGGCCGGTGCCCGAGGCGAGCGAGCGGGCCCGCCACCTGCTCCGCGAAGTCGGCCTGGATGACCGGCAATCAGATTTCCCAGACCGGCTCTCCGGGGGCGAACAGCAGCGAGTGGCCATTGCACGAGCCTTGGTCGAGCAGCCGGCTCTCGTGCTAGCCGATGAACCGACCGGCAATCTAGACCGCCTGACCGGGGAGGCGGTGATCGGATTGATGCGCCGCATGATGCGGGAGCGAGCGGTTACTGTGCTGCTCGCCACTCACAGCCATCGAATTGCCGCAGAGGCGGATCTGCGGCTGGCTCTGGTCGATGGCCGACTGGTTTCAGATGCTGCTCCGCTCGAATCGTAAGGTCGCTCGCCCGAGGCACGCCGGCCGGGTGCGGGGTACCCTTTCCTCATGCGAACCCTGATCCGGGCCGGTGTGCGAGATCTGATTCGGAGGCCGCTCCAGACCGGGTTGGTCGTGCTCAGCCTTGGGCTCGGTGTGGCGGTCGTGGTCGCGATCGACCTGGCTAATACGAGCGCTCAACATGGGTTCGAACTCAGCGCCCAATCCGTCGCGGGGGCGGCGACTCATCGGGTCGTTGGAGGGCCGGCCGGCCTGCCGGAGACCCTCTACGCCGAGTTGAGGGTCGGCCGCGGCCTGCGGGCTGCCGCCCCGATCGTGGAAGGGATCGCGGCCCTCCCCGAACTGAGCCTGCGCCCGATCCGAGTGCTAGGGATCGATCTCTTTGCGGAGGCCCCGTTCCGGTCGGACCTCGACTTGCGCTCGGCTTTCCAACCGGATTTCGCCCCGTTCCTGACCGAGCCGGCCATGGCGATCATCACCCAGCAGTTCGCCGAATCGTATGCCTTGCAGCCACAAGACCGATTGCAGGTTCAGACCGGGGATCGGCTGGTCGCAGTCACCATCTTTGGGGTGCTGACCGGGAAAACTGCGCTCGGGGCTAGCGATCTGCTGGTCATGGATATCGCCAGCGCGCAGGAACTGCTGGGGATGATCGGTAAGTTAAGCCGAATAGACTTGATCCTAGACCCCGCCTCGGCGGCCGAGCTGGCCGCTCAACTTCCTGCCGGCGTTCGGCTGGAGTCTTCCGGTCAGCAGGTCGAGGCAGCCAATCAGCTCACGGCGGCCTTTCGCACGAACCTGACCGCCCTCAGCCTGCTGGCGTTGGTCGTGGGTTCTTTTCTGATCTACAACACGATGACCTTTTCCGTCCTTCGCCGGCGACCGATGCTGGGAACTCTCCGGGCGATCGGAAGCACCGGCGACCAGATCCTTCGAATGGTGCTCACGGAGGCGGCGCTCCTCTCACTGGTTGGTTCGGCCATTGGAATCGGCCTTGGTTTTCTCATGGCTCGGGGTGCCGTCGACCTGGTCTCGCAGACAATCCGCGACTTCTACTTCCTCACCGCAGTGAAGGATATGCCGCTGACCCCGGCCCTGGCTGTCAAGGGGGCGGGGCTGGGGCTCGGCGCCGGATTGCTGGCTGCGCTGGCGCCGGCCATCGAGGCCGCCAGGGTACCCCCGGTGGAGGTGTGGCGCCGAAGTACCGCCGAAGGTCGGGCTACCAGTCGGTTGCTCCCGCTCACGGTCGCCGGTGTCGGGGTCGCCTCCGTCGGGGCGCTTGGGTTCCAACTCAGCCGGGCTTCATTAATGTGGAGTTTCGCTTCAATATTGGCGATTCTGGCCGGGATCGCCCTCCTGGCTCCGCTTGCCATTTGGGCAGTGGCCCTGGCATCGCGGGCTGCACCGAGGCGACTGCTGGTTCGGATCGCGGCGGGAAGTCTGCCCCGCCATAGCAGCCGAACCGGTCCGGCGTTAGCTGCCCTCACGGTGGCCCTCTCAGTAGCGGTCGGGGTAACTCTGATGATCGTCAGTTTTCGCTCGACGGTCGAGAATTGGCTAAACCTTACTTTGCAATCCGATTTGTATGTCGGTTCTCCCGCCACGAGCGGCACTCGACCGATGGCCTCGCTCTCTCCCCAGCTCGAGACCCGCCTGGCTGCGATACCGGGGGTAGCTGCGGTGGAAGCCATCCGGGCGGTGTTGGTCGATAGCGAGTTCGGCGAATTCCATCTCTCGGCCGTCGACCCAAGTCGTGTTCGGGATGCCGATTTGTACCGGCTCGCTCACGGCAGTGCTTCGGAGGTGTGGGAGCAAGTGCGCGCCGGGGCGGTGCTGGTGAGCGAGAGCCTGGCCAGCCGGCATCCGGTCGGGCGCTTGATAACTTTGAGCACCGATCATGGGGCGAAGCCATTCCCGGTGGCCGGTGTGTTCTACGATTATTCGACCGACCGTGGGACGGTCTTGATGAGTCGTGAGGTCTATTTGGTCAACTGGGACGACCCGGCGATCTCGTCGGTCGGGATTACCGCCGAAGTAGGGGTCGAGCCGGCCGAACTCGCCGAGCGAGTTCGAGTTTCCTTGGAGGGGACCGGGCTCGAGGTACGGATCAACGCTAAGGTCCGCGAGCAGGCTCTGGCGATTTTCGATCGGACCTTCGCCATCACGGCTGCCCTGCGTCTGCTGGCAGTGGTCGTCGCATTCTTCGGAGTGCTCGGCGCGCTCCTGGCGCTCCTGCTGGAACGATCGAGAGAATTTGCGACCCTGAGCGCCCTCGGGCTGACACCTGCAGGCCTGGCGCGGTTGGTGTTCATTGAAAGCGGTCTCATGGGGCTGACGGCTTCCCTGCTGGCAATGCCGACCGGATTGCTCTTGGCCATTCTGCTCATCGAGGTCATTGATGCGCGATCCTTTGGGTGGACGATCCAGCTCGAGTTGCAGTGGCTTCCTTTTATCCAGGCGATGGTCGTCGGAGTCGGGGCCTCCCTGGCGGCCGCGGTCTACCCGACCGCCCGACTGCGCCGACTACCCCTGGCTCAGGCCCTTGCTGGGGAATAGGCAGCTATGAGACGCTTCGCCCTCGCCGCCGGTGAGGTTGCAATCGGCCTTGGCATTGCTTCGCTGCTGAGCGGCTGCCAGTTTGAAGCAGACCCTCCGCCGTCGCTCAGCTTGGCCCCTGCCCCCAGTGGCCCGGAATTCAAGGACGCTCTCGACCCTCTGGAATTCAGTTCGCCGGGCGATCACGGCCCCCACTTCGACTTCCAGACCGAGTGGTGGTACTACACCGGCAACCTGGAATCGGAGATCGGGCATCGCTATGGCTATCAGCTGACCCTCTTCCGCCGGGGGATGACCCCGGGGCTCGCCCACCGTACATCCCAGTTTGGCTCGAATCAAATCTACTTCGCGCATTTAGCACTCACCGACGCCTCCCTCGCCGAGCATCGCTCCTTTGAACGATTCAGCCGGGGGGTGGATGGGTTGGCGGGTGCCAGCGGCGAGCCATACCGGGTTTACCTTGAAGATTGGTCGGTAGCGGCGGTCGATGCAGCGGGGTCGAGCCTCCGGCTCCGGGCCCGAGAGCAGGACATTGGACTCGATCTCCGCCTGGAAGCCGAGCAGCCACTGGTCGCACACGGACCGGGTGGCCTCAGCCCGAAGGGAGTCGCATCGACGGACGCCAGCTACTACTTCAGTTTCCCGGCGCTGCAGACCGAGGGAACCCTGTGGGTGCGGGGAGAGCAGCTCGAGGTCCGGGGATCGAGCTGGTTCGATCATGAGTGGGGAAGCAGCGTTTTGCCCGCCGCCGCCACGGGCTGGGATTGGTTTGGGCTGCAGCTCGACGATGGTCGAGAACTGATGCTCTATCAGGTGCGGTCTGGCCGGGATGTCCTGGTCGGGGGAGGAACCTTAGTGGGGGAGGACGGCCGAGCTGTCTGGTTGTCTGCGGCGGATTTCGAGATCGAAACGCTGGGGACTTGGAGCAGCCGCCTGTCGGATTCTGAGTATCCGTCCGGCTGGCGGATCGTGTTGCTCGACGAACACTTGGAGCTCGAACTGCGGCCTCTGCTGCCGGACCAGGAGAATCGGCTGTCGATCATCTATTGGGAAGGAGCTGTGGAAGTGACCGGTACGGTCAGCGGGCGAGGCTACGTCGAGCTGACCGGATATGCGGCCAGTTTCCAACCGTGGTTTTGATCGGTCAGCCGCTACTCGAGAGTTAGCAGGAAGGCGAACAGCGCCTCCCGATCCGCGGGGCTCAGCCGGCGCTCGAAATCTGCGGGCATCAGATTCTGGAACCCGGGCACGATCTCGGCGGAGGGGGTGAGGATGGCCCGTTCCAGGAACGACCGAGGCTCGGTGCCTTGAGCGTTCGCCCGGCCGACCAAACCGGCGAGCGCTGGCCCGACGATGACGACTCCTGGGTCGAGCGAGTGGCAGGGGGCGCAGTGTTCGGTAAAGACCAGCTTGCCCCGCGTCTCCAGGACCGGGCCGGCGGGACTGCAGGCGACGCACAGACTTACGAGAAAGAAGATGATCGCGAAGTTGCGCAGGGTAACAAACAAACCACCGAAACCCGGACGGCTTCGGCAGTCTCGTGTCTGGTATCTTGCTGGTCGGGGCGGAGAGATTTGAACTCTCGACCTCACGGACCCGAACCGTGCGCTCTACCGGGCTGAGCCACGCCCCGACGACCGGATTATACCCCGCGGTCAGACCCAATTAACCGGAGAGGCTAGATCGAGGTGAACACTTTCGAAGCGGCCTCGGCCTTGGCGGCGGTCACCGGGAGCATGATGCAGAACAGACTGCCCACCCCCTCCTTGCTTTCGCACCAGATCTGGCCGTGATGCATTTCGACCATCGCCTTGGCGATTGAGAGACCTAGCCCCATCCCGCCGTGCTTGCGGGTCAGATGGGATTCAACCTGGTAGAAGCGCTGGAACACCCGGTCGATATCACCGGCCGGAATCCCGATGCCGGAGTCGGCCACGAAGACTTTGAGGTAGTCCTCGGAGCTCTCTGCCATCACCCCCACCTGACCGCCCTCGTCGGTGAAGGCGATCGCATTGCGGATTAGATTGGTCAAGGCGATCTCAATCTTGTCCCGATCCCCCTCCACCATGAGCGATTCCCCGGCGGGGGCGTCGAAATCTAACTCGATCTTTTTCTCTTTCGCCAGCTGTCGAAAGCGTGACACGAGGGTTTCGATCAGTATGCCCATCGAGAAGGGCAGGCGGCGCACTCGTGACTGACCCTCCTCTTGGTGTGAGATCCGGGCCATGTCTTCCACGATGGCCTTCAACCGTTCCGCGCTGCGGACGATCACCTCGAGCTGATCTCGATGCTGTTCATCGACCAGTTCGGTCAGGAAAGTCGCGTGGCCGAGGATCAGGCCAAGCGGGGTACGCAACTCATGGGAGGCGATTGCAATGAAATCCGACTTCATCCGGTCTAACCGGTTCAGTTCCAGATTCGCCGCTTGCAACTTGGCCAGCAGCCGGGCATTCTCGATCGCGATTGCAGCCTGGGCCGCCAGGGTCTCCAAAGCGACCTGATCGGGCTCGGTATAATCCTGACCGGCGAGCTTGTTGACTGCCTCCAGGACGCCAATCGGTTCCTGCTTCACAATGAGCGGCACGCCCAGAATCGAGCGGGTATCAAAACGGATCTGCCGATCGACTTCTCGGTAGATCCGGGCATCCGACCCGGCGTCGTTGATGATCAGCGGGGAGGCGGAGCTGAAGACCCATCCGGCAACGCTGGAGTCGACCGGGACGCTGATCTTCTTGAGCGCAGGATTCTGGTTGGGGGGAATGGCTTCAAAGCGCAACAGGCGAGCCGCCGGATCATAGAGCAGGATGGAGGCCCCCTCGCTGCCGGTAATCTCAGCGGCCACCGCAATGATCGAACCCAAGAGTGAGGGCAGATCCAGGTTGGAGCTGAGGTTCCGTCCGATTTCGAGCAGGCGCTCGAGCTGCTGGGCTTCGCGAAGGGCCGCCGGTCCGTGAGCCATCGCTGCCTCGATTCTAGCATAGCCAGGTTTCGGGCCTTCTAGGAAGAGGGTCTGCTAAAGAGCTTGCGATGAGAGCCCAACGCCTGGAACGAGCCGCGCCGATCGGCGACTCGCCCCTTCGGTTAGCTGAGCGGCCGGATCCCCGGCCGGGCCCCGGCCAAGTGCTGCTGAGGGTGAAAGCCTGCGGGGTCTGTCACACCGATCTGCATCTGGCCGAGGGCGACATCAAGCCGCCGCGGTTCCCGGTTACGCCTGGGCATCAAGTGGTCGGCGTGGTAGCCGGGCTCGGGGAAGGGGTGCACGGTTGGGCTCTGGGCGAGCGGGCCGGAATCCCCTGGCTGCACAGCGCCTGCAGAGAGTGCGAGTTCTGTCGACGGGGAGAGGAAAACCTCTGCGAGCAAGCCAGCTTCACCGGCTTCGATGTCGACGGTGGGTACGCCGACCTCGTGCTGGCGAATGCCGACTACGCGCTGCACCTCCCGGCGGGTATCCAGGATCAGCAAGCGGCCCCCCTGCTGTGCGCCGGAATCGTGGGCTACCGGTCTCTTCGGAAGGCCGACCTGCAACCCGGCGAGCGGATTGGCCTGGTCGGTTTCGGAGCCAGCGCGCATCTGGCTCTGCAGGTGGCGAGACACTGGGGCTGTGAGGTCTACGTCTTCACCCGCGGCTCCGGCCATCGGGAGCTGGCGACCGAGCTCGGGGCGGCCTGGGTGGGTGGGGTCGATGACGAGCCGCCGAGCCTGCTCGACCGGGCGGTAATCTTCGCGCCGGTGGGTTCGCTCGTTCCTGCAATGCTGGCCAAGCTCCGCAGCGGTGGGACTCTGGCTACCAACGCGATCCATATGAGTCCGATACCCGAGTTGCCCTATCGGCTGATCGATCGGGAGCGGACCCTCCGCAGCGTAGCCAATGCCACCTACCAGGACGGTGTGGAATTCCTAAAGCTCGCCGCGGCCATCCCAATTCGGCCTCGGATCAAGCTCTACGGACTCGAACAGGCCAACCAGGCGCTGCAGGACCTCAAGGCCGCCAGAATCGAAGGCGCGGGAGTCTTGATCCCGTGATTCGGTTTGGAACTTCCGGGTTCTCTTATGACGACTGGGTTGGCCCGGTCTACCCGGCGGATCTGCCGCGCCGGGAGTGGCTTGCCCATTACGCCAAAGAATTCAGCAGCGTTGAACTCAACGTCACGTTTTATCGAGTGCCGGGGCAGAAGACCGTGGCCGGGTGGGTGGAGCGCACGCCACCCGAATTCACGTTCTCGGTGAAGGCCAACCGCGAACTCACCCACGAGCGTGGCGCACCGGACTTCCCAGGCTTCCGGTCTGGGATAGGCCCGCTCATCGATTCGGGCAAGCTTGCCTGCATTCTCGCCCAATTCCCTCACTCGTTTCATCCGAGCCCCGAGAACCGGGCCTATCTGGGGCGGCTAGCCGAGGGACTGGCGGGGCTCCCGGTCGTGGTGGAGCTCCGGGACCGAGCCTGGGTCTCCGATCAGACTTTCGCCCAGCTGTCGGGCTTGGGGTTGGGGTATTGCTCGGTCGATGAACCGAACCTGCCCGGGCTGATGCCGGCGCTGGCCGTCGTAACCGGTCCGCTGGCCTATGTGCGGTTCCACGGCCGCAACGCCGGAAAGTGGTGGGAGCATGAACACGCCTGGGAACGGTACGACTACACCTATTCCGAGCGCGAGCTGGGCGAGTGGGTCCCGAAGATCCGGGAGTTGGAATCCGAGAGCGAAGTCGTATTGGTCTACGCCAACAACCACTACCGCGGCCAGAGTGTGGAGACCATCCGCAAGCTGCGGGAACTGCTGGGTGCAGCCCGTTGACCGCCTGCGCCTCGATTTGGAGGCTGTGAGCCCGGTTGGTATAATCGAGTGGCCTGCGGAATCCTCTTCCGGTTAGAAGGCAAGGCTATGTCCGGACACTCAAAATGGTCCACGATCAAACGAAAGAAGGAAGCCAACGACGCTCGGCGCGGCAGCCTTTTCACCCGGTTGGCGCGCGAGATCTCCATCGCGGCCCGCGAGGGCGGTGGAGATCCGGAAAGCAACTTCGGCTTGCGGCTGGCCGCGGATCGGGCCCGGATGGCCAACATGCCCAAGGACAACATTGAGCGGGCGATCCGGCGCGGCACCGGTGAGGACAAAGAGGGAACTGCTTTCGAGCAAGTCACCTATGAGGCCTTCGCACCGCATGGGGTTGCTCTGCTGATCGAGATGGTCACCGACAACCGGAATCGGAGCATCGCCGAGCTGCGCCACAACGTCACCAAGTACGGCGGCAACCTGGCGGAGGCCGGCGCGGTGTCCTGGCAGTTCAAGCGGATAGGCTATTTTGCGGTGCCGGCCGCCGGCCTGGACCAAGACAAGCTCTTCGAAGCCGCGGTGGAAGCTGGTGCGGAGGATGTGATCATCGGCCCGGAGGAGATCGAGATTCAGGCCCCGGTAGCCGCATTCAGGGCGATCAGCGATCGGCTCAAGGCTATGGGAATCAAGCCGAGCGAGGCCAGTCTGCGTATGATGCCGAACTCGCTCGTGACCCTGCCGCCCGGCGATACTCTGCAGATCATGCGGATGGTCGAAGCCTTGGAAGAGGGGGACGACGTTCAGGGGGTGTACACGAACCTGGACGTGACCGAAGAGGCCGTCGCGTTGATTGAACCCGCCTGAGTGGCGAGACCTGCCGCCGGCATGCTGATCATCGGCATCGACCCAGGGACGGCCCGCACGGGCTACGGGATCGTACGGCAGGTCGAGAACGGATCGCTAGTCGCAGTAGATTTCGGGGTGATCCACACCAGCCCCGAACTCCCTCTCCCCAATCGGCTGCTTGAAATCTCAAATCGACTCGGCGACCTGCTGGCTCAGCACCGCCCGGATGGGGGCGCCGTGGAAAGGCTCTTCTTGCGCGAGCATGTGAATACCGCCTTGAGTGTCGGACAGGCATCCGGGATCGCGCTGCTCGCTCTGGCGAAAGCCGGAATTCCGATAAAAGAGTACTCGCCCCTTGAAGTCAAGCAGGCCATTTGCGGATATGGCCGGGCAGAGAAACGCCAGGTGCAGGAGATGGTGAAAGCCGTGCTGGGGTTGTCGGAGCGCCCAAGTCCCGACGACGCGGCGGATGCGTTGGCGGTGGCAATCTGCCATGTTCACTCGATGCCGATCGGCGGTCGGCTGGAAGCCGAGCTGTGATCCACCTATGATTTCCTCGCTGCGCGGAATCGTTCAGGCCGTCACGGAGGACTCGCTGGTGCTGGAAGTCGGCGGGGTTGGGCTGCATGTCGCGGCCCCGAGCTCAGTGATCGAGCGGGTCGCCGGGATCGGGAAGCCGCTCTTTCTGCACACCTATCTTATAGTCAGGCAGGACGCCCTGCGCCTCTTCGGCTTCAGCAGCCTGGAAGAGCGGGGAATCTTTTTGGAGTTGCTGCAGGTGACGGGGATCGGGCCGCGGATTGCACTGGCAGTGCTGTCGACCCTTTCGATCGACAGCCTGCGGCAGGCGGTCACCGGCAACCAGGTCGAGGCGCTGGTGCGGGTCCCGGGGATCGGCAAGAAGACCGCCGAGAAGATCATCTTCCATTTGAAAGATCGGATCGCCCCGCTGGCGACGGCGGGGTCCGGGGTCGGCCAGCCGGACAACGAGGTGCTCTCGGTACTGACCGCGTTGGGCTACAGTATGGTCGAGGCTCAGTCGGCCGTTCAATCGCTGGAAGTCGGATCGAACGACGACGTCGAAGAACGGATCAAACTCGCCCTGCAGTACTTCGCCCGGCCATGATGAGCAACCAACCCTCACTCGCTTTCATCGGGCCCGGTGTGATGGCGGAGGCTATCCTGGCCCGGCTGCTTGAACGGGGGGGATTGAGCCCGGGATCGGTGCGGATGAGCGGCCCGCGGGCAGAGCGGCTCAAACAGCTCAGCGAGCGCTATCAGATCCAGACGATGACCGTCAACCGGCAAGCGGTGCAGGGGGCTGATTTGGTAATCCTCACCGTGAAGCCCCAGACTTTGTCGGAGGTCCTGCAGGGGCTCAAATCTGAGATTCCGGATCCGGCGCTGGTGCTCTCGATCGTTGCCGGCGCAACGCTGAGCTCCCTGATCGACGGGCTGCAGCACCGCTCGGTCATCCGAGCCATGCCGAATACGCCGGCCCAAGTTGGGGCGGGAATTACGGTTTGGACCGCTACGACTGAAGTCAGCGCGACTCAGCGCGAGCTGGCCCGATCGGTTCTCAGCGCCCTCGGCGAGGAAATCGAGGTGGACGATGAAGACTACCTCGATATGGCGACCGCACTATCGGGCACGGGCCCGGCCTACGTCTACCTTTTCATGGAGGCGATGATCGACGCGGGGGTGCACCTGGGATTTCCGCGCCGAATCGCCGAGCAACTCGTGCGCGAGACGATTCGCGGCTCGCTCCTTTTCTACGAGGCCTCCCCAAGCCATCCGGCCCGCCTGCGCAATCAAGTGACCTCACCCGGCGGCACCTCGGCCGAGGCCTTGTATTACCTCGAGAAGGCCGGCTTTCGCACCGCGCTGGCCCGCGCCATCTGGGCCGCCTACGAACGGTCGGTCGAATTGGGGAAGGGTGGCAAGCGCGGGAGCCGCCGCGGGACGGAGTGACCGAGGCAGGCGGCGCACGAATTCTGCGAGCCACCCGATCGACTCACACTCCAATACCGGGGCGCGATTGTGAAACTGTGGACAAACGCTGCCCAAACACAGTACACTGTTTCACGAGCGGGGAGGCGGAATGTCCGACTTCGTTGACAACTTGTCGGCTGAACTTCACAAGCAGATAGCCGAGTTCTCTCCCGGTATCGAGCTGCACGATGTCGGTACCACGATGGAAGCCGGTGACGGGATCGCCCGGGTCAGCGGGCTGACCGCGGTCAGCGCCCAGGAGCTGGTGCAGTTTGAGAACGGGGTCAACGGGATCGCCTTCAATCTGGAGAGGGCCGCGGTCGGCGTGATCATTATGGGGGAATACGCCGGCGTCGAAGAGGGGATGACGGTCTACAGCACCGGCCGCATCGCCTCGGTGCCGGTGGGGGAGGGCGTGATCGGCCGGGTGGTGAATGCCCTGGGTGAGCCGGTCGACGGGAAGGGTCCGATCCAGTTCGACAGCTATCAGCCGATCGAACGCATCGCTCCCGGGGTAGTCGAGCGGAAAGACGTTGATACTCCGGTGCAGACCGGAATCAAGGCGATCGATTCGATGATCCCGATCGGACGCGGCCAGCGCGAGTTGATCATTGGAGATCGCCAGACCGGCAAGACTGCGCTGGCCATCGACACGCTCATCAACCAACGCGGCAAAGACCTCATCTGCATCTACGTGGCAATCGGGCAGAAGCGGGCCGCGATTGCCCGCACGGTGGCGACTCTCGAGCGGTTCGGGGCGATGGAGCACACGGTCGTGCTCGTCGCGGCCGCCGATGAGCCGGCTGCGCTGCAGTACATCGCGCCCTACGCTGGCTGCGCCATGGGCGAGTACTTCGCCGGGCGCGGCCAGGATGCGCTGATCGTCTACGATGACCTCTCGAAGCATGCCTGGGCCTATCGACAGGTGTCGCTGCTGCTCCGGCGGCCCCCGGGCCGGGAAGCTTATCCGGGCGACGTGTTCTATCTCCACAGTCGGCTTCTGGAGCGGGCGATGCGGCTGGCCAATCGCTATGTGCTGGTGCCTTCGAAATTCGAGGGCGAGGCCGACGCAAAGGACGGGGTCGACGGAAAAGTTTTCGGCGGGCCGCTCGCGCTTCACGACGCCGAGACCGTCCTCAAAGCCAGGCCGGATGGAGAGCGGCTTAAGGTCGTCAAGGAGAGAGGATCCGGAGGTTCGCTCACTGCGCTTCCGATCATTGAAACCCTGCTCGGCGACGTTTCCGCCTACATCCCAACCAACGTGATCTCCATTACCGATGGACAAATCTACTTGGAGAGCGATCTGTTCAACGCCGGCATCCGACCCGCGATCAACGTGGGTCTCTCGGTGTCGCGGGTAGGGGGGGATGCGCAGACCAAGGCCATGAAACAGGTGGCCGGAGGGTTGCGGCTGGACATGGCGGCCTACCGAGAGGTCGCCGCTTTTGCTCAATTCGGGTCCGACCTGGACAAGGCCACCCAGTCCCAGCTCGCCCGCGGCCAGCGCCTGCAGGAGATCCTGAAGCAGCCCCAGTATGTACCCTTGGAGCTCGCCCAACAGATCGTGGTGATCTTTGCCGGTACGAAAGGTTTTGGAGACAAGATTCCGCTTGATCAAGTGCGGGCTTGGGAAACGGCTCTCGTACGGCACGTCGAGTCCGCCCATCCAGCTCTGCTCCAGGAGCTGGCCGCCCGGCGCCAGATCACCCCTGAGCTTGAATCGAGCCTGAGGGGCTTGCTCGACACCTTCAATAAGGCCTGGCGAGGCTAAACCGAGGCCATGGCTTCGGCCCGCGAAGTTCGGCTGCGAATCCGCAGCGTCAAGAATATCGCCCAGGTCACCCGGGCCTTGCAAACCATCAGCGCCAGCCGGGTGAGGAAGGCCCAGGAAGCAGTGCTGCGGACCCGCCCGTACGCCCGCAAGGCCTGGGAGATCCTGCAGCATCTTTCCTACGTTCCGGAAGGCGAGCATCTGCATCCTTTGCTCGCAGCCCGAGCGTCGGTGGAGCGAGTGCTGGTGGTGCTAATTACCAGCGACCGCGGACTGGCCGGCGCCTACAACAGCAATGTAATCCGCTTTACCCTAGAGAAGTTTCGCGACTGGCCGCAGCCGATCAGTTACGTCGCGGTGGGGCGTAAGGGGCGGGATGTCTTGCACCGACTCGGCAAAGACCTGCGGGCTGAATTCACCCGGCTGCCGGCCGAGCCCGATTACGCCGACGTCAGCTCAATCGGGATCCTTGCGATCGATGAATTTCGTTCCCGGGCAGTCGACCAGGTTCATCTGGTCTACACCGACTTCATCAACCTGATGCGCCAGCAGCCGACCAGCAAGCAGCTGCTTCCGCTTGAGATTGGACAAACCGAGGCCAGGGTGCAGGCGTTCGAAGACCACCCCGGAAGTCCTCCGGCAAGCTACATTTACGAACCGGCTCAGGAAGCGCTGATCGACCACATCATGGTCCGCTTCACCCAGCTGCAGCTTTATCAAGCGGTACTCGAGTCGCAGGCTAGCGAACACGCCGCCCGGATGGTGGCGATGCAGAGTGCGACGGAAAACGCGCTCGATCTCTCCGCAGCCCTGACGCTGGAATACAACAAAGCCCGCCAACTGGCTATCACCAACGATATGCTCGATATTGCGGGCGGGGCAGAAGCGCTGGCCAAGGCAACCTAGGAGGCGAGATGGAGAAGTACGTGGGTTCGGTAGTCGAGATCCAGGGCGCGGTCGTGGACTGCGTCTTTCCGGCTGGCCAGCTGCCGGAGGTCTACGACGCGATCGAAGTGGACCGCGGCGACATGGAGCCACTGGTCTTGGAAGTGCAGCGCCATCTCGGCGGCCAGGTCGTGCGTACCGTGGCGATGGACGCCACCGAAGGATTGAAGCGCGGCGCGGGGGCGTTCGGAACCGGCGGGCCGATCATGGTCCCGGTCGGGGAAGGGACCCTCGGGCGGATGTTCAACGTGCTCGGCCGGCCGGTCGATGGAAAGGGTGCGGTGCAGACCGATCTGCGCTATCCGATCCACCGACCGGCGCCTTCCTTTGAAGAACAGTCGCGCAAGGTGGAAGTCTTCGAAACCGGGCTGAAGGTGATCGACCTGATCGCACCGTTCACCAAGGGCGGCAAGACCGGGATCTTTGGCGGAGCCGGGGTGGGAAAGACAATCATCATCCAGGAACTCATCCGTTCAATTGCGACGGTTCACAAGGGAAACTCGGTCTTTGCCGGCATTGGCGAGCGGACTCGGGAAGGCACTCAGATGTACCGGGAGATGATCGAGTCGAACGTGCTGAAGGATACGGTGCTGGTTTACGGGCAAATGAACGAGCCTCCGGGGGTCCGGCTGCGAGTGGGCCTGACCGCGCTCACGATGGCCGAGTACTTCCGGGATCAGGGGCGAGATGTGCTGCTGTTTATCGACAACATCTTCCGATTCAGCATGTCTGGCTCGGAGGTGTCGGCCCTGTTGGGTCGGATGCCCTCTGCCGTCGGCTATCAGCCGACCCTGGCGACCGAGATGGGCGAGCTGCAGGAACGGATCACGTCCACTCGAACCGGCTCGATCACTTCGATGCAGGCAGTTTACGTGCCGGCGGACGACTACTCCGATCCGGCGCCAGTCGCGACCTTTACCCACCTGGATGCGACGATCGCCCTCGAGCGGGCGATTGTGGACAAGGGCCTCTATCCTGCGGTGGATCCGCTGGCCTCTACTTCTCGGATCCTCGACCCCCAGGTGGTTGGGGAGGAACACTACGGCGTGGCACGGGAAGTCCAGCGGGTCCTGCAGCGTTACAAAGATCTGCAGGACATCATCGCCATCCTGGGCATCGAGGAGCTGAGCGAGGAAGACAAGCTGATCGTCGCCCGGGCCCGCAAGATCGAGCGATTCTTCTCCCAGCCGATGTCGGTGGCCGAACAATTCACCGGTCAGAAAGGCCGTTACGTCCGACTGCGGGAAACGGTCAGTGGGTTCAAGGAGATCCTGGATGGCCTGCACGACGCCCTGCCGGAACAGGCCTTCTACATGGTCGGGACGATCGAGGATGCAGTCGCCAAATCGGAAAGGTTGGCCAGCGAGGGCTGAGGCCGAGCATGCCTTTCCGCTGCGAGATCGTCACCCAGGATCGCAAACTGTACGACGGTCCGGCCGACATGGTCGTCGCGCCGGGGACGGAAGGTCTTATGGGTATTCTCCCCCATCACGCCCCACTGCTGTCTACCCTCGACTTCGGAGTGTTAACCGTGCGTTACCAGGGTGAAGAAGAACTTTTCACCATCGCCGGAGGGGTTATCGAAGTGCTTCCGGATGCGGTGACCGTGCTGGCCGATTCGGGCGAACACGTGGCCGAGATCGATGAGCAGCGGGCGGAAAGCGCTCGAAGGCGAGCAGAGGAGCTGCTCGCCAAGGGACCGCCGCCGGACACGGACGAGTACCTGGCCATCCAGGCTGCCCTGCGCCGCTCCACTCTGCGGCTCAAGGTAGCCCGCAAGCACCGCGGCCACGGGCCGCCGCCCGGAAGGGCGCCGGAAGGAAGGAACTAGCCGACGTGGCGTTGTTCGGGAAGGAGCTGGGCGTCGATCTGGGATCAGTGAATACCCTCATCTGCGATGGGGGTGAGATCGTGCTGCACGAGCCGACGATGGTGGCAGTGGATGTCGAACAGATGAAGATCGTCGAGGTCGGCCAGGCGGCCCGCGAGATGGACGGGCGGGTGCCGGAAGTCATCGAAGTGATGCGCCCGGTGCGGGACGGGGTGATTGCCGAGTTCGAAGTGACGATGCGGATGCTGCGGATCTTTGTAGAGAAGGTGTGTGGTCCGGCCCGCCTGTTCAAGCCGCGGGTGATGATCACCGTGCCCTACGGGGTGACCAGCGTGGAGTCGCGGGCAGTCCACGAAGCGGCCTTGCAAGCCGGCAGCCGGGAGGTCCATCTGATCCAGGAACCTCTGGCGGCTGCCATCGGGGTCGGGCTGCCGATCGCGACCCCCTCGGGCAACCTGGTGGTCGTACTCGGGGGCGGAGTGACCCAGGCCGCGGTCATGGCGATGAGTGGGATCGTGGTGGCCCATTCGGTCCGAGTCGGCGGAAGCAAAGTGGACGAAGCCATTGCCGGTTACATTCGCCGCAAGTACGGGCTGCTGATCAGCCAGCGGACTGCCGAAGAGGCCAAGATCCGCATCGGCGCCGCGCTCCCCGAAGAGGAGGAACGGACCCTGGAGGTTCAGGGCCAGGACCAGGTCACTGGCCTGCCGCGCCCGATTACCCTGACGACCAACGAGATCGTCGAAGCGCTGCAGGAGACCCTGACCCTGCAGCTGGCCGCAGTGAAGAACGTTCTCGAGCGGACGCCTCCCGAGCTGGCCTCCGACATCATTGACCGAGGCATGGTGGTTTGCGGGGGCGGATCGTTGCTGCGGGGGGTCGACCGCTGGTTAACCCGCGAGACAGGGGTACCGGCCTATCTGGCAGAGGACCCGGTCGAGTGCATCGCCAAGGGCGCCTACCGCGGGCTCAGCATGCTCGAACGGCTGCGGCGGACCCTGCCGTCGGTGTAGTCCCAGCGGCGCCATGACGGCGTTCGCCGGCCCGCGCTGCGCATAGCCACGCTCCTCCGCAGCGGAGGAAAGGCGAGCCTCCCTTCAAGATAGAGTGCGGCCTAGGGGATGTAGTGCGTCATCCGCTGCAGGTGCAGCACCGGGTCAATGTACTGAACCCGCACCGAGCGGGGAACGGTGATCGAGATGGGGGCGTAGCACAGGATGGCACGAACGCCGCCCTCGACCAGCCGGTCTGTGACCGATTGGGCTTCATCCACCGGGACCGCCAGCATCGCAACTCGGATCCGCTGCTCCCGCAGGTCTTGAGCCAGTTTCGCCGCGTCCCGGATCACAAATGGACCGACCTTGAGCCCGATCTTCCGTGGGTCGTTGTCGTAAATCGCAACCACCCGGAAGCCCCGATCCAGAAATCCGGCGTAGTTGGCCACCGCTCGGCCAAGGTCGCCGACCCCAACCAGCGCCACGTCCCACGTTTGGTTAACTCTCAGGATGCGCTTGAGCTGTTCAGTCAGGTAGCCGATGCTGTAGCCGGTACCCTGCTTGCCGAACTCGCCGAACTGGGAAAGGTCTTTGCGGATCTGGGCCGACGAAATCCCCAGCTTTTCGCCTAGCTCCTGCGAGGAAGTGATCTCTTTTCCTTCGGAATCCATCTGGGAAAGTGCCCGGAGGTAAAGCGGCAGGCGGCCTACAACGATGTCTGGCGCAGCGGAGGTCCCCATTTGGGCCCGTCTGGATGACGTTCGGCAAATCTATCATAGGCCAACCATAAGTGCAAACTGGCGCAAATGAGCCCTGGCAAAGCGCACAGGTATAATCCACCGACTCTCCGGCCAGGAATAAGAAATTCGCGATGTTTCTCGATGAAGTGACCATTACCGTTGCGTCCGGCAAGGGAGGGAACGGCATTGTTCACTTCCGTCGGGAGAAGTACGTCCCGCGAGGCGGTCCGGACGGTGGGGATGGAGGGAAGGGCGGCGATGCAGTGCTCATTTGCTCCAAGTCCCAGAGCACCCTCTCCGCTTTTCGTCACAAGCGTCGCTTCGCGGCCGCAGTCGGCCGGCCCGGGGGTGGCAGCAATCAGACCGGGCGCAGCGGCGACGAGCTGCTGATCCCCGTGCCGGCCGGGACGATCGTGCGCGACGCCGAGCTGGGCGAGCTGCTGGGCGAACTGATCGAGCCAGGGGACCGGTTAGTCGTGGGCCGAGGCGGGCGGGGCGGGCGCGGGAATGCCCGCTATACGAGGTCAACCAATCAGGCGCCGAGGATGGCCGAGAAGGGCGCTCCGGCGGAGGTACGCCGGCTGCGTCTCGAACTGCGTTTGATCGCAGACGTTGGGATCGTGGGTCTACCCAATTCCGGGAAGTCCACCCTGCTGGCCGCCGTGACTAACGCCCGACCGGAGATCGGAGATTATCCGTTCACCACCCTCCAGCCTCAACTGGGGGTGGCCGACCTGGATGATGAGACCTCGCTGGTGCTGGCGG
This sequence comes from uncultured Anaerolineaceae bacterium, assembly GCA_964590515.1. Lineage (GTDB taxonomy): Bacteria > Chloroflexota > Anaerolineae > Anaerolineales > E44-bin32 > JADFRG01. The sequence continues at coordinate 27,712 of CAZPZD010000012.1, read as the reverse complement.
ACATCCCCGGGTTGATCGAGGGCGCCCACACCGGCGCTGGCCTGGGGACTGCTTTCCTCAAACACATTTCCCGCACTCGGGCGCTCATCCATTTGCTCGACGGGACTGCGGCGGACCCTCTTGCCGACTTCGATCAAGTCAATACCGAGCTGGCGCTGTTCGACCCTCACCTGGCCCGCAAGCCTCAGGTGGTCGGCCTCAACAAGCTGGACCAACCGGAGGTCAGGGCCCGCTTGCCCGAGTTGGAGGCCTCCTTCAAATCCCGTGGGGTTCAGCTCCGGCCCGTCTCGGCACTTTCCCGCCAGGGTGTGCGGGAACTAATCTTGGAGGCCTACCGTTTGGCCCAGGCAAGCGAAAGCGAGCCAGAGCCCGACCTTCCAATTTACCGGCCCAAACCGAACGAATCCGAGTACCAGATCTCTCGCGCTCTGGATGGCAGCTGGCGGATCGAAGGGACCGCAATCGAGCGGGCGGCGGAAATGACCTACTGGGAGTATGAGGAGGCCGTGCGCCGATTTCAGCGGATGCTGACCAAGATCGGCGTGACCGAGTCGCTTCGGGAAGCCGGCGCCAAGGACGGCGACACGGTGCATATCGGCGACCACGAATTGGAGTGGCGCGAGTGATCGGGGTGTTCGGAGGGACTTTTGATCCGCCCCATGTTGGTCACCTGATCCTGGCGGATGAGGCTCGCGGCGTCCTGTCCCTCACCTCTGTCTTGTGGGTGGTCACCGGGATTCCCCCGCACAAACCCGATCAATCGGTAACTCAAGCTTCCCATCGGACTGGTATGGTCGAGCGCAGCATTCGCGGGAATCCGCAGTTCGAGATCTCCCGACTGGAGCTGGATCGCCCCGGTCCGCATTTCGCGGCCGAGACGCTGGAGCTGCTCGCCGCGGCACACCCGACCGAGCGCTGGGCCTATGTGATGGGCGAAGATTCGCTTGCCGACCTGCCCAACTGGCACCGGCCCGAACTGTTCGTACAGCTCTGCCAGTCGATCGTCGTCCTGCGCCGATCCCAGGTCGAGGCCGATCTCGGGCGGTTGGAGCGAAAGATTCCGGGACTGGCGGCCAAGGTCCGGCTGCTCGAGGTGCCGCTGGTCGATGTCTCAGCCAGGGACATTCGCCGACGGGTTCAGACGGGCCTACCCTTCCGCTACCTGGTCACCCCGGGCGTAGCGGATTACATCCAAGAGAATCAGCTCTACCAGTGAGCTGGGGTGAAACCGCGCGGGTGCGCCAGTGTCGCCGGCTATGTTTCCGAAGCCGGCGGCTCCTCCGGGGAAGTTTCCGCGGGGGCTGGTTCCTCGACCGGAGCCGAGGCCGCCTCTGCGGGTCGGGGAGCGGAGCGGCGCAGCTGTTCCAACGCGACCCGGTTGGAGTGCCGGCAGCGGGGGCAGCGGACATCGTAATGGTTGCCCTGGCTGCCTTCCAGGGCGGCGAGGGCGAATGCAATCTCATCCTTGTTGATGGCAAAACTCCAGCCACAGCGATAACAGCGAAGCTGCATTTCAAGCCTCCGTCAGCTAGTTAGGGTTGCTCGCCGGGCCGAGACGGCCCCCAGGGCGATCCCGACCAGGATCAAGCCTCCGCCCGCGATCCTCAAAGTGGAGGGCACCTCGTGGAGGAGCCCGATCGCCAGCAAGGTGGACCCCACGGCCTCCCCGAGCTGTCCGAGTGAAACGACCGCGGCGGGCAAATAGCCCAACGCCCAATTATAGGTCGAGTGGGCGACCAGCTGGGGCAACACGGCCAGCAAGACCAACCAAATGTAAGTCGAGGGGCTGAAGCCGACTGCCCGTTCCCCCGCCGCCCAGGCCGCCAGCGCGAGCAGCACGGCCGCGGTCGCGTAGACGATCGCGATATACGGGATCAGCGGGATCTGCTGCCGCACCACCCTCCCGGTCAAGATATAGCCGGCGCCGGCCGCCGCGCCGCCCAAGGCAAGCAGGTCCCCCTTGAGGGCCGTCCGGCTCAGCATGTCAGGCGCGGCACCGCAGCTCGTCCCAACGCAGGCGTCGCTCAACCCGACCAGCAGGCTGCCGGCGGTCGCCACCAGCAAGCCGGTCAGCAGCCGCCGCATGATGGGCTCCCGGATCATCAGCGGCGAGAGTGCGGCGACCATCAGTGGGGCGGTTTGCACCAGCACGATCGAACTGGCGACACTGGTAAACTCCAGGGACCGAATCCAAGTGGCAAAGTGCAAGGCAAGAAAGCCGCCGGCCGCTATCGTCAGCCGAAGATTTCGGGGGGTGAGCCCGCTCAGGTCGTGTCGGGCGCGCAGCGCGACCACCGGAGCCAGAATCAGAGTGGCGATCGCCAGACGGTAGGCGGCGATTACCAGAGAGCCTGCCTCCGCCTGGGCATAACGTATTAGGATGGACGCGCTCGAAGCCGCTGCGATTGCGACCCCGATGGCGAGTGCAGGTGGGACCTGCGGCCGCGGATTTTGCATAGCAAACTTGACATTATATGTCGCAGAGGTCTAAAATAGTGAAGAGTCACACAATCGCGGCGTTGTCCGCCAGGCAGTGTATGATGCGGCAACACCCTCGGGAGGAACTGACCCATGCGCTTTGAACTGCCCCAGCTGCCCTACGCCTACGATGCGCTCGAGCCCCATATTGATGCCCGGACCATGGAGATCCATCACGGCAAACATCATGCGGCTTACACCAATAATCTGAACAACGCCTTGGAGTCTGCCAAGGAATGGGGGGAGAAGTCGATCGAGAAGATCCTGGCCGACCTGGATGGGGTACCCGACGGAATTCGCATGGCGGTCCGCAACAACGGCGGGGGCTTCGCTAACCACAATCTATTCTGGACCATCATGGGGTCGAACGGCGGGGGGGAGCCAAACGGCGCGCTCGGCAAGGCGATTGGCGGCGCGTTCGGGGACTTCGCCAAGTTCAAGGACGAGCTGACCAAGGCGGCCGTCGGGCGTTTCGGCAGCGGGTGGAGCTGGCTAGCCGTCGATGCGCAGGGGAAGCTCAAGGTTCTCGCGACGCCGAATCAGGACTCTCCGATTTCACAGGGAATGACTCCAATCCTGGGGGTGGATGTGTGGGAGCACGCGTATTATTTGAAATACCAGAATCGCAGGCCGGACTACGTGGCCGCTTGGTGGAATGTGGTTAATTGGGCAGAGGTCGGCAGACGTTTCGGAGCGGCGACGGCCTGAGGTCGATCCAACAACCTTTCGGAGGAGCTGAATGACACACGTCATCACCAGCCTGTGCCTGCGAGACGGCTCGTGCGTGGATGTCTGTCCAGTGGAGTGCATCATCCCTGGAAAGCCGGTCGAGCAGTGGCCGTGGTTTTACATCGACCCGGACACCTGTATCGACTGCGGTGCTTGTATTCCGGAGTGCCCGTACCTGGCGATTTTCACTGAGGAAGAGTGCCCCTCGGATTATGCCGCCAAGGGCGGGGAGGTTCAGAGCATGCCGGTCGGTACGGCGGGCTTTGATCAGGCCTGGGATGGGAAGGACGAACATCAAGAGCCGGTTCACGTGTTCGCTACCCGAGTGATCCCGGCGGGCGAGGTCGTGGACCTGACCCCCGACATCCAACCCAACTATGATTACTTCACCAAGGGGCTCGGGTACAAGGCCCTTGACAAGTAGCCTTCTGCTGCCATGGAAATCCCAAGGAGCCTTCGGGCTCCTTTTTTCTTATAATTCGACCGGGAGCAGGATTCGAGGAGGCCAGTGAGCGAGACGCGGATCGAAAAGGATTCCTTAGGCGAGATCGAAGTGCCGGGTCAGGTCCTGTACGGCGGGCAGACGATGCGGGCCGTGCACAACTTTCCCATCTCCGGATTGCGGCCCTGGAGAGCATTCATCTGGTCGATCGCCACGATCAAACGGGCCGCAGCGGAAGTCAACTCCGAGCTCGGGTTGTTGGACCGCGAGCTAGCCGGGGCAATCGCCCAGGCCGCCCAGGAAGTAATCGACGGAAAGTGGGACCAGGAATTCGTCGTGGACCCGTTCCAGGCCGGGGCCGGGACCAGCCACAACATGAACGCCAACGAAGTGATCGCCAATCGGGCGACGGTCTTGCTCGGCGGCGGGTTGGGCGAGTATCGGGCGAACCCCAATGACCACGTGAATATGGCCCAGTCGACCAATGACGTGATTCCGACCGCGATCCGGCTCGGCTGCTTGTGGCGGCTGGATGAGCTACTCGATGCAGTGGAGGCGCTGGGCGAGGCGCTGCGCGGTAAAGCAGTCGAGTTCGACGATGTCGTCAAGTCCGGCCGGACTCATCTGCAGGATGCGGTGCCGGTGCGGTTGGGCCAGGAGTTCGGAGGGTATGCCACTGCCGTGACCCGCGATGCAGAACGGATCCGGCGAGCGGGGGATGGTCTGCGCCGCCTGGGGATCGGCGGCACCGCAACCGGAACCGGACTGAACGCCCATCCGGATTACCCGCGGCTCATGGTCGGGCGGCTTGCCGCACTCACCGGCCTCGAACTCCGCAGCTCGCCCGATTTATTCGAGAGCATGCAGTCCATGGCGGACATGGCCGACTTCTCCGCCGCCATCCGCACGCTGGCGATCACCCTGACTCGAATTGCCAATGACTTTCGGCTGCTGTCGTCCGGGCCGGCCACCGGACTGGACGAAATCCGCCTGCCGGCGGTTCAACCGGGATCCAGCATCATGCCAGGCAAGGTCAATCCGGTTTTGCCCGAGATGCTCAACATGGCGATGTACCACGTGATCGGTTGCGATACGACGGTCGCGCTGGCCGCCCAGGCCGGGCAGCTGGAGCTCAACGTCATGATGCCGGTGCTGGCGCACAACTTGTTTGAGATGATGCAGGTCACGATCGGTGCGGTCCGGGCATTCACTGATCGCTGCGTACGGGGGGTGCTTGCCAACCGGGAGAAGGCTCAAGGTTGGCTCGAGCGGAACGCGATCATCGTCACCGCCCTCAACCCGCTGATCGGCTATGCCGCAGGCGCTGAGCTCGTAAAAGCGGCGCTGGCCGGCGGCGAGACAGTATTCGAGGTGGCCCGGCAGCTGGTGCTGAAGGGCGATCTCCGCCACCGAGACGGCAGCCGGTCGGTCACCGAAGCCGAGCTTGAAGCCGCGCTCGGCGATCTGAGGCGGCTGACCGAAGGTGGGATTATTGGCTGAGGCTTCGGAGTTCCACTCGGCTCAGTCCCCGAGCAAGAGCACCGCGGCCAGCACCGCCAGCGCCACTCCCCCAAACTCGTAGAGCGTCCGGGGCTCGACTCGCCCGAGCAGATGAGCCCTTCCCAGGCCGATCGAGACGTATCCCGCCAGGCCCAGCAGCAGCGCGGCCGGAATGGGTTGGAGCGGCCAGTAGTGCAGTCCCCAGGCCAACTGGGCCGTGAGCCATCCGGCCGTCACCGCATAGGGCCAGATCGATCTCCGGGGCCGTTCGAGCCGGAGCACTCTCCAGCAAATGAGCCCGCTGGCCGCGAACAGGACCGGAACGCTGAAAACTGCCCGCACGCCGCCAACCCGGACCGCGAAGGCGACTCCCACCGCCAACAGAATCCCCAGCCAGCGCAGCCCGAGGCCGGCGGTGGCGGTGCGGGGGTCGGCCGGATCCCACACCACGAACTCCGCGAACAGCACAGCATAGAGCAGGAGGCCGCCCAGCCCAAGCCCAATCGGCCAGGCTGGCCACCCGGGCAGCCCGGCCAGGATCGCGCCCACTCCCAGGGCGGCCATCCCCGGCACGACCCGCGGCTCGAGTCCGACCGGGCGGCGGAGCGGGTGGGAAGTAAGCACCCAATCCACGCCGCTGGCGGCCAAAGCGGAGGCCAGGCTGAGCATTACAAAGCGGGCGTCGAAGTCGACTCGAATCAGCAGGCCAAACAGCTCGAATTCGATGGCCTGCAGCGGCAGCTCGATGATCCGGACCAAACTGTAGGCGATCAGGATCAGCGCCACCAAGGCGCCGGCTCGATCGCGATCGGGTCGGGGTAGGACCGTCGGCTGCCCATCGACTCGTTTTGGCCGCCGGAGGGCCATATCCTGCTCTGAACTTTGAATCTTAGAGATTAGGGTCTCAGCCTGGCCTGGAAAATGGTCAGAACATAGCCAAGCCCCTGGAGCAAGAATCGCCAGAGGTTGGGCATTGACTTGGAAGTGCCCTGGGTCCGGTCGACCAGGGTGTAGGGTAGCTCCAGCACGGTAAGCCCACGCTTTCGACATTGGTAAATGAAGTCGATGAAGTATGCGCCGTACCCGACCGGCAGCAGGGTCACCTGATCGAATACCTCGCGGCGGACCACGATAAACCCGCTGTCAAAGTCTTTCACGCCGCCACCCAGCACAAGCGAGGCCAATCCGTTCACCCAACGACTGGTCATCACCCGGAAGCGGGGCCGGGCGTCGCCGCCTCCATCGACGTATCGAGATCCGATGACCACCGGAACGTCGCGGGCCCGCCGGACCATCTCGGTCAGCAGTCCGGCCGGCATGCTGAGGTCAACGTCCATCCAGCCGATCAGTTCACCGTTCGCTTCGATGATCCCCCGGTTGACGGCCGAGGCCAGTCCGCGTACCCCCCTGCGCCGCACGACTCGAACTCGGGAATCGCCAAGTCGTTCGACCAGTTTCCAGGTCTCATCCGGAGAATCGTCGTCCACGACGATGACTTCGACCGGGTCGCCAACCGCCTGGAGCACCCCGGCAACGGTCGCAAGAATGTTCTCGGCCTCGTTGAACGTCGGCAGGATGATTGAAACCAGGCCGTGGGCCGAGGGTTCAGGCGGCGCGGGCACAGAAGAGCGCATTCCAGACGGTCGATTCGAGTGGGGCATCCAGTTCGGGGAAGGGATACAGACCGACCAGCTCCAAGTTAGCTGACCGGAACGCCCGCTCAATTTCCATTGGAAAGAAGAAACGCATCGTGTGGGTTTCTTCGTCGATTCGGCTTTCACCCTGGCGGTCCACCCTCGCCAGCCGATAGTGCACCGCGGCCTGGTGCCGGCTAAAGTCGAGGGTGGTGGTGGCGGAACGGACGAGCCGCTGTCCGTCGAGATCGACCTGCTTGACTCGGTCGGAGGGGGCGATTCGCAGCACGGTTGGGCCATACCAAAAGTCCCCGACGAACAGCCCCCCGGGTCGAAGGTGCCGGCGCACCGACCGGAGGGCGAGCTGCAGATCCGTGTCGGTGGCCTGGTATCCGAGAACCGCGAACATCATCAGGGCGGCGTCAAACTGCCGGTGAAGCTCGAGCTCCCGGATGTCTCCTAAGACGAATCCGGGCACCGAATGCCGCGCAGACTCCGCCAACTTGCGTTCGGCCTCCCGGAGCATCGCCGGCGAGAGATCGACCCCGGTAACCTGGTAGCCGCGGTCCGCCAGCGGGAAGGCATGCCCGCCGGTGCCGCACCCCAGGTCCAGGATGGACTCGAGTGGCGGCTGACCGAAGCGCTGGAAGACCTGCTCGATCAAGTCGCACTCGGCCGAATAGTCCTTGTCGGCATATAGGTGGTCGTACTGCGGAGCGTAGCCCTCGCCAAAGGGCCCGGGATTCATTGGCTGATGTCAAGCGCCGACGGAGTCAGCCGCGGAGTGCAAAGCTGAAGGCGGGAAGGCGCAGCGAACTCAGCTCTCACTGCAGGATCTCCCTCACCGATTGAGCCACGAAGTCGATCTGGCTCTCGGTCAGGGAGAGCCCGGAGGGCAGGTACAGCCCCTGGCGCGAGAGGCGATCGGTCACCGGGTAGTGCTCCCCGGCGAAGAGCCCGAGGTTTGTCAAGGCTGGCTGCTCGTGCATCCCCAGAAAGAAAGGCCGGGTATCGATCTCCTGGGCGGCCAGCCGATTGGCGAGCGACTCGGCGTCCTGGCCGGTCGATTCATCGAGCACGACCCCGTACATCCAGTAATTCTGCTTTGCCCATTCCCGCTCCACAGGAAGCTGCAGCCCACGGACCGAATCGAGAGCTTCTGTATAGCGTTTCCCGATCCAGCGTTTGCGCTCGATGATCTGCTCAATCCGGGTTAGCTGGGCCAGCCCGAGGGCGGCCTGCAGATTCGTCATCCGGAAATTGAACCCGAGTTCGGTGTGATAGAAGCGCCGCTCGCTCCGGTGAGACAGATTGCGCAGAGAGCGGAGCCGATCAGCCAGCTCGGAGTCGTTGGTCAACACCATCCCACCCTCACCGGTGGTGATGGGTTTGTTAGCGTAGAAGCTGAACGCGCTGAGATGGCCCAGACCACCGCAAGGCCGCCAGTCTCCCGCCCGATCGCGGTCCAGCACCCGCGCCCCGTGTGCCTCGGCTGCATCTTCGATCACCGTCAGTCCGTGCTCTGCGGCGAGCTGCATCAACGGATCCATGTCGACTGGATGCCCGTATAAGTGGACCGGCATCACGGCCCGGGTGCGGGAGGTGATACGCCGCCGCACCTGGTCAACATCCATGCACCAGGTTTGGGGATCGCAATCCACCAATACCGGTACCGTCTCATTGTAGATACAGGCCAGGGCGCACGAGATGATGGTGAAGGAGGGGATAATGACTTCGTCCCCGGGTTCCAGCCCGATCGCCCGCAGTGCGAGCTGCAGGGCCACCGTCCCGTTGCTGACTGCCACCCCGTATTTCATTCGGCAATACTCGGCCCATCCACTCTCAAAATCATGGATGAAACGACCGGAGGAGGAGACCCATCCAGTCTCCAAGCACTCCTTGACATACTCGTACTCGAGAGCGCCCAACACGGGTTCGCTGACCGGAATCATCACTGAAGGTATCCTACCCGGTTGAAGTCTGGTGTCAACGTGATCCCATGCGGGCCCAATCGATCCCCCCGTGATTGGGCGTCTCGGTCAGGAAAATCGGCTCGCCCTCTGTCGTAACGAACAGCCCACCGAGGTGCATCATTGCCAGCCGATCGCCGTCCGGTGACCAGTCCAGAACGGTGCCATCGGTGGACCATTCGGAGATCATCGTGGGAGGGCCGCCTGCGGTAGGAACTGTCCAGTAGTCCCACGGCAGTCCATGGGCATAGGCTACCTGCACCCCAAGAAGCCGGTCCCAGAATAATCGGCCGAGCGGCGGCGCCCCGCTTGGGGGACCAGAGGCAGCAAAGGCGATGCTTGATCCGTCCGGCGAGAGTCGTGGGCTGGTCAGATCCTCAAAGCTCGTGTCCGGTACGAGCTCCCGAGCCTCGGAGCCGTCCGCGTTCGCAATCCAGAGGCCCCGAGTGTACGCTTCTACGTTGAATCGGATGAAGGCCAGCCGGCTGCCGTCGGTCGAGAAGGAGGGTTGTTCCGCATTCTCGACCACCCGCTCTAGGGCCCCTCCGCCGGCCGGAACCCGAACGATGTCCACAATACTGGCGCTGACCGACTGCTGCTCGTCGATCAATACATCGTTGCGAGTGAGGTAGATCCACCGTCCGTCTGGCGACCAGGTCGGATAATCGAAGGTTTCATACAGGCCACGGTGCTCGAGCAGAGCGGCCGGATTCGAGCCGTCGCCATTCGCCAGGTAAAGATCTGAACGGATGAAGGGCGAATCGCCTCGGGGCGGTGCGTAGGACAGCGCCAGGTCTAGACCATCTGGCGACACCGCCACACCCGTGAGCTGCCCACCCTCCGGCAGTTTCCAAAGCTGCCGGATCTCCCCTGACTCCAAATCGATCTGCCAGAGTCCCTGCGGCCCCTGGGTATAGACCAGTCTGCCGGTGAGACCCAGGCCGGCAATACCGGGGTCAGCAGATGTACAGGCGGCGAGCGCCAGCGCGCAAGCCAGCAAGAGAGTAGGCGTCTTCACGGTATGGGTCGGTCTGCAAAGGTGCGAATAAAGTTGATCACGTGCCACCGATCCTCCTCGGAGTAGTCCTTGCCGAACGCCGGCATGGCAGTGTTAGGGAAGCCGTTTGTGACCCAATCAAAGAGCTGTCCATCGGTGTGAACCCCGGGGAACATATGCAACTGCAAATCGGGGGGGCGGGGATTGAGGGTGACGCCGCTCGGCCCGTCGCCCTTGCCGGTTGTTCCGTGGCAGATCATGCAGGATTCAGAGAAGATCCCCTGGCCTTTGGCAATCGATTCCGCGCTTGCTTGAATTGGGTTGATCCGCTGCAGGAGTGGAGGTTGAGCCGATGCCAGATCGGCGATCCCAAACACCAGGGCGACCAAGCCGACGCCGGTGAGGGCTCCTCCTGCTCGGATCGCCTTCGGGAAAACCGCGGGGAATCCGTTGCTCAGGGCCTTGCGCCAGACCAGCGGCACCAGCCCGATGCAAAGGACCAACCCACCGGCCAGCACCAGTCCCGGCAATCCGGGGACGGGGTAACCAAGCGGGGCCGGCGCATTCGAGGTAGCGGGTCCTGGCGCAACGTTCAGATCGAAGGTGGACAGTACATCGTCGACTCCACGCCTCCTCACGTACACCTGAAGCTTCCAGCGGCCGGCCTGGCTCAGGTAGGCGCCCTCGGTCTCGAAGGTGTCTTGTCCGAGCGGATCCAGATCGGCGAGGGATTTGCCGAGCGATTGATCCTGATAGTCAAAGTAGAGCCGAACGAGCTGAACTTCCCCAATGGTTGAGCCATCAATTCTAAACAAGTGAAGCGAGAATCGATTGCTGCCAGCCTGGTTGGGGTCGACTTGCAGGTGCATGGCGAGATCGTCGGCCGGCAGGACGGAGCTGAAAGGCAGAGCGGCTCCGGCCGGCTGGCTGGGAGCCGCCAGGCTGCGCGGAGTCGGGGTCTGCACTAAGAACGACACGCTGAGCACCAATAGAATGCCGAACGTGCCTTCCCAAGCAATCCGGCGCGGCAGCCGCGAGGAAGCCTCTGCGTCTCGCAACGAACGGTTGTTGAGATAGGCGAATCCCAATGCCACTGCGAACAATGCAAGCTTGACCGACAGCACTCGCCCATAGGGTGAGGTCCACAACGATTGGAGGCCGGGCAATTCTACGAACGCGCCGAAGATGCCGGTAAAGCCGAGGACGTACACGGCTGCACCCGCGAGCAGCGAGAACCGCCGCACCAGGGGGAGGAACTCCTCACGGGCGCCGGCCTGCCGGGCCCTCCTGCCAAGGATCGGCAGCAACAGGAGGCCGGCCACCCAGGCGGAGGCAGAGAGGAGATGCAAGAAGTCACTCAGAACCACGAAAACGCTGCCGGGGGCGGCGCTGGCATGGCTGCTGGCCGAAAAGCTCAGCAGGATCCCGGCTGCCAAGGTCAGCGCCACCCTACCGGTGGCTGCAGTGCGCCGTTGCGGATCCTTCGGGCGAGCGGCCAGCACAATCCCGCCGACGAGCAGGATTCGCCCGAGCAGGAAGGCACCGGTGCGAGTCGAGGTGATCAACTCCGGCAACTGGTCCAACCCGCCCAGCCGCTGGGCTTGGAGCCAGAGTTGAGCGAAGTTCCCCAGCACAATCGCCGCGGAACCTGCAACCACGATCACGGGAATCAATTGTCGGAATGCCACCCCCAGCTGCGGAAAACGACCTGAATCGATCAAAAACATCTGGAAGAGCAGGGTCCCAAACAGCAACATCCCACCTAGCAGGAGTATCCAACGGATGCCGGCCTCCAACGGAGAGGGGAGCTCCCCGCGTCCGCTGGCTTCGACCGAGGCGGCCGATCCGCTGGGCTGCGATCCATCCGGATTCAGGAGAGTGAAAGGGAACGACCCGAACCATTCGTGCCCGTCCACCCTGGATAAGGTCTGCCAGCTCACGGTGTAGATCCCCGGTGTTAGGGTCCCCAGCGGCAAGCTGAGATGCAGAGGATCTGCCGGGTCGACCAGCGGCGCTCCGGTTGGCACTGCGGCCCCGGAAGCGTCAAGCAGCCGGGCCGTGCTGAACGCCGGCTCCAGCGGTTCACTGAACCACAATTCGATAGTGGTCGGGGCGCTGACCAACACGCCGTCCGCCACTGGCACCGATCTGACCAGCAGGGCGTGCGCGCTGGCCGTTCGGGCCACAATCAGCGCCGCTCCAACCCCAGTCAGAGTCAGGATTAGCGCCCGGCGCATCGTCTTCGCCTCCGTGGCCATCCGAGCCCGGCCAGCCCAAGGGCGGGGAGCAGCCCGAGTGGGCATCCGTCGGTCGGCGCAGGAGCGGGGGTCGGAGTCGGGGTCGGTTGAGACACTGGCACAGCCGTCATGGTTGCTGGTGACGCGGCCGCATGGGTTGCCCCCATGGGGGTGCTGGTCACAACCGCGGCCGGGTCGAGTACAAATCCGAACTTGCCCTCGTCGCTGTCCCCGTCCTCCGCGGAGAGCGAGCGCCAGGCCACGTGGTAGGCACCCGGGAGCAGGTCCGACTCGATCTGAACCCACAAATGGCTGCGGTCATCGTCATCTACGACCGGGTCGCTGACCGGCACTGCCAGCCCATCCGGGCCTCTGAGTTGGATCCGGTTCTCCCCCTGCCGTCGGAATAGCTCCTGCGCGAACCAGATGTCCACTCGGGTGGGCGCTTCCGACACGATGGCTCCCTGACCCGGCTCGGATCGAAGATACCGGGCATGCGCTTCCGCCAGGATCGGATGGATTAGGGCAAGCCCGAGGCCAATTGCCGCGGTGAAACCGGCTCGGACACCAGCCTTGCTCAGTGTAGGGCGTGAGGACATGGGGTTCCCCCGGCCCAAGCGACGGGATAGCCGACAAGGCTGACCAGGCGCTAGCCCTCGTCGCTGGGTCCAGCGGACTGGGTATCAAGCCAGCCATCGATCATTTCGGACAGCTCATGCTGCTCGTCGTGCACGGTCTCGGCCAGCGGGATTGCCGCGGCTGCATCGTCGGCCTCCAGGGTGGCCTGGAACTCTCCCAGCGTGGCCAGGAAGTGCTCCACGGCTTCGTGCAGCTCTGCCGGCCACTCTGTGATCGCCAGGATCTTATGCACCCGGGCGGCCGCTGCTCGTTTGTTATCCTGGCGAAAGAGGGGTCAGTCGGGCTGCCAGCACCGGCTGGAAGTGCGGTCGACTCGGGGGGACCCTGAGCGCTCGCATCTCTGAGGATCATAAGTGATTGCGGGCACAGCCGCAAGGCAGTACTTCGAGGCCGCTGTTGTCAATGCAGCCAATACATATAATGAAGCGCGTGGTCCTCATTGCTGCCTTGGCAGGTTTCCTCTGCGGCATCGCAGTGAACGCTCTCGCAGACAGCCTACCGTTCACCCGTACGGTGAGGTTGCCGAGCTGCAGCTCGTGCGGGGGCCCGCGTCCCTGGCGCGCCTGGTCCGGGGTTCTGGGGGCGCTCACAAGGAGTACCCGCTGTCCATATTGCGACGCGGCCCAGAATCCCCGGCGACCCGTCGTCGAGATCGTCGCCACCGCCTGGAGTGTGGTGCTCAACCTAATCCTCCTCAACCCGGAGGAATACTGGCCCTCGTACGTCCTCTCCGGGATCCTGCTCTTGGTGCTTGTTGTCGACCTGGAACACCGGCTGATCCTGCATGTGGTGACTGGGCCGTCCGCGATCGTGATGGGCCTGCTGGGATCATTGGATCCCGCCCGCGGGCCGCTGAAGACCCTGGCCGGTGGAGCGGTCGGATTCCTGGTGGTGCTCGGGCTATTTCTGCTCGGCGGCTTGTTTGCCCGCCTCATTCTCCGAATCCGCGGCCAGACACTCGAAGAGGTGGCCTTTGGATTTGGCGATGTCACGTTGGCGGGAGTCATCGGCCTGGCCGTCGGTTTTCCGGGCATCGTGGTTGCGTTGACGCTTGGAGTCCTGGCCGGGGGGGTGTTCAGCCTGGGCTACCTCCTGGTCATGATCGCCAGAGGCCGTTACATCGCCTTCACGCCCATCCCGTACAGTCCCTTCCTCGTTCTCGGGGCTCTCGTCGTCTTCGTTGGCGCCCGGTCAGGGCTTTTCACTTGACTCCCCACTTCGCCTAAGAATTGCTTCAATAGTGTTTCAATTCGGCTGCCATCCGGCTTCATTTGAGGCTGCTGGGTCATGGGTACTAACCGAGACGGAGAAACCCCTCTCTATAATGGTGCCATCGGTCATCTTATGAACCCTATTCGTTCATTTCTGAGACGACACCGTCGCGGCCAGAGTCTGGTCGAGTTCACCATCTTGCTGCCGTTGATGCTGATGATGCTCTCGGGGTTGATCGAGTTCGGGTTCTTACTGAACTCTTACCTCGACGTCATCGATGCGGCCAGGGAGGCCGCCCGGTTCGCGGCCAACGATGACCCGACTGTTGGTTTGCCGACCGACCTGTATGACCCGTTTAGTGTGCCCCCGAAAGTGAATTTCTGGCATCGCGCCTTCTTAATTTCGAGATCATCGCTCTCCACGGCTTCCGACGGCCGCATTAACTGGGCCCCTACCAGCCCCACGGATTGCACCAATGTGGAAGGGGACATCGTCGTGTCGGGCTTCGGGCTCCTGGGAACCTCGGTGGACAAGCGGTTCCCGCCGGGGCCCTTTTACGTAAACGGTGCCAGCAATTGCGGCAACTACCTGACCAAGATCACCGAATCCTATGTTGAGACCACGTTGGCCGGCTCCGTGATCCCCAATTCCGGATTCGTCGTCGTCGAAATCTACTACGAGTACGAAATGATCCTCGGACTGCCGTGGATCCAGGCCTTCGTTCCGGACCCGATTGTGCTCTACGCCTACACCATCATGCCAAACACCTATGTCGAACCGACTCCGACTCCTTAGCCGCCAGCTCCGGTCGGATTCCGAGCGCGGCCAAGCATTGGTGCTCATCGCACTGGCCTTCATCGGCTTGGCTGCCTTCATCGGGCTGACGATTGATGCCGGAATCCTCTTCAGCAACATTGGCCACCTGAGGCGCGCGACCGACGCCGCCTCGCTCGCCGCCGCGAACCAATTCCGTGAAGGCCGCACGCCCGCTGAATTGTCGGCCATGGCTTTCGAGATGCTGGAACTGAACGGCTTGACCCCGATCGGTGTCGCCGCCAAGGTCTGCCACCTCGGCTCGCCCTTCTCGGCATACGATGACCCGAGCTTGTGTCCCGGAGGAACTAACCCTCCTAACCCGGCCGACGGGACCCCGCGCAAGTATGTGCGAGTTGAAACTCAACTTCAAGTCAACTTTGCCTTCCTGCCGATCATCGGATGGGGCTCGACCATCATCCAGGCCAATTCGATCTCTGAGGCCGCTTCGGTCGACCTGGTTCTGGTCCTGGACGTCTCTGCCTCGATGTCCTACAACCTGTGCACCGATGGCATCGACAACGATGAGGACGGCGGCGATGGACCCGGCCCCCTCGGCACCGACGACTGCACGAGCAACAATCCCCCTAACCCAGTCGACCCGCCCAACCTCGGGGGCAAGAGTTCCGAATCCGACATCCTTCAATGCATCACGAATCGGACGCTTTCCGACGATGTTCCCGGGGACGATCCGGAACTACCGCCAGACGGCGACCGCGAGGACGACTGTCACCCATTCGAGGAAGTGAGAGAGGCCGCCCATCTTCTGATCGATCGAATGTATTTCCCCTACGACCGGATTGGCATCGTGGCTTTTGCCAGGTTGGCGGAAATCAGGCTCGAACTGGATCCCAACGATCCGCCACTGCCCTGCGGCCTCAACCCCAACCCCAGCACCTGCGCCCATACCGTGATCGATTCTCTGGACCCCGTCCTGGAAGCGAATGTCCCGGTAGACTGCCCGAATTTCCTCACGACGGGTGATTCGCGCGGCTGTGGCGGAACGAATAGCGGTGATGGAATGAAGGCAGCCGCTGGGATGTATTGTCGGGATCTCATCGCCTATGGCGGAAATGGTGATGGAGACTGCGATCGGAACGAGATGCGGGAGGAGGCGGTCTGGATTGCAATCGTCCTTTCGGATGGTGTCGTCAATTCAGCCGCTAAGGTATCCCCTCCAGTGGTTCCTGACGACTGGTGGTGCCCAACGGCTACTTGGGCTCCCCCAACGGGCACTGGCCCGCCATATTGTAATGACGGAGATCCAACCACCCGTCATTCGAGCGCGGCGGTCGACGACTACGACGCGGATGATTACGCCCGCGATTGGGCGGATTTCCTGGGCTGCCCGAGCCCACCCAATGCAGCTTGCGC
>CAZPZD010000012.1:9027-11587 GCA_964590515.1 uncultured Anaerolineaceae bacterium | reverse complement strand
CAACTGCTGGCCGTTTTCGAGGCGATCGCTTCGAGGATCTTCACTCGAATCACACACTAACAAAAGGTGGTGAGTGCCCTCATGATCCGACGACTGTTAGACCTAACTAAAGGCGACCGGCGCTCTCGGGCTCAAGGCCTGGTGGAGTTCGCACTGATCCTGCCGGTCATGCTTATCTTGATCTTCGCGATCGTCGAGCTGGCACGGGTGCTGCACGCCTGGCTGGCCATTGAGAATGGAGCCCGGTTCGGCGTGCGCTATGCGGTCACCGGCGAGTGGAATACTACTCACTGTCCGGTGCTCGGGTGTGCGACGGAGGGCGAAGAAGACTCCGCCCGGATTCCCTCCATCAAGGATGCCGCCGGGGCGGGCGCAGTTGCGATCCTTCGTGACGATACAGCGCCGACGGTAAACGACCCAGGATTCTTCAAGGTCACGGTGTGCTCCGAGCCCAACGCCGATTACGTGGCCGGCGATACTAACGTCCCCTCGGCCTCCACCTGCACCCCGGCCGAGAATGCGGGTGACCCAGGCGACACGGTCATCGTCTCGGTCGACTTCACCCACCCGCTGATCACCCCGATCCTCACCCAGTGGTGGCCGGATCTCCATCTGCGCGCCCAGCGAACGGGCATCGTCGAGCAGTTCCGCACCGCCCGGGTAATCGGCGTCCCGATCAATCCCTTTGCGGAGACCAGCACCGCGACTGCGACGCCGACCGCGACGAACACCGTGACCCTGACCGCGACCCTTACGCCGTCCGCCACGGCGACCGCCACGGCTTCTCCGACTACAACTCCGACGCCTCAGTGCAGCTTGATCTCGGTTGGCAGCGCGGTCATTGCAAGCGGAGACGACGTGCGAGTCGATGTCACCAACAATAATCTCGCGGGGGTCGATCTGGTCCAGGCCGATCTGGATTGGCCCCAGCTCTATCCACCCAACCACATGCAGGTGAACAGGTTTGAGTTCATCTCGGTATACTCGACCGCCAACGACGACACCCCACCCACCAGCAGAACCAGCTCGGGGCAAATTGCCGCTTACCAGGCAAACGAGCAATGGCGGGTGGACTTCGACCACGACTCCGGCACCTGGCCGCTCCAACCCATCTGGGGGACATACACAGTAACCCTGAGCTTTGACTTCCCGGGCTGGGGCGCTGCGATCGACTGCGCATACACCCGGTCGGTGACCACCTCGATGCCGCCGACGCCGACGCCGACCCGAACACCCACCGCGACGCCAACTGGACCGACCCCAACTCGGACGCCGACCCGGACCGCGACCGCGACTCGAACACCGACCCGCACCCCGACCCCAGGCGGCCCGACTCCGACCCGCACTCCGACCCGGACCCCGACCCGGACCCCGACCAGTACATCGACATCAAGTGGGGCGACCCCGACCCGCACGCCGACCCGGACACCGACGGTACCTCCTACCGGAACGGCGCCACCACCTCCGGAGTGAGGCGCCAGACTTGAACGCCCTCCTCGGCCCCGCCTCGGCGGGGCCGAGTTTTTTTCCACACTGCCCAATGCTCCAGCCGCCTTGCCCGTCGTGCGAGCGGAGATAGAATGGCCAGCATGCTCCTTCGACTCCGCCAGAATTGGCGGCCGGAACTCCACTGGCCAGCCCTCGGATTGCTTGGCTACGCAATTTGGGTGATCGCCACCCCGCCGACCCTCCTGCGAGACCTGGTCGCGATGCTCGGGACCCTGGGGGCAAAAGCCGCCGCGACAATTGCGCTGCTGGTTGCCTCCGGCCGCCTGTCACGCACACCTGAACAGCGGTCGTGGCGGACCTTGGGGGTCGGTCTGGCACTCTGGACCCTATCCGCCGGGATCGAAGTGGTGATCCGGATCTCGACCGGGGGACTCCCCGCTTTGCCTTCCGTCCCGGACTGGCTCGGGACGGCCGGGGCGCTGGCCGCTCTGACGGCCATAGTCGCCTACCCGCCGCGGATCACGGAACGATTCAGCCGGGTTCGGGAAGTGCTGGACGTCGCCATTCTGTCCCTGGCGGTGGGCGCCCTAGCCTGGCTGGTCTTTATCCGGGCGACGTTGGCAGTCGGTGTAGGAGACCCTGTCGAAGTACTGTGGTCGGCGGTCGGCCCTGGCTTAGACTTGGTCCTGGTTGGGCTGCTCATCCGCCACGTACTCCGAAGCGAGAGCAGAGGGGAGGCCACCCTCTTTGGCCTGCTCGGATCCGGGTTCCTGTTTCTGGCGGCGGCTGACCTTGGCGACGGATATCGCCGGCTGCTCGGAGATCCATCCGCAAGCGGCCTCGTGGAACTTGGATGGATGGCGGCCGGCCTGCTGGTTGTCGCGGCCGCAACCAGGCTTGGGGTGCCTCCTCGGCCGGCAGCTTCAAAGTCACGAGCGAGATTCACGCGAATGGCTTCTCGCCTTGAAGCACTGCTCCCGATCGCCTTTACCTATGCCGTTGTTGGGACCGTCATCGCGGATTGGTGGCTTTCGAAGCAAGTGGATTGGTTCATGGTCGCAGCGGCCGCGGCGCTCAGCCTGCTGCTCATGGCCCGCCAGGGGGTGATCAT
>CAZPZD010000012.1:0-8927 GCA_964590515.1 uncultured Anaerolineaceae bacterium | reverse complement strand
CGGCCCATCCACGATGAGCGGAGGAATGAACCCCTGCTGGCGGGGACCGCCCACGATCTCACCCTGACCAAGCGACGGGAACTGGAATTGGAAGGGGCCCTGGCCGAGATCGCCGCGGCCCGCACCGACTTGCAGCAGTGGAATGCCGAACTGGAGGAGAAGGTACAGGCCCGAACTCAACAGCTTGAGCAGACGGTATCCGACCTCGCCCAGCTGAATGAGGAGCTGAAGGAGTTGGATCGGCTGAAGTCGGAATTCGTGGCGTTGGTATCTCACGAGCTGCGAGCCCCGCTGACCAACATTCGCAGCGGGATCGAGCTGGTGCTCGAGCGTGAACCGACTCTGGTGACGAGCGTCGATGAGTCGCTTCGCCTGGTGCAGAAAGAAACCGAGCGGCTAGCTGGATTCGTGGGAACCATCCTGGATCTCTCGGCGTTGGAGGCCGGCCGGTTCCCACTCGACTTGCGGCCATTGGATCTGGTCGAAGTGGCGGAGCAGGTCGTGGCCCAGTTTCCCGATCTCACCCGGATGCGCAGGGAATTCCCGCCTAAGTTGCCCAGGATCCGGGCGGACGAGGCCGGCTTGAAGAGCATCCTGTATCACTTGATGGACAACGCGATGAAATATGCCCCGGAGGGCGAGCTGAGCCTGGCGGCGGCGGCCGAGAATGGACAGATCCGGGTGAGCCTCAGCGACTCAGGGCCGGGAGTTCCTTCGGAAGAGCGGGAGCGGATATTCGAAATGTTTCACCGGCTCGACAGCCGTGATGAGCGGGAAGTGTATGGACACGGCCTCGGGCTGCCGATGGTGCGGCGGCTGGTCGAGGCCATGGGGGGGACGATCCGGGTCAAGCAGAGCATGTCTGCCGGCGCCCAGTTCGTCTTCTGGCTCCCGGTGGCAGTGGAGTAATGGCGAAGATCCTGGCGGTTGACGACGACAAGACCCTGCTGCGCTTCGTCGGAGAGTACCTGGAGGGCGAGGGTCACCAAGTCGTCCAGGCTGACCGGGGCACCAAGGCCCTGAAAGAGTTCTTCCGTGAGCGGCCGGAACTCATCTTGCTGGACGTGATGATGCCCGGCATGGACGGCTGGGAGGTCTGTGCCCGGGTGCGGGAGATGGCCCACACGCCCATCATTATGCTGACTGCAAAATCGTCCGAGGCGGACAAACTGAGAGGATTCCGGCTAGGAGTGGATGATTACCTGGCTAAACCGTTCAGCCTGGCCGAACTGGCCGCCCGAATCAAGGCAGTTTTGGCACGCGCCAGCTCGGGTGCAGCGGAGGAGCCGCCACTCCACAGGGTAGGGGCGATCGAAGTGGACACCCGGCGCATGGAGGCCAGTCTGGCCGGTCAACCGCTTGCCTTGACCCCGACCGAGTTCCGATTGCTGGCGGCTCTGGCCAGCCGGCCAGGGGAGGCCGTTTCTCAGGAGGACCTCACCGCCGCGGTCTGGCGCAATCTCCGGGAAGAAGGCAGCAGTGCGTTACGCCGCTACATCTGGTTCGTCCGCCAGAAGATCGAAACGGATCCGGAAAACCCACAGCGCCTGGTGACAGTCCGTGGTTACGGGTACCGTCTGGAGGAGGGCTAGTCCGCGTGAGGCGCCCACTGCGAGAAGTCAACTATGGTTGAGCGGCGAGAGGCCCGCACCGATCTTCCTCAGGCGATCGAGGAAGCGGTCGCCCAGGCAGTCGGATTGATCGGCGACAAGCCGGTGACAGTTGTGGCCGAGTATCCGGCCCACCTGCCTGCGGTTCGGGGGGACCGACAGCGCTTGGTCAGCCTGATCGGGGGCGTCATCGGCCATGCCGTGGACGCCGCCGAGCAGGGCGAAGTCCTAGTGACGGCCGAGATTTGGGCCAGCGGCTCCCGGCTCGAAGGCAATCCCGCCGAAAATCCGTGGGCGGTGGTCCAGGTCAAGCTGCCCGCTTCACCACTGGCCGCCAGGCGGCTAGCCGACGGGCTGCAACCGACGGCTAGCTCGAGCCGAACGCCGCAGCCGCTGATCCCGTCGCTTCCGTCGCTTCCCTCGATTCAGGCTATGGCCGGCGGACTCGGCGGAAACCTCACTCTGGAGTATCCCGAGCCCGACCAACCCGCCTTTCGACTCTCCCTCCCACTTCTGGCAGCACCCAGAGGCGAGGGCGACCTCCGCAGCATCGTCGAGTACCACTTGAGCGGGGAGCCGAAATCCGGCGAAACCTTGCTGCTGGTGATCGACGAGCCGGCCCGCCTGGCGGAGATGACGGCAGAACTCGTCGATGAGGGATATTCGGTCATCCCGACCTCGAACGGCGGGGAGGTGTTAGGGTTGGCTCGGCGCGAGCAGCCCGATCTGATCCTGCTGGACATGCTGGCCCGCGATCCGGGAGCCCTGGACGTCGCGATGGTGCTCAAGCAGGACAGTCGCACGCTGAATATCCCGGTGTTGTTCCTCACTTCGACTAGCGATCCACAGGGGGAGCGGCTCGGGGCAGCCAGCTTTCTCGTGCGACCAACTGGCACCGGGGCGCTCGTCTCTACGATTCAGGCAGTGCTGGGAGCAGGGCTCAGCCCTGCCGGCCGGGTATTAGTGGCCGAGCAAGATGACATCGCCCGCGAGTTCCTGGTCATGATGATCCAGGCCCACGGCTACCGGGTGACCGAGGCGGCCGGGGCCGAAGAGGCCCTGGCGCTGGCCGAGCACATCCCACCCGAAATGGTCTTGGTGAATTCGGATATGGCCCAAGAACGCGATTACTGGCTGCTGCGTGGATTGCGCCAATTAGGGCAGGGATTCGAAATCTTCGTGCTGGCCGAGGCGCTCACCGAAGCCCAAGGGCAGGAGGCGGTCGACCGGGGGGCTTCGGGTTTCAGACAGACCGGGCAACTCCCCCAGCTGCTCGACCAGGTCCGCAAGGGAAAGCAGCGGCTCTAGAACTCAGCTAATGTAAATGGGGGTTCCCCGGCCGATCCGGTGCTTCTCGTCCGGCTGAACGACCGGGAGGGTCCAGCGGTAGAGCCACCTGGCTTCTTGGGTGTCCATGTTGATGCAGCCGTGGCTCATCGGTCTCCCGAAGTCGTTGTGCCAGTAGGTTCCGTGGAAGGCAATTCCCGTGGCGGTGAAGAAAGAGACCCACGGGACCCCGGGCAGTTCATAGGCCTCCAGGTCCGGCGTGATCCGTCCGTCCCCCATGTGGCGGCTCGGCATTTTGACTTCAATGAAGAATTGGCCGGAGGGAGTAATCGTCGGGATCCCATTCTCGCGGGGCCGGGTATCCGGAATGCCGCTCGAGATCCGGGTTCGAAACACCAGCCGGTCAAACTCATAGCAGAACAGCTCCTGAGTGCGCAGGTCGACCGAGATCTGTTTGTGCTGCAGCGGAACTTCGGGCGAGATCGGTGAGAATTCGGCGGGCGAAATCCGCCTCAAGTGTTCGCCGCGCACGTAGTAGCGGATCCGCAGCAGGTCGTCGAGCAACTCATACCAGATCCGACCATCCTCACCGATCTGGGATGAGGTGACCCAGGCCGTGGACTGATAGTACAGGCGGTACAGAGGGTCGGAGGCCGGGTCGGGACTGCGGTAGGTACGGGTGTAAGGCACCGAGACTTCAAACAGGGCGCCGGCCGCTGGGACGTGGCGCTCCGCCCGCGTCGGCCGCCAGGCGACCGGCTGCACGTGACCGGAGTGAACGTACCCGTCGGGCACCGAGTACCAGATGGGATTGTGGCGGGGTCCCTCGTCGGCCGTGACCCGGGCCAGCATGCTGAGCAGCGTATCGCGGGTCAACTTGTGCGGCTGGGGAGCGCGGAACGACGGTTCCGAATACAGACCAATCCACTCGACTGAGACTCTACCGATCCCGAATGCTGGATAGCCAGCCGGCGGGTCCGGGGGGCGGAGGGCGAGCGCGCCGGGGGAAAGCAGTCCAAGCCGAAGAACATCGCGGCGACCCAAGCCCTCCATTGCTCCGGCATTCTAATGGCAGCCCTCGGGGTCGTAAATGGTATAATCTGCATGGATGGGTTGGGCCAACGGGCTAACAGAGCGGCAGGCGCCGGAAACACTCGCCTGGCCGTTCTTGCTTAATCCCCCGGCTTCGAACCTCGACTGGGCCGCCGCATAGCCCAGGCCGTGCGCGCCTTTATCGCCGTCGAACTTCCAAGCGCCATGCAGCGAAGGCTAGGGACCGAAATCGCCAAGCTGCGGGAACTGGTGGGCGGGCAGGCGATCCGATGGGTAGAGCCGGAGGCGATCCACCTGACCCTCCAATTCCTAGGCGAGATTGATGACCGGACCGTTGGGTTGATCGCCGGCAGCCTGGATGAAGTGTGTGTCAACCACCCGCGAATGATCTTTGAGGTCGGCGGACTGGGAGGCTTCCCGAACCTTAATCGACCGAGGGTAATCTGGATCGGCATCCGGGAGGCTGATGTCTCGCTCAGCAAGCTGCAAGCCGAGATTGGGGGCAGGGTCTCGAAGGTTGGGATCGATGCTGAAGAGCGAACCTTCCATCCGCACCTGACCCTGGGCCGGCTCCGGCGCGAGGCGAGCCAAAGCGAGCTGGGGCTGCTGGCTGATCAGCTCCGGACGGTCCGAAGCGCCAATCTCGGTTCGGTCCAGGCGGAAGGGGTCAGCCTCATGCGGAGCGAGCTGACCGGGGCCGGGGCGGTGTATTCCCGCCTGTACTTCGCGCCGCTGAGGACCCCAAATTGAGATCCACACCGGTGCCGCTGGAGCTGGCCAAATCCATTGTGAACACCCTCGAGGAGCGCAAGGCGGAAGACATCCTGCTGCTGGACCTGTCCGGGATCTGCAGTTTCGCGGACCTATTTGTCATCAGTACCGGGGGAAGCGAGCGGACGTTGAAAGCACTGTCCAATGAAGTTCAGCGCCGGGTAAAAGCGGCATACGGGAGTGGACCGCTGCATGTCGAAGGAGAGGCGGCCAGCGGCTGGGTGCTGCACGATTACGGCAGCGTGGTCCTGCACATATTCTCAGAGCAGCTTCGTGAATACTACGGGCTGGAAGAGCTGTGGGGAAAAGGGAAGGTGTTGCTTCGGATGGCCTGAAGGACGGCTCGGCTACTTTTCGAGAATCCAGCCGTCCGAATCGCGCGACCAACTGACGATCTCGTCCGGCCCGAACCAGAGTGGAATCTCCTGCTCAGCCGTCTGAGGCCCGTCGGAGGCGTGGGTGAGGTTGCGGCCAATTTCGAGTCCGAAGTCATGCCGCACGGTACCCGGACTGGCCTGCCGAGGATCGGTCGCCCCCATCGTCTGGCGCACAGCCTCGATCGCCGCCGGTCCTTCCCAGACCATCGCCACCACCGGTGACGAGGTAATGTAGCGGATGAGCCCTTCGTAGAAAGGCTTTCCTTCGTGGACGGCATAATGGCGGGCAGCCAAGTCGGCGTCCACTTTGACGAACTTGGCGGCGACTAGCTTCAGGCCACGGCGTTCGAGCCGGCCGGTGATCTCCCCAACCAGCCCCCGCTGAACTCCATCCGGCTTGATCAGAACCAGGGTCCGCTGCAATTTCATCTCCACAAAACTG
Source organism: uncultured Anaerolineaceae bacterium (assembly GCA_964590515.1). Taxonomy (GTDB): domain Bacteria; phylum Chloroflexota; class Anaerolineae; order Anaerolineales; family E44-bin32; genus JADFRG01. Next base: position 3,387 of record CAZPZD010000012.1, on the reverse strand, counting down.
AACTCGGGGAGACCTGAGTTCAGATCCATTCGCTCCTGCAAGCCGCCGAGGTCAGCTGGCCTCCATGCCCTTTCGGTAGGCCTCGATCGCCTCGGCGGTCTGGTCGCCCTTCATATAAGCGTCGCCCAGGACCTGCCACAGTGTCGCCGCGTCGGGCGTTCGCTCCAGTGCGATCCGCAGATCCTCGATGACCTGCCCCAAGGACTCACGCCGCTTAATCAGCCCGGTGTAGAGCTTTGCGGCGGATCCGATATCGCCGGTCGCCAACGCCTGCCGGGACTCCTCAAGCACCTTTGCCGGATCGGGTTTCACCCGTCGGGCAGCAGGGACTGGTGCCGCGGGGACCGGTGGCTCGACCGCCGGGGGAGCAGCAGGGGCAGTGGCCGGAGCCGGCGCAGGCTCTACCGATCCCGGCAAGGTTGGGGCGCTCGGGGAGGGCTCCGCTTGCGCCGCGGCTTCCAGCAACCATCCGGGGACCTCGTCTTGCTGCTCAGGCTCGTCGGGTGGCTCCACAGTCACCGGCTCGGCCTCCAACTGGGCCGGCAGTTCAGATGGTTGTGCGGCGCCCGGCTCCTCTTCGAGTGCCCAGTCCAATTCACTCCAACCCTCGGGTTCAGCCTGTGCGGGAGGCGCCTCGGCCGGTAGCTCGAGTTTCGGAAGTGGCTGAGTGGACATCCGGGTCAGCCAATCCGGAGCAGTGTCGAGCACCGTCGGCTCTGCTTCCGCAGGCTCCGGCTCAGCTTCGGGCTCAGGCTCCGGGGCCCGGGCAAGCGGCCTTGGGACGCTCACATCGACGTCGAGGCCGCGCTTCTCAGCCAGCTGTTCGAGCCACTCCAAGCCTTCTTCGGCCTCTTCGGGAATATTGCGCGGCTCCAAAATGGGCGCAGCAGGCCGGGTCGCCGGGGCCCTCTCTGCAACCGAAGGGTCAACCTGCCGGGCAGCCAGGCCTTCCAGCCAGCTCAGCACTGCATCGTCATCCTCTTCAACAGGCTCGGGTGCGGGCGGAACTTCTTCCCGCACGCTTTCCGGCCTCGACCGCGGCAGTTCGGCGCGGGCTTCGGGCGCAGCCTCCGGCTCCGGTTCGAGCCCTTCCAACCAGTCCGGCACTCCGGCGGCGGGGGATGCCGGCTCGGGCTCTTCCGCGAGCCCCTGAAGCCAGTCCGGCGCGACCTCGATCTGGGAGACCGGTTCTTCGGATTCCTGAGAGCCCACGCTTCCCGGAACAGCAATCTCTCTCAACCAGTCTGGAGCCGCGTGGGTGCGCGCTCCAGGAACTTCGACCGTGTCGGCGCCTTCATCAGCCAAACCCTTTAACCAATCGGGCGTCTCCACCCCCGGTGTGGCCTCCAGGCCCTCGGCCCGAGGCGGCGCTTCATCGGCCAGCCCTGCAAGCTCCTCGGCTGGCTCATCGGCAGGTTCCGGCTCTCCGATCCCGGTCAACCAGCTCGGGGCTGCCTCAGGGAACTCCTCAAGTTCCGACACACCGCTTGCTTCGACCGGCTGTTCTCGGTTTTCCATCGCGGCCGACAGCCAATCTGGAACTTGGCTGGGGGCCAGGTCGGTCTGTCGAGCTTCGGCTGGCTCCACCGTCGGTTCGATCGGACTAGCCGGTGGTTCCTCGCGGGCGGCCGCATCTGCCACCGCCGATAGCCAACCCGGCAATACGGGCGGGGCCGCCGGCTCGGCCGGCTCGGGCTTGGCAGCCACCCGGCGCAGCAGACCGGACGGCGGGGTTTTGTCTCCCAGTTGAGCCTCTTCCAGTGGACCGGTGTCGCTCATCCAGGTCGGCAGGTCAGTGGCCGGCGGTTCTTCGGTCTCGGCGGGCTCGCTGGTGCGGCCTCCAAGCCAGGTGACGATCGTCTCGGTCGCGCCGGGAGAATCCTCGGTAATCCAGTTCGGCAGTTCTTTCCCGTCCGACTCGGCTGTGGGAAAGGTGGCCTCGCCTGACGGCTCGAGGTCTGGGTCGGCGGCGGCCTCGGGCTCTTGCCCGTCGGTCGGGGCCATATCGTGGATCCAATCTGGGAGCTCCGCGGGCGCAAGCTCATCGGTTGCGGCTGGCTCGGAGGGGAGGCCGCCCGCATCCAGGACGCTCAATTCTTCGTCCGAGAACGAGATCGGTCGGTCGGTAGCTTCTCCGCTGGAATCGTCCCAGCCCGCGGCCTGCATCCACTCCGGAACCGCACTCTCCTGCTCCGGGCGCGGCGACCCAGCACCCTCGCTCGTCGGCTCGACTTCGCTCATCCACGAGGGGGCCGGCCCCGGCTCAGGAGCGGATTCGGCATCCCACTCGAGCGCCGGCTCGGCAGGCGGTTCAGACTTGTATGCTTCGAGCTCCGGCATCCACGCCGATTCCACCGGCGCCGGAGTTGAGTCGCTCGCCTCTTCGCGGGCCTCGATCTGCTCGCGAAGCTCATCCTCGGCCTTCGATTCAAACGGCCGAGGTTCGCCGGGTTCGAGCCACGGAGGGAGCGGACCAGTCTGCGGCAAACCTTCGCCTGCCTCGGAACGTTTGCGTTCCTCCTGCATTTCATATCCGAGGGTGGCTGCCCAACCGGGCTGGCGGGATGCCGGTTGAGCGTCCCCGGCCTGCCACTCGAGCTTCTCGACCATGACCGCCGAGGGCTCGACCGAGGCGGGATCGGCCATTGCGGACTCGACAAATGCCGCGTAGGGGTCCAGTCCGGCAATCCTGCGATGGAATACCGCAGCTTCCTCGACCCGATCTCCAGCTTGCAGCCCGGCGGCCAGGATTCTGTTAGCGATCAGACAATAGGGGAGCTTCTCCACGATCCGGTTGGAAAGCGAGGTCGCCTCGCCGTGCTGATCGGTCTGCCAGTAAATATCAGCAAGCAAGACCTGCAAGTCCGGCCGTTCGGGGTCTTCCTGCAGGGCCGAGCGCAGCTCAGCAACGGCCTGGGCGTAGAGCTCGCCGTGGGCATACATCCTGGCAAGCGCGCCGCGAGTCAACCGGACTTTGTGCGGCTCCAGCCCGTCGCGCTTCCCGATCAAGCGCTTCATTTCTTGTTGGATAGCCGGATTGGCCGGGTTGGTCTCGAAGGCCCGTTCCATATGCCAAATGGCCGCATCCAGATTGCCTTCGTCCTCTCGAACGATGGCCATCCCGATATGTGAAACGAAGTCGTCCGGAGCTGCGGACAGGACCCGTTGAAAGATATCCGCCGCATCCCCATAGCGCTTCGCCTCCAGGTAAGCCTTACCTAGATGACGGTAAGTCTCCAGATGTTTTGGGTAGCCGTGGAGGATATGGCGGCAGTGCGCGATCGCCTCCTCGAGCCGCTCCCGCTCGATGAGCTCGTCGATCTGCTTGGCATAGGCGCGTAAAGTTACTTCAGGCACTCGGCCGCCTCTTGAAATGAGTATGACTCA
>CAZPZD010000011.1:42744-61066 GCA_964590515.1 uncultured Anaerolineaceae bacterium | reverse complement strand
TCATGGATCCTTCCGGCAACCGGGTCGGCCTGTACACGAGCACAACCCCGCAGTAGCACGAGTTCCCCCAAGAATCAGACGGGCGATCGCCTGGAGTTTTGGCGGTCGCCCGCTCTCTATTCGCGAGATTCGCTTCGCTCCCGAAACTCTTGCTCCGCGCTCAGGCTACTCTAGGCGGTATCCGAGGCCGGCACGTCGCACAAATTATCGAAGTGCACTGTTACCGTAAAGGTGTTGCCACCCACCGAGTTATCGAATTCGAATCTCAGTTCCTTCGAAACGGAAGGATTGAAAAGCCGGCTCACCCCAGTCCAGTCGGAGGTGATGTTCGCAGGGCTGCTGGGGTCGCCGACGTTCCAGAGCTCGGCGCCATTTAGCTTGACTTTGACAAGGCCGCCCGATAGCGTCCACTCCAGGTCGATCCCGATAATCGTGACCGCAGTCCCCCCGCCATTGGTCAGTGTCCACCAGACATCGTTCGATGAGCCAGTAAACGGTGTCAACGAATAGCCCGTACACGACGGCGTTGGCGTGGCTGAGGGAGGGAGAGTCGCCGTGGGTGTAGGCACCGGGGTGATTGACGCGGTCGGTGCAGGCGTCGCGGTGAGCGACAAACTGATCGTGAAGCTCGTTGAGACCCACGCGCTAAACTGACCCTCATCATCCTTGGCGCGGGCCCACAGCTCATGCGGGCCGGCGACAATCGGGGCCGAGTTTGGCCACTGTAGGCCGCTCACGGCCACCGTTGGGCAGGGCTCGTTCCCATCGAAGGCGCAGTACTCGGAGAAGAACTCGGTGTGGGAGAAGACGGTGGTCCCCAGCCGCTTGACTTGGAACTCAACCTCCTGAATGCCAGCACCATCTGCTTCCGGTGTGGGAGAGCAGGTGCTCGGGTTTACGTTGTCCGGGTCCCAGGCGTGGGCATGGCCCTCGATTTCGTCACCCGGGCCGTAGAGGGTTCCGCCGACAGGCAGTTCGATGTTGACAACTGGCGTGACTTTGCACGGTGTCGGTGTGTGGGTTGAGGTCGGCGTGTGGGTCGCGGTCGGCGTGCTGCTCGGGGTCGGGGTCTTGGTGGGCGTGGAAGTCGGTCCAGGGGTTGGCGTCTTGGTTGGAGTTGCGCTGGGGCCGGCGGTCGGTAGGTCGGTCGGGGTCGCGCTCGGCGTGCGGGTCGGGGTACGGGTCGGGCTGGGAGTTGAGGTTGGGGTGCCTGAGCTTCCCATTGTTGCCGACGGCACGGCTGTAGTTGGTGGGGGTGGCGTGGCGGTGGGATCCCCGGGTTTTGGCGTCACAGTTGGGACTGGACTCTTCAGGCTCTCCACAACGTCAGTCGCCCGAGCGCCGGCGTCGTCGGCCTCCGGCTCTCGGTCCTTGATGGCGAACTCGATGATGCGAATGCTGAGGCTCTGCAGCCGGCCGCCGATCGGATCTTGAGCGTAGTTCGCCAATGCGGCGGAGTGCAGCGGGGCGGCGATGAACGATTCGGCCTCGCCCAGGGTCACGTTTGCAAACAGGGAAACCGCGCAAATCGAGACCCCGATCAGGCCCAGGGCCAGCATCAGAAGGGCCGGCCGTCGGCTTTGGCTCGCGCTGCGCTCTGAATCGGTCATCCGAGGGGAACCGTCCGGCGCAGCATGGTTTGATGGATGGCCGGCGTTCGCATCGCGACCCGGCCGTCGGGGCCTTCGTTCCGAATCATGCGGACGAACTCGTCCACGACGTTCGGGTCAAAGTGGACGCCCTTATTGGATTCCAAATGATCCAGCACCCGCTCTTCGGGCCAGGCCACCCGGTATGGTCGATCCGAGCGGAGCGCGTCGTAAACGTCGACCACCGCGAAGATTCGGGCTGCGAGCGGGATGTCCTCATCCTTCCAGCCCATCGGATAACCACTGCCATCCCAGCGCTCGTGGTGGCAGCAGGGGATCGCCAGCGCCGGACGCAAATAGCCGATCGGCGAGAGCATCTGGTAGGCGTAGATCGGATGCTTTCGCATGACTTCCCATTCCGGTTCGGAGAGCGGCCCAGGCTTGTTGAGAATTCCATCCGGAATCCCCATTTTGCCAATGTCGTGAAGCAATGCCCCGCGCTTGATTTGAACCAGGTCATCGTCGCTGATTCCCATCCGGCGGGCCAGGCGCACAGTCAGGTCGGTCACCCGCTGGGTGTGGCCTTCAGTCTCTTCGTCTCGCAGCTCCAGCGCCTTGGACCAGCCTTCAAGCGTAGTGTTGTAGGCCTCGAGCAGCTCGCGGTTCGATCGATCTAGCGAGATCACCATGTCGTTGAAGGCTCGAGCCAGAGTGGCCAGTTCGTCGTTGCCGCGGGCATCGAGCTTCACCGTTAGGTTCCCCTGGGCCACTGCCTCAGAGGCCTGCACTACATCGAGCAGCGGCCGAGTGATCCGGTTGGCCACCAATACCCCGGCCGCGATGACAAATAGGAATCCCAGGGTTGCCAGGCCAAAAATCTGCAGCCGGGTGACCTGGCTGGGATGGACGAGGAAGGTTTGCGGAAGCGAGGTTCCCACCAAGGCCACGTCTACTCCGCCTCGGGAGTCCAGGGTGCCGATGATTTCGCTGTAGTCGATATTGGCGACGGTCAGATTGCGGAGAAAGCTCTCTTCGGCCTGGCGGTTCAACACACCGGCCGCGAGCTCGGAGCCCAGTGGCCCCACCTCTTCCAAAAAAGTGGTCGCCTGGGGCGCACCACCGAAGTCGTAAATCGTGGTCTGGGCGAGGGTGGCCTCTCGGATTTCTCGACTCAACGACCCGAGCGACCTGCCGACCAGCACGACTCCTTCAAGCTGATTGGTCTCACCTAAGATCGGGCCCGACACATAGAAGAAGTCGCCCCAGGGAGCGGAAACTACCCCGGAAAACTTGTCCCCGAGGGTATCCACCTCGGTGTTCAAGACCTGCTGGACGAACTCCCACTCCTGAAACAGGTTTTCGCCGCGCGAAGCGTCGTAGTCTTCAAACTGATCTTCCTGCTGTTGGCGCAAGGAGAGCAGGCTGACCCCGTTCACATCCAGGATCTCCAGCGCCTCCAGCTGCCCATTCACCGCGATGGGCAACGCGATCTCGCGCAGAAGCTCGGCGTCATCGGCCTGGACTGCCTCCGGAACCCCTTCGGTGTGCGCGACCATCCGCAGGGACTCGAGCAACCGATCTTCCTCCTTCACCATCCACTCGGCCGACAGCCGCCCGCTTTCGATCAGCTGATTGGCAAAGCGTTCTTCGACCGTGTCGAGCACGACGTTGGTCACCACGATCGCGGCGGCCATTGCCAGGACCAGAGCCAGAGCGATGTATGGGAAGGTGATTTTGTAACGGATCGGGAATCGGATCTTGCTGGGCACCGGCTCGGCATCCACCAGCCCTTCTCCGATGCCGTGGCCGTTGCTGGAAGACAGGAGAGCCTTCTCGATCTTCGAGTCCGTGAACGGTGGGCGAATGACGCCCCACTGCTTGAATTCCTTGATCTGGCGTCGGAGCGGCCGGTGGTTTCCGTTGCTGGTCAACAGGATGCGCGAATTGGGTGCGCCGCGCTGCATTGGCGGGACGGCCCGGGCCCAATTCTCTCCCAGCATCTGGACATCGAGCAGAATGAGCTCCGGCTTGTAGCGCTGCACGAGGTTGCCGGTTTCCTTGAGGGAGGAGGCCGTCAGGACCACGTCTCCGCGGTCCTCAAACACCCGCGACAAAGCCAACAGGTGCTTGCGCTCAAGTTGGACGACAAGGACTCGTTCAGCCATAACCTTCTCTTGTTAACAGGAAGGGCCAAAGAGAACCAGAAGCGGAATCTCTCGCTGAGACTGTACAGGAGAAGCCTGGGGTTCTTTCCTTACAGATCTGTAAGGCTGGGAGGGAAGAAAGGGGGGACCGTGAGCGGGGCGGGCCGCGAGTTGAAGGTGCGCCGTACAGGACTCGAACCTGTAACCTTGGGCTTAAAAGGCCCCTGCTCTGCCAGTTGAGCTAACGGCGCGCGCTTAGGATTCTAACCCGGCCTGGGGCGGGCTACGGTTTCGCTAACTGAAGCTCGGCCAGGATCTCTTGGCTGTGACCCTCGGGGACAACCCCTTCGTAGACCCGGATGAGCTTCCCGTGCTCGTCGATCAAGAAGGTAGTGCGGACCACCCCCTTGTACGTGATGCCGAACAGCTGCTTGCCTTCCCACACCCCGTAGGCCTCCGCCACCCGGTGGTCGGCATCCGCCAGCAGGGGGTACGGGAAGGAGTAGCGCTCCCGGAACCGCCTTTGGGCGCGGACGGTATCGGGGCTGATGCCGAGCACCACGACGTCCTGACCTTGAAAAGCGAGGTAGTCGTCGCGAAAACCGCAGGCCTCCTTGATGCATCCAGGGGTGTCTGCTCGAGGGTAAAAGAATAGGACGACCCGCTTGCCTAGGAAGTCAGCCAGGCGGACGGTAGTCCCCTCATCGGTTTGGAGTTCGAAATCTGGAGCCGGATCTCCGGATTGTGGCCGCATCGAGCAGGGACCTCTTCACTTCGGTTTCGAATACCAATATTACCCTCGAAGCCGGTCGGCTGGACATGACCTGCGTGATATGCTATGATCGCCGCCTCGAATGGGCTGAGAGGCTGCTCTCAGTTCATTTTGTCATAATGGCCGGCGCGCAGAAATCGGCGTCTAGAGGTCGCGGCCGGCAGGTGGGGAAGATGTCGAGTCAAGCTGCTTATCTCACAAAGAAGGGCCGCAAGAAGCTCGAGGATGAGCTTCAGCACTTGCGGCAGGTCAAGCGCCAGGAAGTCGCTCACCGGCTGCATGAAGCCATGGAGGACGGTGAGCTCATCGAGAATGCCGAGTACGAGGCCGCCAAGAACGAGCAGGCGTTTGTGGAAGGGCGGATTCTCGAGATCGAACATATCCTGGCCACGGCCCTGGAGATCAAGCGGGCCCGATCGAAGGACTCGGTGAAGATCGGCAGTACGGTGGTCGTGCAGGAGGACGGAGCGGCCAACGAAACCTACACGATTGTGGGAGCCGCCGAGGCCAGCCCCAAGGACGGGTTGATCTCCAACGAGTCTCCGCTTGGCAGGGCGTTACTTGAGCGCAAGGTGGGTGACCGCATTCAGGTCGACGCCCCAGCTGGCGTTCTGAACTTCCGAGTCATCAAGATCAAGTGAGTTCGGCGGAATAAAGAGTCGCCCTGCGCGCAGCACCTGGCGCGGGGCGCTTTTTGCATAGGCCGAGTCCGCGGAACGGAGAGCGAATCCATGGTCGACAGGCTGATGGAAGCCCGGATGCAGAAGCTAGAACGGCTGCGAAAAGAAGGCCTGGAGGCTTATCCGACCCGGACTGTGCGGACCCACAGCTCAGCGGCGGCCCTGGCGGCTTACGAAGAGCTGGGTGAGCTACGGGCGGCTGTGGCTGGGCGACTGCGCTCGATCCGAGCGATGGGTAAGACCCTCTTTGCTCACCTCGAAGACGGAGAAGGCAAACTTCAGCTGTATTTTCGGGAGGAAGACCTGGGCCAGGAGCGGCTCCAGCTCGTGCAGGAGGCATTCGACCTGGGAGATTTCATCCAGGCGGAGGGGGCCTTGTTTCGCACCCGCACCGGAGAAGTCACGCTCCGGGTGGAAAGCTTCCAGATGTTGGCCAAATCGCTCTACCCGCTCCCGGCCGCCAAAGAGGAGATCGTAGGGGGGGAGCGGGTCGTTCACTCAGCCTTCGACAACCCGGAAGCCCGGTTTCGAGAACGCTACGCTGACCTAGCCGTCAATCCAGAGGTTCGAGATCTCTTCAGGGTCCGGGCGAAAGTGATCGGTGCGCTTCGACAGTTTCTCAACAATCTTGGCTTCCTGGAAGTCGAGACCCCGGTCTTGCAGCCGATCTACGGTGGAGCGGCCGCCAAGCCGTTTGTCACTCACCACAATCAGCTCCATCAAGACCTGTATCTGCGGATCTCGTTCGAGCTCTACCTCAAGCGTCTCCTCGTTGGAGGGCTGGAGCGGGTTTACGAGATCGGTAAGGACTTTCGAAACGAGGGGGTCGACCGGACTCACCTTCCGGAATTCACCCAGCTCGAGTTCTACATGGCCTATGCCGACTATTTGCAGGTTATGGAGATCACCGAGCAAATGCTGGCCACCGTGGCCGAGCAAGTGACCGGCAGCGCTCGGATCACCTACCAGGGACAATCCATCGATCTGGCTCCGCCGTGGCGAAGGCTCGAGCTGCGGGCCGCGATCGGCGAGCGATCGGGAATCGACTACCAGGAGCACCCGACCGCCGAGTCGCTGTTCGCCGCCATGCAGCGGGCCGGGCTGGAACCAAACCCCGGCACCCCCCGCGGCAAACTGATCGAGACGCTGCTAGAGCAGTACGTGGAGCCCGAGCTGATTCAGCCGACGTTTCTGTTTGACTATCCCCGCGAGATTTCTCCCCTCGCCAAGAGCAAGCCCGGTCTACCCGGAACGGTGGAGCGATTCGAGGGCTTCGTGGGCGGCATGGAGATCTGCAACGCTTTCACCGAGCTGAACGATCCGCTCGATCAAGAAGCCAGATTTCTCGAGCTCGGAAAGACCTACCGCGAGGACGATGTCGAGCGGCATCCGATGGATGAGGACTACTTGCGGGCGATGCGATATGGGATGCCTCCGAACGGGGGCTTCGGATTGGGCGTCGATCGGCTGGCGATGCTGCTGACCGACCGCCCGAACATCCGGGAAGTGATCCTCTTTCCCCACCTGAGGCATAAGGAAAGCTAGGCCCCGCGGCCGAGTTTTTTCCGGAAGCTCGCGTAGCGGGAAAGAAAGTGCACCAAGGGCGACGAGAGCCGCCCGACGACCTCGGCCTGCAGCAAAGCTTCCCGCATGCTGGCCGCATCGTGAAAAGCAGGGAGCCGGAGACCGGCAGTCCCAACTTCCAAATAGGAATGAGCGTCCGAGCCCGCGGTGCCGGGCAGGCCAGCCTGCTGAGCCACGGTCTGGGCCTGCCGGTTGGCCCGGCCCCCGATACAGCGAGCGTTAAAAATCTCCAACGCGTCAACAAACGGGAGGATGGCGCGCAAATCCTGCTCCTCCCAGGCGCCGCCTCGAACTGAGTCAAGGGGGTGGGGCACACTGATCACCGCCCCTTGGGCCTTCATCCGCTCGATCGTTTCCATCGGTTCGAGGCCGGGCGGGATGAGCTCCTTCATGTAGTAGCCCAGCAGTTCTCCGCGGGTCGTGAAGATCTCCTCGCCGACGATCACCAGCTCGGGGTCCATCGCGTAGGCTTCGAAGGCGCCCTCGATCTGATTGTGGTCGGTGATCGCCAGGCGCTGCAGCCCTTTCCTTCGGGCAGTCTCCAACAGCCGGTCAATCCGCATCAGGCAATCCTTGGAGCGGTAGGTGTGGCAGTGCAGCTCGACCCGGATGGTCGCAGCGTTCATCCGGCCAGCCCCGGTACTCCGCCGACCCGGGTAATTCCAGAATCTTCATCCATCAGTGTGAATTCTACGTGGACAGGCGCGTTGGGGACAGCCGGTAAGGGTGTTCAACGGGGCAAGAAAAGAAGCGCGCACCGGCGAAAGTTCGCCGGTGGGCGCGCTGCGATTCGATGTGACTTGTGCCTGTCGGTCGGGCTACTTTTTCCAGTAGTCAATCAACTTTTGCCGCTGAGCCGGGTTGCGCAACCGGCGCAGGGCCTGGGCCTCGAGCTGGCGAGCCCGCTCCCGGGTGACCCCCAGCCGGCGGCCAATCTCCTCCAGCGTGCGTACCTTGCCATCCAGCAGGCCGAAGCGGAGCTCCAGAGCTGCTCGCTCCCGCTCCGGGATTTCTTCCAGCGCCTTTTCGAGATCCTCCCCCAGGAGCACTTCCGAGGTCCACTCCTCCGGGTCGGGCCCCTCTTGGTCGGGCAGCAAGTCCCCCAGCTCCCGCTCGGAGCCCTCCTCCAACGGCGATTCCAGCGACATGGGCTGTTCGGTCGCCCGCCTCACTTCTGCTACATGTTCCGGAGTCGTCTCCAGCGCCTCGGCCAGTTCCTCCACGCTCGGTTCGCGTCCGAGCTCCATCGTCAAGACGATCGTCTTGTGGCGAAGTTTGGTGATCATCTCCCCGAGGTACACCGGCAGGCGGATGACCCGGCTTTGATCGGAGAGGGCCCGGGTAATTGCCTGCCGGATCCACCAGGTCGCATACGTGGAGAACTTAAGCCCGCGATGATATTCGAACTTCTTGGCGGCCCGGATCAGGCCGATATGCCCTTCCTGGATCAGATCGGTAAACGGCACTCCCCGGCCCCGGTATCTCCTGGCGACGCTTACCACCAGCCGCGAGTTGGCCAGAATCAAATGCTCGAAGGCGGCCATCCCATCTTGCACCTGTCGAAGGAGATCGGCGCGGTGCTCCGGTCCGCCGGTCGTCTTCAGCAGTGCGTCGCTGGCTCGATTGCCGCGTTCGATCCGTTTGGCCAGCTCGACCTCCTCGTGCATCTTGAGCAGCGGCACTCGCCCCACCGTTGAAAGGTACTGGGCGATCGAATCGCCGGAATCGGCCGCCTGCATGGCGGAGTGGTCGAAATCGACTATGTCTTTTATTGAGGACTCCTTCACGAGATCACTATGCTCTTCCGTCACAGATGCGCTCAGCTCCATCCCTTTTTTCCCCGGGGGCTGCCCGTCGGGTTCAAGTGCCCCGAACAGTGGCAAGGGATGTGGCCGGCCCGCGTGGCAGTTAGCCGGGGCGCCATCTTCTCCCCGCTGTTTATACGGAATTTCGATAAGAACTGGATTGGTGAAATGTCAGCGTTTTATTAGAACGGCGAGCGGCGAGCCCCGGGCCAATCTTGGAGTGGGGAAGGCGGAGGTTTAGCGCGAGAGCAGCAGTCCCAGACCGGCGGCTCCGGCCGCGGTCAGCACGGCCAGCCCGACCAGAGCCTGGACCACGGTCTTTGGCTCCATTCCTGGCATCACAACCCGACCGTCTCCGTAGGATTTGAAGTGCTGGCCCCACTCGTTTCGGAGAGCCGCCCGGACCCGCGACCGACCCACGAATGGGTACCAGTAAACGTTGTGATAGAAGTTGCTGGCGAAATACGACCAGGGGACGAGCGGCGATTGAAGGAGCAGCTTTTCCAGTGGCTTCAACGGCCCATGGTAGATTGCCTTCTGACCCCGGCTGGCCAAAGTGTCCTCCTGGACGAAGCCCCACGGCTTTTCCTGCTCGATGTCATAACCCACAACCCGGATCTGGCGCGGATCGCCGATGCCAAGGCCGAGTTCATGAGCCCGGCGGATGAACCGAATCTGCATCGGATCGAAGCCCTGCAATTTGGCAGACACCGCATCGATCGCCACCTGGTCGGCCGAGGCGAGCAGCAAGTCCTTCTGGTGCCAGCGCATCGCCCGTGGGCCGGGCCCGTCGCCGGCGAAGGTTCCGTCCATGACCGCAAAGATTCCGGGATGGATATCCTGTTGGATCATCAGCAAATCCACCAAGGTGTCATGGATGACCGCATGGGTCCAGTGCCGATCGCGGTGCAGCAAGCCGCCGAAGGCATTCTTCATGGCGCCGGTAATGGTCGTGAACACATGGGTCTTGATGGTCGGCAGGTGAATGATGTTGAGCCCCACCAGCGCTCGGGGGATGAAAACGCCCTTCGGGTAGACCTTGTCGAGGACCAGAAGAGGCCGCTTCGGCTGATATTCGAACCACTCGAAGTTCTGCTCATACAGGTAGATGCATGGAACCTGGTGCTTGTCGGTGACGAATCGGTGTTTGTTGTTGAACTCGCCGACGGCCGTGTCGACCACCACGGTGTCGTTGTGCACGCCGACTAGATCCTGGTAGCCGGCTTCCCGAAGCGCCAGAATGACCCCCTCAATCTGCCAGGGGGCGGAGGAGCAGGCCGGGTACCAGGTCTGCCAGGAGATGTTGATCTTCAGGCCGGTAGTCACCCCTTTGGGAAGGGCACTCTCGAACTCCGCCAGCTTCATCACCCGACCGAAATCGTCGAGGACAGTCTTGGGAGTGGTCTTCTGGGCAGCCACCAATCCGCGGGCGGGCGTCATGAGCTGAATTCTAAATCAGGGTCGCGCTCGAGCAAAGGAGCCATCGGTCCTTGCGGCCAACTGAGCGACGGCTTAGTCGGCCGATTCGACCTGCATGCTACAATACGCCGCGATGGATCCCTTTGAATACCATCGACTGGGTCTGAGCACGTTCAATCCTTCCAAGTCTAGCCGGCGGCAACAGCGGATTGAAATCTACTTGCCGATGGGACTGGCAGTTTTGCTGCTCGTCGCAAGCGGAGTGCTGCTGCGCCGAGCGGGAGTTGGGGACCCGAGTGTCTGGGCCGACGTCGGGCTCGCCTTCTTACTTGGAATAGGTCTTGTCCTGGGCCTGCTGCTGCTCTTGGTTGTGGCCGCGGCTGCGATCGGAGTCTGGTACTTGGTCCGACTCCTGCCGCCCCCCTTCATGGAAGCGCGCACGGTGCTGGCTAAGACACGGCAAGTGGCGCTGCAGGCCAGCGACCGAACCGCCCAAGCGGTTATCCTCCCGAGTGCGGGTTTGAGCGCCCTTCGAGCGGCCTTCAGTCACCTGGCCTCGATCCTTCAAAGGTAGACCCACTTGAACTCTGGTTGGAAGGGCAAAGTACTGCTCATCGGGGGCCTGATTGGTGCACTGACCGGATTGGGCGCCGCGTACGTCATCATTTCCAAATCCCATGAGCACGACGAGCCCCCAAAGATCGGAGCCGGAGATGGCGTGCGCCTGGGGCTGCTGCTGCTCGGGCTGGTGCGCCAGATCGGCGAACTGGGGGCAGGGCAGGAAGAGTGAGCGGATGTTCCGCCGGGAACCCGCCCTGGTGAGACTCACCAGGGCGTTTTGCTTGTGGGCGTTATCGTTGATTGCCGGTGGAGCTGTGTCGTGTCGTCCGATTGCGCCGGCCAACTCGGCTCCCCCACCATCCAGCGCGGCAACGCTGACTCCGGCACCCCCGCCGACCGCGACCCTCTCCCCAACCCCCGCCCCACTTCGCTTGTGGGTATCCGCCGCGCTGCCGGATCAACTCAAGTCCTCGGCAGCCGCGATCCAAGAGGTTGAAGGGCGGGAGGTCGAGTGGGTGGACGATCCGGTAAATGCGGACGTGCGAATTGATCAAAGACCGCAGCGACCACTCGCGCGCTGGATCTACGCAGCCGTGGCTCCGTTCCCGAGCCTCAGAGATGGGTTGACTTCCGAGGAGCTGCAGGAGCTGTGGGCGGACGGGTCGGGCGTGATCGTGGGAACGCCTGACGCCGAAGCACTAACCGGTCTGCTAGGGGAGGCTTCGGTCCAGGTGGTAGCGGCCGAAGCACTGCTCGACGCGGCGTGGAGTGCCGAGACTGCAGTTGCGATCGTGCCCTTCGAAGCACTGGAACCCCGCTGGAAAGTGCTGGAGATCGATGGGCAATCGCCGGTGCGCGACCAGTTTGATTCAGAGAACTATCCGCTGGCCATCGAATTCGGGTTGAGCGGCGACCCGGCCGGGATGGACGCCGTGCAGGGCGCGCTGGCCTGGCCCCTCGGCAATCGGGATCCGAATCAGTTGACGATCGTGGTCATGACCGGAGTGACGGCGCTGGTTCGGGCGACGGCCTGGCGCATGGATCGCTATGGCCCCGACTATCCGGGATTGAAGATCGGTGACTGGCTACGCGAGGCGGACGTCGCCCACGTCAGCCACGAAGCGGCCTTCAATCCGAACTGCCCGCCGCCCGAACCGTTCTCGGCGAGTCTGAGGTTTTGCGCCAATCCCAACTACGTGAACCTGTTCAGCGACATCGGGGTGGATCTGGTCGAACTGACCGGGAACCATCTCCAAGACTACGGGCCAGATCCGCTGCGCTTTACCCTCGACCTCTATCATCAGCTCGGATTTCAGACCTTCGGAGGTGGGGAGGACCTGGTCAGCGCCCGAAAGCCGGCAATCGTCGAGCACAATGGCAACCGGCTGGCCTTCCTGGGCTGCAATGCGGCCGGACCGCGGGGAGACTGGGCCGCCGAGCGCAGCCCAGGCGCACTGGCCTGCAAGGACGAAGGCCTCTTGCAGCAGGTCGCCGAGTTGACCGCCCAGGGTTACCTGGTGGTGTTCACCTTTCAGTGGCCTGAGTCAGTGAGCCCCTATCCGTTGACTGACCAAATCGAGAGCTTCCGTGCGGCGGCGGAGGCCGGCGCGGTGATTGTCAATGGAAGCCAGGCCCATCGGCCCCAGGCGATGGAGTTCTATGGAGGCGGCTTCATTCACTATGGCCTGGGCAATCTCTTCTTCGATCAGATGCACTCGCTGGCGTTGCGGCAAGAATTCCTGGACCGGCATGTTTTCTATGCGGGGCGGCATATCAGCATCGAGCTGCTGACCGCCTTGCTCGAAGACTACGCTCAACCGCGCCCAATGAATCCTGAGGAGCGGGCGGAATTGCTCGCCGAGATCTTTGAAGTCAGCGGGTGGTAGCGGGCGGACGATCCGATTGCCGCGCCTCGGAGCTAGAGGCCGGCGCGCTCGGTGAGCATGCCCCGCAGCTCGCGGAGGGCGGCCTGAGCCGAGGCCTGCACACTCTCCAACTCAGTGAGCCAACCCTCCCTGGGCTCCGGCTCCTGTAGCCCGGCGGCGTTGACTCTAACGTTCAGCGCTGCGCCGCTCAGACCGGCCTGCGCCAGGTCTCCGGCGACGCCGGCGTCGCTGATCGCGTTCACGTTCCCGACCGAAGCGATCTCGAGTGTGAGGTCGAGAACGTCGGCGCAGTCCCTGACGACCGCCAAGGGAACCTCTCCAGCAGTCACAGTGGCCCGTTCAATCGCCGCCCGGCGGGCCTGCTTTGACTGCTCCGAATCCGACGGAAGCCGATTCGCCGCCAGTACTGCTTCGAATGCTCGGGCGTCCTGGGTGACCGCGGCCTCCAGCCGACTGCGCAGCTCATCGGCCGTGGCCACGATCACCTCGACCCGGTCCTGGACCGCGGCGTATTTCTTCTTGCCCAGGGTCAGTCGCCCGACCATTGCGACCAACCCGGCTGCCATCGCACCGGCGTAGGCGGCCGCCGAGCCACCGCCCGGGGTAGGAGTCCCGGCCGCCAGTTCATCGAGGAAGCGGTCGGCTCCCGGCGCAGCCGAGTCGAACAAGCGATTCTCCAAGACCTGAGCCGGCTCCAAGGCATCCAACTGCAGATACCAGCGAGCGGACTCGACCAGCGCCTCCTGCGGAATCAGGCCGACCAGCTCCGAATGGTGAACGCCAACTCCGTATCGATCCGCTTCTCGTCGGATCATCTCGACGACCCGGTGGATGGGGGTCCGGGTGAAATCGGTCAGGTTCATCGAGACCTGAGCGCGTCCGTCGACCAGCAGTCCCAACGCCTTGACGAAGCGCAGCCCGCCCCCAGAGAAGCGGACGGTCTTGGCGATTCGCTTCGCAACCTCCACATCGTCTGTCGCGAGGTAAACGTTGTAAGCGATCAAAGGCCTGCGGGCCCCGATGACGGTCGCCCCGGCCGGGCCCAATTGCTGTGGGCCGAAGTCCGGCTTCCGCTCGGGGTCTGAAACAATGGAGGATCTGAGCCCCTCATACTCGCCCCGGCGGATATCTTCCAAATTGACCCGGTCGGGCCGAGCCGCAGCCTCCTCGTACAAATAGACCGGGATCCCGAGCTGCTCAGCTACCCGGCTTCCCAGGGCGCGAGCGAGATCCACGCATTCCCGCATGCTGACCTCGCGGACCGGGATGAAGGGAACGACGTCGGTGGCCCCGATCCGGGGATGCGCTCCTTGGTGGGTTTCCAAGCTGATCAGCTCGGCAGCCTTGGCGACACCGGCAAAGGCCGCCTCGGCCGCGGCCGCCGGAGCTCCGACGAACGTGATGACACTGCGATTGTGGTCGGCGTCGACGTGCCGGTCTAACACCTGGATTCCTTCGACCGCCCGTATCGCGCCCTCGATGGCCTCGATGACTTCGGTTCGGCGGCCTTCGGAGAAGTTCGGAACACACTCGACCAGTTTCATTTCAGTCTCGCCGGCTCCGTCGGTTCAGGGTCCGGCTGATTATAGCCAGTTGGCCACCCCGGATAAGCGATCCTTAATCTGGTGGTCGTACAATCTGGCGGAGATGGGGCAGAAGCGAAGACCCGGGCCAAGGCTGCGAAAGGCAGCCGCAAGGAGCATGCTGCTCATGCTCGGACTAGTCGCGGCCGCGTGCCAAGGGTCGCCGCAGCCCCTCGACCTGCCGGTGCCGTCCGTGGCTGCTTCTGCGGTCAGCCCAGCCGACCCCGAGCAAGCACCTTCCCTCGCCCCTAGCGCCGCCCCCACCCTTCAGTTTGAGCCTACCCAGCCAGCCGCGCCGACCATCCGGACGGAACTGGCGGCCACCGATCCGGAAACAGTCAACCTCGCCTCTGGAAAGCCGACCCTGGTCGAGTTCTTCGCCTTCTGGTGAACGACCTGCCGCCGGATGGCGCCCGTCGTGCACGGGCTCGAAGCGAAGTACGGGGAGCAGGTCGCCTTCGTCTACTTGGATATTGACGATCCGGCGACCACTCCCTTCAAGTCACAGCTGGGCTACCTGTACCAGCCACACCTGTTCCTGCTTGACGGCTCCGGGAACCCGGTAAATCAGTGGCTGGGTTTCACGACGGAAGCGGATCTTGAGGCCGCCCTCCTGGCGGCCATCGGCTAGATCGAGCGCTCAGTCCGACCGACACCGCGGCTCGCCCTGGGAGCCGCGGTTGCGCGTTTTGGCCGGGTGGCTATAATGCCGTCTCGCCACAAGATAAGGGAGAATGACATGTCGGAGAAGAAGACCAAACTACTGAACCTGATGCGCTTTTGGCTATTTGGGACGTTTGTGATCGTGTGGGCCGCGGTAACGGGCTACATCGGCCTCTTTACCGATCGAGATTGGTGGGTGGCGATAAAGGCCGGGTTCCCGATCTGGGGCATCACTGCGGTCTTGACGATTATCTGGTACTACTTCTACAAGTGGTGGCTGGGTCGGAAGGTAGAAACACCGACCGCCTGAAACAACAATTGATCCAGGATTGACGCACCTGCCTCACGGCAGGTGCGTTTGTTTCCAGCGCCAACGCGGCTACTCGAGCCCGAGGGTGCGCCGGGCGATGACCAGGCGCTGGATTTCGCTGGTTCCTTCCCCGATGGTCATCAGGCGCGCGTCGCGGTAGAGGCGTTCCACCGGGTACTCACTGCTGTATCCATAGGCGCCCAGGATCTGGATTGCATTGCGGCAAACCCGTTCGGCCATCTCGGTGGCGAACAGCTTGGCCATCGCGGCTTCCCGGGTGAAGGGAACCCCTTGACCTTTCAGCCAGGCCGCCCGGTACACCAGCAGCCGGGCGGATTCAAGCTCGGTCCCCGCGTCGGCGATCATCGCCTGGATCGCCTGGTGTCCGCTGAGCAGGGTTCCAAAGGCTTCGCGTTGTTTGGCGTAGCGTACCGCTTCTTCGAACGCGGCCTGGGCTAAGCCGACCGCCAACGCCCCAATCCCGACCCGGCCTCCATCGAGGACTTGCAGCGCCTGAGTGAGTCCATCTCCGGCCGTCCCTAGGAGATGGTCGCCGGGCACCCGCACCCCTTCGAGGGTCAGCGCGTGGGTCGGCGAAGCCCGAACCCCCATCTTTTTCTCGGCCGGGTGGATGTGCAGGCCCTCAGTATCGGTCGGCACGACGATCAAGCTGAGCGAACGGGATCCGCCCGCCGGATCTGTCCGGCATAAGACCACGATCAGGGATGCCACGCTGGCGTTGGTAATCCAGGCCTTGCTTCCCCGGATCAGCCATTCGCCGCCCGCGTACTCGGCACGGGTTTGGACGGCGCCCTGCAGATCCGAACCTCCCCCCGGCTCCGTCAGCGCCAACGCGCCGAGACCGCCTTCGCCGCGGGCTAGCCTGGGCAACCAACGTCGCTGCTGATCCTCCGATCCGAACAAGGCGATCGGGGCGCAGACCAGTCCATTGTGAGCGGAAACTGACAGCGCCGTGCCGCCACAGGCCCAACCGAGTTCTTCGATGGCGATCGCGGCGCTGATGGGGTCGACCCCAGCCCCGCCGTACTCTTCCGGCACATTCAGGCCGAGCAACCCGAGGGAGGCCATCTTCTTCACAGCCCCCGAGTTGAACTCGGATCGGGCGTCCATCTCTGCCGCCAGCGGCTTGACTTCGGCCGCGCAGAATTCGTGAACCGCCGTCTGCCACATTCGCTGCTCTTCGCTCAGCTCGAAGTTCAAGACGCCCTCATTGGAATCGGCCGCGGTCGTTCATGCCGGATGCGATGGAGTGAATTCTGCCAGCGATTCGGGGTTGACCAATGCGGACGTGTCCCCGAGATCTTCCCCCAGGTAAGCAGCCCGGATCACTCTTCGCATAACTTTGGCGTTGCGGGTCTTCGGCAGATCGTGCACGAAACGGATTTCGCGCGGAGTAAGCGGCTTGCCGAGTTCGCGCCCCACCTTGGCCCGCAGCTCCTCGGCCAACCCAGGTGTGCCGGCGGAGGGATCCGTGAGCACGCAAAAGGCGATCAGTTCGTTGCCTTTTACCGCATGGGGAAGCCCGACCGCGGCCGCCTCGACCACCGACGGATGGTCAACCAGAATCGACTCGACCTCTGCCGGGCCCACCCGCTTGCCGGCCACTTTGATCGTGTCATCCGAGCGGCCCAGGATATACCACAGACCGTCGGAATCTACCGCCGCGAAGTCTCCATGCACCCATACATTCTCCCACCTCGACCAATAGGTCTGCAGGTAGCGCGCCGGATCCTTCCAGAAGCCGCGGGTCATCCCGATCCAGGGGGTCTTGATCACGAGCTCTCCGACTTGATTGCGAACCGAGTTCCCAGCTTCGTCGAAGACATCGGCTGCGATGCCGGGGCAGGGGCCAGAGAAGGCACAGGCCTTCAAAGGCAGGAGGGGGTTGCCCATCAGGATGCCGCCCGAAATCTCGGTGCCTCCGGAATAATTGATGATTGGAAGGCTGCTTCGACCTGCTTTTTCGAAGAGCCACATCCACGGATCGGGATTCCACGGCTCGCCGGTCGACCCGAAGCACAGCAGTGAGGACAGGTCGTGGCTCTCGATCGGCTGCTCACCGTAGGGGATCAGCGAGCGGACGAAGGTCGGTGATAGTCCGAGGCTCATGATGCCATGCTGCGCAACCATTGACCAGACTCGGTCAGGACCCGGGTAATCCGGAGCCCCGTCGTATAAGATGAAGGTGGCCCCGAGCAGCAGCGACCCAAACACCAGCCACGGCCCCATCATCCAACCCATATCGGTCATCCAGTAGATCCGGTCTCCCGGATGCACATCCATCCCGAAAGCCATGTCCTGGGCCGCCTTGATGGGGAAGCCGCAGTGGGTGTGAACCGCGCCTTTGGGGCTGCCGCTGGTGCCCGAAGTGTAGATCAGCATCAACGGAGCCTCGGCCTCCACCGGCTCGGTCGGGGTTGAGCTCGGTTGGCCCTCGAGCAAGGTCTCCCAAGTCAGGTCGCGGCCGGGCTGCATGGCAACCTCCAGCTCCACGTGGCGCACGACAATGAGGTGCTTGACGGTGCTGGCCCGCGCCACGGCCTCATCGGCCACCGATTTCATTGGGATCAGCGATCCGCGCCGGGGGAAGCCATTGGCTGTGAAGAGGGCCTTTGCCTCTGCATCGATCAGCCGGCTGGCGACGGCGCCCGGTCCGTATCCCGAGAACAAGGGCAGGATGATCCCGCCGATCTTGGCGATCGCCAACAGGGCGACCACGATCTCAGGGACCATCGGCATGAAGATCCCAATCGGGTCTCCGGGTCCCAGGCCCAGTGCGCGCAGACCACCCGCGACCTGGCACACCTGCGCGTGCAATTCGCGGTAGCTGAGGGTGCGGTGCTCGCCGGCCTCGCCCTCCCAAACCAACGCCGGCCGGCTCTCGGTCGGGGTCCCGAGGTATTTATCCAAACAATTGTGGACGATGTTCATCCGACCCCCGACACACCACTGGGGCCAAGCGATCCCGCGGGAGAGATCCACAACCTGGGTGTAAGGCTGGGCGAATTCGATTTCCAGATACTTGAGCAGCGAATCCGTGAACCAGGCGACATCCTGGGTGGATCGCTCCATCAGCGCGGCGAAGCCCGTAATCGCGTGCTGATGCAGGAAGCGGGTCAGATGAGCCCGCTCGATCGTGGCAGGGCTCGGCTGCCAGACGATCGGCCCTCCGAAATCAAACGGCTTTGACATGGGGTTGGGTTGACAGTCGAAATAGTATCAGAGCGTTCAGGTCGCGCTCAGGAGGTTGGCGGGGCCGCCTGAGCAGCATAGTGCTGAACCAGCTGCAGGCAGATTTCGACATT
>CAZPZD010000011.1:31485-42644 GCA_964590515.1 uncultured Anaerolineaceae bacterium | reverse complement strand
GCGGGGCCGCCTGAGCAGCATAGTGCTGAACCAGCTGCAGGCAGATTTCGACATTGGGCAGCTTCCCGGCGCTCATCCGAAGCGGCGCGCCCTGTTTCCGAAGTCGGATGAGCAACCGGCCCTGCCGCAGCTCGGCCGACTCAACCTGTGGCCACGCCACCTTTCGCCGGCCCAGCTGGACCCCTTCCGGTCGAAGGGAGAGCGGGCCGAATGGGATTGGCTGTCCATCCCGCAGTGAGCCGGTGAACTCGGTGAGCAGCCGGGGGTAGGTGCGGCGCTTGACGAGGGAAGTGAGCTGCGAGAGACCCACCAGGGTGTCGGTGAATTGAACCCGCTGGCCGCCATTCAGATAAAGCAGGAGTCTGGAGCGGGATCCCCAGGCCAGACCGAGCATCCCGTAACGGACTCCGGAGACCAGGACTCCCCGAATGTCGCGCCAGGGAATAGTCCGCTCCCGCTTGCGCCATCGAATTTGCAACCCGTTCTGGAAAGTAGTCACCCGGATCCAGTTCCAGCGGATGAGCCAGGTGGCGCCCGTCAGGCCGATGACGAAAAGGATGGAGCCGACGATCAACCACGGACCTCCCCAGCGTAGCACGACTGCCGGACCGTAGGTGCGCAGCGCAAACTCCCAACGCGCCAGACCAATGAGGGTCAGCCCTCCCCCGGCCAAAAGTCCGATCGTCGCGATGGCCGCGTGGTAGGCCCGCAGTCGCCGCTCGGCCCGATGTTCCATGAGGGGCTGTCCGAGGTCGGTCATTCGCGGAGCGCAGCGACCGAGGCGAGCAGGACGAAGCTTCCCAGTACGATCGCGGCCAGCGCAGTTCCTCGGCGATGGGTGGGTGAGAAAGCGACACCCACTCCCAGACCGATCGAAAGTGCGGCCAACCCCAGCGAGGCGGTCCGGAGCGGTCGCAGGATGAGTTGGGCCGCCGGCAAGGATGAAGAGAGCAAGGTCAGCCCGCCCACGAGCCAGGCCGCCCACGCGTAGGTATTCAACCGTCCGGTCCGGTTCGGGATGACTTCAGGAACGTCTGGGAGTTCCGCGGCCAGGCCGGTCATCGAACGGGTGCCATAGAGCAGCCGGTAGAACAGGAACTGGTTCCAGGCCATGACTGCCAGGATCAGCCGGACGAACCCAAGCGACAGACTTTCTGCCCACCCGGCAGAAAAGAGCGACCCGACCGGATCCAGTCCAATGGCCCGGTTGAGCTCGGGCGATACACCCAGAAGCGACAGGCCCCAGCAAACCGAGACCATCCCCAACAGCGCCGGTTGCGGTTCAACGACGATCAGGATGGCACCGAGCAGCCAGAATACCGGGGCGACCCCCGGTTGCGCAGCCAGGCTGAGCAGGCCGGCCCCGCCGAAGAGCCCCGCCCACGCCAGCAGGATGCGCCGGAGCCGGGTGGCGGCCCGGACCAGGTTGGGGTGCTCGGGAGAGAGGGAGCGGGGCACCGGAGAGTCCGAGTGGAGCGGGTCGCGGATGGGCGCCGGGCGCCCTGGCGAAGCCGCTAGCTTTCGGCCGGCACGAAGTACACGTCGGTCGGTTTGAGTTTGCTGTTGCGCAGGAAGCGGGGCTGCAATCGCATCCCGATCCACTCCAGCGAGGCTGCCTCAGGTTCAACCCCCATCAGGCGAGCCAAGAATAGAGTGTTCACTCCCTCGAACTCGACCAGGATCAACACATACGGAGTTTCGGACAGGAATTCTTCCGAGCCGAAATGACACACGGTGAAGGCGTGGATCCGGGCCTCGCGGTCGGTGATGTCGATCCATTCCGTCTCCCCGCCGGTGTACATGTCGTGCGCCCGCGGGGTGGCGTAGGTATAGCCGGTCTCCTTCTCCCGGGTGGCCAACAGGTGCTTATTCGAGGCGGCCGCGAACCAGGGACTGTCCTGTCCATAGGAGTGCAAATAGGTGATCCGGTACTCCTGCTCAATCTGAATCGGGGCCATTTGTTTCAGGAAGGCCAGTGAATCGGGGTCGGTCTGCTTCGGAAAGGGAATCCCGTGGACGACGAAGCCGCCCAGGGTTTCGGGTCGCCGAGTGGGTAGTTTGGCCATCGTTACGCCTCAGGCCTCATTTGTGAAATCCTGCACAATATGACCAGGCTTTGCGCGGAAGTCAGACTCACCCCTCACGCTCCAGAATAGTGACCGACACGTAGGTCCCGGTGCCGGCATGGGAGTGGATCGCCCCCCGCCGGGCGTCTTTGACTTGCAACGTTTCGTCCTGGAAGTGGGCGCCGACTCGCCCTTGCAGCTGCCAGAGAGCGAAGACCGCTTGCATCAGCCCGGTCGCCCCAACCGGGTGTCCGCAGGCGATTAAGCCACCGGACGGGTTGACCGGGCAGACCGGGGAGTCCTTCAATTCCAGCCCGTAGTCAATGCCAGGCATGAAGGCTTTTCCTGAGACCGCAAAGCTCCCGCCCTCACCGTAACGGCACAGTCCCAGGTCCTCG
Organism: uncultured Anaerolineaceae bacterium; assembly: GCA_964590515.1. Classification (GTDB taxonomy): domain Bacteria; phylum Chloroflexota; class Anaerolineae; order Anaerolineales; family E44-bin32; genus JADFRG01. The sequence goes on along the minus strand of CAZPZD010000011.1, from coordinate 40,180 downwards.
TAGGTCTGGAGCTCACTTGAGGTGTACGCATCATGCAGCTCGATAAAGTCCAGCTCATTGAGCGGATCGTGGATGCCGGCATGCTTATAGGCCATATTGCCGGCGGTCCGGCCCGCCCGGAAAGAGTGCACTCCGGGGTAGCGGGTCCCGTGATCCCAGAGTTTGCGGTAGTAGGTCCGGGTATCGTCGGATTCCTTTTCTTGTACGGTGGCGTAATCGCGTAGGAAGGTTTCATAGTCCAGGTGGGGTCGGTCGGACATCCGCATGGCGTCGGTCCCCCGACCGATTCCGGTGACCTGCACCAACGGGCGGTGAATGACCGCCCCGGCCCGCTCCAGCCGCCGAAGCCCCTCTTCAGAGGCCAGCACCGCAACGGCGGCCCCATCCGACATCACACAAATGTCGAGCCGGGTCAACGGCCAAGCTACCATGGGCGAATTGCGCACATCCTCGATCGTGTACCGGTTGCGCTTCTGGGCGTAGGGGTTGTAGTAGGCGTTGATGTGATTCTTGACCGAGACCGCCGCCATCTGCTCGACCGTGGTGCCGTACTCCTTCATGTGGCGGGTGACCATCATGGCGTAGTAGCCCGAGTAGAAACCGCCGACCGGGTAATCCCAGGTCACGTCGGAGGCCAAGGCGATGAACTCGTTGCCCTTCCAGGTTTCTACATGGCTCATGGTCTCGAATCCGTACGCCACGCAGACGTCCATGTGACCGGAGGCCACCGACTTCCAGGCTTCCTGAAAGCACAGGCCACCGGTCGCGCCACCACCTTCCACCCGGTGGCTGGGCTTGGGGACCAAGCCGAGGTAATCCTGAGCCATGATGCCCGACATAAGCTGGCGGCTGAAATGGTCGGAAAAGTAGGAGGCTACCGAGCCATCCACCTGGGCGGTGAAGGCCGGGAATTCAAGACTCAGGTCCCGGATGGCGTAGTCATAAGCCTCTTTGACGATCGCTTGGAAGGTTTTATCCGGGCGGGCCTTGGCGAACTTGGAGACCCCGCCCGATATCGCGTAGACTGGCCGCATTAGCTCCTCATCAACTCTGTCGCTGAGTGGGGATTGTACTTCGGCGCCGCCGCCCGGTCTGGGCGATGGCCGCCAACCCGATGCTTACCAGGTACAAGACCAGCATCGGGGCCATGACCAGCGCCATGTTCACCGGGTCGACCGTCGGGGTCGCGGCGGCCGCCAACACCGCGATTCCAACAATGGCGAAACGCCATGAGCGGGCCAGCTCGCTGGCCCGCACGAAGCCGAGCCCGGCCAACACATAGATCAACAACGGAAACTCGAATGCCACCCCGATCCACAACATGAGGTTAGTCACGAATCGGATGTAGTTCAACGGGCGAGGTGTGGTGGGAATGTCCATGAAATTGAGCAGAAAGGGCAGCGCAGTCGGCAACACGATGTAGTAGGTGAACGCCAGCCCGGCCAGAAACAACAAGGTGGCGAGCGGCACCGCCAGGATCACTAGCCGCCGTTCGTTCTTCTTCAGCCCCGGATTCACGAAGGCGAACAACTCCAGGCAAAGGTACGGGAACGCCAGGGCAAATCCACTCAACAGCGACACCCGCATGAAGGCCCCGATCGATTCGGTGACTTCAATCGCCTGCAGGGCGGCCCTTCCGCCGATCGGTTCGGCCATCCAATCGATGATCCTCGGCGCCGCGGCGAAGCTGAGAGCAGTGGTCAGGCTGAGGACGAGCAGCGACCGGAGCAAGTGGCGGCGCAGGGCGTCCAGGTGGTCGATCAGGACCGAAGGCTGTTCGAAGGCGCGGCTGAAAACGTCGGCGGCCGGCGTATCTTCGGGCTCGAAGTTCAGGAAATTGCGAATGGCCCGGAACGGCCAGGTGAGCAGGCGGAACGGAGCGGAGAGCACCCGCTTGAGCCCGCGGGCGGCAGCAGCCATGGGCTAGCTCGAGGGCCTGCGGCGGGCACCGGGGCGCGGAGATCGCGGGGGGGTACGGCCCGAGCTCTTGCGCGGCCCCGGGGCGGGACGGGGTCTGCTCGGGGGGGATTTCTTGCGCCGGGTGCCGGCGCGGGAGGACCCTTTCGCAGCGCGGGCCACTTTTCGCCGGCTGACCTCACCGGAGGGAAGTTTTGTCGCACGGGCCTTCTTTAGCGAGGGTTTTCCGCCAACCCGGGTTGGATCGGGCTCCGGACCCGGGAGCGTGGATTCGTCTGGTCCGACCGCTTGAGGCTGGGGCCTCGCCGTCAAGCCTGGCCCCACCGGACCCGTTTCGCTCCCAGCCGGCTGCCGCAACTGGCCCGCCGGGGTTGGGGGCGGAGGGCCGTCTTTCAGCTCTCGCCGAATTTGGTCCAGTTCCTCAAGCGCCGCTTCCCGCGCCAATCGGTTCGGCAGCCCGCGCAGATTTCTGGAGGCCTGGCTGAGGCTGTGCCAAGCTTCGGACCGGTAGACCCGGTTCAGGGTGCGGCCGAGCGAGCGGGCGGTGGTCCCGAGATCGCGGGGACCGATCGCAATTAAGGCGATCAGCACGATGAAGATCGCTTCGAGGGGGCCGATGCCGAGGATCTCCATGGGCAGGCCTACTCAACCGGAGATGGTTTCTTGGATGGCCTCTGGTTGGCGAGGGTGCCGAGGACACCATTCACGAAGCGAGGTGCGCTGTCAGAACCATAAGTCTTGGCGAGTTCAACGGCTTCATTGATTGCCACTTTGACCGGAGTCTCACCCCAGTAGAGCAGCTCCCACAACGCCAGACGCAGAATATTGCGATCGATCACCGCCAACTCGGCGACCGGCCATTCAGGGGCATTGGCGGCCACCAGCGCGTCGAGCTCGGCCGTCAACTTGAGGGTCCCGGTCACCACCGTGTGCAGGAAACTCTTTCCCTCCGGGGTGAGGTTTTCCTCGTAGCGTTCCAGAACCTCTTCCGCAGGGTGGCCGACGCTGTCCACCTCATAGAGAGCCTGGAGTGCCAACGAACGAACCCGGCGGCGTTCGTGCTTCAACCCTCACCCTGCTCGAAGTCAATCTCTTCAATATGGACATCGATTCGCCCGACTTCCATCCCCACCATCTGTTCGATTGCGCGGGCGACCGCCTGCTGCACTTCGCGTCCGACCTTCCGGGCATCGGCTCCCGGGTTCAGAGCGAGGTAGAGCTCGGCGGACATCTGATTGTCCTCGATTACGATCTGCACTCCCTCACCGCTGCCGCGCCGAAACAAGCGATCGACCGATGCAGGCGTCGCCGCCAGACCCGAGACTCCCGGGACCGAAATGGCCGTGAGCTGAGCGATCCGGACCAGGACACTCGGCGCGACGGTGGTCAGACCCGGGGCTCGGCGGACTTCCTCCGCTTGATCGCTCATCGCCTAGCGCATCGCCATTCCGCCGTCGACGGCTAAGACGTGGCCGGTCACGTAGGCCGCGTCGTCCGAAGCAAGGAAGGCAACCGCCTTGGCGACCTCCGCCGGCTGGCCGGAGCGTCCGAGTGGGATCAGTCCCATCAGCGCCTGCCGCGCAGCCTCAGGAGTGTCCTTCCAAATTTCCGTCTCGATATAGCCGGCGGCCACTGCGTTGACGGTCACATTGCGCGAGCCGACCTCCCTGGCCAGGGCCCGGGTCAGCCCAATCTGACCGGCCTTGGAGGCCGAATAGTTGGTCTGCCCCGGGTTGCCCATCTGACCCGAAACGGAGGTGATGTTGATGATCCGGCCGTACCGCTTCCGAATCATGTGGCGCACGGCGGCCTTCGAGCAGTTGAAGGTTGCCTTGAGGTTGGTCCGCAGGACATCATCCCAGTCGGATTCTTTCATGGTCATGATGAGTCCGTCGCGAGTGATGCCGGCATTGTTGACCAGAATATGGAGGTCGCCGAAGTGCTCGATGGCGAACTGAGTCAATCCCTGGGCTTGCTGCGGGTCGCCGACGTCGGCCTGATGGGCAGCGGCCTGTCCCCCGGCTTGGGCGATGGCCTCCACGACCTGGGCGGCCGCCTCGGCACCCGAGTGGTAATTGACCACGACCCGGGCTCCGCCGAGGGCAAGCTCTTCGGCGATTGCCCGGCCGATGCCTCGCGAAGCACCGGTAACAATGGCCACCTTACCTTCGAACTTCACGTTGAGGTCCCGAGTGCGGAGCGCATTATACCCTCCGCCCCTCTGACGACTTTCGAGCTCATCTCCGGGCCCGCTCTTCGCTCAGCAGTCGGTCGGCGATGGCATTGAGTTCCTCATCGGAATAGTAGTGGATGATGACCCGGCCCCCGCGCCGTCCGCCTCTAATTCTGACCCTGGTCCCCAGCTCTGCTTCCAGTCGGCTCTCCAGCGCGGCGGCCTCAACACCCTGCGCCGGTGTTGCTCGCTTCCGGCGCGGACCTGCCCCAAGCTGGCGGATGAGCGCCTCAGTCTGGCGCACGTTGAGTCCCTTGGCGAGTACGGTCCGCAGCGCGGCCGTCTGGTCCTGGGCGGTGCCCAATCCGAGCAGTGCTCGGGCGTGGCCCGCGCTGATTTGACCCTCGGCGAGCGCCTCTCGGACGCCGCTCGAGAGTTTCAGCAGGCGCAGGGTGTTGCTCACGTCGCTTCGGCTCCGCCCGATCAATCCGGCGATCTGGTCATGGGAGAGCCCAAAGTCGTCGGCCAATTGGCGGAATCCCTCCGCCTCCTCCAGCGGGTTGAGATTCGCCCGCTGCAGATTCTCGATCAGCGCCATCTCCAAGCTGGCTTGCTCCCCGGCTTGGCGGACCAGAGCTGGAACGGCCCGCAGACCGGCCAGGCGGGAGGCCTGCAGCCGTCGATCGCCGGCGACCAGTTGGTAACCATCCGGGGTGGCCACCACCAGCAGCGGCTGAAGCAAGCCGTGGCGCTTAATGGATTCGGCCAGCTCACGCAGTTCCTCTTTGGGGAAGCGAGTGCGGGGTTGGCGTGGATTAGGACCGATGCGATCGAGCGGGAGTTCCAGGATGCCCTGCGCCGACCCTGGCGGGATCAATGCCTCCAGACCCCTCCCAAGAGCACGCTTACGCGCCATGGGGTATTTCGGCCTGGAGCGGAATCGGGCTGCGGTCGGTGGTCAGCAGTTCTTCGGCGAAGGCCCGGTAGGCTTCGCCTCCGGGAGACGTTGGGGCGTAGAGGGCAATCGGCAGCCCGAAAGAGGGAGCCTCCGCCAAACGTACGCTCCGAGGGATTACCGTGTCGAAGACCAAATCTCCGAAATGCTTGCGGAGTTCTTCAGCGACTTCATCAGACAATCGAGTGCGCGAATCGTACATCGTTAGCAGCAGTCCCCGGACCCTGAGCTCCGGAAACAGACTGTGCCGGATTCGCTCCAGAGTCCGCATCAGCTGCGAGAGCCCTTCCAGGGCGAGATACTCGCACTGCACCGGAATGATGACTCCATGCTCGGCGGCGACAAGCCCATTGAGGGTCAGCAGCCCCAGCGAGGGCGGACAATCAATGATTACGTGATCGAACCGGCCGGCCAGCGGCCGCAGCGCTCGCCGCAAGGCGAACTCCCGCTCTGGCAGCTCGACCAGCTCGATCTGTGCCCCGGCCAACGCGGCCGTGGAGGGAAGCAGGGTCAGCTTCAGGGTCGGGCTGTGGAGCACGCAATCTTGGGCTGGGACGCCGTCGATCAGGGCCTCGTAGGTTCCGCGGCTGACCTGCTCGGGTCCGATCCCCAGACAAGCCGTGGCGTTTGCCTGCGGATCGACGTCCACGATCAGGACTTTCCGGCCAACCTGCGCCAGCTGGGAGCCGAGACTGACCGCGGTGGTGGTCTTGCCCACCCCGCCTTTTTGATTGACCACCGCGTAGATCGTCATCCGATCCCCAGCGCTTGAAAGGCGGCCCAGGCCTCGGAGGGGGTGGGAGTGCCGGCCAGTCCCGGTCGGGCGACCGAGCCGGCCGCGATCTGGTTCGCGAGTACCGCCGACTCCCAGGGATCGCCTGACTCGTGCAGACGGATGAAGAACACCGCTGCGAAGACATCCCCCGCGCCCGTCGGATCCACTTCCCTGGCAGCCGGGGCCGGCACTGGCCGGACCCGGCCCCGTTCGTAAACTGAGGCACCTCGCACCCCTTCGGTCACGACCAGGGTCTTGCAGTGGGCTGCCATGGCCACCGCCGCCGATCGGTCCATCCCCAGGTCTTCAATGCTGAGGACCACTGCGGCTGCCACATGCAGCAGATCGTGGACTGCCTCCCAAGATTGAAGGGTTACCCGTCCGGTGGAGTCCCAGATCCGCATCGACCCCTGAGGAGTGACACCCACAAACGAATCAGAGAACCCGTGCGCCAGCTCAGAGGGAATCTCGCAAGCGATCGGAGCCAGATGAACGATTTCTGAGCTTCGCCAAATTGCTGGTACATCCGAGAGTTCGAGATCCACCGCACGGGTGCGCAGGGTTTGCACCCGCCCGCCGGGGGCGTACTGGTTTTCGAATGAGGTGGAGACCGGTGCGTTCTTACGGACGACGGCCAGTTGTCGCAGCGGGGCAAGCTCCAAACTGTCCGCGGCCGAGGTCACAAGCCCGACCTGCCGACCCAGGGCGTGGGCGGTGAGACCAGCATAGGCGACCGTGCCTCCCAGCCCCGACCCTTCGGGAGTGGCATCCTCCGAAAGGTGCCCAATCAGGAGGTAGTTGACAGGGGGGAGTTCAGACCCGAGGCGCGGCGCATCAGCCAGAGGGATTCAGCTCCGCGGTACTAAGGCTTCGGAATGATCGTGACTTTGCGGTCGACACCTTCGCCCACGCTCTCGGTCCGAACCGCCGGGTGATCGCGCAGCGCCAGGTGAATGACCCGGCGTTCGTTTGCCGGCATCGGTTCCAGTTCCATAGTGCGCGCCATCTCAACCGCCTGGTCGGCCAGCTTAAGAGCCAATCGCTGCAATTCCTGCTCGCGGCGGGCCCGATAGCCTTCAATGTCGATGACAACTGCGACCTGCTGCTGGAGCTCTTTGGCGACGATCAGCCGGGTGAGGTACTGAAGCGCGGCCAGAGTCTCGCCTCGCCTGCCGATCAAGATTCCGAGATCTTCGCCTCGCACATCCACCAAGAGCGGCTGGGTACGGGCTTCCGGATCGGCAGGACCCCAGGCGGCTCGCACTTCGGCATCGAGATCCATGAGCTTGATCAGCTCCTGGACCGTATCCTGAACCGCTTGCACAGAGCGCGGATCCGTTCCAGGCGGCGCGGCCTGCGAGTCGGCTCCGAGGCCCTCCAGATCTTGTGGAGCCTCCCGGGGCGCCCGATCAGCCGCGGTCGGTCCGGGGCGATCCTCAACCGCGATGCTGAGGCGCACCCGGGCCTGCCGGCCGGACAGTCCCAGGAAGCCTTTGCCTCCCTCGTCGAGGATTTCTACTTCCAGGTCTTCCCGAGGCATCCCCAATTCGGCCGCCCCGCGGACGATCGCCTCTTCGACGGTTGGGGCGATAACCTCGAGGCTGGTTTTCTTAGTGGCCATTTAGCCCTTCGGCAGCGCCTTCGGGTTGACGACCTTAGCCGGCGTCGTGCGGTTCGACCGGATCCGTTTCAGCACGACAGCCTGGGCGATGCCAAGCAAGTTGCTGACCAGAAAATACAACGCGAGTCCCGAGGCCAGACTGTAGGCGAAGTAGCCAAGGAACAGCGGCATGTACACGTTCATCACCTGGGTCATCTGGGCGCCCTGCCCGCCGGGACTGGGCGGGGTGGTGAGCTTAGTCTGCAGATAGGTCGTGACTACCACGATGATGGCCAACACCGGTATTCCCTGTGCCAGAAAAGGAACTCCGCTCAGGAAACTCAGCGGGAGCCGCTCGGGCTGACCGAGGTCCATCCACAGGAATCGGCTGTCGAGTGGGATTATGGCCGAGGGAATAGCGCTGTAAATATGCTTTGAGAGTTCAAGCAGCTGAACCGGCGCGTGGGCCAGGGCCCGGATGACCGCTCCGTAAAGTCCGAAGATGATCGGGAACTGAATCAGGGTTGGCAAACAGCCGGAGAAGGGATTGATCCCCAGCTCCCGATACAGCTTCATCTGCTCTTCCTGCATTTTCTGCTTGTTTCCCTTGTTTTTCTCCTGCAGCTTTAGGAACCTTTTGTCCTGCTGGAGCTCTTGCATCCGCTGCGTGCTCTGCTGTTGCTTGATGGTCAGCGGGAGGGTGATCAGCCGGATCAGGATGGTAAAGATGATGATGGCCAGACCAAAGGCACCTGCCAGCCCGAGCTGTGGTCCAAGCAGGTTGTAAATGTATAGCAGGGCGTTCACCATCGGATTCAGAATCAGGGTGTCCCACATGGCCTATTGCCCCTCGGAGGGCGTGAAGCTCCAGCGGGTGGCACCGGACTCGGCTAGAAAGGCAGTCAGCAACGGTTCCCCGGTCGTGTTCGCCACCAGCAATGTCTCACCAACCAGCAACGGGTCGCTCAGCAGTTTCCCTTCGAGGGTTCGCTGCCAGAGCTCCGCACCGGTGGCGGCGGCGCGGGCGCTCACCACGCCATTCTCGCTGACGATGAACACTCGGTCCTGATCAAACACGGGCGAGGCGGAGATCGAGCTGCCAATCGCGGTCTGCCAAGATTCGGCTCCATTGTCCAGGATGACCGCATGCAGCACGCCCGACAGGTCACCGAAGTAGGCCACCCCGTCGCCCACTGCTGGCGCGCCCCAGACCCAATTCTCGACTTCGAATATCCACTCCATCGATCCGCGTTCGGCATCGAGCGCATGCAGCTG
>CAZPZD010000011.1:0-31385 GCA_964590515.1 uncultured Anaerolineaceae bacterium | reverse complement strand
CTCACGGGACTGGATCGTAGCCACCCTTGCTGAAGGGTTGGCAGCGCAAGATTCGCCAGGCCGAGAGAGCCGAGCCCTTGAGCAGTCCATACCGCGCAATGGCTTGATAGCTGTAGTGTGAACATGTCGGGGTGAAGCGGCACGTCCCGGACGGCAAGGTCCGGGATAGGGTGGCCTGATAGAACCGGATCATCGCCAGGGCCGGCAGCCGTGGCAAAGTGGCGAGAGTCACCGGGACGTCCCGCAGGGCAGGTTCTTCCAGATGCTGGTGCCCATTCTCCCGCCTAGCCGTACCGGCCACAGCGGTGATCCCGCTTTCATGCAGTGCGCCCATTGCGCGACTTGCTCCCTCCGTTGGCCAATTGGGCCCGACGGACTAATTTGCCGATGGCCTCGAGGAGTTCAGGCCAGCCGGCCGCATCGAGCCCGGGCCGGGCGGTGAGAACTAAGTCCCAGCCAGGTTGAATGTCTGCGGAGAGTACCCGCACCGCTGCCCGCATCCGTCGCTTGGCCCGATTGCGTTTGACCGCGTTCCCAAACGACTGGCTGGCGCTCACCCCGATCCGGGATGGCCTCCCTCCATTGGGGCTGGCGATCAAAAAAACGAGCGGGTGGGCATAAGACTTCCCAGTACCCCGCACCCGCTTGAAATCCGCTGCGCTGGTTAGCCTGAATTTCCGGTTCACCCGGGGCTCACTGATAACCCCGATCCTGTCGTCAGCCGTTCCAGTTGGTCTTCTTAACGTGCGCGTTACTGCGGACGGCAAGGCGGTAGCGGCCTTTTCGCCTGCGTCGCCGGAGAACTTCCCTGCCAGCCTTGGTCGCCATTCGGGCTCGAAAGCCGTGGACTCGGACTCGCCGGCGGATCTTGGGTTGATAGGTTCGCTTAGGCATTCGTTAGTTCGTCTCTCGCGCTTGGTTGAAGCGCCGATCGATTATACCGCAAGCTGAGTGAAGGGGTCAATTGACTGAGCCGGCTGGCGCCGAATCGTTGATTCGTTCGATGTGCGCACCGAGCTGCCGAAGCTTTTCGTCGATTCGTTCGTATCCCCGCTCGATCTGTCCGACGTTTCGAATAGTGGAGGTCCCCCTGGCCGCCAGGGCGGCCAAGACCAGCGCCATCCCCGCCCGAATGTCCGGGCTATCCAGGTGTTCGGCAATCAATTGGGTCGGCCCCTCGACGATGCAGCGGTGGGGGTCGCACAGAATGATCCGGGCGCCCATGGAGACCAGCTTGTCGACGAAGAACATCCGGCTGGGGTACATCCAGTCGTGGAAAAGCACCGATCCCTTGGCCTGGCTGGCTACCACGATGGCGATGCTGATCAGATCGGTCGGGAAGGCCGGCCACGGCATCACGGTGATCTCGGGCACGAATCCGCCTAGGTCGGATTGGATCTCCAGCGGAGGTCGGGCCGCCACCAGAAGGTCCTCCTCCTTCTCGACCCAGTCCACTCCGAGCCGATTGAATACCAGCCGGATCATGTCCAGGTGCTGGGGGCCGGCTTTCCTTATCCGAATCGAACCTCCGGTCACGCTGGCGGCCGCAATGAAGCTGGCTACCTCCAAATAATCCGGCCCGATCGTGAATTCGCCACCGTGCAGCCGATCGACTCCCTCGATCTCCAAAGTGTTGGACCCGATATTTCGGATTCGGGCACCGAGGCCGTTTAAGAATTGGCAGAGCTCCTGGACGTGCGGTTCCGAAGCCGCGTTGCGTATTACGGAGCTGCCCTTGGCCCGCACCGCCCCCATGATCGCGTTCTCAGTCGCCGTGACGCTGGCCTCGTCCAACAAGACTTCCCCGCCGCGCAGCCGCCCCTTGACCTCCATGTGGAATTCGCGCTCGTTATACCCGACCTCGGCGCCCAGGTTCTTGAGGGCGAGCAGGTGAGTGTCGACCCGTCGGCGGCCGATCACATCCCCGCCCGGGGGCGGCAGGTCGATCCCGCCGAAGCGGCTCAACATCGGTCCGGCCAACAGGATCGAAGCCCGGATCCGGCGGCACAGTTCCGGATCAAGCCGGGCTCGCACCGCAGCATGGGCCTGCAGGCGGAGTGAGCCCGGGCCGAGCTGCTCCTGTTCGACTCCCAGGCTCGCGAGCAAGCTCCGCATGATGTCCACATCCCCGATGTCCGGGAGGTTGTGCAAGGTCACCGGTTCGTCGGTCATCAGGCAGGAAGTCATGAGCGGGAGGGCGGCGTTCTTGTTTCCAGAGGGAGTGACTTCGCCGTTGAGAGGGTGCCCGCCTTCGATCCGGAACGAAGCCATACCTAATTCCTGACTCGGAGCTGAACGGTATCGCCGGGGACGAGCTTCAATCCGGCGGCAGCCGAAGCTTGATTGATCCCGATTTCGACTAGGCCGCTGCTGCCGATGTAGGCCAACCCGCGGCCCGGCGGGACATCGCTGTAGGTCCGCAGCAGGTCAAACTCTTCACCAGATGCCAGGCGCACCCGAGGATCGCTTCCCACAACCCGCTGGATCGGCCCCTGTCCCAGCCAGGGTTCCAAGGTGAGGCCTTCCGCTTCGCGGCGCAGGACTCCAATGCTGGTCATCAGGTTGCCAAACCGATCCGCGTGCAACACCTCCCCTTCGATGCCGGAGCTCTCGACAGCTTGCAGGCGGGGAGTGGCGAAACGGACAAGCTCACTCGCCGGGGGTCCAAGCTCCGGGAGCTTGACTCCGGAGGCCAGGTGTGCGGCGGCCGGCGCAAAAACGTCTCGGCCCTGGAAGGTCGGGCTCGGTTCGGGAAGTTGGTATGCCGACTCGGCCAGCTCGATCGCCTCCGGAGGGCCATCTCGCTCGATCAAATAACTAAACAGGCCGTTATCGGGGCCGACGCAAATCCGCTCTTTCCAGGCGACTGCCAGGGCTCGGCGGACTGACCCGACTCCGGGATCGACGACGCAGAGAAAGATGGTTTGAGGCGGGAAATAGGGGGTGGCTTGCCACAGAGCGAAAGCGGCGGCCCGCACGTCTCCGCGGGGGATGTCGTGGGTGAGGTCGAGCAGCGAGGCGTGTGGGGCCAGGGTGGCAAGGACCCCTCGCAGGACGCCGGCGAAGGTATCTTGGGACCCAAAATCCGTAAGCAGCGCGATCCATGGCCCGGCCACAGCAGTTGGGGCATTGTAATGGTAGAATCGTTTTTCGTGGATTCGCAAGCCGGCTCGAAGCCCATCGGGGTGTTGGCTGCCTTCGCTACGGGCTTCGATCGAGTTGCCGCCCGCCCGCTGCTGATCATCCCTCCGCTGCTAATTGACCTCCTGCTATGGCTGGGACCGCACCTGCGGACGGCCGGCATATTCGGCTGGGTCCAGGACCAAACCTTGCGGGCCAGCGGGTTGGCCGGAGAGCAGGCAGGGTTAGTGCGGGAGAGCATTAGCTCGTTGAGTGATCGATTCAACTTGCTCTCCGCGCTGAGCACGCTTCCGTTCGGCGTACCCAGCTTGATGGCAGGTCGGATGCCGGTCCTCAACCCACTCGGGCAGGCGAACCCGCTCGAGGTCGCTCAGCCGGGGTTGGCCCTCTTGCTCTGGCTGTCGTTGTCCGCGCTGGGCCTGGCATTCGGCGCCTATTACCAGCATTGGATCGCGCAAGCCATTGCGTCCGAGGCGGAACTTGGGTCGACTTGGAAGGCCGCCATCCGAATGGTGGGATTCGGGTTCGTCCTCTTCATCGGGGCAATCGCCACCGCCACAACGGTGGGACTTGCTTTCGGAGTTGCTTCGCTGATTCTCCCGCTGTTCGGAGTGGGGGTGCTCTACCTGGGTCTCATCCTGATGTTTTGGCTCGCGGTCTACCTGGCTTTCACGCCGCATGGAATTGTCCGCTATAACCTGGGCGTGGTTCGAGCCATGCTGGAAAGCATCGTGCTGGTGCGCTGGAATCTACTGAGCACGGTTGGATTCCTGCTGCTCGGCTTCGGCGCCTACTGGCTGATGGGCCTAATCTGGGCGCTTCCGGCAGAGAGCTCCTGGTTTTCGATGCTGGCCATGATCGGGCACGGGTTCGTCAGCACAACCCTGGTGGCCGGAAGTTACGCCTACTATCAAGGCCGGCGGGAATGGCTGGAGCAGGCCAGGGCCGCGCGCAGCCGACCGCCGACCGCGTAGGATTGAGGAGTACCACTTTGGCGAAAACGAAGGCTCGCAAGGCCACCAAGAAGCCGGTCAAAAGGACCAACAGTTACGCAGCCAAGGATATCCAGGTCCTGGAAGGACTGGAGGCCGTTCGACGCCGCCCCGGGATGTATGTGGGCGGCACCGACATTCGGGGCCTGCATCACCTGATCTTTGAGGTGGTGGACAACTCGATCGACGAGGTGCTGGCCGGGGCCTGTGACCGAATCAACGTGAGGATTCATCCCGACAGCAGCGTCACGGTCGAGGACAACGGACGCGGGATACCCGTCGAAAAGCACCCTCGGCTCAAGAAGCCGGCCTTGGAAGTCGTGATGACCACGCTGCACGCCGGTGCCAAGTTCGGGGGAGACGGTTATAAGGTCTCAGGCGGGTTGCACGGGGTCGGAGTTTCGGCCGTCAACGCTCTGTCAGAGTGGTGCGAAGTGCAGGTCAGGCGGGACGGCAAGGTTCACGCCCAGCGCTACGCCCGCGGAGTGCCCGCCGGCCCGGTCGAGGTGGTCGGCAAGGCTGCCAAAGCAGAGACCGGCACCACGACCACCTTCCTTTACGATCGGGAGGTCTTCAAGGGGAATCTGGAATATCGGTTCGAGACTCTCGTGCAGCGCTTTCGCGAGATGGCATTCGTGACCCGGGGGGTCATGATCTATTTTGTGGATGAGCGAGCCGAGCGAGAGATGACCTTCTACTACGAAGGCGGGATTGTCTCGTTCGTCAAGTACCTCAACCGCAATCGGCATGTGTTGCACACGGTGGTCCACGCTGACCGGCAGGTGGCCGGCACCGGGATCGAGGTCGCTCTGCAATACACCGATGCCTACGCCGAGTCGGTTTATTCATTTGCCAACACGATCAACACCATCGATGGTGGGACCCATCTCACCGGATTGCGGGCCTCGGTGACTCGAAGCATTAATGACTACGCCCGCAAGAGCGGCTTGCTTAAGGACGCCGACCCGAATTTCTCCGGAGAAGACACCCGGGAGGGCATGACCGCTATCGTTTCGATCAAGCACCGCGATCCGCAGTTCGAAAGCCAGACCAAAGTCAAGTTGATGAATGCCGAGGTGCAGACCCAGGTCCAGCAGGTCCTGGGGGAGCGATTCGGGGAGTTTTTGGAAGGCGACCCGCGGGCCGGCCGGGCGATCGTGGAGAAGTGCCTCACCTCCGCCCGAGCTCGGGATGCGGCCCGCAAGGCACGGGATCTGGTGTTCCGCAAGAGCGCCCTGGAGAGCCTGACCTTGCCGGGCAAACTGGCGGACTGCTCGGAGCGAGACCCCAACAAATGCGAAGTGTATATTGTGGAGGGTGATTCGGCGGGCGGGACTGCCAAGCAGGGTCGCGACCGGAATTTCCAGGCGATCCTGCCGCTCCGGGGAAAGATCCTCAACACCGAGCGGGCCCGCCTGGACAAGGTGCTTTCGAACAACGAAGTGAAGACCGTGATCTCCGCCCTGGGGACCGGGATCGGGGAGAGCTTCAACCTGGAGGGACTGCGCTATGGGCGGGTGATCATCATGACCGACGCCGATGTGGATGGCAGCCACATCCGGACGCTGCTGCTCACCTTCTTTTTTCGGTACATGCCGAAAATGATCGAGGCGGGCCACCTCTTCATCGCCCAGCCACCGCTTTTCCGGATTTCCGAAAAGAAGGATGTACGCTACGCCTATACCGAAGCGGATCGCGACCTGATCCTCAAAGATCTTGGCCGTCGGAAGCCGGTGATCAGCCGATTCAAGGGTCTGGGCGAGATGAACGCCATCCAACTCTGGGAAACGACCATGGATCCCAACAAGCGCACCCTGCTGCTGGTGACGATCGAGGACGCGGCGGCCGCCGACCGTACGTTTGACATGCTCATGGGGGAGGCAGTCCCGCCTCGCAGGCGCTTCATCCAGACCCACGCCCACGAAGTCCGCAACCTGGATATCTAGCCTTCGCTTCGATCAAGGAGTGACGATGGGAACCCCGTCCACCAAAGATAGAATTCGCGCTCGGCGAAAACAGGAGCGAGCCCGCGGCTATTTGGTCTGGGGAGGCCTGGCCGCGGTCGCGGCGCTCGTGATCGTGGCGCTCGCCCTGCGCGACCGCCAGCGGTCTGGCGGCGAGGTCGTGCCGCTGCCGGAGGAAGAGCCGGTGCCAACTGCCGAAGTGTTCAGCCATGTTTCGGAGGGAACCGATCCGGGCCCCTTTAACTCCGACCCACCCACTTCGGGCCGGCACTACCCGACCCAGGCTTTCGCCGGGTTCTATGATGAAGAGCAGGCCGCCTCATTCAATCCCTTCCCCGCCGGTTACCTGCTGCACAGCCTGGAGCACGGCTATGTGATCTTCTGGTATGACTGCGAGGGTTTGGAAGCCGGCGACTGCGAGGACCTGAAGGCAGACATCCAACAGGTGATGGGGCGGGTAGGGAACTATAAAGTGATCGGATTCCCCTGGCCTTCGCTCACTGTTCCAGTGGCCATGACCTCCTGGGGGCGCTTGCTCCAATTCGAGCAGTTCGATCCGGACCTAGCTGAGACCTTTGTCCGAAACAACCGGGAGAACCCCGAACTGGCCCCCGAGATTCGAGCGCCCTAGCCACTCTTCACCCAGTGTGCCCAAAAACAGACCAGCCCCGATCCGGGGCTGGTTGTGTTTCGGGTCAAGACTGTTTTTCGGCTCAGGCTGGCTTTAAGCGAGTGGCAAACTTGGCCTGCATCCACAGGCGGACCCCCAGCAGGGTCGCCACCCAGTACGCCAGGTAGGCCGCCACTTCTTCCAAGGAGGGGTTGCCGTTGTAGCCGACCAAAGCTTTGAGAAACTCCCCGATGGTCGAGCTTTCATCCAGGATATGGTTTGTGTTCCACAGCTGGGCCTTCAGGGTGGGAAAGACCCCGGCCTCTTGAAACTCGTGGACGCCGTGAGCAAACAGCCCGGCCGCGAAGATCAGGAGCAGCACACTGGTCAGATTGAAGAAGATCCGAACGTTCAGCCGGGCAGTCGTGACGTAAATCAAGTAGCCGATCAAGACCGCCAGTGCCAGTCCAAGCAAGGCACCCGGGAGCGTCCCTCCGCCTTCCGAAGCAAATGCGGCCGCCGAGAGGAAAAGTGCGGTCTCAACTCCCTCGCGCAAGACGGCCACGAACGAAACCGCCGCCAGACCCAAATTCCGGCCTGTTGCGACGGCGGCCTGCACTTCATGCTCAAGGCTGGTGCGCATGAGGCGGGCCTGGTAACGCATCCAGAAGATCATCCAGGTGAGCACGCCCACTGCCAGGAACATCGTAGTGCCTTCGAAAAGTTGCTCCGCGCTGCCCTCGAGTTCGAGGCCGACGGTTTGAATAACGAACGCCACCCCGATGCTTAGCAGGACGGCAGCCAGTACGCCGATCCATACGGGTCCTCTCCCGGCAGGATGGCCGATTTTGCGGAGGTAGCCAAGCAGGATGCCCACTATCAGTGCAGCTTCCAAGCCTTCACGCAAAGAAATCAGTGTGGCGGCTGCCATCTACGGCAAACTCCTCAAGCCGATATTGTATTCGTGAAAACTTTACCAATCTAGTGCTTTTTGGTCAACAAACCTTATACAAATCACATTCGAACCCAGGGAGGGGAATTGAATTAACCTCGGTTAATTCTCGGAGCACGCCCAACCCGAAGGCGAGCCCGGTGCCCAGCCCCAAGGCTCGCTCGGGCACATTCGGGCCCCGGACCGAACGCGACATTCCCAGGCCAACCGCTGTAGTACTCTTGAGAGTATGCCAGAGCCAGCCGACCGCGACTTGGTGCTGCGGACCCGGCGCGGCGAAGTCCAGGCCTTCGGGGAACTGGTTCGGCGGTATCAGTCATCGGTGTTCAATGTTTGCTATCGAATGCTCGGCGAAAGGATGGAGGCGGAGGACCTGGCACAGGAGGCGTTCATCCGGGCCTACCGGAGGCTGGGCACCTACGATGCGGACCGGCCGTTTGGCCCCTGGGTTCGCAGAGTAGCCACCCGGGTGTGTCTCAATCACCTGGACGGTAGGAGACCGCCGGGCGTGGAGCTGGATGAAGATCGCGACCAGCCGCTGGTCGCGGCCGTGAATGAACCAGAGAGCATTCTCGCCGGAGCTCAATCCTCGGACGCGCTGCGGCGAGCGATCAAGGAACTGCCGTCTCGCTACCGGGCAGTGATTGAATTGCGGCACTACCAGGAAATGAGCTATGCTGAGATCGCGGAGCTGTTGGAGATACCGCTCAGCGACGTCAAGAGCCACCTGTATCGGGCGCGGAAAACTTTGGCCAGGAGCATGATGGGAAGTGAGTAATCATCCGGAAGAGAGCCTTCTGTACACCTACCTGGATGGCGAATTGAAACCCGGCCCGCGGGCCGGGTTGGAAGCTCACCTGCAGTCCTGCCGCTCTTGTACGAGAGACCTGGAGCGCCTCCGCCGGCTCTTCTCGGCCATTGAAGGGCTGCCCGAGGAGGGCTTAACCCGGGATCTCACCCCTGCCGTGCTAAAAGCACTATCGCAGCTGCCGCGCTGGGTTCCCTCGCTTGCGATTGGCGAAGTGCTGGGCGCGCTCGGGATCGTCGGGGCGATGCTGCTTGGACTTGGAACGCGTGATATCTTGATCGGCCTGTCGGCGGCCTCCGGGCGGATTGTGACTCAGCTCGAGGCAACGAGCAGCCAGGTCTCACTCGGTTGGGAGGGGGCTTTGGAGTGGCTCGGATCGTTGAACTCCTTAAGCGGAATCCAACTGCCTGAGCTGGCCTCGGCCGGAATCTGGGCAACGATTGCGATCGGGGCCCTGATCCTATGGTTCATCGGGAACGGCCTGGTGTTGGGAAGGGTTCGGCCGAAGGTCTCTCGATGAACGACGGGGTCGTCGTGCTGATCGCAGCTCCCGTCGTTTTTGCTTCATTGGTGACCCTGTTCAGTATCGTGCGGGTGTTGTTCCCTGGTCAAGTTGGGAGCACCAAGGCGGCCGCGATCGAGATGCCCGGCCGGTCGTTCGCCCTCGGGTCGGT
Organism: uncultured Anaerolineaceae bacterium; assembly: GCA_964590515.1. Lineage (GTDB taxonomy): Bacteria > Chloroflexota > Anaerolineae > Anaerolineales > E44-bin32 > JADFRG01. Next base: position 22,244 of record CAZPZD010000011.1, on the reverse strand, counting down.
CAACCTGCTGTTTCTCAGCGTCGTCGTGGCCGCTTTGGGCGCGCTCGGCGGAGGCGGGGGCGGGGTCTTCCAGTTGCTCGCGCTGATCCTGCTCGGGCTGCTGGTGATCGCCCTGGGCTTCGGGCTGGCGGGAATGTCGGTGCTGATCGGAGAGCGCCTGCTTCCAGACTCCTCCAACACCCGGCAGACGGCATGGGGAGCGGCCTCGCTGGTGCTGGCCTCCCTCACTCCGTTTCTTGGCTGGTTCGGCCTGTTCCCCTATCTGGCGATCCAGGGGCTTGGCGGGTTTCTGATCGGCCTGTTCCGCCGTACGCCGCACTAAGCCGCACTCTCCTCGCGACAAACCCCCTCTTCAACCTGTACTACCGGCTAAACCAACACCGCCGACCGCTTGTCGGCGGAAAGGAGCCGGACCATGGCCGATGTCTATGCTGTCTTTGGAACGTTGATAGGACTTGGGATCGCGTACCCCGGAATGCTGACTGCCTGGTGGCTAATGTTTCCGCGGATTGTCAGCCGGGCCAGCGAGCGCCTCGAGCACAGTCCGTGGCGCTGCTTGGCGATTGGGGGTGTTCTGACGCTGCCGCTCGGGATCGTAATCGCGTTGCTGCTATCTGCGCCAAACGGCCCAGTCCAGTTCGTCGGGACGACTCTCCTGTTGGTCTCCCTCGCTACGGCCAGCCTCGGAGCCAGCGGGTTGGCCGATCTCATGGGAAGGCGATTGACGAGCAAGGTCGGGCAGAGCGGCTCGTTGCTGACAGATTTCGTGCGCGGGGCAGTCGCACTCGAGCTGGCAGCGGCCTTCCCAGGGATCGGGTGGTTTCTGGTCATCCCGTTTGGGACCGTGGCTGCTTTCGGCGCGGCGACATTCGCCGTGATGGGCTGGATGCCGGCTCGCAAGTCCGCGCTGGTAATTGAGCCCGCCCTTAGCCAGGCGCTCGGATGACCCTCAGCCGGCGTGAGTTTCTGCGCCTCGCCGGACTGATTGCCGGTGGGGCGACGGTCTCGGCCTGCTCGCCGATTTATCGCCAGCTCTCCGGGCTACCCGGGACCCTGGCCGGCTGGCCGCCGCTCAGTGCCTGGGATTTTCAAGTCCTGAGCCGGCTGACCTACGGCCCGACCGAGCAGGATCGATTCGATATCACGGGCCTCGGCTGGAAAAGCTGGGTCGAGCAGCAGCTTGCTCCCGAAACGATCGAGGATCACGCTGTGAATTGGCGCCTGCGAACTCTGGACAGTCTCCGGGCGGATCCGGATGGGCTTGCCGATTGGGATAGAGAAGTTCTGATTCCTGAGCTTCAGCAAGCGGCTTTGCTTCGTCGGGTGTACAGCCGCCGCCAGCTCTATGAGCGCATGGTTGAGTTCTGGAGCGACCATTTCAACATCTCGGTCTGGAAGGGTGATTGCTGGTTCCTCAAGGTGATCGATGACCGAGAGGTCATTCGGCAGCACGCCCTGGGCGACTTCCGCGACCTCCTGTGGGCCTCGGCCCACTCGCCGGCAATGCTGGTGTACCTGGACAACCAGGCAAACGAGACTGCAGCTCCCAACGAGAACTACGCCCGCGAGCTGATGGAGCTGCATACCTTGGGAGTGGAGGGAGGCTACTCCCAATCTGACGTGATGGAATTGGCGCGCTGCCTCACGGGGTGGACGGTCAAAGAACACTTCTGGCAGGGCCAATTCACGTTCAATCCGGACCTGCACGATTCCGCGCCCAAGCTCGTGCTCGGCCGCCGGGTCGAGCCGGCCGGGCAACGGGAAGCAGAGTCCATTCTGGATGAGCTGGCAATCCATCCCTCCACGGCCCGCCATGTCGCCACCAAGCTGATCCGCCGCTTCGTTAGCGAGGCGCCGCCGGCCCAGTTGATCGAGGACACTGCTGCAACCTTCCTCGCCACCCGCGGGTCGATCGGAGCAGTGCTCGAGAAATTGTTGCTGGAAGGCTTACCGGAATGGGGCGCGAAGGTGAAAAGGCCAAACGATCTCATTGCCGGTGGGCTGCGTACTCTGGCCGCGGACACCGATGGCGCTCAACCGCTCCAGGATTACTTGCGCCAGATGGGGCAGCCTGCGTTCGAGTGGCCAACGCCGGATGGTCCCCCGGATCGTTCGGACTACTGGATCAGTAATCTCATGCCGCGCTGGCGTTTCGCCCTCGATGTCGCGCAGAACCAAATCGGGGGAACCACCCTCGACCTCGAGGGGCTCGCATCGGCCGCGGGCGCGGACACCTTCGATGGGATGGCTGAACTGCTGCTCGGCATGCGGCTGGATCCGGAGCTGAGCAGCGACCTGCAGACAGCGATTGGCCAGGTCGACGAGCACACTCAACTCCAGTTGTTGCTGGCCGGGCTGTTGGCCTCCCCCGGATTCCAATGGCACTAGAGAAACCGAATTGAAAAGGGAAGTGACCATGAAGCGGTCTGAGTTCATGCATGGGTTGCGCCAGTCGTGCTGCGAGCCGGCAGCAGCCGATCGGGTCCGCCAAACCTGGCCGGCCTGGATGCCGCGGCTGGGTTTCAGCGATGCACCGCGCGGCGACACCCTGGTGGTGGTCTTCCTGCGCGGCGCGGCTGACGCGCTGAACATCATCGTTCCGCACGGCGAGGGCGCCTACTACGCGCAGCGCCCCACCCTGGCGATCGCCCGGCCAGATGACCCCGCCGCGAAGACCGCCGAGCGGGCGGTGGACCTGGATGGATTCTTCGGTTTTCACCCGGCGCTCCGCCCGCTGCTGCCGGCCTGGCAGCAGGGCCATTTAGCCCCCGTCCACGCATGCGGGGCTCCGGACGAATCCCGCAGCCATTTCAAGGCGATGGAACTGATGGAGCGGGGGGTCGAGGATCCGGCCGGACCAGCCTCTGGCTGGATCAACCGTCACCTGGCCAGCCTGGACAACGGCAATCCTTCCCCCTTGCGGGCGGTTGGTCTGGGCGAAGCTGCGCAGCGCAGCCTTTCGGGGGCGATCCCGGTCACGGCCCTGCGCTCGATTTCAGAATTCCATCTCGCTGGCGACCGCCGAATTGAGCAGCGCATGCAAGCCGGGCTCTCCGCTCTCTATCGGGGCGACGACCAGTTGGGGACGCTGGGCCGCGAGACGCTCCGGATTCTGGACACGCTGGAACGCCTGCATCCGGAATCGTACCGACCGCGGGAGTCAGCGGTCTATCCGAATAGCGAGTTCGGGCTAGGCCTGCTGCAGGTCGCGATGCTGGTCAAGGCGGAGGTCGGGCTGGAAGTGGCAGCCGTCGACCTGGGAGGCTGGGACACTCACTTCGCCCAAGGAGCCGTTCAAGGGCACATGGCTGGCCTGCTGGCAGATCTCGGGCAGGGCCTGGCGGCGTTCCACGCGGACCTGCCAGACTTTCACTCGAGACTGACCGTCGTCGTCATGACCGAGTTTGGCCGGCGGGTGCAGGAAAATGCTAGTCTCGGCACCGACCACGGCCACGGCGGCCTGATGCTGCTGATGGGTGGAAACGTGGTCGGCAATACGGTTCATGGCCGCTGGCCCGGACTGGAGCCGAATCAACTTATCGGCCCCGGCGACCTGGCCGTCACCACCGACTATCGGGATGTGTTGAGCGAGGTCTGCGGCCTGCGACTCAACAACCCGGCGCTGTCCCAGATCTTCCCGAACTATCAGCCGCGCCGCTCCGGCTTCTTGCGCGGGTCCTGACCCCGGTCAGCGGCGCCAGTTCAGGAAGACCTCCAGCACCTGCAGATTGATCTCCAAGTCGGTGTTTAGGTGGGTCTCCAACTCAAGATCAATCGACGCGATCCCCCGATCGGCCGCCCAGTCCGCGAACTGGCCGGTGAACAGGCAGCCGGAGTCGATCGGAGGGTAGGGATAGGGAGAGACCGCAGCCACCGCCTCGGCAAGCCGGACCGAGTCGGCAAGCGGGGGTTGCCCGCCCGGAAAGATCCCGAGCGCCGCACTGTGATAGCTGATGATTGAATCGAACCGCTTCTCAAGGACGTAAGACAGCAGCGCCGCGACTTCCGGCTCCGAAGTCGGAGCGGCGCCTCCATTGATCGGCAAGTAATTCCAGCACCCCTCCTTCGGCCACTCCGCCTGCCAGCTGGAAGGCCAGTTTCGATTCAGGTCGACTCCGTTCTCGTTCGCCCGGCCGGGCCGGCCGTGGGAGCGGGCTTCCCCATCCGGATTCAAAGCAGGCAGCACGAATAGACTGATCCGGCGCGGGACCAGCTCGGGATGGCTGCGCAGGTGGTCCATCAACTCGTAGGCCAGCTCGATCGTATTCCATTCGTAGCCTCCATGAATCCCGGCCACGATCAGCCGGCGGACCGGGCCGCGGCCGAAACGGAAGACTTCCAGCGGCCGTCCCGCTAGGCTGTACCCGATGACCTCCGGTCCGCTGTCGAAAGGGGTCGGACTCGGCTCGGGAGACGGAGATGGGACCCGAGCCGGTGCCGGCTCGCGGGTCGGCGTCGGAGTCCAGCTCGCCGGGAGGCGGAGGGGCGCGGCCGGGTCTAGCACCGACTCCCGAACTGGACCGGAGCCGCAGGCCGCCAGCCACAAACCAAGCCAACCCATCAGGATCGCCAACCGAGAGGTCAAGAAACTGCCCTCCAAATGTTTAGAGTGCGCTTTCGCGGCCATGATCGTCGGCTGGGAATAGAGGTCTACTCTGCTCCGAGCCGGCGGCGTAGTAAATCGATGGGCCATTTGCTACAATGGCCGCGGCCTGCGGCGACATGCGTCGGCCAGTTTTGTCATGCCCCTCAAACGCGGTGAAACCCTGCACCATCGGTATCGGATCGAAAGCGTCCTGGGTAAGGGCGGCATGGGTGCTGTGTACGAGGCCTGGGATGCCAACCTCAATGTCGGTGTCGCGGTCAAAGAGAATCTCTTCACAACCGAAGAATTCGCCCGTCAGTTTTACAAAGAAGCCACGATCCTGGCCAGTCTGAGGCATCCCAATCTGCCTCGGGTCACCGATCACTTCGTGATCCGCGGTCAGGGTCAATACCTGGTCATGGATTACATCCAAGGCAAGGACCTGCGTGAGCGAATTGAAGGGGATGGTCTGATCTCCCAGGGGGAGGCGATCCCCTGGTTCATGGAGGTCGCCGACGCGCTCGCTTATCTCCACAGCCTGAAGCCGCATTCAATCCTGCACCGCGACATCAAGCCGGGCAACATCAAGATCCAGCCCGATGGTCGTGCGGTGCTGGTCGATTTCGGTCTGGCCAAAGTGGTCGACAATTCCGAGAGTACGACCACCGGGGCCAAAGCCATGACCCCCGGGTTCTCGCCACCGGAGCAGTATGGCACCGGAAGGACCGACGCGCGGACCGACATCTACTCGCTCGGGGCGACGATGTATGCCTGCCTGACTGGTGCAATCCCTGAGGACTCCCTCGAGCGAGCCATGGGACGCGAGGAGCTGACCCCGCTGCGTAGCCGCAGCCCGCGAGTCACTGCGGCCCTGGCCCGAGCGATCGAGAAGGCGCTCGCCGTGCGGCCGGACGACCGCTATCAGTCGATGGTCGAGTTCGCGGCCGCTCTGGGATCGGCGGCTCAGGCAAGCAAACCGACCCTGGTGCGGGACTATCCATACCTTGAGCGCACTGTAAGGGCCCCGATCACGGCCGGCTTTGGCGATCTGCCCACCCGTTTGCCATTCGAAGAGAAGAAGCCGAGGCGCTGGCCCCAGATTGCAATCCCGTTGGCCGTGGCGGTGATCGTGGCGATCGTTGCTCTTCCTGGGCTCCTTGAACGCGCCGGGTTGGCCTCTTCGCAGGAATCGACCCAGTCCGCCGACACTCAGGAGGCCGGCAACTCTCAAGATGCTACCACCGCGGCAGCCGCCTTTCCGGCCGCCTCGCCAACCTTGGCGCTGCCCTCCGCTACGCCGCTCCCCACCGTGGATCCGTCGATCAGCCTGTCGCCACAGCCGACGCCCATCGGCGGGGGGATCGGCCAGATCGCATTTGCTTCAGATCGGAGCGGATTGCCTCAGATCTATCTCATTAATATTGACGGCACCGATCTCAAGCCGCTGACCAGCATGTCAGACGGCGCCTGCCAGCCGTCCTGGGCGCCCGACGGGCTGTCGCTGGTTTTTACCTCACCTTGTCCGGACAGCGAGGAGACCTATTCCGGCGCCGGGCTCTGGATCCTCGACATGGCAAATCTCCAACCCCAGCCGCTGCTGACCACCCCGGGGGGCGATTACGACCCCGCCTGGTCGCCGGAAGGGGAGCGGATCGCCTTTACCAGCGAGCGGCTCGGGCGGCCGCAGGTCCACGTGATGACCATCGACGGTGGGCAGGTGGATAATGTCAGCGGGATCTTCGCCCGGGAAGTTCAACCGACCTGGTCTCCCCAGGGTACCGCCCTGGTCTTCGTCTCCTACCGCAATGGAGGGGCGCAGGTATGGCTGATGTCAGATGGCGGGGGCAATGAACAACGTTTCGCGCGAGGCGAGTCGCCGGATACCCATCCGGCCTGGTCGCACGACGGACAGCTGGTGGTTTTCCAGCGTTCGCTTTCGGGTGTGCCTCGCTTGATCGGAACCCGGTTTGACGACTTGGGAGTTCCGGATTTTCGTGTATGTCAGCAGAGCCCTTACTCGAGCCATCCGATGGTGGATCCGGACTTCTCCCCGGATGACCGTTGGCTGGTATTCGAAAGTTGGCCAGACGGGGTCAACCACGACATCGCCATCATGACGACCACCTGCGCCAACGTGACGCGTCTGGATATCGATCCGGCTCTCGACTTTGACCCGGCCTGGCGGCCGTAGAGCAACCCGTACCGGATGACCGCAAGAATCATTGATGGCAAGGCCATCGCGGCAGACATTCGGGCCGAGGTGGCTGCTGGGGTCGAGGCCCTCGTCGGCCGCGGCGGGCCGGTCCCTGGGCTGGGGACGGTCCTGGTCGGGGACAACCCGGCCTCGGCGACCTACCTGCAGGCGAAGCGAACGGCAGCGGCCGAGGTCGGAATCGCAACCTTCGATCACGCGCTATCCGGCGATGCCACACAGCAAGAGGTCGAGTCCTTCGTGGCGAAGTTGAGCGAGGATTCGCGGGTCCATGGGATCCTGGTCCAGCTTCCGCTGCCGAATGGCCTCGATGAGCAATCGGTTCTAACCCGAATCCGAGTTGAGAAGGACGTGGACGGGTTCCATCCGATGAACTTCGCCCGGCTTGCCCAGAAGGGGAGCGATCCGCTCTTCGTTCCGTGCACTCCGGCGGGCTGCCTGACCCTGCTGAAGCGCTCCGGCGTTCAGCTGGAGGGGTGCCAGGCAGTGGTGCTCGGGCGCTCGAACATCGTCGGGATGCCAGTCGCGCTGTTGCTGCTCAAACACGACGCCACCGTCACCGTGTGCCATTCCCGCACCCGCGACTTGCCGCAGCTCTGCCGGGGGGCGGAGGTCCTGATCGCAGCGGTCGGCCAGGCGGAGTTGGTGCGAGGAGACTGGATCAAGCCCGGGGCGACGGTCATCGACGTGGGCATCAATCAAGTGGAAGATGCCTCCTCCAAGCGAGGCTTCCGAATCGTCGGGGACGTCGCGTTTGAAGAAGCGATGGAAGTGGCCGGGGCGATCACCCCGGTGCCCGGAGGGGTCGGTCCGATGACCGTCGCCGGACTGCTCCAGAACACATTGCGGGCCGCCGAGATCGCGCATTCCCACGTCGGCAGCTGACTCAGGCACCTCGGGTCAAAACAATTCTCGGCATCGCCACGGCGTGATTCCCAGGTTACCTCGGCCTCCCTGGGCCAAGGACTTCCTTGGCCGCGCACTCGGGGATTTCCTGGCTTAGCCGGGGTACTCAGGCCATGACATTCGGCACCTTCCGGCCTGTTGTCTGACAATTGACCGGCTGGGAGCCGGGTGTTACACTCGCCGCAATTCGCCCTGTGAGGGTCATCACCTCGGGGCGCAACACGCTTGAACGCTCGTCCAGAACAGCTCCAATCGAAACAGCTCGTTGAGGTGGCGATGGGCCGCCAGCCTGCCGATCTGGTCGTACGCGGCGGGCGCTGGGTCTGTGTCCAATCGGGAGAGATTCTGCCTGATACCGACCTCGCCGTCGCCGGCGGGCGGATCGCTTACGTCGGGGAAGACGCCCGCCATACGATTGGCGATCACACAACCCTGGTGGAGGCCGACGGTCGCCATTTGGTTCCCGGCTTGCTGGACGGGCATATGCATGTCGAGTCGAGCATGCTGACGATTACTGAATTCGTGCGGGCCGTGCTGCCGCACGGCACCACCGGAATGTTTATCGACCCACATGAGATTGCCAACGTCTTCGGCCTGGAGGGGGTCCGGATGATGGTCGAGGAGGCAGCCCGCCAGCCGATCCACGTCTGGGTACAGATGCCGTCTTGTGTTCCTTCTGCTCCGAACCTGGAGACCGCCGGGGCTACCCTCGGGCCCACAGAAGTGGCCGAAGCGCTGCGCTGGCCCGGGGTCATCGGCTTGGGAGAGATGATGAACTTCCCCGGGGTGATCCTTGGTGCCGATTCGCTTCACGCCGAGATGGCCGAAACCCGAGCCGCCGGCAAAGTGATCGGTGGTCACTATGCCTCGTTCGATCTCGGTCTGCCGTTCCATGGCTACCTGGCCGGAGGGGCGCAGGATGATCACGAAGGCACCCGCCTGGAAGACGCGGTCGCCCGGCTTCGGCAGGGGATGAAGGTGATGATGCGGCTGGGTTCAGCTTGGCACGATGTCGCCGAGCAGCTGCGAGCCGTCACCGAGTTGGGCCTTGATTCACGCCACTTCCTCTTGGTGACCGATGACAGCCACGCCGCAACCCTGCTCGAGGAAGGACACATGGACCGGGTGCTTCGGCACGCCATTCAAAACGGAGCCGACCCGATGGTCGCGATCCAGATGGCCACCCTTAATACCGCCGAACACTTCGGCGTAGCGACCGACGTGGGACAGATTGCGCCGGGTCGATATGCAGACCTGCTCCTGGTCCCGGACCTGAAGACATTTGCGGTTGACACCACGATCGCCAAAGGTCGGGTGGCGGCGGAGGCCGGGGGGTTGCGGATCGTGTTACCTGAGTTCGAATACCCCGCCAAGGTGAGGGCCTCAGTCCATCTGGCGGGAGAACTCAAGCCCGAGGACTTTGGCCTGCCGGCCGGGCTGAACGGGCGGGTGCGAGCCAACGTGATCGGAGTGATTGAGAACCAGGCCCCGACCCGCCATCTGAGGCTGGACTTGCGACCGGTGGCTGGCCAGCTGACGACCGATCGCAGCCAAGATCTCGCCAAAGTGGCGCTCATCGAGCGGCACCGTGGATCCGGCCGGATCCAGGTTGGCCTGGTTCAAGGCTTCGGCTTTCAGGTTCCCTGCGCGGTGGCCTCAACCGTCGCCCATGATTCGCATCACCTGCTGGTGGTCGGGACGGACGAGGCCAGCATGGCGGTGGCCGCCAATGAGCTCGCTCGGGTGGGCGGTGGCCAAATCGTAGTGCGGGAGAGCACACCGATTGTGCTGGTCGAGCTCCCGATTGCGGGCCTGATGTCGGACGAACCGGCGGAGCGGGTGGCAAACAAGACCAGGCAGCTGCTGCAAGCGTTCCGCGACTGCGGCTGCACTCTCAATAACCCCAACATGCAATTGAGCCTGCTGGCCCTGGTGGTCATCCCCGAGCTGCGCATTTCGGACAAGGGCCTGATCGACGTCAACCGGTTTGAAGTGCTTTCGGTCGTAGAGCGGGAGCCGTGAGCCGTGAGCCGGGAGCAGGCTCCCTATCGGCGGACCGCGGAGGCGCTGGCCGAGCTGCTGGACCGCAGCCAGCCCGGCGAGGCACTCCCCTCCGAGCCCAAGCTGGCCGAGCAGCTGGGAGTCTCACGGGCTACCTTGCGGGATGCGATGCGCGCCTTCCAGGAACGCGGGCTGATCGTCCGCCGACAGGGGGTGGGAACCTATGTTGGTCCAAAGCTCATCGAAGCAGGCCTGGAAGAACTGGTCAGCATCGAAACCCTGGCTGCCCAGATCGGTCTGCCGGTTGCAATGGCCGGTCTGTCGGTTGAACATCGGGAGCCGAGCCAGTCCGAGTCCGAGAGCTTCGGGCTGCGTAATGGGCGGCGAGTGGTCGAGATCGCTCGGGTGATCCGGGCGGCCGGCAAGCCGGTCGCCTACCTGATCGATGTCATCGCCGACGGCCTGATTCCGGACGAAGTTTGGGGAAGCAGCTTCCGGGGCTCGGTGTTGGACCTGTTGTTGGACCGTGGCGAGGTTCCACTGGAATATTCCCGCACCGAGATCAATGCGGTCGCGGCAGACCGGGAATTGGCGGCCCGCATGGAACTTCCACTCGGCGAAGTGCTGTTGCTATTCGAGGCCAGCCTGGTTGCCCGGGATGGTTCAATTGTGGATCGATCGAGAAGCTATTTCCTACCGGGAACCTTCCGTTTTCAGGTCGTCCGGCAGGTCGGGGCCGCAGCTGGGGTGAGCCGGCTGCTGCCAGTCTAGGAGGCATCCAACCGATGCGCAGTTTTGCAGGACGCGACATTCTGTCTCTGAAGGGCTTTGAGCGGGCTGAATACTTCCGGGTGTTCGAGGTGGCCGATCGGCTGGCGCCCATCGCCCGGGACCGCCGCAACTCAGATCTGTTGGCGAAGAAGATTCTGGTGACGGCCTTCTATCAGCCCAGCACCCGCACCCGCCTGGCGCACGAGGCGGCCATGCTCCGACTCGGGGGGAAGGTCACCGGGTTTGCCGATCCCAAGATGACCCGGGCTGGGGACTTCTACCAGGAGTCGATCAAAGACACCGTCCACATGCTCGAGTATTACGGCGACGTGATCGTGATGCGCCACTTTCAACAGGGTGCCCCGGCCGAGGCGGCCAGGTGGTCGAGCGTGCCGGTGATCAACGCCGGCGATGGCTGGGGAGAGCATCCGACTCAGGTGCTGACAGACCTGTACACCGTCTTCAAGGAGAGGGGAAGTCTGGACGGTCTGCATTTCGCCTTGGTTGGAGATATGCGGATGCGGACCATGCACTCGATCAGCTACGCCCTGAGCCAGTTCGACATCCAGGCTAGCTATATCGCTCCACCGGAGATGTCCCTCACTCCCGAGTTCAAGAAGGAAATCGATGGCCTCAACGTGCGGTACCGGGAGGTGGAACACATCGACCAGGTGATCGAGCAGGCGGACGTGATTTACATGGAACCGGTGGTCCAGCCGGATTACACGAAATCCCGCGATGAACGGGGCGGGGAGATCGGGATGACTCCGGCCAACTACCAGGTTACGAAGGCGCTGCTTAAGCGGGCCAAAGCTGATTGCATTGTGCTGCATTCGCTGCCGAGGATGGATGAGCTGCTCCCCGAAGTTGACGACACCGGCCATGCCCGGTACTGGATCGAGGCCTTCAACGGGGTTGTGGTGCGGATGGCCTTGCTCTCCCTGGTGCTTGGAGCGATGGAGTAGGCCATGCAGACCGACCTGGGAGGACGCGACCTGATCGGTGACCTTGATTTCAGCAAGGAAGAGGTCGAGACCGTTCTGGAAGTCGCCTTCGACCTTAAGCGGAAGCGTGCCCTGGGCGAACCGCACCCCTATTTGCGAGACCGGACCCTCGCCATGCTGTTTTTCTTCAGCAGCACCCGGACCCGCGGATCCTTCGAGGCCGGAATGGCCCAGCTGGGGGGCCACGCGGCTTTTATCGAATCGAAGACCACCCAAATCGCCCACGGCGATACCGAGCGGGAGATCGGCGAGATCTTTGGCCGCTATTTCGATGGGATCGCGATCCGTCATGTCGAATGGGGGGTCGGAAACCGCTATCTGAATCGGGTCGCCGAGGCCTCCCGGGTGCCGGTGCTCAACATGCAGTGCGAGATCTACCACCCCTTTCAGATTCTGGCGGACCTGATGACGATCATAGAAAAGAAGGGGCCGAATCTGCGGGGCAGGAAGCTGGTGGTTTCCTGGGCCTACGCTGCCTCTTACCTCAAGCCGATCTCGGTCCCTCAATCTCTGATTCTGCAGTTGCCCCGCTTCGGATTGGATGTCACCCTGGCCCACCCGCCGGAGTTCAAGTTGATGCCGGAGATCCTGGACCAGGCCCGCGAACAGGCCCGGAAGTATGGGACCGGCTTCGAAGTGGTCGACGACATGCGGGAAGGATTCAAGGCGGCCGACATCGTCTATGCCAAGTCGTGGGGCCCGCTGTTGACCACCACTGATCCGGCGGAAGGCAAGCGGATTCAGGACCGATATTCGGATTGGATCACCGATGGCGAGAAGCTGGGATCGGCGAAGCCGGATGCGATCTACATGCATCCGCTGCCGGCCGACCGAAACATCGAAGTCACCGACGAGGTGCTCGACGGCCCCCAGAGTGCGGTTTTCGACGAGGCCGAAAACCGACTGCACGCCCAGAAGGCCGTAATGGCCTTGACCATGCGATGACAGATCCTCAGGTGGCGGTCGTCGCAGTGGGAGGCAATTCGCTGATCAAGGACAAGGGCCATCAGACCATCCCGGACCAATACGGGGCGGCGGCCGAGTCGATGAGCCACATCGCCGGCATGATCCAGTCCGGTTGGAACGTTGTGATTACCCACGGAAATGGGCCCCAGGTGGGCTTCATTCTGCGCCGGTCGGAGCTCTCCCGGCATGAACTGCACGAAGTTCCGTTGGACTACTGTGGGGCGGACTCCCAGGGCGCGATTGGCTACATGTTCCAGCAGGCCCTGTACAACGAGTTCCGCCAACGCGGGATCCAGAAGCAAGCCGCCACAGTTGTCACGCAGGTCCTGGTCAATGCCGAGGACCCGGCCTTCAAGAATCCGACAAAGCCCATCGGATCCTTCATGGACGAGGCCACCGCTGCTCAGCGTGCGACCGGGGAGGGATGGGCGGTAGTAGAGGACGCCGGGCGGGGTTGGCGTCGGGTGGTGGCTTCTCCGCTGCCGGTCAAGATCCTACAGCGAGAAGTCATCGAAGCGATGATCGGAGCCGGCTTCGTCGTAATTGCCGTTGGCGGGGGAGGCATTCCGGTCGTCGAGGACTCGGCCGGCAATCTAGTCGGGGTCGAGGCGGTGATCGACAAAGACTTTGCCTCGGCCTTGCTGGCCTCCAGCATCGCGGCCGATCTGTTTCTCATCTCGACGGCGGTCCCCCAGATTGCGTTAAACTATGGGAAGCCGGATCAGCAATGGCTGGATAGGATCAGCCTGGCAGAAGCCAAGCAGTTTCTTGAACAGGGTCATTTTGCCAGAGGCAGCATGGGGCCAAAGGTACAGGCCATCATCAACTACCTGGAGGCCGGGGGAAAAGAAGCCCTCGTGACCAATCCGGAGAATATCGGCCGAGCGCTCGCCGGTGAGACAGGGACCCGGGTTGTGCCCTGACTGCCGGCGGGATTTCTTTAACGGAGGAGGTGGTCGCTTACCAGAATCGCAAGAGCTCTATGTGCCAAACCAATCGACAAACTTTGGGAAGAATCAGGAGGAGTCGAGATGTTGAGAAACAGCATGTGGCGCAGCGTTGGGTTGTTGCTGCTGGCTGGCCTGGCGCTTGCCGCCTGTGCCGGCGAGGCTACGCCTGAGGTCGTCGGCGGATTCGAGATTCCGGCGGTCGAAGAAGGAAAGTTCAACGTGGCCATGGTGCTCATCGGTCCCCACGACGATGGAGGCTGGAGTCAGGCTCATTATGAAGGCCTGCTCTACGTGGAAGAGAATGTCCCAGATACCCATGTGGCCTTTATCGAGCTGGTGCCCGAGGGCGCGGATTCAGAGCAGGTCTTTCGCAGCCTGGCCCGCAAAGGCTTCGATCTGATCTTTGGTACCTCCTTCGGCTACATGGATCCCATGGAGGTGGTGGCTGGGGAATTCCCGGACGCCATGTTCATCCACTTGACAGGTTTCAAGACCAACGGAACCAACTTTGGGAACATGTTTGGCGAGATGGAAGTCTTCAAGTATCTAGCCGGAATGCTTGCCGGCTCTCGCGCCAAGGCCGATGGGAATCCGAGGCTCGGCTACATGGCCACCTTCCCCATCCCTGAGGAACTGCGCCTGGGTAATGCGATCATGCTCGGCGCCAAACGGACCTGCCCCGAGTGCACGATGGACATTCGCTGGATCAACACCTGGCACGATCCGGTGATCGAGAAGGAAGGGGCGGCCTCGCTCTTCGACGCCGGGGCTCAGGTCGTGTTCACCGGCGCGGATACTCCGGCGGCCGGCGACGTGGCAATGGAGAAAGAGAAGTGGGGCGTCAACTACGATCATGTCGGCGCCTGCAAGGTGGATCGCTGTTTGACCGCGCCCTATTGGACTTGGGGCCCGATCTATACCCGAATCACGGAAGAAACGATCGCCGGGACCCATGTGCCTGGCTTCCAGTACTTTGACTCGTCCGAGGGCGGCATGGGGCTCTATGGCTTCATGGAGGGCCAGACCCTTCAACCGGGCGTAGCCGACCTTCCCGCCGAAGATCTGCAGCTCGTCAGGGATACGCTGGCCGCGGCCCTGGCCGGTGATTTCAATCGCTTCGACGTGTTTAAGGGCGAGATACTGGACAATCAGGGCAACGTGATCTTGGCCGACGGCGTGTCGCTGGAGCAGCTCGACCTCGATGGCTTCGCCGCGTTCGGTTCACCATGTCAGACCTGTATGTACTGGTGGGCGGATGGTGTTACGGCGGAGTTGCCCGACCTGTAGAAACGAGATCGCAGGCGGTCTGCTGCGTCCTCGACTTCTAGGGACATTTCCTACGAGAGGATCTACCCCGACCCTGGCGGCGCCGGTTTGAGGCGCCGCCAGGGTGGCTTTGCCTCGGCATTCGCCTCTCCGGTTTCAACTGAGAAAGGACTCGATGGGAGAAGCAGATAACCTGGTGGAGATGCGGGGGATCGTCAAGCGATTCCCGGGGGTGCTGGCCAATGACACGGTCGACTTCGACCTCCGACCGGGAGAGATTCACGGGCTGCTCGGAGAGAACGGCGCCGGCAAGAGCACCCTGATGTCTGTGTTGGCGGGTCTATACAAGCCGGAGGCCGGAACCATGCGGGTCCGCGGGGTTCCGGTCAGCTTCAATTCTCCCCGGGATGCCATAGCCCTGGGATTGGGGATGATCCACCAGCACTTCACTCTAATCGAATCGCACTCGGTCACCGAAAACATCCTGCTCGGTCTGGACGACCCACGATTCCTCATGCGACTGGCGCGCTATGACGAACGGATCGCGCAAACGGCCGAACGGTTCGGTCTGCATGTCGATCCCTCGGCCAAAATCTGGCAATTATCGGTGGGCGAGCAGCAGCGGGTTGAAATCCTGAAGATGCTATATCGCGGGGTGCAGGTCCTGATCATGGACGAGCCCACCTCGGTGCTCGCCCCACAAGAAATCGAGGAGCTGTTCAAGACCCTCCGATCGATGGTCGAGCAGGGCAAGTCCATCGTGTTTATCAGCCACAAGCTGCATGAAGTCATGTCCATTGCCGACCGGATCAGCGTGCTGCGCCAGGGCAGGGTCACCGCGGCCGGGATCGATCCTGCGGCGACCTCGAAGGCTGAACTCGCCAATCTCATGGTCGGTCGGAAGGTGCTCTTTGAAATCGAAAAGCAGCCCAAGCAGCCGGGGGAGGTGGTATTGGAGCTGCGGGGGGTCTGCGCTCAAAACGACAAAGGGTTGCCGGCGCTCCGCAACCTCGGGCTCAGAGTGCGGTCGGGCGAGATCGTGGGATTGGCCGGCGTAGCGGGAAACGGACAAACCGAGCTCGGCGAAGTCGTCACCGGGCTCCGGCGCTGTACCAGCGGCAGCATCCTCGTGAACGGAACGGAGGTGGCCAACCGCCCGGCTCGAGTGTCGATCGAGTTCGGAGTCGCCCACATTCCCGAGGATCGTACCCACGTCGGCAGTGCCCCTAATTTGAGCATCACGGACAATGTCATCATGAAGAGTTATCGCCATCGACCCCTGGCCAGGGGTCGGTCTCTCAACCGGCATGCAGCCCATGAACGGGCGGAGCATCTCAAGCGGGAGTACACCATCCTGGCGCCGAGCGTTGAGACCCCGGCCAGGCTGTTGTCGGGTGGCAACCTGCAGCGGGTCATTCTGGCCAGGGAGCTGTCTTCGGAGCCGACGTTGCTGATTGCCATGCAGCCCACCCGGGGGCTCGACGTTGGCGCGATCGAGGGTGTCCAACGCCTGCTGCTCCAACAGCGCGACGCGGGGGCTGCCATCCTGCTGGTCTCGGAAGAATTGGAAGAGATCTTCTCGCTGAGCGATCGGATCGCAGTAATTTTTGAAGGTGAGATTGTTGGGGATGGGGTGAAGGCAGACGCTGAGACGGTTGGGCTGTTAATGACCGGCGGGGCGCGCTCGCCGAGGGCCGCGGCGGCTGCGTGACGAATTCAGAGTCGGCCACCGTCCGCACGGGGCGGAGCCTCCGCCTTCCGTTCGAGCTAAAGCTCGAGCCGCGCCTGCATGTGCCGCGTTGGCTGAGCCCGCTGATATCAGTCGGCGCGATCGTGCTCGCTCTGCTGCTTGGCGCGTTGGTGCTAGCGTTGGTCGGTGGAGACCCAATCAGAGCTTACGCTCACATCGCGGGCGCGGCGTTCGGCAGCTTGGGGGTGTTCTCCGACACCTTGGTGAAAGCGACCCCGCTGATCTTGACCGGGCTGGCGTGCTCAGTCGCCTTTCAAATGAAGCTCTGGAATATTGGGGCCGAGGGCCAATTCTACATGGGCGCCCTCGGCGCGAGCATCGTCGTCTTGGCCGGAGTGGTTTCAGCAGATGCGCCGCGGCTCGTCGCGATCCCAGTCATGTTGGTCGCCGGGGTCGTCTTCGGAGCGGCCTGGGGATTGGTGCCGGGCTGGCTGAAAGCCCGCCTCCGGGTAAACGAGATCGTTACGAGCCTGATGCTCAACTACATCGCCATTGCGCTGGTCAACTATTTCATCTTCGGGGTCTGGAGCGAGGGCGGGTTCCAGATGACCCGCACATTCCAAAAGGCCGCGTGGCTGCCGCGCCTCTCGGACCTTGCTGTGCAATTTCCGATCTTTAAGGGCCTGACCACCCACTTCGGGCTGGTGTTCGCGGTCGTGGCTGCAGTCATTGTCTGGTACATCCTCTACCGCAGCCTGTGGGGTTACGAGATCCGCCTGATCGGCGACAACCCGCGGGCGGCCAAGTACGCGGGCATCAATATCACCCGCAACACAGTTTTCGTGATGATGTTGTCCGGAGGTATTGCTGGATTGGGCGGGATGTCGGAGATCGCGGGGGTAGTTCATCGGCTGCAGGCGTCGATCTCCCCGGGCTACGGTTTCACCGGGATCATCATTGCCTGGCTCGCCAAACTCAATCCGCTCCTGGTGGTTCCAGTTTCGGTGCTCTTCGGTGGCCTCATCCTGGCCGGGCGCGAAATCCAACCCGCCGGAGTTCCCCGGCTGATCCAGGGGATTATTCTGTTCATGCTCATCGCGAGCGAAGTCTTCTTGCGTTATCGGATCCGGCTTGTGCGCCGGCCTTGAAGCGGTGAACCGTGGATCCCCTCATTATCCTCCATGCGGGGGTGGCGACCGGGACGGTCCTACTCTTTGCAACCATCGGCGAGATCTTTGCCGAACGGGCCGGTGTCTTGAATCTGGGCCTGGAGGGGATGATGTTGATTGGCGCAATGAGCGCTTTCAGCGTCACCGTGGCAACTGGGTCCGGCTTGCTCGGCCTCGTCGTAGCGATGTTGGCGGCCGGAGGGTTATCGTTGCTACATGGGGTGGTCACTATTCATTTTCAGGCAGATCAGGTCGTGAGCGGCCTGGCGCTTACGTTCCTGGGTACCGGATTGAGTTTGGTACTCGGTGAAGGACTGAACAAGGCCGGCGCAATCTCGCTCCTCCCAACCCTGACCATCCCAGTGCTGGGCAGCCTTCCGGTCCTCGGCCCCATACTGTTTACGAAGCAAAGCGTCATGGTCTATGTCGGGTACCTGCTGGTGCCCAGCGCCTGGTTCTACATCAACCGCACCCGCCCCGGACTGCACCTGCGGGCGGTTGGCGAGAATCCAACGGCGGCAGATGCAATGGGTCTCAGCGTGTACCGCTTGCGCTACTTCTATGTGATGGTCGGAGGGTTGCTGGCCGGCCTGGCAGGCGGGACGATCAGCCTGGCGATTTCACCGGGTTGGTTCAGCGAACTGACGACCGGCGGGATGGGCTGGATCGCGGTCGGGTTGGTGATCTTTGCCCAGTGGGATCCATGGAGGGCCGCCTTCGGTGGGTATGCCTTTGGGGCGTTGCGTCGAACGATCCTCGACATCCAGGGTCCTCAGACCCTGCTCGGACTTCGAAATCCATTCTTCTTCAACCCATATTTCGGCTTCTTTCTGCAGATGCTCCCATATGCCTTCACGATCGGGGTGCTCATCATTGGCTCGCGGGAGGCGCTGCGCAAGCGATTGGGCGCACCGGCTGCTCTCGGGTTGCCATACGTCCGAGGCGAACGCGGCCACTAGAGCCGGCTGAATAGTGCAAGCCCCTCAAACCACCATGAAATTCACAGGATATCGGTGCTCGATCTGCGGAGAACAGTACGGTCCGGATCGAGTGATCTATGTCTGCCTGAAGGACGGGGGCAATCTCGATGTGCTGCTCGATGTTGGGAGTATCCGCAAGCGGGGCTCGCCCAAGCAGATCAGTGCCAGCTCAGACGGGTCCATGTGGCGCTACCTACCGCTGCTGCCGGTCGATGATCCTGGTTATCCAAATACCGCGCTGCGGGCGGTCGGCTGGACGCCGTTGTTGAAGGCCGAACTGCTGGGAGCCGACCTGGGACTCGCTGAGCTCTGGTTGAAAGACGACGGGCGCAACCCAACCGCTTCCTTTAAAGACCGCGCCAGCGCGGTGGTGGTTGCCCGGGCGAGGGAAGTCGGGGCCGAGACCGTCGTAACCGCTTCGACTGGCAACGCCGGTGCGGCGCTCGCCGGGATGGCGGCGGCCGCCCGCCTGCCCGCGGTGATCCTGGCGCCCCGAACGGCCCCGCCGGCAAAAGTTGCCCAGCTGTTGATATTTGGCGCCCGGGTGATCTTGGTCGAGGGTACTTATGATGAGGCCTTTGATTTGACGCTGGAGGCAGCCCAGGCTTTCGGCTGGTATTGTCGGAACACCGGGTACAACCCGTTTACCGCGGAGGGGAAGAAGACCGCCGCGTTCGAGATCTGCGAGCAGCTGACGCCGGGGCGATCGAAGGGCTCGTGGGCCGCCCCGGATGCTGTGTTTGTATCGGTCGGCGACGGGAACATCCTTACTGGGCTGCACAAGGGATTCAAAGACCTGTTCGAGCTGGGTTGGATCGAACGGATCCCGCGGCTCTACGGTGTGCAATCGAGCGGGTCGGCCGCGGTGGCGAACGCCTTCCGGGCGGGCAGCTCGAGCATCCAACCGGTGAAAGCCAGCACGCTGGCTGACAGCATTGCAGTCGATCTTCCCCGGGACGGGATCCGGGCGCTGCGGGCGGCCCGGGAGACCGGCGGCGCGATATTCACGGTCGAAGACAGTGCGATCCTGGAAGCCATCCGCACCCTCGGGCAAGCCGCGGTCTTCGCGGAGCCGGCCGCGGCGGCCTCCTATGCCGGCGTGGTGCAGGGAACGGAAGAGGGGTTGATCGGTTCAACGGACCAGGTGGTGGCGGTAATCACCGGGAGCGGACTGAAAGACGTATCGGCTGCGCTGCGGGCCGCCGGCAGCCCCGTGGTCATCGAGCCGACTTTGGAGGCACTGAAGGCCGCCCTCGGATGAGACACCAGGCATCCGCTAGCGGACGGAAGTGAGTTCGCGTATGCTACGAGATCGCGAATTGAAAACCACTGTTGTGGAGCCCACCTTTTCGATCGTCGGCCCGGTCTTCGATGAGGTCGGGACGATCCGCGCCTTCTATACCCGGCTCCGGGAGGCTATGGACCAGCTCAAGGAGCCCTGGGAGCTGCTGCTGATCGACGACGGCAGCCGCGACGGCTCGACCGACATCATCCGAGACCTAGGGCTCGAGGATCCTCGGGTCCGGCCGGTGCTGTTCTCCCGCAATTTCGGTCATCAGATCGCACTGACGGCCGGGCTGGATTACAGCCGGGGGCAGGCAGTGGTAGTCATGGATACCGACCTGCAAGATCCACCGGAACTGGTCGCGGAGCTGGTCGGCAAATGGCGGGAGGGTTTCGAGGTCGTCTACGCGGTGCGCACCGAGCGAGAAGGCGAGTCCTGGTTCAAGAAGGCCACCGCCTCTTTGTTCTACCGGTTGATCAACCGCATAACCGACGTGGATATCCCGCTGGATAGCGGCGACTTCCGACTGCTGGATCGGAAGGTGGTCGAGGTAGTGAAGCAGATGCGGGAGCGCCACCGCTTTCCGCGGGCCATGGTGGCCTGGGTCGGTTTCCGCCAGACTGGAGTGCCCTACAAGCGGGCAGCCCGTTCCTCCGGTGTGACCAAGTACCCGCTGCGCAAGATGTTGCGGCTGGCCATCAATGCGGTCACCGGGTTTTCCTACTTCCCGCTCCAACTGGCGACCTATTTCGGTTTCATCTGCGCCGGCCTAAGCGCGGTCGCGATACCACTCGTCGTGCTGATCCGATTGAGCGGACGATCGGCATTGCTGGGGCAAGCGACCACCTTGATCGCGGTGCTGTTCCTTGGCGGGGTCCAGTTGATCTCGCTGGGGATTCTCGGCGAGTACGTCGGCCGGTTGTATGACGAAGCTAAGGGCCGGCCGCTTTACGTCCTGCGAGAAGAGCCGGCACCCGTCGAGGAGCGGGAACGATGATCGATCTCACTTCTCACGCGGACCGGCTGGACCGCGCTGCGCAGCGGGCCAGAGAACGTAGCATCGTTATCCCCAGCTTCGCGCAGATGCGAGATCCGAGCCGGATCCCGGCCGCGGTCCGGGAACGGTTGAAAACGGTGGGCCTGTGGGATCTCGATCCGCTCAACCTGTTCCGCATCAACTGGAAGAACGAGCCGGTCGGCTCGGGCGGAGGCTTCGGGAGGGTCAACGTCCTGGAATTCCCGCCGAGCCTGACCGGGGTCGAGGCCCGCATATTGGCGTTGGTCGGGAAGTGGTTCCCCACCGGCGCCCACAAAGTCGGGGCGGCCTTCGCTTGCCTGGTGCCGCGCCTGGTGACCGGTCAATTCGACCCCACCACCCAGAAGGCGGTCTGGCCTTCGACCGGGAATTACTGCCGGGGTGGAGCCTACGATTCCGCCCTGCTGGGCTGCCAATCGATCGCCATCCTGCCGGAGGGAATGAGCAAAGAGCGGTTTGAGTGGCTGGCCACGATCGCCGGGGAAGTGATCAAGACCCCCGGAAGCGAGTCGAATGTCAAAGAGATCTTCGATAAGACCTGGGAGCTGCGCGCTTCGGGCGAAGACCTGATGATCTTCAATCAATTTGAGGAGTTCGGGAATTACCTCTGGCACTACTACGTAACCGGGCACGCGATGTTGGAGCTGCTCGAGCGCGAGCTCGGGCCACACGGGTCGTTTCGAGGGGTCGCGCTGACGACCGGTTCGGCAGGCACCCTGGCCTGCGGCGATCTGCTCAAACAGCACTTCCCGGCAAGCAAGATCGCAGCCGGCGAGGCTGCCCAGTGCCCGACCCTGCTCGAGAACGGATTCGGGGCCCACCGAATCGAGGGGATCGGCGACAAACACGTGCCCTGGATTCACAACGTCAAGAACACCGACCTGGTGATCGACCTCGACGACGCCGGGATCGTCGCACTGGCCCGGTTATTCAACGAACCCGCGGGCAGACAGTACCTGGCCGCCCGGGACGTCCCCGAGCACACAGTCGAGCAGCTGGACCTGTTGGGTTTCTCGGGGATTGCCAATCTGACGATGGCCATCAAGTTCGCCAAGTATTTCGAGCTGGGACCGGACGACGTGGTCCTCACGGTGCTGACCGACTCGATGGATCTCTACCAGAGTCGACTGCAGGAGATGCGGGCCGACTCCGGGGAATACCGCGAGGCCCAGGCGGCAGCGGACTGGGCTCGCTATTTGCAGGGGCTGACCACCGAGGGGTTGCTGGAGCTGCGCTACACTGACCGGCGGCGGATCCACAACTTGAAATACTTCACCTGGGTGGAGCAGCAAGGCCGGACCCATGAGGAGCTCGTCGCCCAGTGGGTCGATCCGGCCTACTGGAGCGGGGTGCAGGGACAAGTGTCCGCCATCGACGAGCGGATCCAGGCATTCAACGAGCGGGTGGGATTGCCCGAAGCGGT
>CAZPZD010000010.1:22046-61405 GCA_964590515.1 uncultured Anaerolineaceae bacterium | reverse complement strand
AACAGCCCCGTCTCCGGGTTGGTTTCATAGGAGGTGCGCCGCAGGCCGCGCCCCACCACCTGCTCGCAAAGCAACTGGCTGGTGAAGGCGCGCAGACCCATGATGTGGGTCACCGTCTTGGCGTCCCAGCCCTCGCTCAGCATCCCCACCGAAATCACGCTCTGGATTTTCTCGCCCGGCTGCCCCGGGCGCCCCACCGTGTCCACGATCCGGCGCAAAAGCTCCGCCTGCTCGGCCTTGGTCAGCTTGCGTTCCCGCGTTTCTTCATCTTCGGCGGACTCATCCGGATCGGCCACCGTCTCGACGGGTTCCTCCTGAGCTTCGGCCTGCTCCAGCACCTTCGAGTCGATGTGCAGGATGCGTTCAGGTTCGCACAGCTCGTCAATGTGGATGCGCCGGGAATCAAAGGCGTGCTTGACCCGCGCCGCCGTCTCGGTGCGGTTGCAGACCGTGATCATCACCGGCGGCGTCGGCAAGCCTGCTTTCTGCCACGCCCGGTAGGCTTCGCGCCAGTCGTAACCGAGCAGGTAATAGGCGTTCAACACCAGGTCGGGCAGCGGCTCCTCCGGTTTCGCCCGGCGGTTCAGATCGTCCTTGACGTCCGAGTCGTTGTAGATGTGGTAGAGGCGCGACTTGTAGGTTTTGGCGTCCGGCACGGCGTCGTCGCGCACCACCACGCGCGGGGTCTTGACCAGGCCCGATTCGATGGCGTCGTTCAGTCCGAAGTCGCTCCCGATCCAGCCAAACAGGGCCTCCTCGGAACTCTTTTTTCCCGACGGGGTGAAGGGCGTGGCGGAAAAGTCGTAGCACCTGAGGATGCCCCGCGTGCGGTGGATGCGGTCCAGCCCGCCAATCCAGACCGTCGCTTCCTCGGCGCTGTCCTTCAGGTCGCGGCTGCGCAGATACTTGCCCTCGGCTTCCGGGTTGATGCGCCAAGCGTGGTGCGCCTCGTCGTTGATCACCAGCAGGTTTTGGGCATTCGCCATCTCCTGCAACACTTCGCGGGTGTAGGCTTCGTCGCTCTTTCCGCCGCGTTTGTCCACGCTGCGCCGCTTCTTGATCTGCTCTTCGCTGTCCCAACTCAGGACGTGCCAGTTGCGGATGAGCACCTTGCCCTTGCGCAGCTTGTCCAGCAGACCCGCCGGCACGATGCGGAACGCCTCGTAGTAATTTCCTTCCGCCGAAGGCTCCAGCACGGCCAGCCGGCTTTTCACCGTCAACCCGGGAGCCATCACCAGCACGTTCCGGGAAAAGCGCGCATCCTGCGGATAGGTCACCTTGTTGAGGATGTGCCAGGCGATCACCATGGCCATGACGATGGTCTTGCCAGAACCGGTGGCCATCTTGCAGCACTGGCGGACGAACGCGCCGCCATCGCCCGGTATCTCGATGCCCACCCGCTCGGCGGCGGGCGCTTCGATTAGCCAGATCAGCGTTTCCACCGCCTCCAACTGGCAGAAGAAAAAGCGGCGGCTCTCGAACTCCTCCGGGTCTTGCCAGTGTTCCAGCAGCCGTTTGGTGATGCTGCTCACGCCCTGATAGCCCGCCTCGCGCCAGGCCTTGATGCGCGGGCGAATCTGGTTCACCAGCGGAATCTCAATGAAAATGCCCGGATCGTCAAAGACTTTGGAGCTTTCCGAGGCGACGACATAGCCCGCCGGGCGGCGGCCCTCCATAAGCGAGAACAGCCGCGTCTCGCGCTCGTAGCGCCAGTGGAGGGCCGGTTCCTCGTAGGGCGAGTTGATGATCAGGCGGTCAATGGTGCTCTGCGCCATCATTCCACCCCCATCACTTTCAGGCTTTCGATGCCCCGGTCGTCTACGATCTTGACGGCGATGCGCTTGTGCTCGCCCGGCGCAAAGGGGAGTGACACCGTGCCGCGATAGGCTTCGATCAATTCCTCATCAATCTCGGCCTTCAGGTTCTTCGCCAGACGCGCCCAGCCTTCGCTTTCGCCCGCCATCGGGAAGAAGACCCGGCGCGGGTAGAGGCTGCGCCCGTCGTAGTCGGAGTCCAGCAACCAGACGGCGATGCGGTCGCTGCCGCCCGATTCAATGCCGCCGGTTTTGGTATTGTAATAATCGAAGCCCTCCACACTGACGCGCCATTTGCCCTTGTCCTCGCCCTTGGCGATCTGCTCCATCCGCACGTCGGGCTGGCCGATCAGCCAGAACGACTCGTTGCTGGCGCGCTTTTTCTTCAGGTCGTCGGTCAAGAGGTCGGCGTTCATCTGCGCCTTGAGCAGTGCCACGCCTGGCCAGTTGGTTTCGTCAATGTCTTTGGCGGCTTCGGGGTCGAACTGGAACGCGGCAAAGACGATCAGCTTGGGCTTGGGAACCAGGGTTTGGGCTTCCTCGATGGCGTGAGCCACCTGCCGCTGTTCCAGCGGGGCGTGCTCCGGGCCGAAGGAGACGACGATGCGCTGTGGGCTGTAGGCCGGGCCGGTCTCCCGCACGGAATCCGCGCCCTCGGCGCTGGGGCGGGTCTCGCCGTCGGCGTGCAGCCAGCGGCAGCCGGGCAGCGGCTCCAGCCGGGCGAAGCGGATGTGCTGCCCCGCCTTGCCGCGAATGCCAGAGCGCAAGAGTTCGTCGCGCCATTCGCTCTGGCGCAGGGTTTCGCCGGAGCGGGCGATTGAGGCATCCGCCTCTTGCGGGGAATCTTCGAGAACATCCTCCACCGACTTGACCGCCGGGGCGGGCACGGCCTCGGCGGTGAAGGGGCCGCTGACGCGCGTGCGCTTGCGGTCCACCAGCGGCTGGTCGTAGAGGGTTTCCGTGCGGGGCGGCTCGTTGTTGGCGATGGACTTGAGCGTGACGTGCGGCACGGTCTTGTAGACAAAGCCGCTGCCAACGCCTTCCTCCGGGTGGGCCATCTCGTAATAGACGAAAAGGGCGGTCATCAGCCGCTGTTTGGCCAGGGTAAGCGCCACCCGCGAGGTGTCGCACGTGATCCAGCGGCGACCCCACTGCTCGGCCACGTAGGCCGTCGTCCCGCTGCCGCAGGTGGGGTCGAAGACCAGGTCGCCGGGGTCGGTGGTCATCAGGAGGCAGCGAGCCACAACCTGGGAAGACGTTTGGACAACGTATGTCTTCGGCTCTGCTCCGTAACCCACTGAGATGTCTTGCCAGCTATGTGTGAGCGGATAGACCGGGAAGTCCTCGAGATAGCGCTTGTAGTTGAGAGTATTCCCACTGGCTGTCAGGCGACCAGCCAATGCCAACAACTGGAGGCCAGATTGCGTCGTCTTCCAGTGATTCCCTACGGCTGGTGAATACGCCTTACCGCGGTATTCGAACGCCGCGGACAGGCTGTCGCTATGCCCAGATGAGGTTAGATTCTCGGTCTGGAACACGCGCCACGCCTTGTTGATGCTGGCAGGGCTGGCAACCTCTTCCGGTGTAATGTCGCGCACTACCTTTCCGTCAGGCGACTCCACGCGGTTGTAGCCCCTCAGCTCACGGATATCCTTCTCCAGATACACCTGTCGATACTTGATGTTCTTCAAGTTCCTCGCATACCAGACGATAAAGTCATTGGTTGTTGCGAGGACGTTCACCCGAGCCTGAGGACTGTTCGCGCCTGTCGTCTTCCTGAAACAGATGAGGCAACAGAAGTTCTCATGTCCAAACAATTCATCCATCAACTCCCGTACGTGATGGACGTTCTCGTCGCTGATCTGCACAAAGATGCTTCCGGAATCGTGCAGCAGGTCGCGGGCCAGCAGCAGCCGGTCGCGCAGGTAGGCAAGGTAGGAGTGAATCCCTAACTCCCAGGTGTCGCGGAAGGCGCGGATCTGCTCCGGCTCGGCGGTCAGGTCCTCGTCCTTGCCGTCCTTCACGTCGCGCTTGTTGACGAAGGGCTGGAAGTTGGAGCCGTACTTGATGCCGTAGGGCGGGTCGAGATAGACCGTCTGCACCTTACCGGCCATGGCTTCTTTTTCCAGCAGGGAGTTCATTACCAGAAGGCTGTCGCCAGCCACCAGGCGGTTGGACCAGCCGTGGGCGTGCTGATAGAACTCGATGGCCTGGCGCAGCGGCGGGTTTTCCGCGGGGGTCTGAAACAGGGAATACTGCACCGGAGAGGCGGAGTCGGCGGCGCGGCGCACCGCCTCGACAATGGTCCGCGGGTCAATGCGCTCATGGACGTGCAGGGAAACCGTCGGAACTTCGAAGGAGGTGTGCTCGGCCTTGCCCGCCCATTGAAGTTGCGGGTCCAGATGCGGGTCGTAGGCATAGGTCGTTTTCTTACCCGCGTCCGGGTCCGTCTCCGGCGTCACCAGCCCGACCTGCGGGTTGTTGGCCCGCTGTTTGTCCTTGTGCTCGTAGGTCTCGATAGGGCGCTTTCTTCCGCCCCCGTTCGTGCGTCTCGTCTTCTTACGCGCCATGACTCCTCCCGGTTACATCATCACGGATATCCCCGCCGCGCATTCGATATGAAATGGCTAACGGCTGCGAGCTCAGCGGTCCGGCAAAGCTATTATCGACCGGAAACCGCGCTCTAGCCGGGTCCGCCGCAGCGGGCGGTTAGATGGCCGGAATCGGGATGATGGAAAGGTAGCAATACAGTAGGTCACTTCTTCAAGATCTCGCCAAATACCTTCACAATCCTAGCATTTCTCGTGTCCTCGTTGACCCTCACGTAATAGGAATGTCCAGCCTTGAGGAGGGAATCCGAAAAGATGATGTCAACATTTCCGTAGTATTTGCTTCTCTTGGAAATCACTTCGTGTTTGCACTTCCAAACTTTCTGAACGTTCAGGTACTCTGCAGTGATTATCCGAATCGACATCCTTTGGCCGAGCATCTCCACGCTGCCAATATTGAGCGATTCAGATGAGTACTTCCTCCGAACATGCACGAGCGACAGCGGGCTGTTCAACGCTATTATTGCGGATTGTCTCGCCATCCTGTCGGCAGCCTTATTGTGAGCGTTCTTCGAATGCCCTTTGACCCACTTGAACTCGACCCTCATTCTTGCCTTCTTCATAGTGCGGATCAATTCCTTCCACAGATCCGCGTTGAGGACCGGACTGCCGGATCGCCTATGCCATGTGGTCTTGGGCCAATCGAACATTGCCTTCTTGTAGTTGTCGACCAGATACTGGGAATCGGAATAGATGATTATCTTCGACACGCCGGCGGTTAGTTGTAGGCGGATGGCTTCATTGAGTGCCAGGATGCATGCTTTGAGCTCCATTTGATTGTTCGTAGCATTCTTATAGCCTGGAGATTGAACATCCTGGATTTGCTCCTCGCCGTTTTCGCCGATCAAAACGAACCTAATTCCGATTCCACCTGCACGTGGGGATCGAAATGATGAGCCGTCAGTGAAAATATTTAGGGAAGTCTCGTCAACCAACGTGCTCGCCTTTGAATATCGATGGCGGTTGCTTGGGATTGAATCGATGTCAGCCTGTAGTTGGCGATCGGGGGCCATCTAGCGGCCATTAGCTCAGCGGCGCAGCAGCGATATCCACTTTAGCTTGCCGCGCACTGGCAGCGTCCGCAGCATCCAATTGTTAGGCGCTGCCAATAGTTCCCTCACCGGCGAATGCCTGATAGGCGAAGCAGCTCGCTAATCATACGCGAATAGCTCAATCTGATCGCGTCAATATCTGTTTGCCTGGTAATGTAGGTTCTGTCGTGGGCCGCTGCGTCCCCAAGAGCCTTCACCTCGGGAGCGGCCTTGCGAAGAATCGCGGATTTTGGGACCGACGTATCGTTGAGGAGGTAGCTGATCAGGGCATCCAGCTGAAGAACGAAGCCTGCCTGCTGGATGTCCGCGTGGCGCTTCTGGCTGACGTAGATCTCGATGATGAGTGATTCCATGAGCCTTCTGCAAAGAACTGCGCACGCGTCGTAGAGCCCGTTGTCGTAGCATGCGTTGATCTGTTGAACGAGCCTCTCGAGGTACTGCCGTGTACCGCCGACCCAATCAGCAGGAATGAGGGAATCGGAGGGGTTAATAGGTCTGATCTTCAGCATAGGACCGTATTTAGAGTCGAGTTCCTCGATTCGCCTGACATCCACCTGGAAGGTACGCGCCCTCTTTCCTCTGATGGTGAAAGGGCTTTTCCTCAAATCCTTCTCGAGTCTGGTGACATTAGGCTTGGGGAAATCCTCGTCGTGGAGATCATTCGCGAGCTCAGACGCTGTCCGTTCTTCGAATTCTTGTGTGTGGCGATAGTACCAGAGGAACGCGATCGCGCGCTCGACATGGGATAGGTTGAGCGAGGCGAGGCGCTTCGCAAGGGCTGCCCTACTGGGCATTCTCGCCTCCGCGAATGACCTCCTTTATATACTGAACGCCGCGCCTATTTAGGCGGTATCTGGTGGCCTGGCCTTTTCGCCTGACGCGGTCTCCGAGAACATATCGTGCACCTGAGCCTGTGAGGCCGCGGAGAACGTTCTGTCGGAAGACGCGAATGCCCAAATCTGCGGTGATGGTGCTGATTTCGACAGTCGTGAGGCCGAATGGGTCGTCCATGTGTTCGTGTGCGATGTAAAGCGGCAAGAGGACGCGATTGACCTCACTGGCGCGGTCGAGGACTTGGGTCTCTATTCCCTCGGCTTCATCGCAGGTTCTGACTAGGTTGACGAGGCGGGCGAGGTCGGCCTGTGTAGGAACACCAGCACTCCCCTCGTGGTGCTCAGGTTCGACAGACGGGCCAGCCTTCTTCTTTGCAGTCCGGGTCTTCGTGAGGTCATGTGGTAGGCCGTAGAAGGCAAGAAGCTTCTGCACCTCCTCATAGGTTCCAACGATCTCGACGGTTGTGCCATTTGGGAGCTTGACGACTGCCTTTGGCATGGCTTTCAACCCTCCCTGAGGAACAAGCTATAGCAGCGCCTAACGGCTACCAGCTCATCGGCGGCCACTGCAGTGAATTGTTTGGCCGAATGATGTCCTGGAGATGACAGGGTATTGCCGTGGTCGTTGGCTTCGCGGATGTCAAGCTTCAGGCACCATGTTGTGCTACGTCCATTGTCTAGTCATGAAACCGGAGGGATTGGCAATTAGTGCGAGATAGGCTAGCGGTGCAATAGTGGACATCGAATCCGGAGTGCTTCCGCTATTGATAAGCAGGTATCGATCGAACTGAGATGTGTGAAATCCATCGAAGGTATTCCACACCTCTCTCACAACGCCTGTGACATAATCATCGGCGCTGAGCACCTGTCCGTGCCCCGGAAACGGCCGGCCTCGATCCAGGCGTCGGGGAAGTGGCGCTCGCGATCCCTGCCGAAGAGGAGCATCCCAACCACGGTGGGCACCTTTCGCCCCTGGTGGACCGTGACGAGGCGCAGCGTCTCGAGGTCCGCGCGGCCGAGCTTGCGCACCGGCGCAAACGACTCGGAAGCGACTCGGAAGTCCAGTGCTTCCGAGTCGAGCCAGGGCATCGGCTGCTCATCGAAGGCCTCCCCCCGGCCGAAGCGGCGAAGTTCCTCGACGAGCTCGCGATCGGCCCGCCGGTTCGTGGAGCCGACCCGCACGAAGACGCCGCTGCCCACCCCCGCGCGCTTCAGGTAGTGTGGGCGGCTCGCGCTCGGGCACACCTGCACCGCCAACACGTGCGTGCGACGCCAGGGCAGGATCTCGAGTTCCGGCACGAGCCGAGGGACGATGAGGTCGCTGATGAGGTTGGTCAAGCGCTCCTCCAGACCGAGCGGATCGCGCACGCCGCGCACGTGCCCGCTCTTGTCCTCGACGCCGACGAGCAGCGTGCCCCCCACCGAATTGGCGAAGGCCACAATCGTCTTGAGCGCGCCCTCCGGGGTGGAGACGTCGCGCTTGAACTCGAGGGTCTTGCCCTCCGGGTGCCTGAGCAACTCGACGAGGTCCATGCACTAGGAAGTCTACTCGGAAGCACCGGGAGGCTGCAACCATCCGCCTTCACAGGCTTCAGGACAGGTCCCGGCATACCGTAAAGAGCGCTTCCGACTCGACGGTGTTCTTCGAGTGGTCGGCCGATCTCATCGAGCATCTAACCCCCCGCCGCCGGCCAGGAGGCCGAGCACCTTGATCGGACCAGACGCAGTGTTGGGAGCGCCTAACAGCCTCGAGTTGAGCCGCCCGGCCAGCCAAGGTTAGTATCGCGCCACCGTCAACATCCGACTGGCAGGGTCGGCTCCAGCGAGTGTTCGGCGCCGCTGCATTCCCAAGGCGGCTGAGGGTGGTTATTGTGAGGAGAAGTCCTCGGTGAGGTTCATGTATTTGCATACTTGCCCGGTGCGCTGTTCGCCGCCCGAATCCATCATTACAACAGAATCCCCATCAAGGAGAAGGGAGTAAACGCAATCGGCGATGGTTGCGAGACTGTCGGGAGGAATGGGCACGCCGTCATATGTGGGAACCTCCGTGACATGGATGCGCTTGGTGGGGTGTCGCTTACTCAGCCATTCCTGGAAGGTTGGACGTGTTGCACGTTCTTGGGGGGTGTCAAGACCTCCGGTGAAGGAGTAGAAGGAGAACTCGCTTTCGCCGCTGGCCCCATTCTTGCGGCCAAGAAGCGAAAGGATCGCGATTGATCCTGGTGGAAGCCCATGCACCCAGCGATCGACGAAAGTGTCGGGAACTTGCTTGGACTTGCCTTTGGATCTTCCCGGGCGGCCGCATGTGTAGATAGAGCCTCGGTGAGGCTCAGATGCTGGCTTCCATCGCCTTAACCGGTAGGGCTCCACGGCATCGGCCTCGATGGGCGGTCCGCTAAGGCGCCGAACTAGCGATCATGTGGAAATTCCGCCACATTACATCCCTCTTGGCGTGATTACGTGAATTGTCGCCGCGGTCTGCCCGATTAGGGATGATATCTGGAATGTAACTGTCGACTCCAGGTTCAGTTGGCTGCCGCGCTGGTCATTCGCCAAGATCTATCGAGCGTGTTCGAGTTGTGATGCGACAACCTCACGGTCGCGGACGAACAGCTGCCGATCCAGGGCATAGCTAGCCATGCGCAGTAGCTGTATGGGCGTGGCGGCATGGTCGGGAAGGGTGACGTGCACCCAGCGGATCTGGAGCAGGCCGCGGGGATCGCCGGCCAGCTCGCCGAGCACCGCACCGCCAATGCTGTGGGCAATCCGCTCGCCGACCCGGTCGGCAAGCTTCGCCGGGCAACTCATCAGCGCGACCGCCAGCCGCTGGTCCCCAAAGCGGCAACCCAAATCACGCGGCCGCACGTGGCGGAACAGCTCCAGCCCCAAACGCTTCAGCAGTTCATCCACCGCGCGCTGACCGTGGGTCTCGCGGAGCGTCGCAATCCCACCCACGCCGATCGCCAGGCATGTGACCGGCATCGGGCGGCGGAACAGTCGTCGCAGCCCCCGGTTCAACGCGTGCTGTCATTAGTCATCGGTGTAAGAGCCCGGTGAGCGGGTCGCGCACCTGCAGCCCGCGCCCAGAAATGGAGGGTTCCTCGTTCCGCCACTTCATTATGAGGACGAAGGCGACCAAGAACGTGATGACGGTCAAGGTCAGCCATGCATAGGTTCGGCCCGGTTGCTGTATTGGCAGGAACGGGAACGCCACCAGCCCAAGCCCGCACAACGTCGCCAGCGCGCAGGATACACGCCGGCGAAGGTTGTCGAGAAAGTCGGAAGCTCGCTGCTGAGAAATGATTACTGCGCCCCCGCAGCCGGAAGTGAAAAGTAAAACGTGCTGCCCACCCCAAGCTGGCTCTGCACGCCCATTTGGCCGCCGTGGGCCTCGATGATCTTCTTCAATAGGTAGAACCCTAGGCCGCCGGTGCCCGGCCCCTCTTCGCCCGGCATCAGCACCTGGGCAAATAGCTCGGGCTCGGCGCCGCGGGCGATCCCCGGTCCGTGGTCGATAACCTGGATCCGGACCTCACCATTCTGAGCCGCCGAGGTTAACAGCACCGGACTGCCGGGCTCCGAGGCGCGGATCGCGTTGCCAATCAGCCCATGCAGCACTTGCAGCAGACGCGGCCGGTCGGCACGGAGCGGGCGCAGCGCCGCTTCCGGAGCATAGGCCAGAGGCACGCCCTTGCGGCGGGCCATGTCATTCAGCGACGCCAGCGCGTCTTCGATGATCCGCTTGAGGTCCACTTCTTCCAAGTTCAGCTCAAGCCCGGCCTTCAGCCCGGTCGTCATGGTCAGGCCGACCGCCAGGCTCGCCAGGCGATTCGCGGCCCGGATCGCCCGGTCGAGCACCTGAGTGCGCTCGGATTCCGAGAGTGGTTCTCCCGATTTCAGGACCTCCAGGTTCCCAAGCAGGCCCTGCAGCGGGCCGCGCAGACTGTGGGAGACCTTCGAGACGAACTGCTCCTGCATCTTCACGACTTCGAGTTGGTCGTTTTCCAGCCGCTTGCGGGCGCTGATGTCGCGGGTGATGCAGCCGGCTCGAATGCCATCACTATCCTGGATGGGAAAGTAACGGTTCTCGACGACCCGCCGGGATCCGTCGGCCCGGACGATCTCCGCCTCGATCGACCCGGCCAGCTCCGCATTCTCTCCTTGGAGCAGGAATTCGGAAAACCGTTCCTTGGTTTGGATGTACCCTGCAATGGTGCGGTGCTCAGGAGGGGTCAGCCGGAACAGCAGGTCGAACCAGGGCTCGCCAATGGCCTGCTGACGGGTGATCCCGGTGATCCGCTCCTGGGCCGGATTCCACTCCAGGATCTGAGCAAACTCGCCGATCAGCATGATTCCGTCCGCTGCGCTCGCTAGGAGCCCGTATTCGGCTGGCGCCTTCCCGGCCTCCACCGGCCGTACGTGCTGGAGTTCACCTTCTCGTTGCATCAAATCCTCGTCAGCAGGATTTGGTCAGAGAGAACACGGGGCCCGGATTCGCGGCTGAAACCGCGCGACCCGGCTTTCCCCCTGCTGACCCCGCAACCAGAGAATAGCGGGTGTCGGGTGCCCCGTCATGATGTGGCGGTCACGATTCCGACCGTGACTTTGACTACACGCCGCCAGTACTAACCGACCGAGGGAGTAGGGTGAAAGTCATAGTCCAAACCGTGACCGGCGGGCCATGACAACAGTACCAGGGTCCACTATGCTGGGCGAAGGCGCACTTGCCAACACCCTGTGAGGAGGGATCCATGACACTAGAACAGGTGGTACACCGTATCGCAACTGATTCGGCATTTGCGGCCGCATTTCGGGCCGACCCAGAGGCCGCACTCCGCCTGGAGGGTGTGAGTCTGGAACGGGGAGAGGTGCAGGCACTAGCGGCTGCACTTCAGAACCAAAACCAACCAAAGGCTGGGTTCCCCTGGTTTGAGTCCCAGCTCGATCGCGGCAAGCCGCAGGCAGGGTTCCCCTGGTTCGAGGCCCAATTAGGCATTCGCCCTATCTAGTCGACCCGACCGCACTCCTCGAAGCGATCGAGACAGCCTGGGCTGCCGCTGGCGCATGGCCGGAATTCACCCACGCCATGCGCCTGTCACTTTCCTCGGGTAACGCTCAGGCTGCCGACGCGCCACCCCGGCACTCCTGGCTCTCGCTTCCGGGCCTGTGCTGCCAGGCCGCGGGGGGTGACCCGCAGGAGGCTGAAGGCGTGGCCGCGGCTTGGGTATTGCTGTACACGGCCGCTCACGTGTTCGACAGCGTCCAGGATGGTGACCCCGCCGATCCGTGGTGGCAAGCCCTCGGGCCGGGGCCGGCCATCAATGTCGCCACTGGTCTACTTACCAGCGCCTGGCTGATGCTGGCCCAGCTCGAGTTCCAGCGCCAAGCGGTCCAGCGCCTCATTCAGGACTTTCAGCAGACGGTGCTGCGGATGGCCAGCGGACAACACCTTGACCTGACCGACCGGCGGCCCTCGCTTCGGTCGGCCTGGGCGATCGCGGAGGCCAAGTCGGGCGCCTTCTTCGGGTTGGCCTGCCGATCCGGCGCACGGCTTGCCGACGCGCCACAACCGGTCACCGATCTCTACGGCGAGTATGGATTAAACCTGGGCCTGATCGTGCAGATTGGCGACGACCTGGAGGATATTCAGGCCGGCCGACCCGCACCACCCCTCCCTATGGCATACTGCATGGAGATGGCTTTGGAAGCGGACGACAGTGGCGCGCAACTCTACCTGGCTACTAAGCTCGCCCAATTCCGGGCACGGGCGCTCAGTTCCCTGGATGCGGCCGGCGGCGCTCAGCCGGCAAGAGACTTACTCGCAGAGCTCATCTGCTCGCTCGTTCCCGAGTTCGAAGCCATCCCCGCTTACGGATGACCCGCGCCGCGCTGGCTAGGTTGCGCATCGTATTCCCATTCATTCTGGCAGCCGCCTCGCTGGCGCTGTTGGCTTGGGGCGCCTCGCTGCAGGTTCGCCGCGGTTACGACGGCCTGGAGTTGAATCCGCTTTCGGGTGAGGTATTGACCGTGGATCCTCGGGGCCCGACTGCTGGATTGCTGCAAGTCGGAGATTTGGTGCCTCGGATACAGGGCGTCCCAACCGTGATGGCGACGCCCCTTTTCTCCGAGCTGTTTCCAGGCGAAGAAGTCATGTTCGTTGTCCAGCGGGACGGGTCTGAATTCAGTACGTCGATCCGGATGGTCAGCCCTCCTGGCCGGGTGTTGGCACAACGCCTGGTTCCACTGATCGTCGCGCTCTCCTTCTGGGCGATCGGCATGGCCGTGCTGGCCTTCGGCCACGCCGGAGCCGAGGCCCGCCCGTTTTTTCGGTTCTGCCTCGTAGCCAGCGGTGTGCTGGGGAGCGGGTCGCTCTCGACCGCCGGACCGCTTTGGAGCTCGGCCCTCTTCAATATTCTGCTCTGGTTCGCGGGGCCGATTGCGGTCGATCTGCATTTGGGGTTCCCCGAGGCCCGCCGGAATTCGCGTGCTATGGCGGCCGTCCTCTACGGAGTCGCCATCCTGGGCAGCCTGCCCTTCCTCCTGCTGGGCGCGGCCGGAGTGCGGGACAGCGCCTGGAACGCGCTGGTGTTCAGCGCCAGCCGGCTGTTCCTCTCGGGGAACCTGCTGCTGGTTGTCTGGCTGCTGTTTAGCTCGTACCGCCGGGCCACCAGCGTGCAGGCCCGCCAGCGGATCCGTTTGGTGGCGCTCGGCGGTGGTGCCGGAATGCTGCTGGTCATCGTGCTCAGCATTCTGCCCGGGGCGCTGACCGCCGGACCGCTCGTTCCCTACGAAGTGTCCTTCGCTTTCCTGATCGCGGTGCCGGCCTCCTACGGTTACGCCATCGCCCGCCATCGCCTGATCCGGCTGGAAAGGTTCCTGAGCCGCGGGGCGGCCTACACTTTGGTCTTCGCTCTGCTGGCCGCGATTTATCTCGGGGTAACCACAGCCCTCGATCGACTGTTCTCCGCTGAGCTGCTCGAGCAACCGCTGATCAACATGCTGGTGATCCTGCTGCTGGCCGCGACCGCGGTCGTACTCTACCGGCGAATTCAAGCCGTGGTCGACTATGCGTTCTATGGCGGCTGGTACGACTACCGATCGGCGGTCGCCCAGATCACCAAAGGTCTGGAATCCCACCGGAGCAGCGAGGAGCTGGCCGCTACCTTGAGCACCCGGTTGCAGGCCACGCTGCGGCTCGAGCGGGCCTGCGTGTTCGTCATGACCCGGGACGGATCGCTGGCCCCGAGTGGCTGCGACCTGCCCGGCAGCGCCGATCCTTCCGAAACGCTAACCCTGCCCGCCCAAGGCGAAGTGGTTCAGTATATGAAACTCAAACCGAGGCCGGTGTCAGGCGAGGCGCTGGTCGAGGCTCTCCAGAATCGGCCACTCACCAAAGGCGAGCGCGGCGCGCTGCAAGCCACCCGCGACTGCCTGCTGGTGCCGGTCGCCGGCAGCGATGGACTCCTAGCGCTGATGGCGCTAGGGCGCCACCGTGGGGGAGAGGGATTCAGCGCCGAAGATCTGGATATCCTGGATCTGGTCGCCCGCCACTCGGGGGCCGCCATTGAGAATGTGCGACTCACCGGCGAGGTGCGGCGGCACGTGGTCGAGGTCGAGCAGCTCCACAAGCGACTGCTGCGAGCCCGCGAAGAGGAGCGCAAGTCACTGGCCCGTGAGCTGCACGATGAAGCGATCCAGTCGTTGGTCGGCATGAACTATCGCCTGGCGCACCTGGAGAGCGGTCAGACTCAGACGTTGAGGCAAGAAGTGCTGCGGATCGTCGAGGAGCTGCGCGGGATGATCCACCGGCTGCGTCCGCCCGCGCTGGACAACTTCGGGCTGGTCACGGCGGTCCGCTCCGAACTGCGGGAACGGACCGTGCGGTCGCACGGATCGCTGCGGATCGACCTGCACGTCGAGGGTGACCCTGAAATGGGGATCCCGGAGGAAGTCGGACTTTGTCTGTACCGGGTGATGCAGGAGGCACTGACCAACGTCGAGCGGCATTCCGAGGCCGGCCAGGTCGATGTCACCCTGGTGATGGAGGAAGAGGAGATCCGGCTGTCGGTGCGTGACAACGGGAAGGGGTTTCCAGTCCCCCAGCAGCTGGGCCTGCTGCTGGAAGCCGACCATTTCGGCCTGGTAGGTGTGCGAGAACGGGTGGAGCTGCTCCATGGTACGCTGGAAATCGATTCCGCCCCGGGCAGCGGAACGACGCTGCGGGCGCGGATCCCGCTCGAAACCAACTCGAGCGGCCCGGCCTGAGCGTGACCACGATGGAAAACGCAGACGGAAAGCACGCCGACAAGCCGATCCGGGTGTTGGTAGCGGACGACCACCCGGTGGTGCGCAGCGGAATCAAAGACGAGCTGGCCAAGCACCCGGACCTGCTCTTACTTGGGGAAGCAGTGGACGGCGACCAGGCCCTCGAGCTTTCCCGCACGCTGCGGCCGGACGTCCTGCTGCTGGACATCAACATGCCGGGTCTGCAGCCGGTGAAGGTGGTGCGGGAATTGGCCAAGCGGGACGACGGCCCGCAAATCCTGGTGCTGAGCGCGTACAGCGACGTCGAGTATGTATTTGAGATGCTGAAGGCCGGGGTGCACGGCTACCTATTGAAGGACGAGGAACCGGGCCGGATCGCAGAAGGCATCCGGGCGGTGGCGGCCGGCAAGACCTGGCTGAGCTCGGCGGTGGCCGCGAGCATCGTGGCCAGCACGGTGCGGGAAGGTCGGCAGCATGAGCTCAGCCCGCGGGAAGAGGAAGTGCTGAGCCTAATGGCCAAGGGGTTGAGCAACGAGGCGATCGGCGAGCAGCTCTCGATCTCCGTGGGCACGGTCAAGAACCACGTGAGCAACCTGTACAGCAAATTGGGGGTGCGCTCGCGAGCCGAGGCGGTGGCCTGGGCCTGGGGTCATCGCAAGCAGGAGGACTGAGGGCGCCTGCGCGCGGGCTGGTGAGGTCCTAGCCTTGCCGCACCCAGCCGACCAGCCGCGCCAACGATCCGGAGATCGCACCCAGGGCGCGGCCGAGTCCCGCGCCGACGGCGCATAACGGATTCAAGGCGAATCGTTTCTGCCAGGCGCGATCGACCGGAAGCGGCTCGGCGGGTGAGCCGAGCTTGACCACCGAGGCAGCCCAGGTCAGGCCGGCCCCGAAGGCCACGAAGGCCAGGGTGTCGCCCGCTCGAGCGCGGCCCTGCTCGATGGCTTCGGTGAGGGCGATCGGGATCGAGGCGGCCGAAGTGTTCCCGTAGCGGTCGATATTAATGAAGACCTTCTCTTCTGGAAGGCCAACATAGCGAGCCGCGCTCTCGATGATCCGCCGATTGGCCTGGTGAGGGATGAAGAGGTCGATGTCATCGGTGGTCAGCCCCGCCTGTTGGATCGCCTGCTTGAGGGCCTTGCCCAGGATCCGGGTGGCAAACCGGAACACCTGCTTGCCGTCCATTCTCAAGAACTGCAGGCCGGCCTCGATCGTCTCGTGGGTGGGTGGGGCCGTCGTCCCGCCGCCCGGCAGGATCAAGTGCTGAGCGCCTGAACCGTCCGATCCGAGCACGAACGACAACACCCCGGAGGGCTGGTCGCTGACCTGCAGGACCACCGCGCCGGCGCCGTCCCCGAAGAGCACGCAGGTCGAGCGGTCGGTGTAATCGATGAAACGGCTGATGATCTCGACCCCCACTACCAGGATCGTGTCGCAGGCGCCGGAGGCGATGAACTGCTGGGCGGTCGCCAGTCCATACACGAACCCCGGGCAGCCGGCGACCAGAGTGAAGGCCCCAACGTCTTTGGCGCCCAGGGCGTGCTGGACCTGAGAGGAGATCGGCGGGGTGAGGTAGTCCGGGCTAGAGGTGGCGACGATGATCAAGCCGAGGTCGCGTGCGCGGACGCCGGCCAACTCGAGCGCCTGGCGGGAGGCTTCGATCGCCAAGTGCGAGGTGGTCTCCCCCTCCGAGACAACCCGCCGTTCGCGGATCCCGGTCCGGCTGACGATCCACTCGTCGCTGGTGTCAACCATCCGCTCCAGATCCGCGTTGGTCAGCACCCGCTCGGGGGCATACTTGCCCCAGCCGACGATATTCCCGTAGCGCTGCGACATCCGACCTCCGGCGAGGGCGATTCTGCCACAGTTCGCGAGCTGAGCCTTGACGGTGCGTCGCCGGTCCGGAATAATGGCTCGGCGCGGGCAAGGAGCTGCAATCATGGACAAGTTCGAGGGATTTCCGGCCGCTGGATTCGAGTGGCTCCGCAAGCTGGCCAAAAACAACAACCGCCCCTGGTTCGAGAAGCACAAGCAAGAGTATCTGGACAATCTGCAAGCGCCGGCGCTGGCGATGGTCGTCGAGCTGGGTGAGCGGCTCAAGGCGGTCATTCCGGGCATCAGCTACGAGGCGCGCCCCAATGGCGGCTCGCTGATGCGGATCTACCGCGACATTCGCTTCAGCAAGGACAAGACCCCTTACAAGACCCACATCGGCATCAACTGGTGGGAGGGGGCCGGTAAGGGTGGGACTGGTTTCCATTTCTTCATGGACACCGAGGGAGCCGTGCTGTACGCCGGGCACCACGACTTTGACAAGCCTTTTCTGGCCGCCTATCGGGAGGCGGTCGCAGACGATCGTTCCGGTCGCGCCTTGCAGCAGGCAATTGACAAGATGCAGAAGGCGGGCGCCTACGAGGTCGGAGGCGAGCAGCTGAAGCGGGTGCCGCCCGGCTTCGAGCAGGATCACCCGCGGGGCGACTTGCTGCGCTACAAGGGCCTCTGGGTGCGCTCGCCGACGATGAAACCTGCCGAGCTCGGCTCGCCCAAGCTGATCGACACCAGCTTGAAGCACTGTCGGGCGATGCTTCCGGTGCACAAGTGGTTCGCGGCGGTGGCGCCGGCTTGAGGCGAAGCTCCGTAGATCATTTGCCCTGCTAAGCACCGCTACCGCCCCCACGCGTTTGTGCGTCCTTTCACAAACCGGACGTTGATTCGCCTCGCTTCCTCCCTTATGATGGGACTCCGGCAACACCCCGGCTGGTCTGGAGGGGGCTCCACTTACGGGGGTACGTATGCAGCCCGCAGTGCGTCCGCGGACAATCCTGCTTCCGCGGCGAGCGCTCCCCTCGTTTATCGTTTTCCTTTTCGCTGCCTTTCTTACCCTTCCCGCGGTTGCTGAGTATCTAGGCCCCAATCGCACAACCACGGTCTTCGTCGAAGTGCGGGATCCTGACCACGATGTCTGGACCCTCACTCACGTCGATCCATCGGACGGCTTGGCCGACGTCTGCCTGATCATCCACACCTGCGAGGAGCATCCTAGCGTCGAGCGGCAGCAGGCGCTGTGCGGCTGGGTGGCCGACAATTCCGGGTGCGACGAGGCCTTCAAGACTGAGGAGCAGACTGTGCTCCTGCCGGAGGCGACGATCGCGGAGGTGCTACAGAACTGCAGCCCGGTAGACGGGTGGTGCACGAGCTCCCCGACGCTTCATCTCACGGCGAATGAGCCGGTGGTCGGAGAGGCCATCACGCTGATCGAAGGCATCCGCAACGGCGAGCCTTTCGCCTGTTCTAGTGCGGTGTGCGACATTCCGCTGCTCGAAGGCTCGAACGAGTTCACATTCTGGGCACTGTCGACCTGGGGCGATAGCTCACAGATGGGTAGTCTCTCTGCCCTGGTCGACTCGCTGGGACCGACCCTCAGTATTCCGGATGCTTGGTACATCTGGGAGCCGCTGGCGATTGGCCTGGACGATGGAGGCATAGGGGTCGATAGCGTCAAGCTGACGATCGACGGAGGACTCTTTGGCGATCGCGTCTACCAGTGGTCGGCGAGCAACCTCCCCACCGACTTCATCTGGGATCGCCACGTTGGCGATGTGATCGCGCCCATTGGTGACTATCCAGTCACCGTGCAGGCCTCGGACCTGCTGGGCAACACCACCTCGACGTCCGGCCTGATCGTGATTCCGCTCCTGAGGAGCCCGAGGCTGCCGAAGGAGTGTCGGAGCCATTCACCGAGTCGGCCTCGACCGAGGGTCTGGAACCGACCGCAACTCCGATAGCAAGCGGGCTGAGCATCGAGCCGACCTCGACGAGCGAGCCGCTTGCTGCGCTGGTTGAAGAATCCGCTGCTTCGATCGGATCAGCTGAGCCAGCGACCACTACGACTTCTGCCGAAGGCGGTTCAGGCACCCTCCT
The DNA here is from genome assembly GCA_964590515.1 of uncultured Anaerolineaceae bacterium. Classification (GTDB taxonomy): domain Bacteria; phylum Chloroflexota; class Anaerolineae; order Anaerolineales; family E44-bin32; genus JADFRG01. The sequence continues at coordinate 42,911 of CAZPZD010000010.1, read as the reverse complement.
CTGGGGTGCCGCCGCACTCGCGGCGGCGGCCTCTGCTACGGTCTACGCGCTATCCCGACGCCGGGCTCGGGAGGAATACATCCAGGAGATGCGGCAGCGCGCCGCCGAGCTTTCTACCCCGTCAGCATGGGAAGCCCGGCTCAGCAGACTCTGGAATCAAGCCACTTCCAGGGTCGCTCCGATCAGATGGGCCCTGGTAGCTGCAGCGGCTGCGGCGGCGAAGGCTCGCGAACTCGCCGCCCGGTCCGAAGGCCGGAGAAGTGATGAAAGGATCGACGAGCTCAGGGCCCAGGCATATCAGGAATCTGCGCGAATCGCGGAAGCGGGGGATTTATCGATCGGACAGCTCAACCAGACTCCTGTTGCAGAGACGGCAGCGTCATCGCAGGTTGACGCTGGGTCGCCTAGCTCCCAGATGGCCCCGCCCCCCGACTGGCTTCTCGAAATGCTCCCCTCATTCAACTTTACAGCTCATACGAGCAAGGAACCGCTCGTTCGCTTGGGCATCATTGAGGCCGGCGCACATGAGACCTATCGACTAGGCGTGGAATTGAATCCTGTGGTGGGGATTACCCCCAGAACATTCTCATTCGGATGGGAAGGCTGGCAAATAAGAGGAGGTTGGGAGGGGAACAGGATAGGGCTGATGATCAGTACGCCATCCACAACTGAGACCTTGGGTGGAGGCGATGCGACATTCACCAGACGCCAGACCGGCTCAGTCGGGATCACGTGGTATGGGTGGAACACAAGTGCCGATGTGCAATACTCCGCTTTGGACTTCGCGGTCGACACGCAAGGAACAGTCGGGTATTCAGGGAGAGGGGCTCAGGGCGTCTATGTTGAGAATAAACCAGTCCAAGGGCTGGTGACGATTGGGGGAGTAGTAGTTGTCATCGTCGCCGGATACCTTCTGGGTCCTGAAGCTGTACGGGTCATTCAACAGTGGGGTCAGCAACTTCCAATCCTAAAGCCCCTTCCAGGGGGTTAGAAAACCAAGGCGCTGGCAAGGTTTCTGGCGAGGACCTCGAGTGAACAGGCAGCTCTTAGCCGTCCCCGATCACTCCGTCTCCAACCATAGGCTTGCCATGCTAATTTCTCATTAGCCTGTCGTAGTGAAACTCGACTTCGTAAGAGTGCCATTCAAGTTCAGGCTGGGTCCAGACCGCACGGTATTTGACGAAGGGGAGCAGCCCAGCAAGTTTGGCGAGCAGGCCTGGTGAAGTCTTCAAGTTATCGTATGAGTAGATTGTGAAATAAGTTGAGTCGTCGGATTCCAATTCGACTATCTCCTCGACTATCCGTGGCAGTTCTGCTCCAACCGTAAACTCTCCGCGCACGACATTGCCTCGGCCCGGTTCGAGGATTGCATTATCTCCAATCAAGTCGACGGTTTCCACCAGCCGGCCGTCCTCATCCAGTAGACGAAGTGTCACAAATGCATCTTTAGCAGGGTATATCCCGAGGTTGATGAGACCTGCTTCGAAGGTGGTGGTCCCTGAGCCTGATCGTTCTGCGTTGACAGTCGTTAGCAAGAATCCGACTTCAATGACGCCGCCCCTCCGCTCGACGGCGTAGGTTTCAACATCGGATTCTTCAATTGGCTCGAGGCTCCGGATGAGCTCAGCATCAAACTCCTGCGCCGCCTCCAGAGCACCGGCCGGATCGGACGGCCGAAGAATTGCCCAGCAGCACAGCCCACCCAGGGCAATGGGCAGCAGTGCCAGAAGGTACCGCCACCTGAGATTGCGCTTGCCATTGATTGGAGCGGTCACAATTGGGCTTCAGCCCTCCATGTGAACCGGGCATTATAGGCCAATCGTGATTTCGCCCTTGACTCGAGGCCTGCGTTCGTGAATAATCATATAGATATCCATCTATGAATCCTTCGAAGCAAACCCTCGACCCCCTCACCTTCGCCCGCGCCGTGGCCGACCCGACCCGGGCCAAGATCATGCAGCTGTGCTGCTGCGAGTGGCGGTCGGTCGGCGAGCTGGCCCAGGAGCTGGGAGTCACCCAGCCGACGGTTTCCCATCATCTGGCGTTCCTGCGAGACGCCCGGCTGGTGAGCGCCCGGCCGGAAGGCCGTCGGACGTTTTACATGCTCAATCAGAACGAGGTCGCCATGTGCTGCGGCAGCCTAATGTTGAACTACGCGCCCGACTTGGCGCCGGCCGGTGAAACCGACTAGCTGCGCCCGGTCGGTGTTTTTTTCGGCGGACTCATAGACCACGATCTATGGGAATTCGGTCACGAAGGAGGTGATAAGGATGCCACTGCCGCGATGGATGTTGCGCCCGGTCGCCCACTGCTGCGAAGGCGCCTGTAGTTGCGACGATGCCCGTGAGTGCGACGGCGCTTGCGGTTGCGGGGGCTGCTAACCCGCCGCCCTGAGCACGGTGCGAAAAGGCTCAATCGGGGAGTCCGCGGCTCCCCGATTGTTCATAATCCTGAGTGCGCCGGCAGATCCGCTCGCTCACCTACCCTCGTAGGTATAATGAGGGCCGGTGCGTTCCCCGGTGCCACCACTCATCCCAAGCGAGAACACAAGTCACGGGCCCGGCCTCGTAGGTGCTGTCCGGCCGACCCTGCGAGTCGAGCGGCTGACCGCTGCCCGTATCCCCACCGCCCACGGCGAGCTTTCGTTGTGCCTGTACGCCAATAACCTCGACGACAAGGATCACCTGGCGCTGGTGATGGGCGATGTCGAGGGCCAGGAATCCGTGCTAGTCCGGGTTCACTCGGAGTGCCTTACCGGGGATGTGCTCGGCTCCCTGCGCTGCGATTGCCGCGCACAGATGGAGCAGGCGTTGCACACCATCGCTCAGGAGCGGCGGGGTGTCTTGATCTACCTGCGGCAGGAAGGCCGCGGGATCGGGCTGCGGGACAAACTCCGAGCCTATAACCTGCAGGACGAGGGATACGATACGGTCGAAGCCAACTGGCTGCTGGGGCATAAGGCCGACGAGCGCGACTACGGCATGGCGGCCGCAATCCTGAAGGACCTCGGTCCCCGGTCCGTCCGGCTCTTGACCAACAACCCTCAGAAACTGCAATCCTTACGTGACCTGGGAATTGCCGTCGCCGACCGCGTCGCACTGGAGACCGAGGTCACCCCGGAGAACGCCGAGTACTTGCGGGCCAAGGCCAACCGGCTCCACCACATTCTGGCTGCGGGTCGCGATGGCCGGCCCGCTTGAGCATCTCCTCGCGTCTCGAAAATCGCTCCCGTTGATTTCGACCAGGCATGACTAACTCAACTGCGCACACAAACCGGTAAATGAGCACGGAACGAATCTTGTCCGAGAGGGACCGCCGTTCTTGCCTTTTCTATGAACGGAGGGCCCGCATCAACGACTTGCAGATGCGGGTGGCCTCATTGCTTCAGGGTGTCTGGGAACCCAGCGAGCGGCGAAGGTTCGTGACACAAATGAAGTTAACGCCTGGACAGCGCGTGCTGGAGGTCGCTGTGGCCACTGGAAGCAATTTAGCGCTAATCTCCACCGATGTCGGCCCTAAAGGCGGACTGACAGGGCTGGACCTCTCACCGGCGATGCTTCAGCAATGCAAGCGCAAGTTTCGGCGCCTGAGACTGAAAGCCGACCTGATTGAGGCGGAGGCATCTCAACTGCCTGTCGCGGGCAATGCTTTCGATGTGGTTCTGCACTTCGGCGGCATCAAGGACTTCGGAAACAAGAAGAAGGCGCTTGAGGAGATGATTAGGGTGGCAAGGCGCGGGGGGAAGGTCATCATCAGCGAAAAGTGTGTGCCGCCTGACAAGCGCCCTTCACTTCGCGGAAGGCTGCTTCTCAGACTCGATCCGCTCCTGGCCCATGAACCGCCGGTGGATCTGGTCCCATCCACAGTAAACGACCTTCATTGCTCATGGTTTTGGAACAAGACCGCCTATATGATCAGCTTCACGAAGCCTTACGGAATGCCACCCAACTCCGCGCCACAGGCCCAGCCCACCTAGCGCAAGGTCGCGAAGCCGGAACAGAAGAGCAAGACTAACGGCCGCGGCTGAAGGATGGCCAAGCGCAAGGAAGGCGGCCACCAGGCTGGCCTCCATCGCTCCGAACCCACCAGGCAAAGGCGTTAGCAAAGCGATCTGCGCAGCCGTGACCACCGCAAGAACCTCGATCGGTCGGAGAGAGAAGCCAAGGAAGAAAGCGGCCAGCCAAGTTTCAAGCGAGATGAAGGCCCAACTCAGCAGAGAGAGGGATACTCCGATCGCCATGACCTTTGGCTTGTTGCGACAAAAGTCGCTTACCAGCATTTCTGTTTCCCCGATGACCTTCAAGAGCTTTACGTACCTTGGCCAACGGCCGCGTTTGCCAGGAAGCAGGCTTAGCATTGTGTAAAGCGGTCGCCAACCGCTCCGGGCCGCAACGAGATAACCCACAGGAAGCGCCAACGACCCCAATGCCAAGCCCCACAGAAGTTCGCTCGTTAGGTTTGAAAAGAAGGGCAGTTGAAGGAGGGCAATGATTCCAAAAAGTAGGAAGCTGGCCCTAGCTACTCGCTCCACCACCTCACTAAGAACAACCGCTGCCGTGGCGCTCGCGAGAGGTATGGCATTCCGCTGTTGAAGGTAGTGGATCAGTGAGGCTCCACTGCCAATTTGGGCGGCTGGAGTGAAGTAGCTGACGGAGAACCCAGCCAGCCAGTACCGCACCAGGGACAAGAACGGGAGTTCGTGCGCCTGCGAACGCAAGATAATCCACAACTGGCCGCTGAAGGTCACCACGACTACCGCGTTAACCAGAAACAGGATGCCGAACTGTGATGGCTTCAGCCTGCTCAACGCGACTGCGACATCTTCCCACGGAACATTCCGTAACGCCCACCACAGCAGAATCGGCGCAGCGAGCCAAACGATGTGCCTTGGGCGCATGCGACCTCGCCTAGTCGTGCTATTCACTTTGTTGTATTTATCTCTGTCGTTCTGACCTACTTCCATTGGGTGTCCAATTAGGTGGGAGTGTAATGTATTGCGGGCGGCCACGTGGGTATAATGAGGTCCGGTGCGTTCCCCGGTGCCATCTCTCATCTCAAGCAAGAGCATACGTCACGGGCACGGCTTCGATCGAGCAGACTGGCTGACCCTGCGGGCCAAGGCGAGCCGGCTCCACCACCTCCTTGCCACCGGTCGCGATGGCCGGCCCGCTTGAGAATCTGCTGGCTCGAGTACCCAGTGTCATCGAGGGGGCCCGGCGCCCGTCGGTCACCCTCAGTTACGCCCAAAGCCTCGACGGGAGCATCGGCACCGCCTCCAGGAAACCGCTACCGCTGAGCGGGCCGGAATCGCTGGCCGCAACCCACCATCTGCGGGCAGCGCACGACGCGGTCCTGGTGGGGATCGGTACAGTGGTCTCCGACAACCCGCAGCTTACTGTCCGTTACGCCACCGGTGAGCATCCGCAGCCGGTGGTTCTGGACAGCCACTTGCGAATCCCGCGTGAGGCTTCGTTATGGAAACACCCCAAACCGCTGCTCATCGCCTGCCTGGCGACTGCCAGTCGAGAGCGCAGGCAGGAGCTCGAGGCGGCCGGAGGCCGGGTCATCGCCCTACCGCCGAGCCCCGAGGGCCGGGTCAGTTTGCCGGCACTGCTTGACCGATTGACACAGCTGGGAATCGAGACACTGATGGTCGAGGGCGGAGCCCAAGTGATCACCAGTTTCGTTCGTGAGAAGCTGGCGGACGCGCTCGCAATCACGGTCACGCCGGCGCTCGTCGGCGGCCTGCAAGCCATCGAGGGCCTCGGACCGGAGAAGCTGCAGCTGCTGCCCACCTTAAACGATCCCGGCTGGGGCGCCTTCGGATCGGACTTGATGGTGTGGGGTGAGATCGTGTGGCCCGCGCAATGAAGAGCCGGACGCTGGTGTTCGCCGGTCCCGGCCAGATTGTCATTGAGGAAGAGCCGACCGGCACCCCCAGCGGCGATCAACTACTGGTCCAAACGCACTTTTCCGGAATCAGCGCCGGCACCGAGCTGCTGATCTATCGGGGCGAAGCCCCGCCGGAGCTGCAAGCCGACGGGAACCTGCCAGCCATCGCGGGTACGTTGGCCTTCCCGCTGCGTTATGGGTACGCGGCGGTCGGGGAGGTCGTGGCGCTCGGTCCGGATGCCCCGGCTGAACTGCTCGGCCGCACGGTCTTCGCGTTCCACCCTCACGCCAGTCACTTCCTGGCCGCGGCCGGCCAGGTCACCCCGCTCCCGGACGATCTGCCGGCGGAGGCAGCGCTCTTCCTCCCCAACATGGAGACCGCGATCAACTTCCTGCACGACGGCGCGCCGCTGGCCGGCGAGCGGGTGGTCGTGTTCGGCCAGGGTGTCGTCGGGCTGCTCACGACCGCCCTGCTTGCCCGAATTCCGCTCGGCTCCCTAATCACGGTCGACCCGGATCCAGCGCGCCGGGCCACTTCCCGCGACTTCGGGGCCGCCCAATCGCTGTCCCCCTCCGAACTACAAGGGCTGACGGAGCAGGCCGATCTCACCTACGAGCTGACCGGCGACCCGCAGGCGTTGGATCAGGCGATCTCGGTCACTGGCTTCGAGGGCCGGGTGGTATTGGGTTCCTGGTACGGGACCAAACAGGCCACGCTGAACTTGGGCGGCCGCTTTCATCGCAGCCGGATCCGGCTGGTGAGCAGCCAGGTCAGCACGATTGCGTCGACGCTGACCGGGCGTTGGGACAAACGCAGGCGACTCGAGTTCGCGCTGCAGATGGTACGGGCCATCGAGCCGGCCCGCCTGATCACCCACCGGGTGCCCATCGAACGGGCCGCCGAGGCCTATGCCTTGCTGGACACCCACCGCGAACACGTTCTGCAGGTCGTCCTGACCTACAAGTCATGAGCGGCAATTACGCGTACTAGGCAAAGGCAGGCCGCTAGCCCATGTTCTCGCTCGCGCTACGCCGCAGCTTCTCCGCCAGCCATTTCCTGATTGGCGGAGATTGGGGTCCCGAAAATCTACCCCATTCCCATGATTATCGGCTGGAGGTCGAGCTGGAGGGCGACCGACTCGACCGGCACGGATTTCTAGTTGACCTGGTCGAGCTGGGGCGAATGGTGGATGCGACTCTCGAGACGTACCGCGGCCAGAGCTTGAACCAGCTGGCGGCATTCCACGACATTAATCCTAGTCTCGAACAATTCTGCCGCATCCTGTGCAGCTCCTTCGATCAGAGCCTGCAACAACCGGGGATCCGAAGCCTCACCGTCCGGCTCTGGGAGGACGAGAGCGCCTCGGCCTCTTTCCGGACCACAAAGTCATGAACCTGGGACTGGTGATCTATGGCCCGCTCGACCAGCGATCCGGCGGCTACCTGTACGACCGCAGGCTGGTCGAGGCCCTGCGGAAGGGGGGAGATCAGGTCGAGCTGATCTCCCTGCCGGCCCGACGCTATGCCCGGAATCTGCTCGACAACTTCGACCCGCAGCTGCGACGCCGGCTGCAGACCGGGCAGTACGACCTGCTGCTGCAGGACGAGCTCAACCACCCTTCCTTGTTCTGGTTGAACAGCCAGCTGCGTGCAGCCGGAACGCTGATCGTTGCGATCGTGCATCTTCTACGCAGCGGCGAACCGCGGCCCCGCAGCCTGAATTGGATCTACCGCCGGATCGAGCGGGCTTACTTGCGCAGCGTATCCGGCGCAGTGTTCGTCAGCCGAGCCACAAGGGCAGCGGTCGAGGCGCTGCTCGGGGCGGAGATTCCGGGAGTGGTCGCTCATCCAGGTCGAGATCTCCTGAACGGGCGAATTGATCGCCAGGAGATTGCCGGGCGCGCTGCCCAGGCCGGGCCGCTGCGGCTCGTGTTCCTGGGCAATCTGATTCCCCGTAAGGGGCTGCACACCGTGCTCGACGCGCTGCAGCGGCTGCCCCCGGATGCCGCGCAGCTCAACGTGATCGGCTCGCCAGATCTCCATCCAGCGTACGCGCGCCGCATCCGCCGGCGGATCGGGCGAATGAACAGCCAGGTGCAATTGCTCGGCTCGCTACCGCACAGCGCGATCCGGGGTCACTTGATGGAGGCGCAGTTATTGGTGATGCCCTCGGCCCATGAAGGATTCGCAATCGCCTATCTGGAGGGAATGGGCTGTGGGCTTCCGGCCCTCGCCGGGTCGGCCGGCGGTGCGGCCGAGCTGGTTCGGGACGGCGAGAACGGATTCCTCGTTCCACCTAACGACCCGGTCGTGCTGGCGGAGCGGCTCGCCCGGCTGGCCGGCGACCGGGCCCTGTTGTCCTCGATGGCCTCGCGGGCCCTGGCCAGCTTCGAAGCGCATCCGACCTGGGAGCAGTGCGCGGACCGCGTGCGGTCGTTTTTGGCGGAGATCGTGGAACGCTCCCGCGTTCGAATCTGATAACGGCGAATCGTCGCTCCGCATCATCGTTCGAAACCGAGCAACAAGGAAGCATCAAGCTGCTGCTCAGTTAAGGAGGAGACCGATGAGTCAAACGAATCTGCGCAGGGTGGTCCTAGTCACCGGGTTGATCACCGCTCTGGTGCACGGCGTTCTGCTGAGTGTACAGCTCGGCGAGTTCTCGGCGCTGTTCATCCTGAACGGCCTTGGCTATCTTGGGCTGGTTGCTGCATTCGCGGCGTTGCCCGAGTCCTTTCTCAATAAGCAAGTGCGGGTGGAAATCTCGGGCCGACCGATCAGCATAGGCCCGTCCGGAACTACCGTCCGAGTCGCACACCATTACCTCTTCAGTGGCTACACCGCGTTGACGATATTGGCCTGGATTCCGGGCGGAACGCGGGATTTTATGGGCTGGGCGACCAAATTGGATGAACTCATCCTGATCTACGCCCTCTTCGCCCACCTTCGGGCGGTGAGTGCCGGAAGCGGCAGGCAAAGCGCGGCGTCGGGTTCGTAACCCGCGCTTGACGGACGAGGAGATCAGGCCAATTCGATCCGGTGCTGTCTCGCCAACTGAACCGAATGGCCGGATGCTGGCCGGGAGGTGAGATCGATGCTCGGGCCCGCTAGCCCAACTGCGCTTTCGTACGTCGAATACCTGGCCGCCAAGAAAGCAATCGACGATCGGGCGCTGAACGCTCGGGTCTGGTCCTCCCTGCAGGAGGCGATGGCCGGCTACAACAGACCCCAGGTGCTCGAAGCTGGATGCGGAATCGGGACCATGCTGGAGCGGTTGATCGACCGCACGGTCTTGAGCGCGGCGGACTACCGGGGGCTCGACCTGTCCGCGGAAAACCTGCACGCGGCTCCGCCGCGGCTGGCCCGGTGGGGCGAAGCGACTGGCCGCGCGGTGCACGCCGAATCTGGCACGCTTTCCATCACGGGACCGGGCGTGTCGGTGACTGCCCGCTTCTCCCAGGCCGACGCAGTTGACCTACCGGCGCGGGTCGAGCTCGGACAGGATTGGGATCTGCTCGTGGCGCACGCGCTGCTCGACTTGGTGGATGTGCCCCGGGCCCTCGCCGCAATGCTGCCCCTGCTGCGGCCCGGCGGCCTCTTCTATTTCAGCCTGGTCTTTGATGGGCTGACGATTCTGGAGCCCGAGTTCGACCGATCGCTCGACGAGCAGATCATGGCTTTCTACCACGGGACGATGGACCGGCGCATGCGGCGAGGCTTCCCCTCTGGAGACAGCCGCGCCGGACGGCATTTGTTTCGGGAGCTGCGAGAGGCCGGTGCCGAATTGCTCGAGGCGGGCAGCTCGGATTGGGTGGTCTTTCCGCGATCCGGCGCCTACTCAGCGGAGCAGGAGGTCTTCCTCCGCTGGATCCTGAACTTCATCGAGCACAGCCTCACCGGACATGCCGAACTCGATCCCGGCGGGTTGGCGCACTGGCTCGAGCAGCGTCGCGCGCAGCTGGCCCGAGCCGAGTTGGTCTACCTCGCCCATCAGCTCGATTTCCTCGGCCGGCGCGGCTGAGCGGCCAGGGACGACTGCCCGCCGCGGAGGGCGCCCATCAGCCAGATCCTTCCGTGCGGCGGACTGACTCCATCGGGCGCCCCAGCCGGCGGGTGAAGATCCGATCTTCCGGCTGCCAGAGCGAATAGGCCCCAGTGCCAAGGATCAGCACCGTCAGTACCCCGGACAGCAGCAGGCGCGCGTCGGGGGTTAGGCCGGCAGCCACGATCGTGAAGCCGATCGGGAAGATCAGAATGGAAGCCGCGGCGCGGCCGGCGATCCCGAGTCCGATCAGTAGCACGCCGAGGCCCTCCAGGATCAGAAATAGCCCAACGGCCCGTTCGTCGAAGGGAAATCCTGCCTGCTGGAACAGCATGGCTCGCGCCGATAGCCGACCCGCGTTCGTAGAGACTTCGGCGACCAGACTCAAGACCGTCACCACACGAGCCGGCACGGGGACCCACCTCAACAGCACTGTGCGGGCCAGCAAGCGCGCCCGCCGGTAGCCCTCGCTGGCCGGATTCACCAAACCGCTGATCACGAGCCAGTCGCGGGCGAAGCTGACGAGAAGGGGCGCCAGAAAGAATAACCCGGCCAGGGTGGTCTCGGGCGGCTTAAGGATCGGCCACAGCATGGCACTCAGGAATCCCATCATCAAGCCGGCTATCGGGCGCCGGCTGGAGCTGGGTGGGAACTCGCGGACCTCCCGACCGGACCGCCGCCGCGCCCAGCGACCGAGCTGGAACAGGTAGCCGGCGAACCCGATCGTCAGGAACGGCCAGGGCAGAACCCGGTACCACACCGCCAGCGCAGAGCCGATCAGCATTCCCAGGTTGTCGAGCGCGAGGTCGAAGGACACGCCCAGCTCGGTCTGCCGCCCGGACCGGCGGGCCAGGTACCCATCGAGGTAGTCCAGCAATTCGGCAGTTGCAAACAGGATTGCTGGCGCCCAGGCCAAGCCGCCCGGGGGCCGCGGCCAAAACAGGAACCCGCACGCCGCGGCCAGCAGAATACCCCGCAGCAACGTGACGAGCGTGCCTGGCCCTAAGTCGGCATACAGGGTTGCTCCTGCAGCGGCCCGGTTCCGCCCTAGATTGCGCTTCAAGTGAGCGAGCGAATAACCGGCGGTTAGCCCCGCGAGGCCGAGCCACCGGATCGCGGGTCCGAGCTCCCAAGCGACGGCCAGCCCAGCGAATCCGGCAAGCAACGCCGCGCCCATCAGCCACGCCAGCCACCGCCAGGTCTGCTGCAGGCGGACCAGGGTCGGATCGGTGAGAGACGGCCGCTCAGCTGCCAGTTGCATCGGTCCCATGGAGTTGTAGGCGTGCGATCCGCGGAAGGGCCAAGCAGGCCCACTCAATGGACGAAAGGACTGTCAACTGGAGGAGTTTCCCCACTGCCCAGACCGCCCGGACCCAGCGTACGATGACGGTCAGTAAGCCTCATCGAGGCAGAGACCCGAAAGGAGCCTCAGCCATGCAGATCAAAGACCACATGACCCGGCCGCCCATCACAGCGCCACCCGAGATGCCGATGCAGGAGGCCCTCCAACTGATGCGGGAGCGCGGGATCCGCCGCCTGCCGGTGGTCGATAAGAAGGGCAAACTTGTCGGGATCGTCTCGGATCGGGACCTGCTGCATGCCTCGCCCTCCGATGCCACTTCATTGAGCGTGTGGGAGCTGAACTACCTGCTCAGCAAGGTCACGTTGAAGGATGTGATGACCAAGAACGTGATCACAGTCACGCCCGAGACGCCGGTTCAGGAAGCCGCCCGGATCATGGCCGAGAAAAAGATCGGCGGCCTGCCCGTTGTTCAAGCAGGGAAGGTCGTCGGGATCATCACCGAGACCGACCTGTTCCGAGTGCTGCTCGAGCTGCTCCCGGCCTGAACTCGACCGGCCGGGCCTCAGCCCTCCAGCTCGACCGTCTGGCGGGCCACCACGACCGGCAGGTTAGGAACCGCGTCATAAAAGCCGATGAAGCGCGCCACCTCCTCACCCTCCAGCCCGCGCAAGTTCTCGACCCAACGGTACCCGATCGACTGGTACAACAGCTCAACCCCGAGGGTAAACGGCCCCTCGGCCGTACCCAGGCTGAAGGAATATTGAATCCGGTCTTCCCCGGCCAGAAAGTCACCGTCTTCCGCGGCCCGACCCCGCACCTGGATCGCCTCGGGCGCCCGTAGCGTGTCCATCCCGGCCGGAAGCAGGCGATTGTCCTTGGCGTAGGCGACCGACTCCATCAGGTTGGTGGTCAAGCGACCGCCGGCATCCCGCGGGACCGCCTCATAGATCTGCACCTGGTCGGCCTGCACGACCGATAGGTAGTGCGGTTCGAAGGCGGCCGGGTCCAGATCATGGTCGTTGGCCAGGATCCGTCCCGCGGTGTCGTAGCCTCCCGACTCGAAGACCAGCTGCCCCTGTCCATCCTCGACCCAGAGCCTGATCCAGGCCCGGGCTGCGGGAAAGCCGCTTGGAAACTTGTGCCCGGCTAGGTTGCGCACCAACAGGTCAACTGTCACCCGCGCTCCTGAGATCCGGAGCTCTTCGATTTCAAGTTCAGCGGACCGGTTTTCCAATTGATCCACACTGAGCAGGCGAGTGGTCTCGAACTGCTCCGCAGAGGCGGTCAGCCCGAGCTCCTGAACGTAGGTTCCCATGAGCTGCAGCATGGTGCTGTTGGCGCCGACGAACGTGTGCTGGGCAAACGGGCTGCGGGGAAACGGGCTAGTGCTCGCCACTCGGACCCCACCGATGGCTTCCGGCATATGGCAGTCCTGGCAAGACTCGGCAGTCCGATAGTCGCTGTAAAACCATTCGAAATAGGTGGTCTGCAGCGGAAATTCGAAACCGGCATTCGCCAGAAGCAGTGTGTGGCAGGTCCCGCAGAGCTCTGAGTCACCGAGGTGCACGCCCTGCACGGGAACATATCCCGAGCCCAGTTCCATGAACTCCGCGAGATCTTCCGCCACCGCATACGGGCCGTAGATCACTCGCTTCCCTGGGTCCAGTTCGGTATCGATCTGAAATCGACCGTTGTAACTCTCCACGTAACCCAGATTATCCGGGCGGATCTGATGGCACAGCGTGCAGGACACTCCATCCATCGCCAGGGCATGCAGCGGATGATCGGGATCTAAGAGGCCGCCATCCAATATCGCGGCCGGAGTTCCGGCTGCCGCCTCGGTGAAGCGGGCCATCGGCATATGACAGGTGGCGCACAGGTCCTCGATCTCGCTCCGCCGCTCGGGCTGCCGGACCACCTCCGCCCGCACGACGGCCTGCCAGTAGGGATCCCGCGCCGAGTTCGCCATGAGGGTCGAACGCCAGGCAGAATCGATCGAGACATCGGCGCCCGAGTCATCGACCATGTTCATGTGGCAAGCTGCGCAGACTCCGGAAACGGCGAAGAATTCTCCCTGCACGACGGGCAGGGGAAGTCCTGCCTGTTCATTTGCCGGCCGGATTGTGGGAATTGGGGTTGCGGGGGGTGGAGGCGTGCGGGTCGGGCCGGAGTCTATGGGCTCAGCCGTCGGCGTGGGGGCCGGGGCCGAGCTGCACGCCGAGATGGCCAATACGGCAAGGCCGGCGATCAGCCAACGCGGACTCACAACGCGCGGGTGTCGATCCGATCATCAGGGTGGCTGGAATTCCACATTTGGGCGAGCCGGCGGGGCGGCACGCCGATGTTCTCCCGCCGGTTGATGCCGCCGCGGTAGTCATCCGGTCCACCCAGCTTCTGGCTGAATGCCGGATCGACCTGCACCGCCGCTCCGAAAACTCCATCCAATGAAACGGTCGGGATCAGGTGGCCAATTCCCGGAAGGGGCGTCGGCCGGCCGCGCAGCAGATACCAGTAGGCCAGCTCGGCAAACGCGCTAAGCACGGCTTGGATCGTGTCCGGCTCGAGAGTGCTCTTCTCCTTTAAGAAGGCGACCGCCTCCTCGAGCGGGACCGGCTCGCCCAGATCGAGCTCCGGCGCGTACACTGCCACGACGTCCTTGATGCTGGCCATCCTGTTCCTCCTATTCGGTCTCGCCAGGTCGGCGCTATTCTAACCCGGCCGGCTCGTCAGGGCTCGGTCAACATGCGACGGGCGGCCTTGCGGGCAATCTCAACAGCGAAGTTCGTACCGCGATCCCACGGATAGACCTGGCTCATGCTTGCCAGCCACAGCCCATGAATCGGCGTGCGCAGGTCGGGGATCGACTGGGAGTGATTCACCGGCGGCACCGGCTGAGCATAGGGGGTGCGGAAAAGCCAGCTCTGCTTGACCCAATCCGGCTGGAAACGCGGATTGAATCGCACTAGTGCCGGCAGGAACCGTTGCAGCAGCTCGGGCTGGCTCAGTTTGAAGTACTCGTGGGAGGGATCGAGGTAATCGCCGCAATACACGATGTGGTCCCCCCCGAAATGCCCGGGGGGCACGAAGTTGGTGTGCTCGACCATCGACAGGAACGGAAAGCCGGCTGCCTTCGGCAGGTTATGCCAGTAGTGCCCGTGCTCCGAGAGGCGCTGCCGCAGGGCGAGCACCATCACCACCGCGCCCATCGACTTGAGCGAGAGCAGCCCCTGCAAGTAGGCCTCGGGCAGGGCCGGGGCAAGCCGGGCCAAAAGCGTGGGCGAGGTCGTGACCAGGCCTTGATCGAATTCCTGCCGCTCCCCGCCCACCTGCAGGTGCAGTCCGCCCGCGGGCGAGGGCTCGATCCGGTCGACCGGCGCTCGGAGATGGATGGCCACCCCGAGCCGCCGCACTTCGTCTGCCAGCCGGTCCATGAAGGCCTGGAAGCCGCCCTGAAAAGTCCCGAGCCGCGGGGTGCGGGCTTTGACCCGCGCCCAGAACCAGGCCATGTTGACCTCCTGATAGTGGGTTCCGAATTTCCCGACCAGCAGCGGCTCCCAGAGCGACTCGTAGGCCCGCCGACCGACCCGGCTGGAGAGCCATGCGTGGGCCGTCGCCCGCTCCAATGGCTGCCAGGGAGCGAGGTACCGCAGGTAAGCGATCACGACCCCGATCCGCAGCCGGTCGACGAACGGGATGCCCGGAAAGCGGAGGACGGCGAGGGGTGAATCCAGCGGATAGAACGAGCCGGCGTGGTAGACGACCGTAAGCGGGCGCGGGAAGATCACCTGATCGGTCCAACCCAGTTCGTCGATCAGGCCCAAGATGTGCCGATCGCTGGCGAACCAGTGGTGGTAGAAGCGCTCCACCGACCAATCCCAATGGGGTGCCTTAAACCCGGAGGCCAATCCGCCGACGTAGCCCTCGGCCTCAAAGACCGTCACCTGGCGGCCAGCGCGGGCCAGGTCGTAGGCCGCAACCAGCCCGCCGGCACCCGCGCCGATGATTGCGACTTTTTTCACAAACGGAACTCAGTCACCCGGCCGCCTCTTGAGCGATCTCCGCCCGCACCGCGCTCCAGCCGATGCTTTCGCGGGCCAGGTAGTAGGCGCCGAGCAAGGTGATCGGCAACCAGAGCGCGGCATGCAGCACCAGGGTGTAGGCGGTGGCGAGCGGCTTGGGGACCAGGTAAGCGCTCAGCACCGCAATCCCAGGCGCGTCGAAGGTGCCGAGGTAACCGGGAGCCGAGGGGAGGGTGGTGGCGAGATTGACGATCCCATTCATGAGCATCAAGGCGAAAAAGCTCACCTCGAAAGGGAAGGCGTGCATCACGAACCAATACTTGGCGGTCTCCAACAGCCAGATCACGGTCGAGGTAAGCAGGACCATGAGCACTTCGCGGGGCGAACGCAGCGAGGCCAGGCCTTCCATGAATCGCCCCGCCAATCCCTCGGCCCGTGCGCGATACCGGGTGGGCAGCGGCAAACGCCCAACCAGGGCCGCCGCTTTCTGTGGGTAGCGGGCGAACAGCCCGAAGACCAACACCGCAGCGAGAAAGACCACCGCGCCCAGGACTGCCACCGAGCGAATGCTGCCGACCAGGCCGGCATCGGAGGTCGCCCGGGCCAGTTCCGGCAGATTGAAGACGATGAATCCCAACATTACCACCCCGTCGAAGCTGCGTTCGACCAGGATGGTGGCGAGCGAGCCGCTCATGGGTACGCCGTGCTTCCGGCGCAGCACGTAGGAGCGCAAGAGCTCGCCCGCCCGGGCCGGGTAAAGATTGTTGCCCATGTAGCCGATGCACACGATCGGAAATGCGGCCATCGTGGGAACGTGCTTCAGCGGCCGCAGCAGATAATGCCAGCGCCAGGCCCGGGCCCAGACCGCCAGGAAGTAGACCGCGATCCCCGGAACCAGCCAGCCATAGGCCGCACCTTGAACGGCGGACCAGACCTGGTCCAGCTGCAGCCCGCGCAGCGCCAGCCCGGTGAGGCCCACGCTGATTCCAATCCCCAGCCAGAGCTGCCAGCGTTTCATGCGTATCTCATTCGGAAGCGCCCAAGGATACATTAAGCCCGCCTCCGCCGCAGTAGGAAACCGAGCTCAGTAAGCCGGGCCTTGTCGGCATTCTCCTTGGAAAACAAAAACCGAGCGCCGCATCGCCTTGCGCGCCCGGCCTAGGTCCAATCGCTGAACTGCCTCAGCCTCCGATGTAGGACATCTCTACTTTCGGCAAATCGACCGTCGCCGCCGACCGAATCTCGGAATAGCGGTCGGTCCGGACCCGCCACACATCGCCAATCGCGGCGTGGATCTGTTCATCGCTGACCCCGCTGCGCAGCGGGCCGCGCAGATCGTGGCCATTGACCGCGAAGAGGCAGGTGTACAGCTTCCCATCCGCCGACAGCCGGGCCCGGCTGCAATTGGCGCAGAAGGGTTGGGTCACCGAGGCAATCAGCCCGAGCTCGCCCGCCCCGTCCCGGAAGCGGTAGCGGTTGGCCACCTCGCCCCGGTAATTGGCCTCCAGCGGCTCGAGCGGGAACTCGGCGTCGATGGTGGCGACCAGCTCACGGGCCGGGACCACGTCATCCAGCCGCCAGCCGTTGGTGTGCCCCACATCCATGAATTCGATGAAACGCAGAATGTGCCCGCGTTCCCGAAAGTAGCGGACCATCGGCAGCACGCTCGACTCATTGACCCCGCGCTTGACGACCATGTTGATCTTGATCGGGTGCATCCCAGCTCGCTCGGCGGCTTCGATCCCCCGCAGGACGGAGGCCACGCTGGCTCCGACGTCGTTCATCGCTTGAAAGACCGCCTCGTCGAGCGAATCGAGGCTGACGGTGACCCGCTGCAGCCCGGCCGCTTTCAGGCCGGCTGCCTTTTGGGGCAGCAGCAGTCCGTTGGTCGTCATCGTGAGATCGATGTCGGGCAGCTTGGCCAGCAGCTCGACCAGCTTCTCGACTTCCCGCCGCACCAGCGGTTCGCCCCCGGTCAGACGGACCTTCCGCACGCCGTGCCGATGAAAGGCGAGGGTCAGCCGCTCGATCTCCTCGAAGCTGAGCAAGTCCTCCCGGCTCAGGAATTGGAAGTCCCGCCCGAAGACTTCCTTCGGCATGCAGTACACGCAGCGGAAATTGCAGCGGTCGGTGACCGAGATCCGCAGATCGCGCAGCGGGCGGGCGAGGGTGTCGGTGACCATTGGTTGAGCTACGCCCAAGCAACCGCCCTCAATTGCGGGCCGAAGCTGCCAGGCCGGGCGATTCTAACATGCGGGTTTCGCCGTTGCATTCGCGGGAAGGTATAATGCGGCCCATCATGTCCGAAAACCCAATCGTCCCTGGCGGGGGTGTGGTTCAGGGCCTCTCCCAGCGGATCAAGCTGATCCTGCGGCTGCTGGCCGATCGGCGGGTCAACCCGCTGGTCAAGCTGATTCCAATTGGAACCCTGATCTACCTGCTCTGGCCCGACCCGATCTTCGGACCGATCGACGATGCGGCCGCCATCTGGTTGGGGACCTACCTCTTCGTCGAGCTCTGCCCACCCGAGGTGGTACGCGAGCATCAGGAGTCGCTGACCTCGGTGATCGAAGGGCGGTTCCGGGAGGTGCCCGACGAGGAGCCTCCCAAGCAGGCTTAGCCTCCGGCCAAGAACCGACGGCGCCCCACAGGCGCCGTTTTGATACTGGTCTGAGCTTCAGCTCTCCGGGGTGGGGGTGGGGCTGGGAGTGGGTGTCATGGGGCCGGTGAGCGTCCAGAACCGGATGACGACCTCATCCAACTCGCCCAGCACACCCTGATCCTCGCCGCGGTAGAAGGCCCGCAGTCCCCCACCGTTTCCGGTGGTCACCTTGACCAACTCATCTCCCTGGAATTCGAGCAGTTCACCTGGGGTCGGGCGACCGCGATAGACCTCTTGGCCGTCGACCTCCACAATGACGAAGCCTCTCTTCTCGATCAAGAGCCGCAGGTCGACCACGCCGCTGAGTCCAGGCTCGATGGACACCGGAGGGGTCGGTGTTTCGGCCACGCCGGCGGCAGCTATCGGCGCAGTCGGCTCTTCAGGCTCGGGGGTGAAGGTCGGGATTAGAAAAGCGGAGGCCGCCTGATTGCGCTCCCGCAGCGAGGCGGCCAGCCGGCCAAAACCGCCAATCAGGACCGCCAACACCGCGACGCTGGCGATCGCCGCGACGATCAGATCGGCGGAGAAGCGACGGGTGCGCACCCTGACCGTCGGGCGAGTGGGCGCCTCACTGAGGCGGGTCCGCCGGAAGGGACCGGTCCGCTGGGAATTGATGACTTCCGTGTAACGCTGGAGAATTGCTTGAGAGTCTAGACCGAGGTAAGTAGCGTAATTCTGCAAGAAGCCGCGGGCCTGTACCGGGGAAGGCAGCAGGTCAAGGTCACCGCGCTCGAGGGCTTCAAGATAGTAGGCGCGGATCCGGGTGGAGCGTTCCGCATGTTCCAGGGTCAGGCCAAGCCGGGACCTGGCCTCGTGAAGTGTTTTGCCGATTTCCTCCATCTGCCCTGCCCGACCCCCCAGGGATTATTCGGCGTCCGTCCCCTCTCCCTCCTCTTCCCGCCCATCCGAGCCTTCCGCCCGCTGAGCCTGCGGCTCGCGCCGCTTAGCTCGCGCTGACTCGCGGTCTCGCTCTGCGTCCTTTCGGCTCGCTTCTTCTGCTTGGGCCTCCAGGTCGGCCTGCAGATCGCTGAAGGAACCCACCGCCTCGGCCTGCTCGGGTTCGGCTTCCACCTTCTCGAAAGCAGACTCGGGCGCCAGCTCCTCCCGATGGACGACGACCGCCAGTTCGGGGATCAGGTCGACCGTCAGCCGGACTTTGACTTTGTGGACCCCGATCGAGCGGACCGGTTCACCGATTATCTGACTGCGCTCGACGGTGATCCCTTTCCGCTGCTGGATGGCTTCGGTGAGCATCTGATGGGTTACCGAGCCGTATAGCCTTCCGGTCTCGCCGGCCTTCACCGGGAAATTGAGCTGCAATCCGTCGAGCTGGTTGAAGACTGCCGTCATCTCCTGGTTGAGCTGAGCCCGCTGCACCTCGGCCGAGGATCGAATTCGGTCGGCCTGTTTGAGCGCCCCGGGGGTGGCCAAGGTCGCCATCCGTTGAGGGATCAGGTAGTTGCGGCCGTAGCCGTCGGCAACTCGCTTCACGTCGCCGGCCCGGCCCAACTTGTATACATCTTTCAGCAGCATGACTCTCATCGTGGTTCGGGTTACCTTCCTTCAAGACCAGGGCGCCGATCGGATCGACGCCCAGGGGCCCCGATTGTACCAGAGCCCATTCAGGCCGGCAGCACCCGCTCCATCACCAGCGCATCCTCACCGTCCCGATAGTACTCCGGCCAGACGCCAACCTGGGCATACCCGACCTGGCGGTACAACGCCATAGCTTGCTCATTGGAGCGGCGCAGCGACAGGCGGATCCGGCCAGTCCCCAGGCCCAGCTCGCAGGCCGCCAGCAGCTGGCGGCCTACCCCCAGCCGGCGGTAGGTCGGATGGACTCCGATCGAAGCTACCCAGCCCAGGTCCTTGCGACCCCGCCGATCGCCGATGACGAACCCAACGATCTCCGCATTGCGCTCGGCCTTGAGCCGGATCGTCCCGGGCAGCGAGAGCGCGGCCAGGATCTCCATCCATGGCCAGGAATCCCGCCCGAAACAGATCTTCTCCAGCGCCACGATCGGCCGCAGATCGCGCCAGCTGGCGGCCACAATCTCCGGCTCGATCTGGTTCAGCCTCCGCCGCGGAAGTCCTTCAGCAGGCTGGTGAACTCCATCGGGAAGATGAACTTGGTGGCCGGGCTGGTCCCCATCGCCTTCAGGGTCTCGAAGTACTGCAGGGTCATGGTCTTCTGATCCACCGTCTGCGCAGCGCTGTAGATTTTCTCCAGCGCCGAGGCAAAGCCTTCCGCCCGCAGGAACTGAGCTTGCCTTTCCCCCTCGGCCCGCAGGATGCTCGCCTGTTTCTCGCCCTCGGCCTTGAGGATGCTGGCTTGCTTGTCGCCCTCGGCCACGTTGATCGTTCCCTCGCGGGTCCCGGTGGACTCGGTGACCACCGCCCGGCGCACTCGCTCAGCGGTCATCTGGCGGTTCATCGCTTCCTGCACCTCCCGCGGCGGGATGATCTCGCGGATTTCGACGTTGGTGACCTTGACGCCCCAGCGCTCGGTCACTTCGTCCAGCCGGGTGCGAAGCATTTGGTTGATATGCTCCCGCTGAGAGAGCACGTCATCGAGCGGAATCCCGCCGATCACCGAGCGCAGGGTGGTGGTGGCCATGCCCTGGGCGGCCACCTCGAAATTACCCACCTGGACCACGCTGTCGCCGGCGTGCAGGACCTTGTAGTACCAGAGGAAATCGATCGCGATCGGAGCATTGTCCTTGGTGATCGAGGTCTGGTGCGGGATCTCGCGCACCTGTTCACGCAAGTCCACCTTCACGCCCCGGTCGATGAATGGGATGAGCAGCACGAGCCCAGGGCCCTTCTCGCCGATCACCCGTCCGAGCCGGAAGACCACCAGCCGCTCGTACTCCTGAACGATCCGGATTGCACTAGTCAGGAAGAACAGCCCGACCAGAAGAACGCCGCCGACCAGACAAAGCACAACTGC
>CAZPZD010000010.1:14879-21946 GCA_964590515.1 uncultured Anaerolineaceae bacterium | reverse complement strand
CTTCCGCACGTTGCGCACCACGATCCAGAAGAAGCCGACGCTGCCGAGGGTGCTGATCAAAGCCAGCACCGGATTCACGCCGGCCCCGCCACCATCCTGACGGAACAGGAAGGCCGAGCCGAGGGTCAGCAGCAGGGCGGCCGCCACCAGCCAAATCTCCTGGCGGGAGCTCCAGATCGAAATCACAAACGCGACCACCCCCAGGCCCACCGGCACCCAGGCCCAGGGATTCATCGTCACAACCGTGGTTCCAGCGCCGACCGTCGCCAGAGCGAGCAAAGCCAACAGCTCATACACCCCCGAGCCGGGGGTCACTACCGCCAGCGCGGCCAGCCAGATGCCGCCGACCAGCAGCAGGTAGAGCAGATTGGGAAGCAGCGAAGAGTCGAGCATGTGCGGCTACAGCGGCTTCTGGTAAATCCGATACCTCTTGTAGACCTTCCCGTGCATGAGCTCGACGGTGCGCCGGACCTTGTCATTGGTTTCCAGAATCCAGCTCATTTCGCCGAATTGATAACCCTTGCGGTAGGCGGTCTCGACCAACTCGCTTAACAACAGCGCCTCCAATCCCTGGCCGCGGTACTCGGGGATGATGCCGAGGGCCCAAGCCCGCACCCAGGTCGGCGCCTTGCGCACTTTCCAGTGCCAGACCAGCTTGGCCATCGTCAGCAACTCGGGAGTTCCCGGCCGCGGGTAGGCCAGCCGCAACGGTTGATTGAGATCGGGCAAGGCGATAGCGAAGGAAACCAGCCGGCCGTCCTTCTCGAGCATGAGGGCGAGGTCCGGATCGATGATCGACTTGAGTTGCTTCGCCAGCAGGTTCACTTCGTGATCGGTCATGGGCACGAAGCCCCAGTTGAGCTCCCAGCTGGCGTTGTACATCTGCTTGACTCGATCGACTTCCCGATCGAAATCCTTCATGTTGACCCGGCGGAGCTGCAGATTCCAGCGCTTGAGGATTTTCTGACCGACCCGCCCCACCTTCTCCGGCATTCCATCATGCAGCTCCCGGACGTTCACCGAGTAGGCCAGCAGATCCATCGCCTTCAGGTAGCCGGCCCCTTCAAGATACTCTCGATAGCGCGGAGGGTTGTAGGTCATCAGGATCCGGGGCGGATCGTCGAAGCCATCTACCAGCAAACCGAGCTCGTCGTTAGTGGAATATTGCATCGGCCCGAGCATCCGATCGTGGCCGGCCTGTCTCCCCCAGGCCTCCGCGGTGGCCAAGAGGTCCCGGGCGGTCTCCGGGTCGTCCAGTACCTCATAGAACCCGAAGAAGCCGGAATTCTCTTTGTGAACCTGGTTGTACAGGTGGTTGCTGAAGGCCCCGATTGTTCCGACCACTTGGCCGTTCCGGCGGGCCAGGTAGAAGGTCGCCTTGGCATGCTCAAAGAATGGATTGTGATCGGGGTCGAGAAACCGTTTGCGTTCCGAAATCAGGGGAGGGACCCAATGCAGATTGGACTTGTACACCTGCCACGGGAAGGTGATGAACTGCTCCAGCTCCGATTTGCTTGAGACTGCGCTGATCTGTAGTTCTGGCATTGCAGCCGAGGATTGGCTCGAGGATTATAGCTTCTGGAGTTGAAATGGTAAACTTCCCGGCGCCCGCTGGAACCTGCCATGACGAACGCCTATCCGTTGGCCTTAGCGGCGGGCGCACTGCTCGGGTTGCTTTGGCTGGGCCTCGCACCCTTCGAGCGACAGTCCAACGCCGACGATTCGGCCGCCCGGATCGACGCCGGGCTGATCGCCTTGTTTGCCGGTTTGCTGGGAGGCCGGCTCGCCTACGTCGTCACACACTGGGAGTACTTCGGTAGCCGAGTTATTGAATCCCTCTGGTTCTGGCAGGGTGGGCTGAGCTGGGCGGGCGGCGCGTTGGCAGGCTTGCTTGGGGTAGCCGTCTACGACCGGCTTGCCCGCCGGCCATTTTGGTCCGAGGCGGATCAGCTGGCTATCCCGGCTGCCATCGTGGGCGCGACCAGCTGGCTGGGCTGCCTGGTGGACGCCTGCGCTTATGGGCGGCGGACCGCCCCAGGACTGCTGACTCCACCGGCTCCCGACCTGCTCGGGAATCTGGCTCCCCGCTGGCCGACCCAGGCCATCGGGGGCGTCTATACGTTGCTCGTCCTGCTGGTGTTGATGCGATTGGCCCAAGTTGGCCTGCGCTCCGGCCTGCTGGCCGCCATCGCCCTCTCGCTGCTCTCCGCCGGTCCGCTGGCGATCGCCTGGATCCGGGGCGATCCCATGCCGGTGATGGCTGGGCTGCGCATCGACGGGGTGGCCTCGGCCGCCCTGCTGGCAGTAGGGCTTAGCGGAGTCGCGCTGCGAATCCGTACGTGATCACGGTCGCGCTGGCCCAGATCGACACTCGGCTGGGTGAGGTTCAGGCCAATCTGGACAAGCATCTGGCGCGAATCGAGGCGGCCCGCCTGGCGGGAGCCGATCTGGTGGTCTTCCCGGAGCTCTCGCTGACCGGGTATCAACTTCAAGACCTGACCCCGACCGTCGCCCGGCGCGCGGCGGAAGACGATCCGGTATTCAAGCCGCTGCTGGCGGCGAGCCGCAAATTGGATATTTTGCTGGGATTCGTCGAATCCGACGACCGGCATCGGCTCTTCAATTCCGCCGCCTACTTGTCCCAGGGCGAGTTCGTGCACGTACACCGCAAGGTCTATCTGCCGACCTATGGGATGTTCGATGAGGGCCGCTATTTCGCCTGGGGCGACCAGATCCGGGCCTTCGACACCCGCTTTGGACGATTCGGAAATTTGATCTGCGAAGACTTCTGGCACGCCTCACCCCCCTACCTGCTCTGGCTGGACGGGGCGGACGTGCTGCTCTTCATGTCGGCCTCCCCCGGCCGCGGCCTGGACTCCGAGCCGGTGCTCGAATCGGCGCGTTGGGTGGAGCACGTCACGCAGGCCTACGCCAGCCTGTTCACCTCATTTGTCGGCAATGTCGGCCGAGTCGGATTCGAGGATGGGCTCGGGTTTTGGGGCGGTTCGACGATGTTCGATCCGCATGGCGACTTGCTGGTCCGTGCCCCCTCTCACGAAGAATCGCTCACCCTGGCCGAGCTGGACCTGGAGCAGCTGCCGCGGGCCCGGGCTCGGCTGCCGCTGCTGCGCGACGAGCGAACGGCGCTCATCTATCGTGAACTGACCCGCATCTTGGGAGCAGATCCCACTAAGGACCCGCGTGAAGAAACCTGAGAGCAGCCTGGAGATCAACCCGGTTCTGGCCAGGAAGATCCTGACCGGGTTCATCCGCAGCGAGACCACCCGGACCGGCTATCCGCGGGCGGTGGTTGGTCTGTCCGGAGGAGTCGATTCCGCGTTGGCCTGTATGCTGGCGGCGGAGGCCTTGGGCGCTCAGAGCGTGCTGGCCGTTCGCATGCCGTACAGCAGCTCGTCCCCGGATTCGCTGGAGCACGCCGACCTGGTGATCCAGCAGACCGGCGTTCAGGAGAAGACCATCTCGATCAGCGCGGCGGTCGACGCCCTGCTGGCGGAGATCCCACCGCAGGAACGGATCCGGCGGGGGAACGTGATGGCCCGCACTCGAATGACCGTGCTGTACGACCAGTCGGCCGCGTTCGGCGGACTGGTGATCGGTACCGGCAACAAGACCGAGATTCTGCTGGGGTACACGACTCAGTTCGGCGACGCGGCCTGCGCCATCAACCCGCTCGGTGATCTCTACAAGACCCAACTCCGCCAATTGGCGGGCGCCATGGGAGTGCCGCAGGTCATCCTGGACAAGGCGCCCACTGCCGACCTGTGGGTCGGGCAGACCGACGAAGGAGAACTGGGATTCACCTACGAGCAGGTTGACCGGCTGCTCTATCTGCTGGTGGATCGCCGCCGCTCGCCCGAGGCCTGTGTGAAGGCGGGATTTGACCGGCGCTTCATCGAGCGGATCGTCGAGTTGATTCGCAAGAACCATTTCAAACGGGTCATGCCGCCGATCGCCAAGCTCAGCAACCGGACCGTGGGTTACGACTTCCTCTACCTGCGGGACTGGGGCAGCTGATCCGCTTCCCGCCCGCGCTTCGACACCGACGATTTCGACTGCTGTGGCTGGGACTGGTGATTTCGGTCACCGGCACCCAAATGCAGACGGCCGCTATCCTGTGGCACGTCAATCAAATCAACTCTCAGCCGATCGCCCTCGGCGCGGTCGGCCTGGCCCGAATTGTGCCGATCGTTTTTCTCTCGCTATTCGCCGGCGTCGCCGCCGACGCCTGGAACCGCCGCCTCCTGTTGGCGGTGACCCAATCAGGCCTGGCGCTCCTGGCCGTGATCCTGGGATGGGCGACGCTGCGCGGGAACGACAGCCTGGCCCTGATCTACCTGGTCGTCGCACTCATCGGGGCGTTCGCCACTTTCGATCTTCCGGCGCGCCAATCGCTCGTGCCGAATCTCGTTCCGGCCGAGGACATGCCCAACGCGTTCAGCCTCAACGCCATCGCCTTCCAGGCCGGCTCGATCGCCGGCCCGGCGTTGGGCGGTCTCGTCCTGGCCAGCGCCGGGATTGGCTGGTGCTACCTGTTGAACGCCCTCTCCTATGTTGCGGTGATCGGTGCCCTCGTACTGATGGGGCCCGTTCCGCAGCAGCTCGCTGCCCGGCCGCCGGGCGGACTCGGCCCGCGAGCGTTCCTGCTGGCCGCGCAAGACGGGCTTCGCTTCGTGGCTTCTCAACGATTGATCTTCTCGAGCATGCTGCTCGACTTCTTCGGCACCTTCTTCGCTTCCGCCACTGCCTTGCTCCCGATCTTTGCTCGTCAGATCCTGGCAGTCGGAGCGGTCGGCTACGGATGGCTGGTCGCGGCACCCGCGATCGGCGCGCTGGCGGTGGGCGTCCTATTCTCGATCCGCGGGACAGTTCGAAACCAGGGCCGCCTGCTGGTGTGGTCCGTCTTTTGGTTTGGCATCGCCACGATCGTCTTCGGCCTCTCGCGCTCCTTCTGGCTGACCTTTCTTGCGCTGGTAGGCACCGGCCTCACCGACATGATCAGCGCAATCATCCGCAGCACGCTGCGCCAGCTGCGAACGCCGGACGCGCTCCGCGGCCGGATGACCAGCATCAATCAGATCTTTTTCATGGGAGGACCACAGCTCGGCGAGTTGGAGGCCGGGTTGCTGGCCCAGATCTGGGGGCCAGTGGTGTCGGTCGTCAGCGGCGGGATCGGCAGCCTGCTCGCCGTCGCATGGACTCGGGCGCGCTTTCCGGAACTGGAGCGTTACCGAGGGGACGAGCCGGTCGTCGTGGCTGCTGCCGGACTTCCGTAGCGTGGGAACCCGCCCCAGCCTCCTGAAGACTCGGGCTGCACCCGGCCGGCGCAAGGAATTCGCGGCGAAGGTCTACGCGATCGTCCGCGCCGTCCCCCGCGGACGGGTAATGACCTACGGCGGGATCGCGGCCTTGATTCCCCCACCGGCTGGCACGAATTGGACCGGGTATGCCCGGGTGCGGGCGCGTTGGGTGGGATATGCAATGGCGGCCTGTCCGGACGATGTGCCCTGGCACCGGGTCGTCAATGCCCAGGGCCGGATCAGTCCAAGGCCCGATCTGAGTTCCTCACTCCAGCGCGCCTTGCTCAAACGAGAAGGGGTACGCCTCGATCGGAGCGGCCGGCTCGATTTGGAACTCTTAGCATGGAAGCCTTCGGAGAGGTGGCTGGGGGCGCGGGGAATGTTGGTGGCTGACCGCCCGAGTGGGAAGTAAGGTTAAGGCCGGGTGCCGTAGGCCCAGTCGGCGCCGAGGATCACCATCAAGTCGAGGTCGTTCTCCGGAAATACCGCCTGCAGGATTTGCCCCTCGGTCAGCCCGAGCAGCTCCGCCAGATAGCGAATCGTGTACGGATAGTTCTGGCTGTAGACGATCACCCGTGACTTGTCATAGTCGATCCGGTCGGCGTTGGCGATCTGAATCACGTTGAGCCCCTGCCCCTGAAGGTACTCGGCCGTGTCGGTCGCCAATCCTTCCAGGCCGGCGCCGTTCAGCACCGCCAGCCGAGCGTGCTCGATCTGCACCGCCTCGGCCGAGGTCTCCGGCGGAACCGAGGGCGCGATCGCTCCGGTCCCGGTGAAGATCGTGTCCCGCAGCGCCCGGATTTGATCCGGCACCGGCTTGAGCACCATGGCGCCGTCCAGATGAGTATCGAGCAAGACCATCTCCGGCGGAGCGATCACCCCTCTGGAAATGTCCTGCAGGTCAACCTGGGCGGCCAACAAGCCGAGGGCGACCAGCTGATCGAGGGTCAGGTTGGTTTGAATCCCCTGCCGCAAGTCCTGATAAAGGGCCGGCGCCCTTCCAAGCAGCACCGCCACCATGTCTAGCTCCAGGATCTGATCCCGCACCGCCATCAGCACCTGCTGCTGGCGTTCGGCTCGGTCGAAGTCTCCACCGTCGGTCTTGCGGGCTCGGGCGTAGGCCAAGGCTTCCGGTCCGTCCAGCCGATAGGATTTCGGGTCGAGCCAGTAGCTGTCACGCCCGAGCGGGGAAATCTTCATCCGCTCCGGCACTAGGATCTCAATGCCGCCGATCTCGTCGATGAACCGCTCGAAGGCCGAGAACTCGATCACCGCATAGTACTGAACCGGAACCCCGATCAGGTTTTCTACCGTCTGCATGGCGAGCCCTGGGCCGCCACCCGGGAGCCGGTAGCTCTCGCCCAGGAAGTAGGCGGTGTTGATACGGTTGTGCTCGAATCCCGGGACCTCGACCCATAAGTCACGCGGGATGGACATCATCCCGGCCGACTTGGTAATCGGGTCGATCGTCACCAGCATCATCGAATCGGTGCGCGGCGGCCCTTCCCCGCTCAACCAGTCGCGGTAATCGAGCCCCATCATCAAGATATTGATCCGGTCGACCCCGTTCCAACTGGGGGAGGCTCCGGATAGATCGGGAGTGGGCTGCGGCGCGCCCGGTTGCTCGCTCGGGTTGGGTCCGGCGTCACCCTCGCTCGGGAAGATGTCGGGCAGGCCGACGCCGGTCCAGGCCGCCGCAATTCCCCGCACGGTCCTGAAGACCAAGGCGGCCGAGAAGACTGCCATTAC
>CAZPZD010000010.1:8288-14779 GCA_964590515.1 uncultured Anaerolineaceae bacterium | reverse complement strand
ACCACCCTCCCCATGCTCGGCCCGCGCTGGCTGTTTTTCTTCCTGCTGACCCTGGCGTCAACCGGAACCGCGCTTCCATTCCTCTGGTTGCTGCACCGCCGCTTCGACGTGCGGCAGTCGGCCAGCCCGACGGTGCTGCTGCGCCAGGCGCTGTGGGCGGCGCTCTTCGTGGCCCTGTGCGTCTGGCTGCAATTCAATCGCTCACTGACCCTTTCGCTCGGCGTGCTACTCGGGGTCGGGTTCATTTTGTTGGAGTGGTTCCTGCGGCTGTTGGAGCGGAGCCGGTGGAGACCGTGAGCCTGCGGGACCTGCCTTCCGTCGACCGCCTCATGCAATTGGAGGCGGCCGAGGGATTGGTCGCGGCTTTTGGTCGCTCGCTGACGGTCGAGGCGGTGCGGGAAAGCCTCGAAGCCGCCCGGGCTGCCGTCCGCGCAGGCCAAGTGGCCCCGCCTGCCAAAGAGCTCGTGTCGCAGGCCCGAGCCCGCCTCGAAATCTGGCTGGCGCCGACCCTGCGCCCGCTGATCAATGCGACCGGAGTGATCATTCATACCAATCTGGGTAGAGCACCCTTGAGCCAAGCCGCCCGCCGGGCGATAGAGGAGGTGGCAGCCGGCTACAGCAGCCTTGAATTCGATCTGCCCCGCGGCCAGCGCGGCAACCGGGACGAGCACTGCGAACGGCTGCTGCTGCGCCTGACCGGCGCCGGGGCCGCTCTGGTGGTCAACAACAACGCGGCCGCGGTGCTGCTGGCCCTCACCGGTCTGGCCCGCCGCAAAGAGGTGCTGGTCTCCCGCACCCAACTCATTGAAATCGGCGGCGGCTTTCGCATTCCGGACATCCTGCAACAGTCCGGCGCCAAGTTGGTGGAGGTCGGGACGACCAATCGCACCCATCTGCGGGACTATCGCTCCGCGCTCAGCGAGCGCACCGCTCTGATTCTCTTGGCCCATCACTCCAACTTTAAGATCATCGGATTCGCGGCTGAGCCGGGACTGGCCGAGCTGGTCGAACTCGGACGGGAGCACAAAGTGCCAGTGCTCCACGATCTCGGCTCCGGAAGCCTGCTCGACACCCGGGCCTATGGGCTCGGCGCCGAGCCGAGGGTGCAAGATTCGGTCCGGGCCGGGGCGGCCCTCACCGCCTTCTCGGGCGACAAGCTGCTCGGCGGGCCGCAGGCCGGGATTCTGGTCGGTGAGCGAGTGTTGATCGATCGGCTGCGGCGCCATCCGATGGCTCGGGCGGTGCGCGCCGACAAACTCGGCCTGGCTGCCCTCTCGGCAACCCTGCTGCACTACGCTCGGGAGGAAGCCGAGACTCAGATTCCGGTCTGGACCATGATCGCGGCCGCGCCGGCGGACCTCAAACGCCGGGCCGAGGGTTGGCAGACCCGGCTGGGGCGCGGGGAGATTATCGAGGGACGTTCGACCGTAGGAGGCGGGAGCCTGCCGGAAGAGACTCTCCCCACCTGGCTGCTGTCCGTGGACATTCCGCATCCGAGTGAGTTTGCCCGGCGGCTGCGCGAACTCGATCCACCCATCATTGGCCGGATCGCGAACGATCGGCTGGTGCTCGACCCGCGCACCGTGCTTCTAGGCGAGGAAGAGGCGCTGCTTGTAGGCCTGGCCGCCGCGTTGGACTCGGCCGAAGGGACGGCGAGCTGAAATCCGACCTGGACCGGCTGATGCAGGAGTCCGATCTGGACGCGCTCTTGGTGCTGGGCCCCGGCTCGCATAACGCCAGCATGATGTACTTCACCGGCCGGGCCAAACTGTCGGATGGCACCCTGCTGTTGAAGCTGCGCGGCCAGCCTCCAACGCTGTTCCACTACCCGATGGAGCGGGACGAAGCGGCCCGCACCGGCCTGGCGACCCGCTCGATGAATGACTATGAGCCGGTCAGGTTGCTTCAGGAGGCCGGCGGCGACACGGTCCAGGCCGCCGCGAAGCTCTGGTCGGTGATCTTCGATGAGTATGGGATCCGTGGCCGCGTAGCGCTGTACGGCAAAGTGGACCTCGGGCCGTCGTTTAGCGCTTTGAACCGATTGACCGCCAGCCGCAATTCGTTCGAGTTCGTGGGTGAGCCGTCGAGGACCTCGGTGCTCACCCGAGCCCGGGCTACCAAGGAGATTGATGAAGTCGAGCGGATCCGAAAAATGGGCCAGGCCACGGCCGCGGTGGTCGGGGATGTGGCCGAGTTCCTTAAGTCACATCGAGCCAAGGACGGCAGGCTTGTCGACCGACAGGGGGAAGTGCTCACCATTGGGCAGGTCAAACGCAAGATCAATCTGTGGCTGGCGATGCGCGGCGCGGAGAACCCAGAGGGGACCATCTTCGCCATCGGGCGGGATTCTGCGGTGCCGCACAGCGTGGGCAGGGACGACCAGCCGGTCGAGGTCGGCAAGACCATCATCTTTGATGTCTTTCCGAGCGAGGCCGGCGGCGGCTATTTCTATGACTTCACCCGCACCTGGTGCCTGGGCCACGCCCCGGACGAGGTGGCGGCGCTCTATGAGGACCTGCAGGAGGTCTACGACTCAGTCTTTCAGCAACTCAAGTCCGGCGTCCCTTGCCGCGACTTTCAGTTAATGACCTGCGAGCAGTTCGAATCCAAGGGCCACCCCACGGTCTTGAAAACGCCTGCCACGACCGATGGCTACGTCCACGGACTGGCCCACGGCCTGGGGCTCGACGTGCACGAGGGCCCGTCGTTCAGCCATCTCGAGTCGAACACCGACGTGCTCCAGCCGGGAACCGTGTTTACTTTCGAGCCGGGCCTGTACTATCCGGAGCGCGGGATGGGGGTCCGGATCGAGGACACAGTCTGGGCCCGGCCGGATGGCGGGTTCGAAGTGCTGGCCGAGTACCCCAAGGACCTGGTGCTTAAGATCCCGGGAGGGTAGGCTATGAAACTGGATGCGTTTGTGAATTTTCTCACAAGTAATGCCTGCCGGGACGCCCCGTGACCCAACGCTAGGACGCCAAGATGCCATCCGAGGAAACCCGCGTATTGGGCATTGAGACCTCCTGCGATGAGACCGCCGCGGCGGTGGTCGAGAACGGCCGCTTGATTCGCTCCAATATTGTCGCCTCGCAGAGCGCCCTGCACGCCCAGTATGGCGGCGTCTTCCCGGAGGCGGCCTCCCGGCAGCATATCGAGTCAATCTACGCGGTCGTCTCCGAAGCGCTCTCAGCCGCCCATGCCGGACTGGAAGCCATCGACGCGATCGCGGTCACCCGCGGGCCCGGGCTGGCGGGTTCGCTGGTGGTGGGCATGAACATGGCCAAGGGAATGGCGCTGGCCGCCAACCTGCCGATCCTGGGAATCAATCATCTTGAGTCCCACCTGTACTCGATCTGGCTGGTGGAAGACGAGCCGGAGCCGAAGTTTCCGCTGCTGGCGCTGATCGTATCGGGCGGGCACTCTGAACTGGTATTAATGGAAGACCACCTCAAGTACAAGCGGCTGGGCGGGACCCTCGACGACGCGGCGGGCGAGTCCTTCGACAAAGTGGCCCGTCTGCTCGGCCTGGCCTATCCGGGTGGGCCGGCCATCCAGGCCGCGGCCGAACAGGGGGATCCCGCCGCCTTTAAGTTTCCGCGGGCCTGGCTGGAAGGCACCTGGAATTTTTCGTTCAGCGGGCTGAAGACCGCCGTGCTTCGCGAAGTGCGCAAGCGGCAGCCGGAGCTGGAGGCCGGGGTCGAAGCACCCCGCCCGGGCCTGCCGATCGCCGATATTGCGGCCTCTTTCCAGGCCGCGGCGGTCGAGGTGCTGGTCGGCAAGACCCTGGCCGCGGCCAAGGACTTCAAGGCCAAGGAGATCCTGGTGGGCGGCGGCGTCTCAGCCAACCGGTCGCTGCGCGAAACCTTCCTGGCCAAGTCCACCCTGCCCGTACGCACCCCGCCCCTGGAACTGTGCACCGACAATGCGGCCATGATCGCTGCGGTCGGCCACCGCCGCTTCCTGGCCGGCCAGCGGGACGCCCTGGACATGGACGTCCTGCCCACCTGGCCGCTGGACGGCGCTTAACCCTCGGCCGACGACGGGCGGCTTCTTGCTCTGGCTCGACCTAGAGGGGCCTCGACGGATTCAGCCGCTAGCCTCGACCAGTACCCGCTCGAACTCCATTCGGTACTGATCGGCGAGCTCGGGGCTGAAGATGAAAAGCACGTTCTCGTCGTTGCGCTCCTCGGCACTGCGGCTGAAATTGTAGGAACCGGTGATCAGCAACTCACCGTCGATCACAATCACCTTGTGATGCATCAACCCCGGGCTGCCATCCAGCCAAATATCTAGCCCGGCCTGCGCCAGCCGCTCGACGTCGCTCCCCTGGTTCTTGGCCTGGCCCTCATCGAACACCCCCTGCACCAAGACCCCGGCCCGGGCCCGCTCCAGAATCGCGTCGCTGATCTCATCCAGGGTCAGGTTGTAGGCCATGATCTGAATGCTGCGCTGCGCGCCGCTAATCAGCTCGACGATCCGCTCCGCCACCCGATCGTCGGGTGAGAAACCCACTTCCACCTGCACACCCTCAATCAAGCTCGCCGGGATCGACAGCCCCGGCAGCGAGAGCGCCCCGAACTGATCCAGCAGGAACATCTCATCGAACTCCCTGCGGTACTGCTGCGCGAGCCAGGTGGATCTCACCCGCAGCAGGTTGTTGTTGCTCCGGTAGGCGCTCCCGACGGTCAGGTTCATCGACCCGGTCCAGATCTCCGCTCCATCGAGGATGATGAACTTGTCGTGCATCAACGGATCTCGCTCGTCCCCCCGCATCTGAATCCCGGTGGTAGCCAGCCATTGAATTTCAGCCTGGCCGAGGTTGTCCGACTCGGTGACCAGCCTGACGGTGACTCCCCGCGAGTGAGCCCGAGCCAGCGCGTCCCGGACGCTCATTAGGTCGAGTTCGTAAACGGCCAGGTCGATCGACTGATCGGCCGCGTCGATCGCCGCCGCCAGAACTTCGTCCGGTCCCCCGACCAGGCTGGCCTCGGCTCCGAATTGCGGGTTGGTAAAGTAAACGGCGTACCAGCCTGGCTGCTCGTCAGTTCGCTCCGGCGCCGGTTGAGGGGGGAGATCAATCCGAAAGACCAGCGCCGCCGCGTAGAGCAAGAGCAACAGCACGAGAACCCGGCTGATCTGCCTCCGGGGGATAGTCATTTTGTCTTGAGGCTCGAAGCGACCGCCGTTTCGGGTATTTCGAGCCTTTCCACTATCTCGCGTACCAGTCCGGGCCCGCAATACACCAGTCCGGTGTAGAGCTGCACGAGCGAGGCGCCGGCCTGCAGGACGGCCCGGGCATCGGCTGCTGACAGAATGCCTCCCGAGGCGATCACCGGCAGCCGGCCGCCGCTGAGCTCGCAGACTTTGCGAATCATGTGAAGCGCCCGCTCGCGCAGCGGAGCGCCGCTGAGCCCACCGCTCTGGTCTCGATGGGACGAACGAAGGGCCGGCCGGGTGGTGGTCGTGTTGCTGGCAATGATCCCATCCATCCCGCTCTCGCCGATTACCTGAACTGCCTCTGCCAACTGCGGATCGCTCAGATCCGGAGCCAGCTTGACCAGGATCGGCCTTCGCGGAGCACCGAGCTCGGCCCGCGCCGCGTCGAGGGCCCGCAGCAGGTTTCCCAATTGTCTACGGTCCTGCAGCTCACGCAGCCCCGGCGTGTTGGGCGACGACACGTTCACCGCCAGGTAGTCGACGTATGGGTAAAGGGCTCGAAGTAAAAGCAGATAGTCTTCCGCGGCGGCCTCCAGCGGGGTCGCGATCCCTTTCCCGATGTTGACGCCGATGACGACGTCCTTCGGCCGGCGCTGGAGCCGCCTCACCAGCGAGGCGACCCCTCGATTGGGGAATCCCATCCGGTTGATCAGAGCTTGGTCTTGCGGCAGTCGGAAGATCCGCGGGCGGGGATTGCCGGCTTGCGGGTGGGGGGTGACGGTTCCCAGTTCGAGATGACCGAATCCCAGGCAGGCCAGTCCGTGCACTGCCCAGCCGTCCTTGTCGTAACCGGCGGCCAGGCCGACCGGGTTGGCAAACTTCAACCCGAAGACTTCCACCGGTTGGCTCGAGGTGGGCGCGCTCAACATGCGCGCCAAGAGCAGCCGCAGTGGCGGCAACCCGCCGGCCAGCGCCAACAGTCGCAAGGTCAGCCGATGCGCCCGCTCGGCATCCACTCGGAAAAGTAATGGCCGGATGGACTCGTAGAAGGACAATGGATTTGCAGGCGCCCGGCTCAAGCCTAAATCAGCCCAACTCTAACCCATGTTCGGTGGTCGGCGTTGCGGTCGGCGTTGCGGTCGGCGGGCGCGCCAGCCAGGGGCCAGCAACCGCCGATGTTAGGGCGTAGGCGTTGGGTTGGGAGTGTGGGCCGGCCAGCGGACTAACACCCACTGGGTATAGCCGTGTTTCTCGGCGGTGTACAGCCGGGCACCGGAAGCCTCGCTGCACCCGGCCTCATCGGTGACGACGACCTGAGTCTCGTCGCTGCGCAG
>CAZPZD010000010.1:0-8188 GCA_964590515.1 uncultured Anaerolineaceae bacterium | reverse complement strand
GCGCCGCATGGGGCTAATCTTCGCACGTCGCCGCATACCTGCAAATAGGCACTTCGTGCGAGCCGCCGGCCCAACTCAATCCAACCCGGATCCACCCCGCTCGCCGTCCAGCAAGTGGGCCAAGCCCCTTTGGCAGGCTCGGCCCACTCAGGATCTGAGCCGAGACCTTCTATCTAACTTCCAATTGAGGCCTTGAACTCGGTCCAGATCCGATCGTACAACTCTATGGAGTCGCCGACATCCTCGATCCACTGCAGGCCGGCAAAGGCTTCTTCGGTCGGGTAGACCCTGGTATCGGCCATGATCTCCGGATCGATGAATTCATAGGCGGCTTCATTGGGGCTTCCGTAACCGACGAACTCGGCGTTCTGGGCCGCGACCTCCGGATCCGACAGGTAGTTGATGAACACCATGGCGGTGTATTTATTCTGCGAACCGACCGGCACCGCCAGGTTGTCCTGCCAGATAGTGCACCCCTCTTGAGGGATCAAGTAAGCGATCCCCTCCCGACCGCCGACATCTGGGAGGCCGGCCAGCAGGGCGTCACCCGTCCACATGTGCCCAACGACTGTTTCGCCCTGCACGATCAGATCGTCGTTGGTCTGGCTATCGTAGGCCTTCACGCACTCAGATTGCGCGACCAGCAGGTCCTTGGCTTGCTCAAGATGGGCAGGATCCGTGTCGTTGATCGAATAGCCCAAGTACATCAAGGCCGCCCCGATCGTCTCCCTTTCGTCGTCCAGCATGCTGATTTTGCCGCACACCTCGGGCGCCGGATCGAAGACCATTGACCAGGTAGGCTGCGGATCGGAGACGACCGAGGTGTCCACCGCGAGCCCGGAGGTCCCGAAGAAATAAGGCACGGTGTAGCGCTGCTCGGGGTCAAAGTACTGGTGGGTGAACTTGTCCCCGAAACCCTCGATGTTGCTGATGACGCCGAAATCGAGCGGTTCGATCATGCCTTCGTCGATCAACACCGAGACCATGTAGTCCGTGGGGACGATTACGTCGTAGTTGGCGCCGCCGGCTTGTAGCTTGGCCAGCAGGGTCTCGTTGGAATCGAAGTTGTCTTCGATGACCTCGACCCCACACTCGGCCTGAAAGGCCTCCATAATCGCCGGGTCGATATACTCTACCCAGGTGTACAGGTAGAGTTGCTCGGCGAGCCTGGAGCCGTCGCCGCAGCGCTCCCCAACGACCGGGGGGACGACTGCGGGCTCGGGCGTGTCCGCGGTCGCACAGGCCGCCAACGCCAACCCACCGATCAGGACGACCAGAATCAACCTGTCTCTCATCTCTCTCTCCTCTTTGGGGGCGCGGTGTCTCCCCTGGCCGAGGCCGCGCCTAGCGTCTACGCTGTAAGATTAGCGAAACAACGATCAGGCCCATCGAGGCTACCAGGAGCACGGTCGACAGGGCATTGATTTCAGGCGTCACGCCTCGACGCACCAGGCTATAGATGTAGAGTGGCATTGTAGGCGAGGCGGTACCGGCAGTGAAGGCCGTAACCAGGAAGTCGTCCAGCGAAAGGGTGAAGGCCATCAGCGCTCCCCCGAGGATTCCAGGCAGCAGCAGCGGGAAGGTAATCCGCCAGAATGTCCGCCACTCGTTGGCCCCCAGGTCTTGGGCCGCCTGCTCGAGGGTACGGTCGAACCCAACCAGTCGGGCCCGGACGATCACATAGACGAAGGGGATGTTGAAGGCGATATGGGCGATGGTTATGGTTGGCAATCCCAGCGTCAGCCGAACCTGCAGCAGGGCTTGCATCAGCGGAAAAAATGCCAGGTTGAAGAAGAGCAGCAAGGAGATGCCCAGTACGATTTCGGGGATGACGATCGGAAGGTACAGCATCGCGTCGAAACTGGATCGCAAGCGGAAGCGGTAGCGGTCCATCCCCAAGGCGGTGAGGGTGCCCATGGCGGTCGAAGCCAGGGTGGAGACGGCCGCGATGAGCAGACTGTTGCGGGCCGCCCGGAGCAGCGGCTCGTTGTCAAACAATCTCAGGTACCACTCCATGGAGAATCCGGTCCAGCGGGCGACCGACCGGCTGTCATTGAATGAAAAGAAGATCAGCACCAGGATGGGGATATAAAGGAAGGCCAAGGCCAACCAGGCATTCGCCCCGAGAGCCACTTTCCCCACCCGCAGCGAGAGGGAGCCGTGCCTGAGGCGGATGGCGGCGCCCGCCCTCACAGGGGTCGCTCCTTCTCCTGGCTTGACCGCAGATAGAAGATGACGGCCACCACGACCATCAGCATGAGCGCCAGCGACATGGCCGATCCGAATGGCCAGTTGCGGGCTACGCCGAATTGGCGGTTGATGAGGGTCCCGATCATCTCCACCTTCCCCCCGCCCATGATGTCGGGGGTGATGAAGGCTCCCACCACCGGGACGAACACCAGAATCACCGAGGCAATGATCCCGGGGGCGGTCAGCGGGAGCATAATCCGCAGGAATGCCCTGGCCAGGTTGGCGCCCAGGTCGGCGGCGGCCTCGACCAGCGTCATATCAAACTTTTCGATGGACGCGTACATCGGCAGGACCGCAAACGGGAAATAGCCATACACCAGCCCCAGCACGACCGCGAAGTTGTTGAACAGTAGATCGAGCGGCGCCTGCGCCAACCCTGCTCCGAGCAAAAGGTTGTTGACCACTCCTTCCGCGGACAGCAACAGCTTCAAGGCGTAGGTTCGAACCAGGAAGTTGGTCCAGAAGGGGACCATCACGAGAAGCAGCATGGCATTCCGCCTGCGCGGGGCGACCCGGCTGATGAAGAGCGCCATTGGGTAGCCGATCAGCACGCACGCGAGGGTGACAACCAGGGCGATGCGTACCGAGCTCCAAAAGATCCCGAGGTAGAGCGGATCTACCAGGCGCTGGTAGTACTCGACGGTGAATACCAGTGGGAGTTTTACGCCTCCCGCCCGACCCCGCTCCACAAAACTGATCGCAACGACGATCAGGAGCGGCAGGGTGAAGAACAAGAGCAGCCAAATCGCCGCCGGGACGACGATCAGCGGACCCCGCGAGCGGCGCTCAGCCCGGGTGCTCACTCGCCCTCCTGGTGAGAAGGTCTGCCATGATCTCATTGCCCGTGATCTATGGCCGGTCCACTATCTCGTGAGAATCCGGGCGACATCCGGCTCCCAGGTCAGGTAGACCTTCTCGGTTGGCCGGAATCCGGCTTGGTCCGCTGACCTCACATTTTGCAACCGGGCCACCAACCGGCTTCCCTCAGTGACCCGGACCAGATAGCGGGAGTCGGTACCGATGTATACGACTTCCTCGATCTGGCCGCTCACCGCCCGGTCCCCAGGATCCGAGTGCAGGCTGATCTTCTCCGGCCGCACGGTAAACGTGACCAACTGGCCGACCTTGATATCGGGGACCGCCGAGGGCGCTGTGAGCCGCAGAGTGCCGTCAACCAG
Organism: uncultured Anaerolineaceae bacterium; assembly: GCA_964590515.1. Lineage (GTDB taxonomy): Bacteria > Chloroflexota > Anaerolineae > Anaerolineales > E44-bin32 > JADFRG01. The sequence goes on along the minus strand of CAZPZD010000010.1, from coordinate 4,760 downwards.
CACGGTAGCCTGCCCATCGTGGAGGGATTCGACCTGGCCATCCAGGAAATTGGTCTCGCCGATGAAGTCGGCCACGAAGCGGCTCGCCGGCGATTCGTAGATCTCGGCCGCCGAGCCCAGCTGCAGGACCTGACCCTCACTCATCACCGCAATCCGGTCGGACATGGTGAGGGCCTCTTCCTGATCGTGGGTAACGTAGATGAAGGTGATGCCCACTTCGTGCTGGATATGTTTGAGCTCGATCTGCATCGCTTTCCTGAGTTTCAAGTCGAGCGCCCCGAGCGGTTCGTCCAGCAACAGCACCGCCGGTCGCTTAACCAGCGCCCGGGCCAGCGCCACTCGCTGCTGCTGCCCTCCCGAGAGCTGCTTCGGACGTCGATCTTCCATCCCGGGCATCCGCACCAGGCGCAGCGCCTCGCGCACCCGCTCCCGGATCTCGGGCTTCGGCAGCCTGTCCATCTCGAGCCCGAAGGCCACATTGCCGTACACAGTCATGTGGGGGAAGAGGGCGTAGTTCTGGAAGACGGTGTTTACCCGCCGATGGTAGGCCGGGATTTCGCCCATGGATTCGCCGTGGATCCGGATCTCGCCCTGGGTGGGCAGCTCGAACCCGGCAATCATGCGAAGGGTCGTCGTTTTGCCGCAGCCGGATGGGCCGAGCAGGGAGAAGAATTCGCCGGGTTTGATCGAGAGCGACACCCGATCGACCGCGGCGATCTCCTCACCCTTTCCGGTCGGAAAGGTCTTGGTAACCTCGATCAGCTCAACGGCGTAGTCGGACAACTCAGTGGGCCTGCTTGGCCTCCTTAACCGCTTCCTCAAACGCGTTGAGGGTCTCGGCCACGTCGGCCTCGCTGTGAGCCGCCGACAGGAACCACGGCTCCCGGCTGTCCGGATCTGGCATCACGCCGCGCCGAATCATGTTGTTCATAATCGATTCGTATAGCTTTTGGTCGCTCTTGACCCAATCGCGGTAGTCCCGCGGGGTTGACCCGGTGAACATGAGACCGAACATGCTGGGGTGGCCGGTGATGACAAAAGGCAAGTCGGCCGCCTCCAGGACGTCACCGATCCCTTTCTGCAGGGCCCGTCCGCGTGCGGCGACGACCTGCAGGGCATCCGTTTTGCTTAGGATATCCAGCACCGCATCCGCGGCGGCCATCCCGACCACATTGCCTGAGTAGGTACCGGCGTGGGCTACTCCCTTTCCGATCACATCCATAATCTCGCGACGACCACCGAAGGCCGCCACCGGATAGCCGTTGCCCAGTGATTTGGCGTAGGTGGCCAGATCGGCGGTCACCCCGAACAGCTCCTGCGCACCGCCCTTTGCCACTCGAAACCCGGTCTTCACCTCATCCATGATCATCACGATCCCGTACTCGTCACAACGGGCCCGAATGAACTTCAGGAACTCATCCTGCGGTTCGATCGAGGCGGTGTTGCCCATGATCGGCTCGACGATGATCGCCGCCACGTCGAACCAGGTCTGCTTCAGGGTACGCTCCAGCAAGTCGCGGTCGTTGAAGGGCAGCATGATGATCAGTTCCCGGATGGAGCGCGGGATCCCAGAGGAGGCCGCGACCGGGATGGGGTTGATCCGGGCGCCAAGATTCTCCGGGCCGACATAGGTGGACCACAGCAAGTAATCATGCATGCCATGGTAGTGGCCCTCGAACTTGAGGACTTTCTCCCGTCCGGTGAAGGCCCGCGCCGTCCGCAGGGCGTGCATCGTGGCCTCGGTACCGGAACTCGTGAAACGAAGCATCTCGATCCCCGGGCAGAGCTTGGCGATCTTCTCCGCTACCCGCACCTCCCACGGGTTGGTCATGGCGAAGGCGATCCCGTCGTCGATGGCCGACTTCACGCTGGCGTCTACTTGCTCGTGAGCATGTCCCAGGATGATCGGCCCGAAGGCCAGCCGGTAGTCGATGTAGCGATTACCGTCCAGGTCCCAGAGGTAGGCGCCCTTTGCCCGGGCAGCCACCAGAGTTTCCTCGTCGCCCCAGTAGCGAAAGTTCGACGAGACGCCGCGGGGCAAGACCTTGGCAGCCCGAGTAAACATTGCGCGGGATTGGGTGTCGATGAGTTTCATGGCTGACCTGGTTCGGTGCCCCATCATAGTTTTCCCGCCAATAGGCGGTCAAGGTCCAGTTTCATTCAGTAAATAAAGGGAATGAGCCGTTTCGTGCGCCGCATGTGGGCCGAGTACCCCTCCAAATCCCGACTCAGCAACCGCTCTTCGTAATTCAGCTTGACCAGGAGGTCTACAAACAGCACCAGCCAGAGCACCATACGCACTGGTGAAAACGTGTCGAGGACCAGTGCTAAACCGCCCACCAGCAGCGCCAAATACATCGGATGGCGGAGAAGACGGTACGGACCGCTGCTCACCAGCCGGGCGCGAGGCTTGAGGTCCGGCGTCACGTTGAAATTCCCGATCCCCATCGTCCCGATCGCCCAGAGGCCGAGCAACCCGGCGGCGCCTTCCAGCAGCAGCAGCGCCGGATGCGCGGCGAAGAGCGGGCCGGTGAGGGCGATCAACCCGAGGCACAGCAGCTGGACTGTGACCAGCGCATAGGAGAGCATTGGTTTCAAGCGGTTCATCCGTCAGCGATTCAGCGGAGGGCTCGACAGCCAACGCAGGCTATTGTCCCGCCTGATCTTCGGACCTTGCCGAATGCGATTGGCTCCGAGGTAGCGCATGAAGTCACTCATTGAAACCATCAGCGCGGCACTCATCCGCTCGTCCACCCGAACTCCAGCTTCCCACCACCAATTGGCAATTGTCAATTCGCCGGCAGTTCGATCGAATTTCGGATCGAAGCGGGCCACAAACCGATCGCCGTAGAGCACCGGGAGAACATAGTAACCGAACTTGCGCTGGGGCGCCGGCTTGTAGACCTCCCAGATGTAATCGAAGTCAAAGACCCAGCGCAGCAGATTCCGGTGCCACATCAGATTGTCGAGCGGGGCGATGAAGCTTGCCTTGGGCCGCGGGGGCCGTCTCCTGCGGACCGTCTCCAGAGTCGGCAGATCCGCCTGTCTTAGGAAAAACCGCTGGTCGGGCAGCCCTTCGACGCCAACCGCGATGAGGTCGCCAGCCTCAACCAGGTCGATCAGGATAGCCTTCCGTTCCGGGCTCTTCATTTGGTGCATGGCAAGCCAGTATTCGGAGGCCGCCGGGCTGGCGAGGCCCAGGCCTCCGATTCGGCGCATGACCCGCCAGGCCTGGTAGTCCGAGTCGTGCTCGATCGGATCGGCGGCAGCGAGCAACTCCGCCGGCAGCAGGCGCTCGGCCAGATCGAACGCCCTTCGAGTTCCGACTCGATGATCCACAACCACCTCGCCCATTGCGTGCAAGATCTCGAGGGCGGCCCGGGCCAGGGTGGTGGGAATTCCCCAGGTCGACTGGATTCGCCCCGGCTGCTTGAAGTCGATGGATGACAGCGGCCCCCGCTCGCGGATCGCCTCGATCACCTGAGGCGCGGCCTTCATCTGCGGATTGGACGGACTCCCGTATTCCTGACGCATCCGGATCCGGTGTCGGGCGAAACTTGGCCAGTCGTTGGTGAGAAATATCGAGGCAGCCTTGTCCCATCCATCCACCAGCTGACGGTCACGATAGAGCAGGTCTTCGAGCAGGCCGGGCTGGTAGCGGCCGACCCGCGATTGCAGCACCAGATCTGGGTTTCGCCCGACAATGTTGATCGGATCGAACTGAATCGCGCCGACCCGCCGGATGAACTCAAGGATGCCGCCCCTCCCTTGCAGCCGCCGCGGCGGCCAAAGCATCTGGTGGGCCAGGATGAATCGGCGCGCCTCACTCTTGCTCAGCTGCAGGCTGGGGGCCGGCCAGCGCGAATTACTCGACATTGAGCAAGGTGCCCCGGCAGCGGCGGGTGCCGCAGTTGCACCCATACACCGCTTTCAGCCGGGGGGTTATGGCTTCCTCGGTCTCGAGCTGATAGTCGTAGGTCAGCTCTTCCCCGGGTAAGATCGGGCGGAGGGTCTCGATGAAGATTCGCCCGCCGTCATTCAGCGACTCGCAATTCGGCGAGCAGGAATGGTTGATGTAGCGGGCGGAGTTGCCGCGCACTTCCGCATCGATGATTGTTGATTCATCGACCTCGAACAGGTAAGTGAACGGATAGTCCATCGACTCGTCGAATCTTCGGTTCGCTTCCTCCGGCGAGATCCGCTCACCCCGATATTCGATCACCCGCTTGTCCTTGGGGATGCGGCGAAGGGCGAAGACCCCCCGTCCGTGGATCGGCGAGCGACGAACTGAGTAGAGCCGCCTGCGGGAGGGACGACGGGCCATGGAGAGGGCAAGTATCCCCTAAATTGCCCCGCGATCGGAGGGTTAAGCGAGGGCGGCTGCTCCGGGCACAGTCAACCCTGAGTTCTCACCGCCTGGCTGACCGTGGCTAGTCGGCCCAGCGAGGGACTCGATCGAGCAGGCGGCCGGCGCCCAGTTCCTTACAGAGCGTCCTCAATCGTTTTCGCGCCCCCCTCCACTGCAAGTCCCTGAGGTTCTCTTCGAGGGGGACGTCGGTGCGAAGGGTCGCCAAGCGGCGGAAGAGCAGGGCGTCCTTCCACTGGCTCCTGAGATTCTCTGCAAGGCGGAGGGCGCGACCGGCAGACAAACCCCACTTGCGATGATCTTCCGGAATGGCCTCGAGGTGCTTGTACTTGGAGAGCACGGTTGAGGAGGATTTCTCGCCCCACCCGGGGATCCCAGGGTAGCCGTCCGCGGC
>CAZPZD010000009.1:49044-63959 GCA_964590515.1 uncultured Anaerolineaceae bacterium | reverse complement strand
ACATCGTTCGACTGCAATCCGGCTTTGGCGGCCCCCATCCCCTCCACCGTATCCGCGAGCCGTATTCCTTCCGTGACCGGCACACCGATCTGCGCCGCAATCTTCTCGTTGAAGTCATTACCCATGAAGCCCACCATCGGCCGGCGGGTGATCCGCAGGTCGGCTCCAGTGGAAAAGATCGACTCGAGATTCTCTAGTCCCGCCTCCCAGCCTCGCTGCGCTTTCTGGCGGGCCTCCTCCCAAGCCTTCCCCTCTCCAAAACCGAAGTGCTCGACCGAGCCGTGGGTGTGATCGCCATGGCCATGCAGCTCGATCCGGACCACGCTGGCGGCCGGATCCTCGGCTCCCCTCCAGCTCAGCCGCACCCGGCTGGGCTTCTCCAGTTCTTCGACTCGCCCAGAAACGTACCAGCCGGTATCCCAACCCAGGTGATAAGTTCCGCCGGGCCGCGGCTGAAAGATAGCCTGGTTGCACAGCCAATCGCGCCATCCCTGCCCGGTGCTGAAGGCGTAAAACACGGCTTCGGCCGGGGCTGAGACCGAAAACTCGAAGCTGAGGGTGTCCTTCGTTTTCTCCATTCTGATCTCCGTACGCTCGTTGGGTTCCTCATTCTACCTAACCCGGAGATAGGAAGTTCATCCTTTCTCCGACAGTCAAACTCGCTACGCTATAATTCCTGCAGAGTGGCTCTTACGGTAGAGGAAGTCCGAAAAATCGCTCTGCTTGCCCGCCTCCAGCTAAGCGAGGCCGAGCTCCAGCGCTACGCCCAGCAGCTGTCGGCTGTCCTGGATTACGCTGCCCGCCTGGGGGAAGTCGATACTTCCGATATTCCTCCCACTGCGACGGTGCTTCCGCTCACGGCGCCCCTCCGCCTCGACGAGGTCCGTCCAAGTTCTCCCCCTGAGCTGCTGCTGTCCAATGCGCCCTCCTCCGAGGCGGGCATGTTCCGGGTTCCCCGGGTCCTGGAAGAGCAGCCCTAGGCGAAGGACGATCGCCGCGCTCGGCGTAGGCGTCCGGTCCCCTTGCCCGGAATGAGTTTCCCGCCCGGCCCACAGTGAGATGGCTGACCTGACCGATCTGACGCTGCTCGAAGCCGCCGGTGCGCTGCGCACCGGTGAAGTCTCCTCCGTGGAATTGACCCGGGCCTGCCTGGATCGCATTCGGGCGATCGATACCCGGGTCCATGCCTTCCTGACCGTCACAGACGATCTGGCCCTGGCGCAGGCTCGAGCCGCCGACGCACGGATGGGCGGGCGCACCGACGATCCGCTTCCACTCGTCCATGGCATCCCGTTCGCGGTCAAAGATGTGCTGTGCGTCCAAGGCGTGCCCGCCACTGCCGGTTCCAGAATCCTGGAAGGATTCCGCCCTTCGTACACCGCCACCAGCGTCTCCCGCCTGTTGCATGCCGGAGCAGTCGTCGTTGGCAAGACCAACACTGACGAATTTGCGATGGGCTCCTCGACTGAGAATTCTGCCTACGGAGTCACTCACAACCCCTGGGGGTTGGATCGGGTGCCCGGTGGCTCTTCCGGAGGCTCGACCGCCGCGGTGGCCGCCCGGTTCTGCTACGCGGCCCTGGGGACTGACACCGGCGGGTCCGTCCGGCAGCCCGCCGCGTTCTGCGGCGTCACCGGCCTGAAAACCTCTTACGGCCGGGTCTCGCGCTACGGTCTGATCGCGTTCGGATCCTCGTTGGACACGGTCGGGGCGATCGCTCGAAGCGTGGCCGACCTGGAGCCGATTTTCCGCACTATGGCTGGCCACGACCCCCTGGATTCGACCTCTATGCCGACTCCGGTCCCCGAGTTCCACTTGAACGGAAATGGAATCCGCGGATTACGGATCGGGGTCCCCAAAGAGTATTTCATCCCGGGTCTGCAGCCCGCGGTCGAGGCAGCCGTGCGTCAGGCAATCTCGGTCCTGAAGGATTTGGGCGCCGAAACTCGCGAGATCAGCCTGCCCCACACGGATTTGGCCTTGCCGGTGTACTACCTCATCGCCCCGGCGGAAGCCTCCGCCAACCTTGCCCGCTTCGACGGGGTCCGCTACGGTCCGCGCCGTGGCCCCGGAAGTTACCCGGAAGATTACTTCGTGACCCGGGGCGAGCTTTTCGGCCCCGAGGTCAAGCGGCGGATCATGCTCGGGACCTATGCCCTCTCCGCCGGCTACTACGACGCTTATTATGGCCAGGCTCAAAAGGTGCGCACACTGATCAAGGGCGATTTCGAGGCCGCCTTCGAGTCGGTGGACCTGATAGCCTGCCCGGTGACCCCGACGACGGCCTTCGGCATCGGGGCCCACGGGGACGACCCGCTCGCGATGTATCTGGAGGACGTGTTCACTCTCCCCGCCAACCTGGCCGGCATTCCCGCCTTGAGCTTCCCGGTCGGCTTTGATTCGGCCCGGCTGCCTATCGGGATGCAGCTAATGGCACCCCATCTGGCCGAGGATCAGTTGCTCCAGGCGGCCCACGCGTATCAGGCGGTCACATCCTGGCATCGGGAGGTCCCTCCATTATGAAACTGGTGCTTCCGATGGCGGGATACGGAACCCGCCTGCGCCCGCATACCTGGTCGAGGCCGAAGCCGCTGATCAGCGTGGCCGGCAAGCCGGTGCTTGCCCATTTCTTGGACTCGCTCGCATCGCTCGCGGATTTCGACGAGGCCGTGTTCATCGTTGGCTACCTTGGGGATCAGGTGCAGGAGTATGTGGGCACGCACTACCCCAAGCTCAACGCCCGGTTCGTGGTGCAGCCCGAGCTGTCTGGCCAGTCGCATGCCATCTGGCTGGCCCGGGAAGGACTGCGGGGACCGGCGCTGCTCGGCTTCGTGGATACCTGGATTGAAACCGACTTCTCCGGGCTGGGCGCGGAAGCCATCGCCTGGGTGAAGGAGGTGGAAGACCCCCGGCGATTCGGGCTGGCCGAGCTCGGGCCGGACGGCTGGGTCCGCCGTTTGATCGAAAAGCCGCAAGACCCTCAGAGCAACCTGGCCGTGGTGGGTTTCTACTATTTTCCCGAGGTAGAAACCCTACTCGACGCCATCGAGCGGCAGTTGGCCGCGGGAGGAAAGCTCAAGGGGGAGTTCTACCTAGCGGACGCCATCAATCTGCTGCTGGACGCCGGCGTTAGGGTGCGCGCCCAGCCAGTGGAGGTCTGGCAGGATTTTGGGACACCGGAGGCGGTGCTGGCAGCCAACCGTTACCTGCTCAAGCATGGCCGAGCCAACTTGCCGGACGTTTCAGTCGAAGCGGGATCGCGGCTCGAGCCGCCCGTGTACCTCGACCCCAGCGCCCGCATCTCGCAATCGGTGATCGGACCGTACGCCTCGATCGGACCAGGCTGTGTGATCGAGAGTTCCGAGATCCGGGACTCTATCGTAGAAGCCGACACCCACATTACGGACAGTACCCTCTCGGCCTCGCTCATTGGTCGGGCGGCGAAGGTGACTGGGGTTGTAGGCTCGCTCAGTATTGGTGATTCTTCCGAGATCCGGGGAGGCGCATGACCGCGGAATTGGTCGAGTGCCATTCCGGTTATGTCTACGGAGAGCGCCCAATCGCTCTGCGCTGGGAGGGCGTGCGACTGCTGATCGAGCAGGTTGATGATTCCTGGCGAATCCCGGGCGGACGCAGGTTCCGGGTCCGGGTTCAGGATGGGCGGGTCTTCGAGCTGTTCTACGGTGAGCTCTACGATGAGTGGCGGATCCACCTGCTCTGAAGGTCCATGACTGAATTCGAGCCGGTCATCGGTCTTGAGGTGCACGCCGAGCTGCTGACTCGGTCAAAGATGTTCTGCGGTTGTGCCGTAGTGGACACCAGCCTCACTGCGCCGAACAGTTCGGCGTGCGAGATCTGCACCGGCATGCCGGGCACGTTGCCGGTGATCAACCGGCGGGCCGTGGAGTATGCCCTGCGGGTAGCGCTGGCCCTCAATTGCTCGGTGGCCGAACACAGCCTGTTCGCCCGCAAGAATTACTTCTACCCCGATCTTCCAAAGGGTTTCCAGATCTCTCAATATGAGCTGCCGCTAGCCAGCAGCGGCTGGTTTGATATCGAGGGCGAGAGCGGCGACCAGCGGGTCCGGATTCGGAGAGTGCACCTCGAGGAGGACACCGGCAAGCTGTTCCACCGGGAGGGTTATTCACTGGTGGACTACAACCGCTCGGGGGTCTCCTTGCTCGAGATCGTCAGCGAGCCGGACCTCCATTCGATCGAACAGACCAAACGCTACGCACTAGCCCTGCGCTCCTTGTTGCGCTACTTAGGTGTCAACAGCGGGGACATGCAGAAAGGTGTGATCCGGTTCGAGGCCAATGTGTCGCTCCGGCCCCAGGGATCCCTGGAGCTGGGGACCCGCACCGAGATCAAGAACCTGAATTCCTTCCGGGCCCTGTCGCGGGCCGTAGCCTATGAGATCGAGCGCCAGCGGGAACTCCTTTCTGCCGGTGGCCGGGTCGAACTCGCAACGGTCGGCTGGGACGAGAATCGGGAGATCACCCTCGCTCAGCGCTCCAAGGAGCAGGCCCATGATTATCGCTACTTCCCCGAACCCGATCTCCCGCCGCTGCACATCGAGCGGGCCTGGATCGAGCAAATCCGCAGCGAGCTCCCCGAACTGCCGGCCGCCAAACAGGCCCGCTTCGTGGCCGAGTACGGCTTGAGCGCCTATACCGCCGGCGTGCTCACCGAGGAGCAGGAAGTGGCAGATTACTTTGAACACGCGGTGGTGGCCTCGAAGGAAATGGCCCTAGTCTCAGATCAGAGCCTTCCCCCCGGCATGCTCGGCTTTTTGACCGCGCCCCAAGCCGTCTCGCCTGGCAAGCTGGCTAACTGGCTGACCGTGCAATTCTTCGGTCGGCTCAATGAACTCGGCCTTCAGTTTGCCGATTCCCAGCTCAAGCCCGAGGATTTTGCCCGGCTGGTCGCCTTCGTGGAATCACGGACCATCAATGCCGCCAGCGGCAAAATGGTCTTGGATCAGCTCCTCCCAGGTGGCGGCTCGCCGGAGGTATTGTTGGAAGCGAAGGACCTCGCTCAGCAGAGCGATCCGAACCTGATCCGGTCCCTGGTGCGGCGGGTGCTCGCCGAGCACCCTGAGCAGGTGAGTGCATACCGGGCGGGCAAGCACGCCTTGGCGGAGTGGTTCTTGGGCCAGATCATGCGAGCCGCCGGGGGCAGGGCCGATCCGGCGGTGGCGCGAGCCGAGCTGGAGAGTGCGTTGCAGGAGAAGAATCCTCCCTCTCAGTGACAAAGTACTCTTGCCGCTCCACCCCCTGCGCTATACTGTCCTGGGGCATCCTTCACCAGGAGAATCCAACTCGATGGCGACCCAGACCAAGACAACCCGACCCACGATCGAACTCATGCCCAATCCCTTCCAGGTGGCCCAGCAACAGCTGGATGAAGCGGCAGCGTTTCTCAAATTGGACGGCGCTCTACATGAATTGCTCCGTTGGCCGCTGCGCGAACTCCATGTGACTCTGCCGGTAAAGATGGACGACGGCAGCACCAAGATCTTTCACGGCTTCCGAGTGCAGTACAACGATGCCCGCGGGCCTACCAAGGGTGGGATCCGCTTCCACCCGGATGAGACCATCGATACGGTCCGGGCCTTGGCGGCCTGGATGACCTGGAAGTGCGCGGTAGTAGACATTCCGCTCGGTGGCGGAAAGGGCGGAGTCATCTGCAATCCTAAAGAGATGTCGGATGGCGAGGTCGAACGGTTGAGCCGGGCCTACATCCGCCAGGTGGGTCGGATCCTTGGTCTGGAGAAAGACGTGCCGGCGCCCGACGTGTATACCAACCCCCAGATCATGGCCTGGATGGTCGATGAATACTCTTTCATGAAGGGTTACAACGAATTCGGGGTGATCACCGGTAAACCGCTGGCGTTGGGTGGCTCGGCCGGCCGGGGCGACGCCACTGCCCGGGGCGGAATTTATTGTTTGCGGGAGGCCGGGAAGGTGCTAGGCACAAATCTCAAGGGCGCCACCACCGCAATTCAGGGTTACGGCAACGCGGGATCCTTCGCCCACAAGCTAGGGACCGAACTGCTCGGGCTGAAAGTCGTTGCCGTTTCCGATTCGCGGGGTGGCATCTACAGCAGCAAGGGTCTGGACTACGCTGCGGTAATGGCTCACAAAGCGAAAACCGGATCAGTGGTCAAGTTCCCCGGCACAGAAGCCATAAGCAACGAGGCCTTGCTAGAGCTGGATGTCTCGATTCTCATCCCGTCTGCGCTGGAGAGCGTGCTCACCGAGCAAAACTCCCCTAAGGTTAAGGCCAAGGTAATTGTGGAGTTGGCCAACGGTCCGACCAGCCCCGAAGCTGACCACATTCTCCATGCCGCCGGCTGCTATGTGATCCCCGACTTCTTGTGCAATGCCGGCGGGGTCACCGTTTCGTACTTCGAAATGGTTCAGAATGCGTATGACTATTACTGGCAGGAAGAGCTGGTGCATGAGCGGCTCGACGCCAAAATGACCGCCGCTTTTCACGCGGTTCACGCGGCCGCCCAGGAGCACCAAGTCCACAACCGGCTGGCGGCCTACCTGGTTGCGGTCAGCCGGGTCGCCGAGGCGGTCAAACTACGCGGCTGGGTCTAGCAAGCGATTCACTCAGGAGCGCAGGACCGGGCTGATTTCGGACTGGCCTGCGCTCCTTCTTCTTTTCCATATCTATATCCACATTAATTGGATTTATAGCCGTAGTCGCCGTCGGGGGTGGGGATTTGTTGAATCCGAGTGGATTCCCCCCTTTGCAAAGCGGCAGGAACGCCGCTCTTTCTCCACAGGGGCTCGGTGCAGAAGGGTGTTGAGTTTCTGTGGGGCGAAGTTCCCAAGCGAGCCGGCCCTCGTGGGGGCCTACCTTCTGTGGAGGATTGAAGATCTTTTACCGTCTCTTTTCCACCGAAACTAAGACGTTCTCCACAGGCCCATACGCAGTTGTCCACAGGAGACGACTTGGGTTGGAGCCGGAACCCCGTCCGGAGTAGACGGTCTGGCTAGGCAACGCCGGCCTGTGTCCGGCTGGAGAGGTAGCCCCGGCCCGGGGCGAACAGGAAGATGAGGCCAAAGATTGCTGTTGCAACAAGCACAATGGCTGGACCGGAGGCCACGTCCAAGTAGAAGGAGGCATATAAGCCGAGCGCCCCGGAAGCGGCGCCAATCGCACTCGCCAGCAACATCATCCGGGCCAGCCGACGGGTGAGCAGATAGGCGGCCGAGGCCGGAGTCACCAGCATGGCAACCACCAGCGCAATTCCAACGGCTTGGATTGAAATGACCACAACTACCGCCAGCAAAACATAGAGCAGGTTGTTGAGTAATTGCACCGGCAGCTGCATGGTCGTCGCCAGCACTCGATCGAAGGAAAGCACCAGAAACTCTTTGTAGAAGAGCAGCACCGTGACAAGGGCTACGAAGCTCAAGCCCGCCATCAGCCCCAGGTCTGCCGGCGAGACGCCCAATAGATCTCCGAACAGGATGTGGGCGAGATCCACCGCGTAGCTGCGCTGGACCGAGAGCAACAGCACACCCAGAGCCAGCGCGCCTGCGAACACAACCCCAATTGCACTATCTTCCCGAATCGTCGTCGAGCTGCTGATGCCTCCGATGGCGAGAGCAGCCAGCACACCAACGATCAGTGCGCCGAGCGCGAGCGGCCAGCCGAGCAGGAAGGCCACGACGACTCCCGGGAGAATAATGTGGGCAAGTGCGTCCCCGTAAAATGCCATCCCTCTAAGTACGACATAGCAGCCTAACACCGGGACCACCAGCCCGATCATTAGGGCCGCTAAGAGCCCGCGCAGCATGAAGGGGTAGGTCAACGGTTCGACCAGCCAGGTTATGAGCGTTTCCATGGCTAAATCACTGACGTCCCTCGTGGTGGGTATCGACCAGCAGCCGTCCATCGGCGAAGACATGCAGATGCCCGCCATAGGCATCGAGCAGATTTTCCGGTGTGATGGTGGCCTGCGGTTCTCCGTAAGCGATCAGCCGGCGGTTGAGCAGCAGGACCTTGTCGAAGTGACTGCTGGCCAGGTTGAGATCGTGAGTGGCCACCAGGACCGTGACCGGCTGGTGACGTAAATCATCCAGGATCTCGAAGATGACCTCCTGGCTGGGCAGGTCGAGCCCGGTTAAGGGTTCGTCCATCAGCACGATGTCGGCTTCCTGAGCGACGGCCTGAGCCAGGAAGATTCGCTGCTGCTGGCCGGTGGAGAGGCTTCCAATCGGTCGGGCGCGGTAGTCCTGCATCCCGACCCGAGTCAGGGCCGAGTCGACCTTCGACCAGTCTGTACGGCGGGGCCAGCGCAGCATGCCAATCTCGCGGATCCGCCCCATCATGACGACCTCCGAAGCCGAGACCGGGAAATCCAGATTGATCGTCGCCCGCTGGGGCACGTAACCGACGCAAACATGCCTTCCCGGACCATGGCCATGGATTTCGATGGAGCCGGCGGCGGGCCGCAGAATGCCGGCAAGCACCTTGAAGAGGGTGGTCTTCCCGGCTCCGTTCGGTCCGACCACCGCCACCCGTTCCCCGGCTGCCACCGTGAAGCTGACCTGCTCGAGCGCCAGGTTACCGTCGTATCGCACCGACAGCCGGTCGGCCCGGATCGGCGGAGCCTGCGAATCGTGCTGCTGAGGCAAATTCATGGGAGTTTGAGCGCCTCGACCATTGCCCCGACCGTGTATTGCATCATTTCCAAATAGGTGGCAGCCGGGCCTCCGAGGACGCTCAACGAGTCGGTGTAGAGCGGAACCAGGTCCACGCCCATGTCTTGTGCAATCCGCCGCGACAGAACCGGGTTAACCGCAACCCCAACGAAGATGGCTGGCACATCGTTGCGGGCGATCGTCTGCTCCAGTTTGGCGATCTCTTGGGCCGATGGCTGGGCCAGGGTGCTGTAGGCCGGGATCACGGCTCCCACTAGCGTGAACCCATAGCGGGCCGCGAAGTAACCCAGGTTGTCGTGGTCAGTCACCAGCTTCCGGTTCTGCGATGGTATTCGTTCGACCTCGCTGCGGATCCACGCATCCAGTTCCTCCAACTCGGCTTGGTAAGCGGCTGCATTGGCGGCGTAATGATCGGCGCCGCCCGGGTCCAATCTCGTGAGTTCGGCGCGGGCATTCTCGACCCAGACCATTACATTCGTGGGGTCAAGCCAGACATGCGGATCGGCGGTACCGGCCTCGCGAGGCTCCCCTTCGGCCGCCGTGATCTTACGGGGTTCGACTCCTTCCGAGATGGAAACGAGCTGGGCCGGGCTGGCAACGGACTCAAGGGTCCCCAGCAGTGCCTCTTCGAGTCCAAATCCGTTGACGAACACGAGCTGGGCTTCGGCAACCGCCGCTGCATCTTGGGGGCTACTTTGGAAGGAGTGTGGGTCGGCCCTCGCTGGCAGCAGGACCCGAAGCTCGATCCGATCACCGGCAACTCGCGATAACACGTCCCCGATCAGGGAAGTGGTCGCCACAATCCTGGGTCTCGCGTCGGAGTCTTCGAGCGAGCTGCCGCGGGTTGACACTGACTGGCAGCCGGCCACCCCGGCAAGCAGCCCCCAACCGAGCAGGAGGGCGAGTTTCCCGCTCACTGGCAACTCGGGCAGAGGCCGACCAGTTCCAGCAGGTGGTGTTCAATCCGAAAGCCCGTGTCCTGCGAGATCCGCTCTACCAGGGGGCTCAGGTCCTCGGTGCCGGGGAACTCGACCGCCTGATGACAGGTGCGGCAGAGCAGGTGATGTCCGTGCACGAACTCGGATCGAACATATCCGACGCAGCGATCTTCCAGATGCACCCGTCTGAGATAGCCAAGCTCGGCCAAGAGGGAGACCGTTCGGTATACCGTCACCAGCCCGAGCGGCCGCCAGTATCGGCGAGCGAGGGCGAGCAAATCCTCCGGCCGGAGCCAGTCGTTAGCCTCCGTTAGGGCCCGGATGACCGCCTTGCGAGGTTGGGTGAGCCGATACCCGGATTGCTGCAGCTGGGTCCCGACCTCGTGGGCGCCTTCAATAGCCATTTTATTGAAAATACTTTTCATTTAGCTGCAAATAATAAAGGGGGATCGGGCGGCGGTCAAGCGTTGGTTACCAGGCCCAAAACGATCGGGAGCACGAGCGCCACCAAGTCCCAGGCTGAGGGCGTTGCCCCGTGGTGATCGTGGGCCTCCCCCGGCGTGGACTGGAGATTAGCGAGCCGCACCTGGGCCAGCCACAGCAGACCGAAGGCGCCCACCACGGTCAACGGGAGAAAACGCGAGTTGATGTACCAGAGGATGGTCCCGTTCCACAGCTTGTTTAGGAGGAAGAGACCCAGCAGGGCGAGAATGAGCGCCTGATACGAACGGTGCAGGCGGGAAGCGTTCATGGGGCGAGGAAGAGATTCATGGTGACTGCGACTCCGGTGGTCAAGAGCAATGGGATCGACACCAGAGTGAGCAAGCCGCGGCGCGTGAACACTTGCCGGAACATCAGCACGCTCTTCAAATCCACCATCGGCCCGTATACCAGAAAAGCCAGTACCGACCCAGGACTGAACGTGCCGAGGAAAGCCAGCCCAACGAATGAATCGACCGTGGAGCCCACCGAGAGCAGCACCGCCAGGCCGATCATCACCAAGACCGACAGCAGCGGACCGGAGCCCAACTCCAGGAGTCGCACCTGGGGAATGAAGCTTTGCATCGCGGCCGCCAGGCCCGCGCCGAGCACCAGGTAGCGGCCCATCTCGAAGAACTCGTCTCCCGTGATCAGCAGCGCCCGATTCAGATCCTGGGCCCGGGTTCGAGGCGGCCGGGCGCCGGCGAGCGCCTGCGAGCCTCGTTGGAGGACGGGCATGGCCGAGGGGCGCAGCAGGCGCTGGGGTTGGGTCTCAACGGAAAGAATCAAGCCGGTCACACCGGCGATCACAACGGTGAGAGCGAAGCGCCACAGCAGGTGTGAGCCAAACCCAAAAGCGGCCGCCGTGCTGGCCAGCACGATCGGATTGACCACCGGTGCGGCTAGCAGGAAAGTAACCCCAACTGAAACGGGCAGGCCCTTCCTGAAGAGCCGCCGGGTAAGCGGGACGGTCCCACACTCGCCAACCGGAAAGAGGAATCCGAGCGCCGCTCCCGCAAGCACACCGCCTAATGCCCCGGAGGGAATCCGGCGGCGAAGCAGGTCTGGGGAGACGAACACTTCAACCAGTCCGGAGGCAATGGTGCCCAACACCAAGAATGGGGCCGCCTCGATGAATATGGCGAGGAAGATTGTAGAGAATGTCGAAAGCTGATCGCCAAGCCTGGCTCCCCTCAGCCCCGTGAGCCAGACCATGAGAGCGAGGCCGAGCGCCAGGCCGAGCACGAAGCGCGCCAGGCCCGAACTCACAAAACGACGGATCAATTTCGTAAAGCCACCAGGGAGCGGCAAGGCTACCATGCTGGGGGAGGGCCGGTCAAGCAGGGCGGCCAAAGGACGCGGTGGTCCGGGGAAAGGCTTTAGAATCGAGCGATCAGGCGCAAGGTTCTTGGAGGAGGGGCTATGAGGCGAATCGCGCTGCTAGTGTTGTTAGTCACCGGCTGCAGTCGCGGCGAGCAAGCGACATCCGGCCCGGAAGTGATGGCCTCTGCTGCGAGCGCCTCCACGCTCACTTGATGATCGCCGCTCACCGACATGTGGTATAGCCGCACGGGCAGCCCGAGTCGCACCGTGATGATGTCGGGGAACAGGCGGCCAGCAAGACCAGAAAGAGGGTCAAGCGCGTAATAGGCCTCATTTGGCATCTCCCTAGCGCAATAACAGCTCCGTCCAGTCACTTTGCGCCCAACGGCCCCGGCTGGATACAGGACCACACCCGAGCCGGGGCCGCCAATGTCAGGTTGCAAGCACAAGATGCATCATTGTCCCTCTATATTTCAGAGGGACAACGATTCTTTCAGCGAAGAATGCTACGGGGCTGCGACAAACCAGACGTTGCCTAATCCCTGGCCATTCGTGTCGCCAGGTTCGCTATCACCGGAAAAGTAATAGAGGGGCATGCCGTTGTAAGTCACCTGACGGCCGCCATCCTCCATGCGTTCATACACCCCCAACGAACCGGGGACATCCATACTGACTGTGGGTTCACCCTCCTCTACCAGCAAGGGTGGCCAGGTTGTGGCACAGTCACCAGTGCAGGTGCTCTTCCCTTCGGTGTCATTCGCGAAAGTGTAGAGCGTCAGGCCCTTGGCCATGCCAGTGCCAACCACCAGGAATTCGCCTAGCGCATCCGTGCCACCCAACTCAACCGTGTACTCAACCATAGCTACCGGGACCTGGAAGGTTGGGGCGAGAATCTGGCCTGCCATCTCGTGGTCTGCCATGTATTCGTAGGGCAAATCATCGCCAGGAAACTCGTAGGTCCCTACTTCGCCCGCATCGATGTGTAGCATGGCGAAGAGCGTCTCGGTGGGAGTGCCCATTATGAAGTCCACCACCACGTCTGTGTTTACACCGTCAGAAACCGCAGTGTAACCTAAGACCTCGCCGAACCCGCCATCCTCCTCGGCCTGGGCGTGGATCACCATCCAACCAGGACCATCGCTGACCACCTCAGCAACGGTGACATGGCCCATCTCAATCTCCTGACCCACCACCGTGACCGAAGTTAACACTTCCATCATGGCCTCTTCGGCCGCCTCGGTTTCAGCCATGTGCATCTCATCTGCCTTGGCTACCTCGGTTTCGGCCATGTGCATGGCTTCTCCTGTGGCGGCAGCATCTACAGCCGGGGCTGCCGGTGCGCAGGCCGCCAGAACCACCCCCATGACCAAAGACAGCGACATGCTCTTAGAGACGTTGTGAATCCTAAACATCAGTTCTCCTCCTTCTCTATAACAATCGGCTCATATTGACTCTGTCTGCCCAACCCGTGCCTAGTCTCCCCGAAAATTATTACAAGTTTCTTACTACTGGATTAAGTCCTATTACACATCCCAACGTGCATAGAAATGCAAAAGAGCCGGCTCGCTTGAGCACGGCTCACTGAAAACATCAACTGGCAGGCGGAAGGGCCTGTGTGGGGCCTACGGCCCCCTAAAATGTCGGGTGGTCCGGGCAGGTGTCACCGTCCGCAGTATGCAACACTGTCTCGCGGAAGCCAGCGGCCAAAAAGCGTCCCAAAGTATGATTTCTAAGACGTCGAGGAGATTGACCATCCCGCGTCGGCTGGCTTCCAGCGCGGCTGTAAGATCATCGGGGCAACACGGCCCGCTCGAACTTGACCTGGGTGTTGTGGCGCGCCCGCGTGACTACGGCCCCCGGCCAGTACCGCCTGACCGTGCGCGCCACAGATGCCACGGGGCCCCCCTCGGCCCTCTACAACGATCGCCACACCATCTTCCAGAGCCCCAAGCAGGCCAACCCTGGAGCAGGAATTGGCCGGAGAGCTCCCTAGGAGCCAGTTTGGGCGACTGGTGGACGAGCTGGGCATCGAGAGCTCATCCCCGCCTACTCTCCGCAAGCCAGGGGGCGGATTGAACGCCTCTTCGAAACCTTGCAGGATCGCCACCAAGCCAACTACGCCAGATGCCGGGTTGAAGTGCGCCAGCCCGCGAGTGCCAACCCGAGCGCCGGCCCGAGCACGAAGCGCGCCAGGCCCGAACTCACAAAACGACGGATCAATTTCGTAAAGCCACCAGGGAGCGGCAAGGCTACCATGCTGGGGGAGGGCCGGTCAAGCAGGGCGGCCAAAGGACGCGGTGGTCCGGGGAAAGGCTTTAGAATCGAGCGATCAGGCGCAAGGTTCTTGGAGGAGGGGCTATGAGGCGAATCGCGCTGCTAGTGTTGTTAGCCGCCGCCTGCACCCGCGGCGAACAAGCGTCATCCGGCCCGGAAGGGATGGCAGGCGACAGTCCTGCCCCCGTCTCAGCGAGTGGTAGTCCTGCGTCGTATGAGAGCGAGGTCGTCGGAGGCGATGAGGCGGCGCTGCGCGAGTTCATTGGTCGCGCGCTGACCTACCATTATTCGGGGGCGACGGGAGGCACGACGGTACTCGTCGGCGGCCTGCCGGAAAACATCGGGTTTGATCTGCCGGTTCCAGAAGACAGCCGGGTAATTGGCAGTATCGTGCGCGGAACGATGGAGGGAGGCACCGAGATCATCCTCGACGTGGGCCTGGCTCCCGAGGAGGCGCTTACGTTCTATCGGGAGCAGCTACTCCAGGCGGGCTGGGAGGAGCAAACGCAGCAGGGCCTCAGCGGAGGCTTCGTTTCTGGGTCCTGGCCCAGCACGACCTTCTGCCTGGGGGAGAACGAAGCAGTCATCTTCCTGTCTGCGTATGCCCAGCCGGGCCTGCCCACCGAACTCCGCCTGAATATCCAGGAGGAGGCGCAGTACTCGGCCTGCCTGGCTCAGCCGATGGGCATGGATGAGGCAATGCCACTGATCCCCTCGCTCGTATCCCCGCCGGATTCGCTGATCCAATCAGGGGGCGGGAGCAGTGGCGAGGGCATGGCGGAAACTTCGGCTGTCCTCAAAACCGAACTTTCCATGGGCGCTCTTGCCCAGCAGTATGCGGCTCAGCTGATAGAGGCCGGGTGGAATCCGCTTGCGCAGGATGAGGGACCAGAGCTGGCCTGGAGTTTTTGGAGTGTTGCGGACGCCGAGGGTCAGGATTGGTCTGGGCTGCTCCTGATTTACAAGAGCCCGATCGTGGCCGAGAAAGTCTTCGCTTCGTTCAGGGTCGACCGAGGGGACTAGCGAAGCAGATCTGCCGGACGCCGCCTAGTCCGAGCCCACCGGGATATTACGTGGAGAGACCCATCGTGAGAATCGAGTCGCTGTTAGCCGCCCGGCTCTTTTTGAGTCCCCAGCGCGCCGGGGACCGGCTGTACTTCATCAGCAACTTGTCGGGCAAGCTCAGCCTGTATGCCATGGACACCGGCGGCAGCGT
>CAZPZD010000009.1:0-48944 GCA_964590515.1 uncultured Anaerolineaceae bacterium | reverse complement strand
TCAGCAACTTGTCGGGCAAGCTCAGCCTGTATGCCATGGACACCGGCGGCAGCGTGCCCGAGCCGTTGTTGCCCCCGGATATCGCGCTACAAAACCCGACCCTGATGACGGGCTATTCGTTCTACCTGTTGCCGGAATTGGACAAGCTGCTGGTGATGATCGACGCCAACGGAGATGAGAACTATCAGCCCATGCTCGTGCCGCTGTCAGGCGGGATACCGGAGCCGGCTTTCGGAGAACAGTTCCGGGGCTATCGGGTCCACCTGGAGAAGTGCTACCCAGCGGATGGGCTTGCGTACTTCGCAGCCGAATCCAGAAAGGAACAGCTCGTCGAGGCCTTTCAAGCCCGGCTTGGGCCGGCTTGGAGCCTCACTCGCTTGGCGGGTAGTCCATGGGGCGAACTCGGCCACCGATCCGGTTATGTAAATGCCGTAAACGCGGATCACTCCAAAGTGCTCCTGCGAGAGGGCTACACACTTGGGGACAATGTGCTCCGCCTGTGGGAGAAGGGGAAAGGGGAACCTCGCTTGCTCCATGGTAAGCCGCTCGAAGAGCGGGAGCTTGGCGATTCAGTACCCCTCAGTGCAATCTTCAATTGCCAGTTCACTGGCAAGGACCGTGGGCTGCTATTCGTCACCGCCCTCTTTGAGGACACCTTTAGTCTGGGCTACCTGAGCCTGGATGGCAAGAAGGAGGTCCAGCCGGTGCGGGTCAGCCAGCCTCGCCATACCGGCCGCGGTGAGCTCTACAAGCTGGAGCACCTGAAGGACGATCGCTTCCTGGTCCAGTACAACATCGACGGCTGTTCATGGGGCTACGAAGGGACCTTCGATGAGGGCAAGCTGGAAATGAATCTCGAGCAAGTCCTGTGGGGTCAGGGCGATCTGAACCAGGGTGTGCTGGAGGCGGAGCATTACGACAAGCGCTCGGACAGCTACTCACTGGCCTTTTCTACCGCCACTTTGCCGGCCCAGATATACACCCTGAATGGACCCAGCCGCGATCGACTGACAGCCCATACTCGGGAGCGGGTGCTCGGGATTCCCCAAGAATGGATGTCGAGCGGCGAAGAAGCGTCCTTCGAGTCGCATGACGGCCTGGAGGTCTCGGCCAGGTTGTACTTGCCGGCCGAGCCGCTGGGCTATGAGGGACCGCGTCCGCTCGTGCTCTATGTGCATGGCGGACCGCAAAGCCAGGAGCGGCCGGACTTCACCTGGTTTTCGATGCCCCTGATCCAGTTCCTCACGCTGAGGGGTTTCGGGGTGTTTGTGCCGAACGTGCGGGGGAGCACAGGGTATGGGTTGGCCTATACCAAGCACGTCGATCGCGATTGGGGCGGAAAGGATCGGCTCGACTTCGTGCACGGGCTGAAATTGCTGGCAGAGGATCCACGGCTCGACACTCGGCGGAGCGGGGTGGTGGGGCGCTCCTACGGCGGGTATATGTCGCTGATGCTGGCCGGGCGACACCCCGAGCTGTGGGCCGCGGCGGTGGATATGTTTGGCCCTTACGATCTAGTTACCTTCTCCGAGCGGATTCCCCCGACCTGGAAGCCCTACTACAAACTGGTGGTTGGGGACCCGGAGGATCCTGCCGATCATGAGGAGCTGGTCGAGCGCTCGCCACGCACCCACCTTCACCGGCTCGCCTGTCCGCTGCTTGTGATCCAGGGCGCAAACGATCCCCGGGTCGTGGTGCAGGAGTCTCGGGATCTGGTCGAGGCGTTGAAAGGCCAGAGCAAGCAGGTCGACCTCTTGGTCTTCGAGGACGAAGGCCACGACGTGCTCAAGTTTGAGAACCGGGTCCGCTGCTACAACGCCATTACCGAATTCTTCGAACAGCACCTCAAACCATGAAGCACGGCCGGTTTGGGGGTGGGTGATAGAATCGAAATCGATCGTCTGACCCCATGCGATCTAGGAGCCGCAGATGACCGACCTGGCCAAGCTGGCTGAGCGCCCGATCACCGAAGAGGCCGACTTCCTCCAGATCAAGGCCATCGACCACCTCGAGTTCTGGGTGGGGAATGCCAAGCAATCGATGTACTACTGGTGGAAGGGTTTTGGCTTCAAACCGGTAGCCTATTCCGGCCTGGAGACCGGCAACCGGCGCTTTGCCTCCTACGTGCTGGAGTCCGGCAAGATCCGTTTTGTGCTCACCGCCGCCTACAGCCCAACCGACGAGATTGCCGCCCACCAAATGCTCCATGGGGACGGGGTCAAGGTGATCGCGTTGGAAGTGGACGACGTGGAGGCCGCCTACCGGATCACGACCGAGCTTGGAGCAGTGGCCGCCTGGGCACCGCGCGAGCAGAAGGACGACCATGGGATCCTGCGCACTGCGGCCATCCACACTTACGGAGAGGTGTTGCACGTCTTCGTTGACCGGGCAGATTATGGAGGCGCCTTCGCGCCCAGCTACCGGCCTCTCGATCTCCCCAGCGAGCCGACCGGGTTGGTGGCGTTCGACCACGTGGTGGGGAACGTCCAACTGGGCAAGATGAATCACTGGGTGAACTTCTATCACCGGGTGATGGGCTTCCGGCAGCTTATTGCCTTTAGCGACCAGGACATCGGGACCGAGTATTCCGCCCTCATGTCGAAGGTCATGCAGGACGGGACCGGCCGGATCAAGTTTCCGATCAACGAGCCGGCCGAGGGCAAGCGCAAGAGCCAAATCGAGGAGTATCTCGACTTCTACCTGGGGCCGGGCGTCCAGCACATCGCCATGGCCACCGGCGACATCTTGCAAACGGTTGGCGAGCTGCGGGCCCGCGGGATCGAGTTCCTGCGAATCCCGGACGCGTACTACGACCTGATGGCCGATCGGGTGGGAGAGATCGAGGAACCTTGGGAGCAGATCGCCGAACGAGGCGTATTGGTCGACCGGGACGATGAGGGCTACCTGCTGCAGATCTTCTCACGTCCGATTCAGGACCGACCGACCTCCTTCATCGAAGTGATCCAGCGCCACGGCAGCCGCGGATTCGGAAAAGGCAACTTCAAGGCCCTATTTGAGGCGCTTGAACTGGAGCAGGAACGGCGCGGCAACCTGTGATTTGCCGCGCAACGTGCGCTACGTAACTTTCGCTCTGCCCGACTCGCTCAGGAAGCCGCTGCTCGGTGTCCTGATCGGCGACGTGGTGGTGGATCTGCAGGCGGCCCGCACCTGGGCCCAGGGGGCGAAGTCCCTACCCGCCGAGCCCATTCCACCCACCCTGCTCGAGCTGCTTCACCTGGGACCTGACGTGCAGGCTTATCTGCGACAGCTCGTCGCCAGCCTGGCGGAGCTGGACCTGCTGGGGTTGAAAGGGTCCGGTCGCAAAGCGGTTGGGTACCGGCGGGAGGACGTGGTGCTTTATCCGCCGCTGCCCCGCCCGATGAGCCTGCGGGATTTCTACGCCTTCGAAGCCCACGTCAGCGCCGCGCACGCGATTCGGGGCAAGGAAGTTCCCGCAGAGTGGTATGAGATCCCGATCTTCTATTACTCGAATCCAAACTCGATCTTTGGGCCGGACGAGACAATTCCCTACCCGGCCTATACTTCGGCGCTCGATTATGAGCTGGAAGTTGCCTGCGTGATCGGCCAACGCGGACGGGACATTTCCGCAGAGCAGGCCGAGCAATACATTTTCGGGTACACCATCTTTAACGACTGGTCCGCCCGAGACGAGCAGCGCCGAGAGATGAAGGTTGGGCTGGGTCCTGCGAAGGGGAAGGACTTTGCCTCCTCCCTCGGCCCGGCCATCGTCACCGCCGACGAGCTGGGTGACCAAGCGGACAGCCGGCCGGGGGTGTTCGACTTGAAGATGGTCGCCAGGGTGAATGGGGTCGAGCGATCGAGCGGGAACTGGAAGGATCTGCACCATTCATTTGGAGCGATGATCGCCCGGGCCTCGGCCGAGGTCTACCTGATGCCAGGCGATGTGCTCGGATCCGGCACGGTCGGCACCGGGTGCTTGTTGGAGCTGACCAAAGGTGAAGGCCCGTGGCTGCAACCGGGAGATGTGGTCGAATTGGAGATTGAGCGCCTGGGTGTGCTGCGCAACCGGGTCGGAGAGCGCGGCCGCCGATGAGCAGCGGGTTGCCGATGGTCGGCTTCTAGCAGGAGGATTGCGATGCCCTTCTATCACCGGCTGGGCGACTTGCCCCAGAAACGACATACCCAGTTTCGCAAGTCAGATGGCGGCTTGTACCGGGAAGAAGTGATGGGGCTGGAGGGATTCTCCGGGATCCAGTCCATCCTCTACCACCACAACCTGCCGCCGCGGGTTGCCAAATTCGAAGAGCTGGGAAAAGCCCGGCCGGAATACGCGGACTTCGGTGCTTTACGGCATCGGGCGTTTACCACGGATCAGGTTCCTTCGGGTGGGGATGCGGTCGCTGCTCGTCGGACGCTGTTGGGGAACAGTGATGTCACGCTGGGCGTGAGTCGGCCCACCGAGAGCATGTCCTATTTCTACCGAAATGCCCAGGCCTACGAGGTCTGGTTTACCCACGAAGGGGCCGGGGTGCTGCGCAGCCAGTTCGGCAAACTGCCTTTCGGGGTTGGCGACTACATCGTCATCCCCTACGGCACCACCTGGACCATGGAGTTGGATGGACCTGCCCGCTTCTTTGTGATCGAGTCGGCCTCCCAGATCGAGCCGCCTCCCCGCTATCGAAACAAGTACGGGCAGCTCACCGAATTCGCTCCCTACACCGAACGCGATATCCGGGTGCCGCAGGAACTGGAGACCTTCAGCCAAGACGGGCAGCACGAAGTGCGGGTGAAGGTGCGCGACAGCCTGACCCGCCACACCCTCGACTTCCATCCCTTCGATGTCGTGGGCTGGGACGGGTACGTGTATCCCTGGATCTTCAACATTCGGGACTACGAACCCCGCACCGGCATGGTTCATCTGCCGCCCCCCACCCATCAGACCTTCGAAGGCTGGAACTTCGTCGTGTGCTCGTTTGTGCCGCGGCTGTTTGACTACCACCCCCAGGCGATCCCCGCGCCCTACAGCCACTCCAATGTCAACTCGGACGAAGTGATCTACTACTGCGAGGGCAACTTCATGTCCCGCAGAGGGATCGACCGCTGCGACATCACGCTCCATCCGAGCGGTCTGCCGCACGGTCCGCAGCCGGGCGCCACCGAGGCCTCCATCGGCCAGCAGCGCACGGACGAATTGGCCGTCATGGTAGACACGTTCAAGCCGCTGAATGTAACGATCGACGCGCTGGAGTTTGAGAAAGTCGACTACCAGGCCTCTTGGCTTGGGGAGGAAGGCCCCAAGCGGTCGAGCTCGACGACCGGCTAAGCGAAACGGACTGATAACTGGAATAGAGACGGCGGCCACTTGGCCGCCGTTGGTTATTGGAGAGGGGCTACTGGGAGGGCTGGGCAGGGAAGGGCACCCCCTGGCGCAGCGTCTGTGCGATTTGCGCGTCAGGCGCCAGGATCCAGAGGGTCTGGTCGCCCGCGATTTCGATCGAGGCATGGCCGAATGTTGAATCCCAGGCCGCCTGAGTAGTGGTGGACACAGTGCGCCCACCGAAGCGGCTATCTCCATACCCGAGAAACGCCCCGTAGAACTCATGCGCCTCGAGCACCCTGTCCCAGACGGTCAGCAGGACCAGCGCACCCTGGTCCTGCTCGTCGTGATAAAACGCCAGGAAGTAGTCGCCGCCCCAGCCTTCGGCGGCTGGCGCCGCCTGCTCGCCTGAAAGCTGTTCTCGCAGCGTGAGTTGGGTGTACCACTCTCCAACTACGTCCCGATCGATTTCGCGCCAACCGCTTCCCAGGCTCGGCAGCAGCTCAGCCGCCTCGAGCTTGATGGGACGGTCGCTTGGATACCGCTCCGGGTGCAGGATCTGTTCGGTGGAGCTTGGAGGGTCCGTGTAAACCGCATCGACCGCGGCAAAGCCTCCATCGAGAAAGAAATGCTCCACAAAGGCACGACCGCTCTGGTAGGGGAAGATGAAGTCCTCCTGCAGGAACTGCGGCGCGGAATCGAAAACCGGGCTCTGGAGCGAATCATAGAAGTCGAGCAGATCCTGGTAGTCCTGGTCGGTGGCATAGGTCAGCAGCCAACGCTCCTCCAGAAGCGAAGCGTCGCCCTCAAGCAGGGCCTGGATCGCCGCGCAGCGCTCGCTGTCCAGCTCGCAGGCCTCGTCGTTGAACCCCAGGCCGTTGCGCAGATCGAAATGCTGGTCCTGCAGGGCGTGGGTGTACTCGTGGGCGTAGGTGATTCGCTCCGTCCCGTGGAATCCCGCCCCCTGGACTACGAACATCTGCTTGAGTTCATCATCGTAGAAGCCGGCGATCTGTTCGCTGTACAGTTCCATATACAGATTGAAAAGATCGTAATCGGGCTGCATCAATCCAAGCAGCGCCAGAGTCCGCGCGTCGTCCCTGGCCTCCGCCTCGGTGTAATCGGCCAGGAAGTCGTCGGTCACATACTGGCGCAGGGCTTCCGGGGAGAGCAGCGCCCGGGCCACCGGGCCGGTGGCCTGCAGCCCTCTCAGCGCGACGACCTCCTCCTGAATGCCGTCCATCTGCTCGCGGATCTCGAGCGGGATTGAGGCGCCTGGATCGGGTCCGAAGGTTGCGGCCGGGTCAATCTCAGTGGGCAATAGGCGGGGCCCGCCCGGCGTGGGCGCGGTCTCTACCGGACCAGACTCGCGGGTCGGCACCTGTTGGGAAAACTGGTCGATCAGCTGGTTGGCCCGATCAGTGGCGAAATTGCAGGCCAGGGTCGGCAGGGCGAAAGCGAGAAGCGCGAAGAGTCGGCTGGCGGAAAGCATCACTGGGGGGAAGCGATCCGGCGGATTCTATCATCCGCGCTCGGTAGGGGCCTCGACGTTGGACCCCCCTTGTCAGCGACCTGCCCGGGTAGAATCCAGGGGCCCCTACTGGGCGGCTCTGCCGGAGGAGAAGTCTTATGAAGAGAGTAGTGGGTCTATGGATTGACCATCGCAAAGCAGTTATTGTGGCTATCCTGGGGGAGGGTAAGGAAGTCGTGCTAACGATGAAATCCCAGCTGGAGCCTCATGTCCGTTTCTCGGCGGGTTCACGATCAAAGACTCCCCACCTAGCCGTGGAGCTTACGGCAGAGGACCAACGAGACAGGCGTTTCGCGCAGCATCTGAGTACCTACTATGACGAGGTGATCTCACATATCCGGGAGGCCGAGGCGATTCTGGTGTTTGGCCCTGGTGAGGCAAAGGGAGAACTCGAAAAGCGTCTTGAGAGCAAAGGACTCGGCGGGCGGATCGTGGGTGTTGAGGCCGTTGACAAGATGACAGACCGTCAGATTGCGGCGAAAGTCAGACAGCACTTTCTGGAATAGAGCGTGCTAATGCGTAGACGACAGCCCGAACGACACTATGCCGACCGAATAGGCTGGCTGCGCGCGGCCGTATTGGGTGCGAACGATGGGATCGTTTCGACGGCCAGTCTGGTGGTGGGCGTGGCCGCGGCCCAAGCCTCGCACAGCAGCGTGCTGGTCGCGGGAATCGCAGGACTGGTCGCCGGCGCGATGTCGATGGCCGCCGGGGAATACGTGTCGGTCAGCTCTCAGGCCGACACCGAGAATGCCGACCTTGAACGCGAGCGCAACGAACTATGGTCGGACGAACCCTTTGAGCGCAAGGAACTTGCAGGGATCTACGTAGAGAGAGGGCTCGATTCTTCACTCGCAGATCAAGTGGCGGAGCAGTTGATGGCGCACGATGCGCTGGGAGCCCACGCCCGCGACGAACTCGGTCTGTCGAAGGTGCATCGGGCCCGGCCCATTCAAGCCGCACTGGCCTCAGCCGCCACGTTCGCGATTGGCGCGGCCATGCCGCTTGCGATCGTTGTGTTGAGCCCACCGTCGCGCACGATTCCCTTGGTCGCCGCAGGGTCATTGGCGTTCTTAGCGCTGCTGGGGGGGATTGCGGCCCGGGTGGGGGGTGCAGATTCCCTCGTCGGCGCGGCCCGGGTGACCTTCTGGGGGGCCTTAGCCATGGCGCTAACCGCAGCCATCGGCGCCGCGTTCGGCACAGTTGTCTGAGGGGTCAAGGCAAGGGTTCGGCGGTCACTGGCGCAAACTCGCTAGCGTCGGCTTCCTCGAGCGACTCAGCGATCCGGATTGCTTCTTCCAAGGATAGAGTCGTCTCCAGCCGGTACGTGACCCCCTCAAATGACCAGAGCAGCACGTTGCCTCGGACCAGCACCAGTTCCTGTCGGCTCTCCATGATCACCTCAACGAAGTGGTCGCCGGTCGTCCAAATCGCGGGCCGACCCGCCACGCTTGTTGACTGGATGCGTTCTGGAAAAAGCTTGTTCACGATCGGCCCGGGCGGGATCTCGAAAAGCGCCAGACGGGCGAGGTCGGGGTAGTTCAGATCTTCCCAGACCAGGATGACAATCCCCCCGAAATCTCTCAGCAGAAACACGCGGTCAGGTGGGCCGAGGTCGGGTGGGTAGCTCGGGAGTCGAATCGGGATGGCGGCCGAAGCCGTGGCCGCCTCCAACGTGGTTTCGCTGGGAAGCTCGCTAAGGCTCAAATGTCCGGTCGGCGGGAGGGGGGTCGGGGTCGGCCCCCCGATCAAGATCCGGATTGCGCCGATTTTCACAATCTCAAACACCGCGGCCCGCACGCCTGGAACGGCCAATAACCCTGTCGCAATCACCAGTGCGATTGCTATCGCCCAGGCCAGCCGAGGCCGTCGAACCTGCCGACCCCGGGTCTGACGCAACCTAGCCACGATATCTGGCGTCGGCGGATAGTTGAACTCGGAAGCCAGCGCCTGAACCCGTTGCTCGAATCTTTCCAACGAGAGCTCGTCTGTCATGGGTAAAGACCTTCCCGCAATTCTGGGAAGTCCCGCTCGATGATAGTGCGCAGCCGAATCAGCGCCCGGTGCAGGCGAGATTTGACGGTCCCCGCCGGCACTTCCAGTGCGGAGGCAGTTTCCGCCTCGGAGAGCTCCAGGAAGTAGCGCAGGTAGATCACCCGCTGGTCGAGTTCGCTCAGCCGGCGAACGGCCTGCCACAAGGCCTCAAACCCTTCTCGGTTCACGGCCGCACCTTCAGTGGTCCGGCGGACATCCAGATCCGGCCGGGCGAGTCGCTGTAAAGCGAACCAGTAGCGACCGATCGATCGGCGGCGATTGAGGGCCAAGTTGGAGGCGATCCGCAGTAGCCAGGGTTGCAGCGGGCGTTGATCGTCGAAGTTGTTTAAGTGCTGGTAGGCGCGGATGAAAGTATTCTGGACCACATCCTGCGCTTCGTCGGGATCCGCGAGCATCAGATAGGCAAGTCGATACACACGTTGCTCGTGGTTGTGCACGAGTGCTTCCCAGGCTGCGGCCTCTCCGGCGCGCGCCCGGGAGATCAGGTCCGCTTCATTCGTTTCACTCACGTACGCAAGACAATACACCGATCGGGTCGGGACGGTTCCCAAGGCGGGGCTTATCGCGAAGCTATTGAAGCTGCGGGTAGACCGGAAATTGAGGGCTGACGCGAGTGGCTTGGACCGGGCTTACGCCTTGACCCCGGACTCAACCAAGACTTGCCCGGCGACTTCTCGCCCGACGGCTTGCTCTCGCCCGCCGATCTCGATGGTGAGCGGACCCTGGAAGGGCGCCGCGGAAATCAGCCGCAGCTTGGTCTGGGGGAACAAACCCATCTCGCCCAGATAGCGCAGCAGTTCGGGGTCGTGGTCACTGACCTCGGCGACCACCGCCCGCTCGCCGGGTTCGAGATCCGAGAGGCGTCGGAGGCGAGTTTCCGGAAGCGAACCATCCCGGGCGGGAATTGGGGCCCCGTGGGGATCGGTCGTTGGGTTACCGAGCATGGCCGAGATCCGGTCTTCCATCTCTTCCGACAGCACATGTTCCCACTTGTCGGCTTCTTCGTGGACCTTGTCCCAGGGCACCCCAAGGGCCTCGGTCAGGTAGCTCTCCACCAGCCGGTGGTGGCGGATCACCTCCAGGGCGATCTTCTCACCGGCCTTGGTCAACAGAACACCGTGATAGGGTTCATGCTTGAGCAGCTTCATGGCAGCCAGCTTCTTGACCATCCCGGTCACGGAGGCCGGCGCGACCCCCAGCCGCTCGGCCAGGCCGGTCGTGGAAACCTTCTCGGCCGAGGCCTGCAGCTCGTAGATATTCTTCAGGTAGTCTTCAACCGCTTGGGTGTGCATCGTCTTTCTAGAAAATTAGGCAAACCTAAAATCAATTCAGGTATACCCTGTGGGACGGCGGAAGTCAAGCGGGCCCAGGCAGCGTGCGCCCAGAATAAGCATTTGAATGCGGCTGAACAAGCAATGTTCGCGCAGCAGGACCGCGGTGGCCTCAGAGCCCCCGGATCAAGCCGCCCGGCTGGCAACTGCGACAGAAGTTCGTGATTCGGTCCTGGGCCGTGATTTCGGATATTCTTCCGCCGCAGCGCGGGCAGGCCTGGCCGCCGCGCAGGTGAACCGCGAAGAAGCCGCGCGGCTTAAGATGGATGTCCTCGCCCATCGCAGCTTCAACCTTTTCGATCGAATCGCGCAGGGTCACATTCATCGCCGTATAGAGGCGATCGATCTCTTCCGGGGTCATTGAGCTAACTTTGCGATAGGGATGCAGGCGGGCCTGCCACAGAATCTCGTCAGCGTAGGCATTGCCGACGCCGGCGAGAAATTGCTCGCGCGAGAGCACGCCCTTGATCTCGCCTCGAAAGCGCCGCAAGCGATTGCGAAAGATTTCGGGCGACGCCTCCAACGCATCCGGGCCCATCGCGGCGAAAGTTGGAATCGACGCAAGCTCCGCGGTCAGATAGAGCTGCCCCATGCGCTTCTGATCGACATAGCGCAGCTCCTCGATCGGGGCCTCGAAATGCAGGGTGACGTGCACCGGGCCGGCCTTCTTCCCCGCCGGAGCACTGAGCTGCAGCCGACCAGTGAGTTTGGGATTCACCGCTAGCGTTAAGGATGGCTCGCCGCAGCTGCCTGTGCTTGCCGCGCCCGTCTCTGCGCCGAGGCTGAACAACAAGAACTTGCCTCGCCGCTGAACAGACTCGATCGAACGGCCGGTGAGCCCCTCCCGAAAGCCGTGGCCCGTGAGATCGCGGACAACGATCGGTCCACCCTTGGGAGACAGGGTGACTCCCATGATCCGCCTGCCCACCAGCCGACGCTGGAGAACATCCCGCACGATTTCGAGTTCGGGAAGCTCGGGCATGCCGACGCTCAGCCTTCTCGTTCCAACCGGTGCACCGAGTACTCTCCATTATCGAAGATGAGCTGCAAGCCAGGGCAATTCAGTCCGCGCTGATCGGGTTCCAGAACGACATGGGTAGCGCCGTAGCCTTTCACGAATTCGTCCAACAACCCGCAATCGATCTCGGAGATCTGGTCGCGATAGAAAAAACCCAGCAATCGATTCCGTTCGTACCAATCCAACACCTCGTCACCGCGATAGGGAATGGACTTGAAATCGGCGACGATTGGAGCGCCGGTGACCAGGCGAAAATCCTGCAGCCTGGGTGGGATCAAGTAGACCTGGCCGGGTGTCTTTGTGGTTTTCACGAACTCCAGGACGCCACGCTCAGGCGCCCCGCGACGCTGAAGTTCTTGCAGCCCGGTGGCTGCGGTGCCGCTCACTACCGAGAATCCGATCGCCAATCCAACCAGCACCCGCAAGGCGCGGCCGCGGAGGCGGGTGGCGATCCAGCCGGCAGCCGCGCCGGCCAGCACCGCGGTCGCCAGCGGTACCAAGATCGTAGAGACCCTCCAGGGAAAAGCTAGTGCGAGCGCGTCACTGTTCAGTCCGACCTGCAGCAGGGTGAGTCCAACCCCGATCCCCAGCGACACCGCCATCACGCCGGCCAGCCGAGTCGAACGTGCCAGATAGAGCGCCAGCCCAATCCAAACGAGCTTGGCGATGGCGGCCGCGTCGAACCATTCGGCGGGAACCGTGTGGGCCGGGAGCCGGAAACTGACCAGGATCCGCTGGGCCTCGGCAGACGCGGGAAGAAAGTTCCACCCAACATAGATCAGGATGGGGAGAACGAGCAGCAGAGCCAGACCTCCGGTCTGCAGGGCCGCACCGAGTCTCCGCTTCTCGCGAGCGGCATCAAGCGCGTAGGCTGCCGTCAAGATCCCGGCCACCAGCAGATAAGTTGGGTGAACCGTCGCGGCCAGCGCGGCCGCCAGCAGCGCCCGCCGCGTTCGGCCCTCCAGGTGCTGTTGAACGGACAAGAGCAAGAAGACACCGAAGGCGCTCGGCTGCAGCACGTCGCCGAGCAGGCGCTGCCCGGCGACCCCGCCGTCGAAGGCGTACTCCCAGATACCGCCTACCCCGCGGCCGAGGGCGAACCGCAGGGCGGTTGAATGCGCGACGAACAACAGCGCCGCGAACACACCCCCGGCGATTAAGGACGGCTCCAGGGTGAAGAGCCGAGCCGCGATCCGGCGCAGGCTGTGATAGTAGACCGCGGCGAGCAGCAGGAAATACAGATAAAAGACGATCGGATGGAGGAAGCGGGCAGTGAGCGCCACCAGTCCGCTGAACAGCGGGGTCGGATCGGCCGTGCCGGCGAGCCAGTCCTCGGTTAGGTGTCCGACCCCGGCCTGGGCCAGACCGTGGAGGAAATATTGGTTTTGGTTTGAGGTGTAGAGCGGGGATTGGGCATAGGCCAGCCCGAAGAGCATCCCCCAGGCGAGATAACTTATGACCGACCGCAGCCGCGCCGGCATGGCCGAACTATCCCGCAACTCGGAGGCGCTGGCAAGGCTGCGGCTGAGGATCCCCGACTGCAGCCGAGACAGGTGTCCACCTCCTGCCCGGTTGAACGACACTTGACAGCGATTGCTGGGTCGGGGATAGTGCTGCTGGCGGACTGCCAGTGGGACCGGACTGAGACCCGAGGCCGAAAAGGTCTAGCGAAATGCCGACGTTGCCACAAACTGTAATTGCCGCCGCGATCACGATGCTGGCGACCGGGCTGGGCGGTCTGCCGTTCGTGTTCGTGCGCCGTTTTCCGGGCGAACTGGCCCGGCTCGGATGGGCGGTGGCCGGCGGGATGATGCTGTCAGCCTCGGTCTTCAATTTGATCATCCCGGGAGTGGATAGGGGCGGGATCACCCTGGTGGCGATTGGGGTGCTTGTCGGCACCGCCCTCTTCGGATGGGCTTCGACCCTGATTTCGGGCCACGAACACGACGAGCGCGGGATTCCGGTTCCCGGGGCCTCGGTACGGGGAAATGCCCGGGTAGCGCTGATCTTGGGTACGATGTTTGTGCACAGCTTCCCGGAGGGGCTGGCGATCGGAGTCGCCTACGGCTCGGGGGAAGCTTCGCTGGGAGTGCTGGTGGCGGTCGCCATCGCGGTTCACAACATCCCGGAGGGAGTTGCAGTATCGCTGCCCCTGCGGGCGGAGGGGGTGAGCGGTTGGAAGTGTGTGGGGTGGGCGATCTTCTCCAGCCTCCCGCAGCCGATCGCGGCGGTGCCGGCTTTCCTGGCCGTGCAGGCCTTCCGCCCCGTCCTTCCCTTCGCCTTCGGTCTGGCGGCCGGTGCGATGTTTTTCCTGGTGTTGAGCGAAATGATTCCAGAGAGCCGGGCCAATGAAGGCCAACGGCTCTCCAGTGCCTTGGCCACCATGGTCGGTTTCCTGGCCCTCATGGTCTTGCAGAACGTGATGGCGTTCTAGGGCTCGCCCGATCGGTCGCCTGGGCGGCTGCCGGTTGTTTAGACCCCCCTAAATTCCCTATTGGGCTAGACGAAACCTGTGACATTTGTCACTGTTGTTTCGGGCCGGGCGCGGGCATCCTCGAAGTAGCCCGGCAGCTTGGGCTGCGCGGAACTGAGGCCCCCGATAGTGTTATTTCAGCTGCTCCTTGTCCTATTGATAGCCGGCTGTACCCTGGCCATCGTCGCGGCACTGTTCCGGCCGGGGCGGGGTTGGCTCGTCCGCTGGCGCAGCCGGCGGCAGCAAGTGCGGGCCGATGACAGTCTGAAGTACCTGCACGCAGCCGAACTGGAGCATTCGCCACCCACCCTGCCTGGCCTGGCAGCCGCGCTGCGGATTAGCCTGCCTTCGGCCGCTACGATTCTTTCAAGCCTGGAGCGACTCGGGCTGGTGGAGAGGAAGGCAAGCGCGTGCTCCCTCACCCCTATGGGCCGGAGCCGGGCGGTTCGGGTCCTACGCGCCCACCGCCTGTGGGAACGGTATCTGGCGGACGAGACCGGGTACCCCGAACTCGAGTGGCATAAGCAGGCCGAGAAGCAGGAACACCGGCTGACCCAAGCCGAATTGGAGGCGCTGGCGGCCCGCCTCCAGAATCCAACCTACGATCCGCATGGCGACCCGATCCCGACCCGCGCCGGCGAGACACCCCCGCAGTCGGGGCTGCCGTTGGCGGCCGCGCCGCTGGATACACCCTTGAGGATTGTCCACGTCGAGGACGAACCGGAGCCGACCTACGCCGAATTGCTAGCGGCAGGGCTGTATCCGGGGATGGAGCTTCGGGTGGTGGAGCGGTCGGCGACCCAAATGCGGATCCGGGTTGGCGATGAAGATCGCGTTCTGGCCCCTCCGGCAGCCGCCAACCTCCTCGTACAGCCGCAACCGGGAGCCGCAGCGCAGGCCCCCCAGGCTCGCTTGAGCGATCTCCGGGTCGGCGAGTGCGGAGTAGTCGTGGGTATTGGCCAAGGATGTCGCCGGATGGAACGCCGTCGCTTGCAGGACCTGGGGGTTCTGTCGGGGACCGTAATCCAGGCCGAGTTTGCCAGCCCGAGCTCGGATCCGGTGGCCTATCGTATTCGGGGGGCGCTGATTGCCCTGCGGAGAGAACAGGCCGCGCACATCCTCATCCTACGGCCGGGGGACCATCATGCGCCCTAGCCCCCGCGGCTGTGAGGCCTGTCCGGTCCACTCGTCGGCCAACTTGTCGAAGCTTGGGGTCGATATGCGCCACGCGGATTACCTGGTGGCGCTGGGAGGCAACCCCAACACGGGCAAGAGCACAGTCTTCAACGCGCTGACTGGCCTGCGACAGCACACCGGCAACTGGCCGGGCAAGACGGTCGCCAAGGCCGAGGGCGGATACGACTACGCGGGCCACCGCTACAAGCTGGTTGACCTGCCGGGCACCTATTCACTCCTGGCCACGACCGTGGACGAGGAGATCGCCCGCGATTTCATCCTTTCCGGGCAGCCGGACGTGACGGTCATCGTCGTCGATGCGACCCGCTTGGAGCGCAATCTCAACCTGGTTCTGCAAGTGCTGGAGATCACCGACCGGGTCGTGGTCTGCCTCAATCTGATGGACGAAGCCCGGCGGCATGGCCTGGCCGTCGACGACCGACAGTTGGCCCGTGACTTGGGAGTGCCGGTCGTTCCAATTGTGGCCCGCTCAGAGGCCGGACTGGATCGGCTGATTGCGACCATCGCCGAGGTCGCCATGGGGAAGTTGGTCGGTCGCCCGAGGCTCATCACCGAACGGCAGACCCCAGCAGCGAGGGAGACGGCGGAGCGGCCCGACCAGAGAATCGACGGCAACCGGCATGGGCAGAGTGTCGAAGCTAGTTATGCCGAGGCGGCCCGCCTTGCTGGAAGGGCCGTCCGCCAGGCGGAAGCTCAGCCGCGGTTCGATCTCGACCGAGCCATCGATCGAGTCGTGACCAGTCGGGTGTGGGGTTTCCCCATCATGCTGCTCTTGCTTGCCGGGGTGTTTTGGATCACCATCACCGGGGCAAACGTACCGTCCCGGCTGCTCGGCACGTTCTTGCTGGATACCGTCCATCCCTGGCTGCGGGAAGCCGCCGCGGATCTCGGGGTGGCCGGCTGGCTGCGGGGAGTGCTGATCGACGGGATGTACCTGGCCACCGCCTGGGTTATCAGTGTCATGCTGCCCCCGATGGCGATCTTCTTCCCGCTCTTCACCCTGCTCGAGGACTTCGGTTACCTGCCGCGGATCGCCTTCAATCTGGACACGCTCTTCAAGCGAGCCGGTGCCCACGGTAAGCAAGCGCTGACCATGGCCATGGGCTTCGGCTGCAACGCCGCCGGAGTGATTTCGGCCCGGATCATCGATAGCCCCCGCGAGCGATTGATCGCGATCCTCACCAACAACTTCGCCCTGTGCAACGGGCGCTGGCCCACCCAGATCCTGATTGCCACCCTGTTCGTCGGAGCACTGGTGCCGGCCCGGCTGGCAGGCGCGGTCTCGGCACTGGCTGTGGTCGGCGTGGCGGTCCTGGGAGTCGGCCTGACGTTTGCCGTCTCGTGGCTGCTTTCCCGCACGGTGCTGCGCGGTGAGGTCTCGGCCTTCAGCCTGGAGCTGCCGCCCTACCGGCCCCCACGGGTTCTGAAGACTCTGTATCGCTCCGTGATCGACCGAACGGTCTACGTACTTTGGCGGGCGATTGTCTTTGCTCTGCCAGCAGGTGCGGTAATCTGGATTTTTGCCAATGTGCAACTTGGAGGAATAACTCTCGCCGAGCGGCTGATCGGGCTGCTGAATCCTCTCGGCTTGTTCTTAGGATTGAACGGTGTGATCCTGCTAGCCTACGTCGCGGCGATCCCGGCCAACGAGATCGTGATTCCGACCATCCTGATGCTCACAGTCTTGGTCAGTCAGGTGAGCGGGGTCGGAGCGGGCGCGGGTGTGCTGGTCGATCTGGAGTCCGGCGCTGGAACGCTGGCCGTGCTGCACGCCGGGGGCTGGACGCTGCTGACTGCGGTGAACCTGATGCTCTTCAGCCTACTCCACAATCCGTGCAGCACGACGATCTACACCATCTACAAGGAAACCGGCAGCAAGCGCTGGGCGCTCGTGTCTGCGGTGCTTCCCCTGGGGGTCGGTCTGCTGCTTACAGGGTTAGTGGCCCAGCTCTGGCGGCTGGTTACTGCGGGACTTACCAGTTGATTCGGCGGGGGGGTCCGGCCAGCTCACGGATCGGCCGTCGGGCGCGGTCCTCTGTCCAGCGGATCGGCACCAGGGCGCCGTGCCGAAGCTCGAGGCCGGTCAAGATTCCGGGCACGACCCCACTACCGGTATTGAAGTAGGGCATTTCGCCGATTTTGGGGAACGCCGGTCGGTGGGTATGGCCACAGATGACGATCTCTTGGTAGGTTTTGATCCAGTCGGTGATTCGCTGCTCGAGTTTCCCCATCTGGTCCACCCGCCCTGGCCCCGCGTTCCACAGGCGCACCATGCCGCGCAGGCGCTTGCTCAGCCGTACCGCCCGATGGGCCAAGAAAACCAGCCGATCATTGGTGATGTCGGCCTGGTGTCCGTGGACTATAAACAGCCGCTGGGCGGTCTCGGCGTGCTGCATCACGATCCCCTCATGCACCGGCAGGCCGTCTTTCTCCATTCGCTGTCCGGTCTTGCGCCGCTGATCATGATTTCCGACGATCAGGTGCAGCCTGCGGTCCAGGTCCAGTTGGTGCAAGAGCTCGAATACCCGCTTGTGGGCCTCGCGGATCGCCTCGAAGGGCCAGCCCTTCCATAACTCGTCGCCGTCACCCACCTCAACATAGGTGAACCCGGTGCGTTCGTAATGGGACAAGACGTTGAGAAAGAGCCCGGCGTTCGGGAGAAAGGAGTCCGAGCCGCTTCCGTCGCCCCGGTGCAGGTCGCTGAAGAACACGAACCGCGACGAGTCGTCAAAAGGAATCGTCTTGGCGGTCTCGAGGACCTGGCTGAGACGGCGGTGGATAGTGGGCAACCAGCCCGTGTGCAGGAATGATGCGATCCGCTCAGGAAGCCTCCCCAGGGTGGCTCGTTCGCTATTGGTCATGGATGGGTCATGTCGGCCGACGTCACTTTATCACTGGAACGGTCCTCGGCGGATAGGCGCGGGGTCCTAGACAGAAGATTGTAAGCTGAGCGCAATGTCCAGCGACAGATTGCGGGGGCTGGCAAGAGTGCTCAGCGGGTCTTTAGGGCGCCTAGTTATAATCCGCGGCCATGGTTGTAGCAAGTGTGCTCGACACCCTGCGCCGAGACCCCTCCTTCATGGAGAACGTGACAGTCTGGGAACGGCTTCCCGCCCGGGAGGCCCGCTACGCCGACTTCCCGCCCGGCCTGGACCCCAGGCTGACCCGCGCCCTCCGCTCGCTGGGCACCGCGCCCCCCTTCATCCATCAGGCCGCCGCGGTCGAAGCCGCCCTGGCCGGGGAAAACGTGGTGGTCGTTACCGGCACTGCCTCCGGCAAGACCCTGTGCTACAACCTGCCGGTTCTGCAGACCATGCTCGGCGATCCCGAGGCGCGGGCCCTCTACCTGTTCCCCACCAAGGCGCTGGCTCAAGACCAGGCGGCGGTCCTGGTCGGATTGCTGGAGGCGGCAGAGGCCGCCGAACAGGTGTCGGTGCGGACCTATGATGGCGATACGCCCCCGGCCGATCGGCGCGGGATCCGGGATCAGGCCCGGGTTCTCATCACCAATCCGGACATGCTGCACATGGGGATCCTGCCCCACCATACCCAGTGGTCGGTCCTCTTCGAGAACCTGCGCTGGGTCGTGCTGGACGAGCTGCATGTCTACCGAGGCGTGTTCGGGTCCAACGTCGCCAACCTGCTGCGGCGACTGAAGCGCATCTGCCGATTCTACGGATCGAATCCGAAGTTCGCTCTGACCTCGGCCACGATCGCCAACCCCAAGGAGCTGGCGGAAAAACTGATCGAGCTGCCCGTGCGGCTGATCGCACCCGATCTGGACGGATCGCCGCGGGCCGAGAAGCACGTCATCCTCTACAACCCCCCGGTGGTGGACCCGGCCCTCGGGATCCGGCGGGCCTACACCCTGGAGGCCACCCGGATCGCGGAGCGCTTCTTGCGGGCCGGCGTTCAGACCGCGGTCTTCGCCCGCGCTCGGCTGACGACCGAGGTGCTCTTGGGCTACGTGCGGGATGGAGTGGAGCGAAGTGGAGGCGACCCGTTGACAATCCGGGGCTACCGCGGCGGCTATCTTCCGCTGGAGCGGCGGGAAATCGAGAAGGGGTTGCGGGACGGGAGCGTCCGGGGAGTCGTGGCGACCAACGCCCTCGAGCTTGGAGTGGATATTGGCCAGCTCGGAGCGGCGGTGATTGCCGGGTACCCCGGCACGATTGCCAGCCTGTGGCAGCAAGCCGGCCGGGCGGGCCGGCGGAGCGATGTTTCGGCAGCGGTGC
Source organism: uncultured Anaerolineaceae bacterium (assembly GCA_964590515.1). Taxonomy (GTDB): domain Bacteria; phylum Chloroflexota; class Anaerolineae; order Anaerolineales; family E44-bin32; genus JADFRG01. Next base: position 29,805 of record CAZPZD010000009.1, on the reverse strand, counting down.
TGGTGGCTTCCGGCGCGCCGCTCGACCAGTTCGTCGCCGCCAACCCGCGCTATCTGTTCGAGAACCCGCCCGAGCACGGACTGATCAACCCGGATAACCTGGCGATCCTGCTGCGCCACCTGCGCTGCGCGGCCTTCGAGCTGCCCTTTGAGGCCGGTGAATCCTTTGGCTCCTACCAGGAAGTGGCGGAGCTGCTGGACTTCCTGGCGGATGAGGGCGTGCTGCACCGGTCCGACGGCGTCTACCGCTGGATAGCCGACTCCTATCCGGCTGAGCGGGCCTCGCTGCGGTCTGGCGAGGACGCCACCGTGGTGATCCAAGAGGTGGGCCAGGGCCGCCCAATCGTGATTGGGGAGGTCGACCGGGCCGCCGCTCCGATCCTGCTGCACGAAGGAGCGGTGTACACCCACGAAGGCCGCCCGCACATTGTGCAGCGGCTGGATTGGGAGAACGCCCTGGCCGAGGTCAAGCCAGAGGAGGTCGATTACTATACCGACGCCTCGGAGACGGTGGACCTCGAGGTTATTGAGATCTACGACGCCGACGAGACCCGGCCGACCCGGCGTGCGCATGGCTGGGCCCAGATCACCGCTCAGGCAACTTCATTCCGTAAGATCAAGCGCTATACCCACGAGACCCTCGGCTACGGGCAGATCGACCTTCCGCCGCGGCAGTACGAGACGAGCGCCTATTGGCTGTGGATCGCGCCGGAAACTGTCGAACGCTTGGAGGCCGAGGGGGTGCTGATCCCGCCCAACGAGTACGGGCCAGATTGGCCGGCGGTGCGGAAGGCCGCTCTGGAGAGGGACGGGCGGCGCTGTCGCCAGTGCGGCGCGCCCGAACGCGAAGGACGGAGCCATGACGTCCATCACCTCCGCCCCTTCCGCGAGTTTGGCTACGTGCCCGGCGAGAACCGCAACGATCGGCAGGCCAATCTGCTCGACAACCTGATTACCTTGTGCTCGACCTGTCACGCTCGGGCGGAGTCGGTCCGCGGGACTCGCAGCGCGCTGGGTGGACTGGCCTATACCCTGCGCAACATCGCTCCGCTCTTCTTGATGTGCGATCCGCGCGACCTGGGTGGGCTGACCGAGGTCCGCTCCAAAGAGACCAAGTCTCCCACGATCACACTATTCGACCGCGCCCCGGAGGGTCTGGGGTTGGCCGAACGGCTTTATGAATTACACGAGCGACTGCTGGAGGGCGCGCTGGAATTGGTGCGGCGCTGCCGCTGCCTGGACGGTTGCCCGGCCTGTGTGGGTCCGGTGGGTCCGGGCGGCCGGGAGGTCAAGGCGCTGACGGCTCAGCTGCTGGAGGCGTTGCTGAGCGGATGAGCGGCGGACAGAGCGGGCCGGCTATCCTTCGGGGGGGCTCTCAACCGGTGGCAACGATTCTAGAAACAGCCAGAGGGCCTTCATTTCCTCGTCGGTCAGCTTACCCAGTGTTTCCCACGGCATAAGCTCCGAATCCAGTTCCTTGCCATCGGGTCTCACCCCGGTCTGCAGCGCAGTGATGAACTCGGCTTCGCTCCAGTTCGCCAGGTCCCCAGCCGGGGTCAAGTTCAGGCCCCCGCCGGCCCCCTCAATCCCGGCGAAGTCCGGGCCGTGACAGATCTGGCAGTTGTTGGCCAGGTAGCGGCCGTACTCAACGTTAATCCCAGGTTGGGGCTCGGGTGGCCGGGGCGCCGCATGGTCGATCACGCTGGCCGGCAACCCGGTTGGGTCTTGGAAGATGAACAACCGCGCCATTCGCAACTGGATATCAGGCAGCACATTGTCCACCGGGGGAATACTTTCCAGGTAGGCGATGATGGACGCCAGGTCGGAATCGCTGAACCAGGCGAAGGAGTTGGACGGCATCACGATCAGGCTGCGCCCATCCTCACCGACCCCATGGCGGATCGCGCGGACCCAGTCCTGATCCTTGAACCGACCCCCGATTCCACCCTCGCCGCTCGTGAGATTGGCGGATACTAGTCGACCGAGAACCGGGCTCTCTGCCATCACCAGACCCGCCAGGTGCGGTCCATGACACTGGGTGCAGAACCCCACGGTGTTGACCAGATGCTGACCCCGTTCGAGGTCGGCATTCGTCATGTCGATCGCGAGCGAGGCTTCCGGGACCGCATACTCCGTGTCTAACATCCGTTCGCTGATGATGAAAATCGCGCCGGCGAGCACTCCGGCGAGCGCCAGCAACCCCGCCCCGATCCGGGCGACCCACTTCAGGACCCTACGCATCGGTGACCTCCCATAGACTACTTATCTCCTCCGGCCTCGCACGGTGCTCAGCTTTCAATCAACGGCCCGCGAGTATGCAATCCTAACCGAGTTCGGCCAGCCGCGGTCCAAACGCTTGGGGGCGATCGCGATTGACAGGGCTTTGAATCTGCCGTAGTGTTCCGACCGTTTCAGATTGGAGTCAACGGGAGGCAACATGGATCTTGGCATTCGGGGCCAGGTCGCGTTGGTCGCGGCGGCCTCCAAAGGCCTCGGCAAGTCGGCCGCAATGGCACTGGCTCAGGAGGGCGTCCGGCTGGCGATCTGTGCTCGGAGCGACAAGCTGCAGTCGACCGCTGAAGAGATCCGCTCGCAGACCGGCGCAGAAGTGCTCGCCGTCCGGGCTGACCTGACCGACCGGCAGCAGGCGGAGGGGTTCGTCAAGCGAGCGATCGATCACTACGGCCAGATTGATATCCTGGTCATCAACAACGCCGGGCCGCCGACGGGCGGGTTTCTGGACCTGACCCTCGAGGACTGGGAGGCCGGAATCCGGACGACGTTGATGAGCACCCTCTACTTGTGCTACGCGGTGGTCCCCCACATGGTCGAACGCGGTTCAGGCTGCATCATCGCCAGCCAGTCGTATGTTGTTAAGCAGCCGATCCCCCGCCTGATCAGCGCGAACTCTTTACGCCTCGCCGTGATTGGGCTGATGAAGACTCTCGCCAACGAACTCGGCCCGAAGGGAATCCGGGTGAACTCGATCAACCCGGCCTGGATCTGGACCGATCGAGTGGAACAGATCATGGCCGACCGTGCCAAAGCGAAACAAACCTCGGTGGAAGCGGAGGCGGCCAAGGTGATCTCCGAGCTGCCGCTCGGGCGGATGGGGACCGTCGAGGAGTACGGCAAGGCGATCGCCTGGCTGGCCTCCCCGGCTGCCGGCTTTGTGCATGGTCACGCCCTGATGCTCGACGGCGGCGCGGTCGCGGCACCGTTATAGCCGGTGCGGTAGAATCGCCGGCGCATGGCGTCCCTAATTCCAGAGGCCGAGATTCAGGAACTCCCCTCCCGCCCGGCGCGCCGTCCGGAGTGGATCAAGGTGCGCGCTCCGGCCGGCCGGAATTACGAACGGGTCCGAGAGATTATGCGCAGCAAGCTGCTGCATACGGTCTGTGAGGAAGCCCGCTGCCCGAACCTGGGCGAGTGTTGGGGGGCAGGAACCGCCACCTTCTTGTTGATGGGCGACACTTGCACCCGCTCCTGTGGCTTCTGCGACATTGCGACCGGCCGCCCGCAGCCGCTCGACTGGCTCGAGCCGGAACGGGTGGCCCGGGCGGTGAAGGCGATGGACCTGCGCCACGCGGTCATCACCAGCGTCAATCGGGACGAGCGGGAGGATGGCGGCGCCCCGATCTTCGCCATGGTCATCCGGAGGATCCGCGAGCTGCAGCCGGGCTGCTCGGTGGAGGTGCTGATTCCGGATTTCAAAGGTTCGCTCGAGGCGTTGCGGGTCGTGATGGATGCCCGGCCGGAGATCCTCAACCATAACGTCGAGACCGTGCGGCGGCTGTTCAAGCGAGTTCAACCGCAAGACCACTACGAGTGGGCCCAGGCCACCCTTTCCAATGCCAAGCGGCTGGAACCGGACGTGCTGACCAAGTCCGGCATCATGGCTGGGCTGGGCGAGACCCCGGATGAGATCAAAGAAACCATGCGGGACCTGCGGAGCTGGGGCGTGGACATCCTGACCCTCGGGCAATATCTGCAGCCCTCGGCCAAGCACCTGCCGATCGAGCGCTACGTCCATCCGGATGAGTTTGCCGAGCTAAAGGAGTACGGGTTGGGGATCGGTTTCAGGTGGGTCGAGAGCGGGCCGCTTGTGCGTTCGTCGTATCATGCCGAGCAGCAGGTACGAGCGCTCTCAGTTGTGCATCGCGAACTCTACGGGAATGGCCGGACCAGCTAAGGCGGCAAAACTGAATGAAATCAAAAGGCCCGGCGCGCCGGGCCTTTTTGTTTGAATCAGTTCGTGTCAGCTGTCCGGGCTAGGAACCCGTTGATGCAGGCCGATCCAGGACCGTCACCTTCAGGTTGTTGATCTCCAGATAGACCACCGCCGCGTTGTTAGTCTCGTCCGATTCCTGGATCAGGTTGTAGGGATCGGCGGTGGACATCAAGGCATAGGTCCCGTCGGGCAGGCCGCTGATGTCGATCGACTGGCCGGGCAGGTAGTGGTCGTACACGTCCACCCAGCCGACCGAAAGACCCTGGCGACCATAGGTGCAGGTCCCATAGCCCATCCGAGGGGCCTGATCGGGATGGGGATTGCGGTGGATGTCACGCAGGCAGTAGCTGACCTTGTCGCTGGTCGCCGCAACTTTGTCGAGAGTGCCACCCTCGCTCAACGACCAGAGCTCGTAGAGAGAGAAGCTTTCCAAATGCCAGTGATTGTGGCCGGGATGGAACACGAATTCCCCCATCGTGCGTTCCTGATAGCTCCCATCGGTCTGAAAGATCCGCTGGACGACCGCGTGGGTGCTACCATCTCCGACCACCCGGCCCCACAGCTCGAGCGGACCATAGCCGGAGTTCCACACCGAGTTGGTCAGGCGCAGCAAACTGGTGTCGGTTGAATTGTTGCGAGTGATGTAGAGCGAATAAGGGGGCAGGGTCATCAGGTCTGGCAGGAGCAGGGGGTTAGCTTGCTCCTGGGCGTCGAATAGGCTGGCGAGCAAGGCGGGGTCGGGTTCTTGGTTTTCCAGATACAGTTCGCCGAGGGCCAAGCTGCGATCCGGTGGTGTCCGGATGGGAAGCGGGCTAAGAGGTGCGGAGGCGTTCAAGGGGAGAATGATGGTCGTGGAATCGGATAACAACGCGGCCAGTTTAGCGGGGTCGTCGGCGCCATATTGGTAGGGAAGCAATGCGAACGGGTCCAGCGCACGGGTGATCTCGGCCGCCTGTTCCGAAGAGAGTGAGCTGAGGTCGTCGATGCTCAGCAGGGCGACGTCGACTTTCTCGATCCCCTGAATGCCTAGCACGAAGTGCGCCTGGCCTGCGAGAAAGAGTCGAAACTCACCGAAGGTGGCCAGATAACTGTTGCTCGGATCCAACTGCGGCCCATCCGGCGACATCCCGGCTCGGAAGGCAGGCAGCGCCATGAGCTCGATATCATCAACCGCGATCTCGACCCCATCCAGGAGCGGAACGAAGGAGAGCAGTCCCCGCAGTTGGCGGGCGGTCAGCGCGTCCACGATCAGCTGGGTGGAATCCGTCGAGACCGCTCGGATCGCGTGCAGGTCGAGATGCTCGGGCGCCGGATCGGTGATCCAGATCTGGTCGGCCTTGGGCAGAGTCTCATACTCGCCGGCTTTGGACCACGGATTCACATGGACGACGGTGTCCCCGAATTTGAGCATCAGCGAACCGGCTCCGACCTGGCGCAGCTTTACGGTCCCGCTGGGCGTGTCAAATACGATGGTCCGCTCCCCGAATTCATCGTCCCAGTTGAGGCGGGCCAACAAGCCGGGCGGATTGACCGCCGCGGGAACGACCGAGACCAAGGGCGCGCTGAGTTCAGTGACCGCAGGCGCTCCGGGCTCCGGGAGCGAAAGGACGATCGAGGCAGGCGGCACAATATGCTCAGAGGGCAATACGGAACAGGCACCCAGCGCGGCTGCGCTGAGAAGGGTCGCCAGGGCGGGAAGAACAGTGCGAGGGTGGAGGGTCCTAGGCATCAAGTCGGGGACTTTAGATGATTACACACGGCTTTGGGCGCGCTGTGAATAGCTCGACCGGGCCAAGGCGGGATCATGGCCATCGGGCTGTACAATCAGCCCGGAACGAAAGGAGCCGCGATGGGACAGATCCAGTGGCCGGACTTCGAGAAAGTGGATATGCGGGTGGGTCGGGTGTTAGAGGTCGACGATTTCCCGGAGGCCCGTAACCCGTCTTACTTATTGCGGATAGATTTCGGTCCGGAGGTCGGCATCAAGCGCTCGGCAGCCGCTGTCCGTGATCTGTATACCAAAGCGGAGATCCGTGACCGGTTGGTGGTAGCGGTGGTCAACTTCCCACCCAAGCAGATTGCCACCCATGTCTCGGAGGTGCTGGTGCTGGCCGGAGTCAATCCGGACGGATCCATGCGACTGCTGCAACCGGATGCTGATGTTCAGCTTGGAGCGCGGGTCCGCTGACAGCTAGTTGTGGACCTCGATGCCTCCGAACGCGACGAAGCAGCGCACGCGGAGCATCGGGAGGTCCGCCGGCGCATCTTCCCGCAGCCGAGCCTTGTTGCTCCAGCCTCCAAAGATAGGCATACCGCTTACGTGCACTTTCCAGTTCTCCGGCACCATGAGTTCGATTCCGCCGAAAGCGGCGGCCAGATCTAGTTGGGCTCCGCCAGGGGCGAGCTTGGCGTCGCGGAGGTCGATCTCCGTTCCTCCGAAGAAAGCAGTCGCACTGCCTCCCTCAAAGGCCTGCGAGTTCACCCGGCGGTCCATGCCGCCGAACATCACGAAACTGTCCAACCGGTCATCGGAATGGGTCGTCGGTGAGCGGCGGGTCCTGTTAAGCAGCATGAATGCGCCGGCGGAGATCAGGATCAGCGGCCAGATGAGCTGGCCGACATTAATGTTGATGATGTCCAGCCGGTCGACTTGGAAGAGGACTCCGAGCAGAACGACGAACATGCCCGCCAAGGCGGGCACCGACCGGGTGGCAAGCTGGATGACTCCGATCAAGATGAGAATCAGCGGCCACCAGGTGGCCAGAATCGGTCCAAAGTCGACGACACCCATCTGGTCCAACAGGAAACCGCCCCCAATCACCACCAAACCCACTCCCAGGATCGCACGCCAGGACATTAGTTCCGCCTTCCAACTCTCGGCCGATTCATTGTACCGGATGGCCTCCTGCCACCGGTACAGACGATGAGCCGCGGAACCTGCGCCTTTCATCACTTCCGCCGCGGGGGTCGCCCCTGGCGCGGCTGCTTGAATTCCTCTCCGAGGACAACCCGTGAAGTTTGACGCCCAAATTGAACCCACCTCGCTCAGCGATGTTCCATTGATCGCGACCGGGGCCGAGCGGATCGGGTTCGACGCCCTTTGGTCGTCCGAGACTCAGCACGATCCCTTTCTCCCGCTGACGTTGGTGGCCGAGCACACCCGCCAGCTCCAGTTCGGCACCGCGGTGGCCATCGGTTTCGCCCGCAGCCCCGCCACCCTGGCTTACACCGCCTGGGATCTTGCCAAGGCCTCCGGTGGACGCTTCATCCTGGGCCTGGGGACCCAGGTTAAGCCGCATATCGAACGGCGGTTCGGCATGCCCTGGCCCGATTCGCCGGTCGGAAAGATGCGTGAGCTGATCACTGCCGTGCGCGCCCTCTGGAATGCCTGGCAAACTGGCGAGAAGCTGAACTTCCGGGGCGAGCATTACAAGCTCACCCTGATGTTGCCGTTCTTCAATCCCGGGCCGATCGAGCACCCCCAGATCCCGGTCTATGTCGCGGGCGTCAACACCGGGCTGTGCCGGCTGGCAGGCGAGCTGGCCGACGGGCTCCATTCCCATCCGTATCATTCGGCGCGCTACTTGCGGGAAGTCGTGCGGCCGGCTATCGCCGAAGGGGCGGCCCGGGCCGGGCGGCCGGTCGAGGCAATCACCCTGTCAACAGCGGCATTTGCGGTCACCGACCCCCTGGAGGCCGAGTTCGTACGCAGACAGATTGCGTTCTACGCCTCCACTCCCAGCTACCGCGGGGTCATGGAGCTGCACGGGTGGGGGGAGACCGCCGAGCAGCTTCAGGGGATGGCGCGGCGAGGGGAGTGGGACACCATGGGTGAACGAATCACCCAAGAGATGCTGGAAGCCTTCGCCGTGGTTTGCGAGCCGGACGAACTCGGTCCGGCGCTTCTGGAACGCTATCAGGGACTGGTTGACCGATTGGCGCTTTACCTTCCCTACGTCCCAGGCCAGCGCGACCCGGTGTGGAGCAGCCTGGTCCGAAGCCTCCGGGGCAGTGCATGAGCCGCCCCTGGGGGTGCTCTTTGTGCCCTGGGAAGCGCAGGGAAAGCGCCCAACAGGCCGTCTTGACAGCCCCGACGAAGTGGGGTTTATTGCCTAAATGCCCTCTTCCCCGCTAACCAAGAAGCAGGTTCGTTGGGCCCGCCGCTGGATGACCCTCGTCCTGGCCGGCCTCTTCATTTTCATCATCGGGGTCGAACCGGACCTGATCGGCCTAGACCGCAGCCCGGTGGTCGGGTTTGTGCAGATCGGGGTGTGGTCGACCGGCCTGGCGCTTCTGCTGCTCGGAGCCTCGCTCACAGTGCGGGTGGTGCGCAACGGCCGCCCCAACTCGCTGCGGTCGGAGGTCGGGGTGCGGCTGATCGCGACGGGGTATGTCTTTACGGTGGCGGCATCGTTTGCGGATTTTCTAGGCATTGGCTCGCATGCGCTGCCCACGATTTATTTCGGCCAGGTACAGGTGATCGGGCTGGCCCTGGGTGTGCTCACCAGCCTGTTGGGTCTGATCCTGTACTGGCCAAGCCGGGCAAGGCGAGTCGAACACGCCCCCAGCCCAGCGGCGGCCTCCGCCTCCGCCGACTAGATCCGTCAACCCCTCGTTGGACTTCTCGATTGAAACTGTCCGGCTGAATAAGGCCTTCGGAGCTATTCGGGCCGTCGACGAGCTTGACCTGCGGGTGCAGGCCGGCGAGATCTACGGGCTGCTCGGACCGAACGGTTCGGGGAAGACGACCTTGATGCGGCTGTTGGTCGGCCTGGCTAAGGCCGACAGCGGGGAGGCCCGGGTCCTAGGCCGGCGGATGCCAGACCGGGCCTTGTTGGCGGAGATCGGATACATGACCCAGGCGGAGGCCCTCTACTCTGACCTGACCGCACGAGAGAACGTGCTCTTCTTTGCCGCTCTGAGCGGGGTGCGGACCGCCTCCTGGATCGCAGAGGCCCTCGAATTGGTGGAGCTGCAGGACCGCGCCAACGACCTGGTGGGGTCGCTGAGCGGCGGGCTGCGGCGGCGGGTCTCGCTCGCCTGTGCGCTCGTTCATCGGCCGCGGCTGCTCATCCTGGACGAGCCGACCGTCGGGGTGGACCCACAACTGCGGGTGGTTTTCTGGGAGCACTTCCGTCGGCTGGCGGAGGCCGGGGTGACCCTGGTCATCTCCAGCCACGTGATGGACGAGGCCGGGCGCTGCGACCGGCTGGGCTTCATGCGTGAGGGCCGGCTGATCGCCGAGGGCAGCCCGGAGCAGCTCAGGCAGCGCAGCGGGATGACCGACCTGGAGCAGGCCTTTCTCAAGTTTGCTGAGGCGGATCATGCAGCCTAGCCGGGTGTTTGCCATCGCGCGGCGGCTGATCTCCCAGATCCGCCGTGACCACCGCAGTGTGGGATTGATCATCGTGGCGCCGATGTTTGTGATGGGGCTCCTGGGTTACATCCTGAGACTCGAAAATCAGGGGCTGGCGATCGGAATCGCAGCCGTGGACCAGGGAATTGTTCTGCCCACCGGAGCACGGATCTCCGCCGCCGACCGGCTGATCGAGTTGCTCGGTGAACGGGACGAACTGTCGGTCGAAGCGGTTACCCGGGGGAAGGGCGAGCTACTCCTGCGGGACGGATCGCTCGATGCGGTGGTTATTCTTGCCGAGGGATTCACCCAGGCATTGGCACAGGGAGGCGAGCCCCGGCTTGAGCTTGTGCTGGAGGGATCCAATCCCGGCCAGCGCCAGGCGGTGATGTTTGCTCTCACCGCCGCCCTCGCACAAAGCTTGCCGGCCGGCCCGACGGTGGCCGAGCGGCCGAGCGTCGAGTTCGAGACCCGCTACATCTACGGCGGCGAAGAGTACGACTTTCTCGATTCCTTCGCGCCGGTCTATATCGCCTTCTTTGTTTTCTTCTTCGTCTTCCTGCTGACCGGAGTCTCATTTCTAAGAGAGCGCTCGCAGGGGACCATGGAACGATTACTGGCGACGCCGGTCGGACGAGGCGAGATTGTCCTGGGCTACATGCTGGGCTTCGGTCTCTTCGCGCTGGTCCAGTCGGCGGTGGTCTTGTTGTTCACGATCTACGTGCTGCGGATCCACCACGCCGGAAACCTGGCGCTGGCTTTTCTGGTGGAGGCACTGCTGACGGTGGGGGCGGTCAACCTGGGGATTTTTCTGTCTACTTACGCCCGCACCGAGCTGCAGGTCGTTCAGTTCATCCCGATCGTGATCGTCCCCCAGGTGCTGCTCTCCGGAATCATCCTGCCGGTCGACAGCCTGCCGCGCGTGCTGCAGATCGTCGCCTCGCTCATGCCGCTCACCTACGCCAACCGGGCCATGACCGACGTCATGATTCGGGGACTGGGTTTCTTGGACGTGGCCGCGGAGCTGGCGGTGCTGCTGGGTTTTGCGTTGGCGGCGCTGGTGCTGAGCGCCCTGAGCATCCGGCGCCAGTTCGTCTAGGCAGAGGGCTTAGCGAATCTCGTAGGCGCTGCGGATCGGCACGGACTCGGTGAGCGTCGCGTGCACCGAGCAGTACTTGGTCAACGACAGCTCGATCGCCCGTTCGACCGCCGCCGGATCGATCTCCTGCCCCTTCACGACGTAGTTTAGGGTAATGGACGTGAACCGCCTGGGGTGTTCCGGGCTGCGGTCGCTGTTCACCCGGATCTCAAACCCGGTGACCTTTTGGCGCTTCTTTTGCAGGATGGAGAGAACGTCGACCGCAGTGCAGCCCGCCAGGCTGAAGAGCAACAGCTCCATCGGCCGGCAGCCGACTTCGTCTTCTCCGATCGGGAGCCGGAAACCGCTGGTGGCCTCGGCGATGAAGGTCTGGTCATGCTGCCAAGTGATGGAGGCGTCCATGTTGAGTTCTCCGGCGCGTGGGCGCGGCAAGCGGGGCGGGCTACTTCCCGGCCATCTTCTCGCTGGAGTGGCCGGGGAAGACTTTGCCGCCGGGCTTGAGGGCCGCGTAGGCATAGTTCACGGCCACGGTCACCTGCCCGTAGCCGATCACGATCAGGTTGAGCGGATCCAGGCCTTCCTGCAGAGCCAGGTCGCCGGCGGCGTAGACCATCGGCAGGTTAGTCTCCATCTTGTTGTTGACCCGGAGATAGCGGCGGCCGACGGTGTCCAGGCCCCACTCGCGAAGCGGACCGAGGTCGGCCTTGAATCCCAGGGCCAGGATGGCCCCGTCAATGTCGAGGGTGGTTTCTTCGCCGGTGCGGTTGTCGAAGATCACCGCCCGCTCCAGTTTCCCGTCCCCCTGCAGCTCGCGGAGCTCATAAAACAACCTGACGTCGATCCCCGAATCCTTGAGTTTGTTGACCGAGAGATCGTGGGCCCGGAAACCTTCCCGGCGGTGGATCAGCGTAACGCTGGCCGCAATCGGATCGGTCGCCAGAGCCCAATCCACCGCGCTGTCGCCCCCACCGACGATCAACACCCGCTTACCGGCGTACTTGTCGATTTTCTGGACGAAGTAGGCCACTCCGTTATCTTCAAATCGGTCGATGCTTTCGTTTTCCAACTTGACCGGCCGGAAGGCGCCGATCCCGGCCGCGATGACTACCGCCCGGGAGTAGTGGTCGGCCTTGGAAGTACCGATGACCCAGCACTGCTCATCCGGCTGACCGCCCGGGAGCGGGACTCGTTTGAGCGTGTCGCATTGCTCCCCGAGTACAAACGTGCAGCCCCACTGGAGCGCCTGTTGGTACAGGTTCTCGACCAGATCCTTGCCGACGATGGAGAAGAAACCGGGGGTGTCGTAGATCTTCTTCTCCGGGTAGAGGGCCGTGATCTGGCCGCCTGGCTGGGGAAGCGCGTCGATCAGTTTGCAACTGAGCTCGCGCATGCCGGCGTAGAAGGCTCCGAAGAGACCCGTGGGCCCGGCGCCGATGATCGTGAGGTCAAATACCTGGGGTGGTTGATTGTGGCTCATGCGTCCGGTGTCGCTCCTGTCGTCCAAACGGGCATGCGTGACAACTTTCACAAACCGGATTCATTGTAGCAGAGCGGTCGCAGGCGGGTGAATAGGCCGGAGGGCCAGTGCCCAGCTGTGAGCTTCCTGACAGGTCTCGCGGCCCCAGATGTCCCCCGGCGTGGACCAACGGATTCCCAGTGCGCCGAAGGCCCCTGCTCTACAGTCGCTCACAACCTCACCTGCCGCGGATGAGTGCGGTGGTGTTCGGCCTCGATGATAGCCAGGATGGTACTGACCGCCGCCTCCACCTCCGAATCGGCGTTCACCACCTTGTAGTCGAAAAGATCCAGGTAGTGGAGCTCCTCCCGGGCAGCCTGCAGCCGGGTTTGCAGGTGCTCTTCGGACTCGGTCTTCCGCATCCGCAGTCGCCGGGCTAGCTCGGCCTCGTCGCGGGCCATCAGGAAAATCGCGACCGCCGCGGGGGCAAGCTGTTTGATGGTCTTGGCGCCCTGCACATCGACCCGCATGACGACGTCCAGTCCGCTGGCCATTGCGTCCCGCACCTGCTGCTTTGGAACGCCTTTATGCTCGTTGTAGACCAGGGCATGCTCAAGCAGCTCGCCTCGTCCGAGCAGGTCGAGAAACTCCGGCTCGCTGTAGAAGAAATAATCGACTCCGTGCACTTCGTCCGGCCGCTTGGGTCGGGAAGTAGCTGTCACCACGAAGTGGAAAGGCAGACCGCGCTGCTTGAGGTGATGGACCACCGTGTCTTTGCCTACCCCGGAGGGGCCGGAGATGACCACCAGCAGCGGAGGCGTGGACGGCGCGCTCATGGAAAGGGGGCGGTGAGTATAATCCGAAGCTCCGGAGGACGCGATGCCGCGTTACGACTACCGCTGCCAGAGCTGTAAGAAGCGATCGGTGATCTTTCAGACTTATGCCGAGTACGGGCGGAAGAAGGTTAAATGCCCGCACTGCGGGAGCACCGAGCTGCAGCGGCTGATCGGGCGGGTGAGGATTGCCCGTTCTGAAGAGTCCCGCCTGGACGAGCTCTCCGATCCGAGCGACTGGGGCGACGTCGACGAAAACGACCCGCGCTCGATGGCCCGCATGATGCGCAAGATGGGGAGCGAGCTAGGGGAGGACATGCCGGGAGAGTTCGACGAGGTGGTCGACCGGCTGGAGGCCGGCGAGGACCCAGAAGACATCGAGGAGAGCATGCCGGATCTGGGTGGTAACAATGGTGGCGACGACTTCGATTTCTGAGCCGGACGCCGAACCCTAGCGACCCTGGCTGTTAACTTTCCGCGCTTAGCCAGCTCGGGATTCCAGTCGGGAGAGTACGGCTTGCTGCATGTCGGATTGGATCTCAGCTTTGGAGCGAGTCGCATCGATCACGACCCAGCGCTGGGGCTCGGCCTGCGCCAACCGCAGGTAGCCTGCCCGCACCCGTTCGTGGAAGGCGAGATCGTAATCATCCAATCGATTCCACAACCCCGCCTCTTTGCGACGGTTGAGCCCCTCCTCACTCGGCAGATCAAGCAGCAGGGTCAGGTCCGGCACCAGGCCACCGGTGACGAACTGGGTGACCGAGCGGAGCTGGTCCAGATCCAACTGGTGGCCGTACCCCTGATAGGCCAGCGAGGAATCGTAGAAGCGATCGCACACTACCACCCCGCCTGCGGCCAACTTAGGCTGAATGACATCACGAACGAGCTGGGCTCGCGAGGCCGAGAAGAGCAGAAACTCCGCCTGGGGACTCATCCGCTTGTTGTCGAGTGACATGATCACCCGGCGGATTTGGTCGCCGATCTCGGTCCCGCCGGGTTCGCGGGTGAACAAGACGTCGTAACCCTGGCTGGCGAGGTGATCGGCAAGCAGCCGGGCCTGGGTGGACTTGCCGCTTCCGTCCGGTCCCTCGATGGTGGTGAAAAAGCTCAATCGCGGAAGATCCGGACCCGCCGCTGCGGCTCGTGCCCATAGGAGTGCGAGATCAGATTGGCCTGGCGGACTAATTGGTGCTGCAGCCGACGGCCGTAGGCCGTGGTCGGCTTGAGGTCCACCGAACGGGCTCCATTCAGCACGGCCTGGATCGCTTCTTGGGCCTCCTGGGTGGCCTGGTCCTCAGAAGGGTCGCCGGCCGGTTCGCGATCGAGGCTGAAGAGCTCGACTAAGAAATTCTCCATCTGACCGACCGTGTTGGCCCGCAGGACATAGATCGGCATCCGGCGCGCCTCGGCGTCGGCGATGAACCGGTGCTGGCGGCGGTAGTAGGAGCGCAAAGTGACCAGGACATCGGCCTGGGTGAAATCGTCCACCTGAAGGGCCGGCACATGCAGTCGTTTCGCGGCCTGCCGCAGCCGGTTGCGGGCCACCCCGTGCGGGTATATCCGGATCGTGTCCAGTGGATCGCCGGGTCGATGCAGTGGGGTTGGCGAGAACGGCTGCTCGGCCGGTTCTTCCGGGTGGGCGCCGGGCAGGGCCGATTGCCGCCGGTAGCCGGCTGGGCTCCGGCGATCGGAACCGGGCAGAGCGGAGGTCTTCTCGATCTTGATCTCGCCCGATTCATCTCGGTAGCGGGATTCGGCCGGCAGCGGACGGCCGCGCAGCAGTGCATCCACCGCGGCCGCCACGTCGTGGTGAACCGCCAGCCGCTCCCGGTCTTGGATCTCGATCAAGACATCGAAGGTCGGCGCGGCGCGCCGCTCGAGGACGGTCTTCTGGGTCCCGCGGCGGCGAGCCTCCTCGTCTCCAAGGGTGACCGATTCGATCCCTCCGATCAGATCCGAGAGGGTGGGGTTGAGCAGCAGGTTCTCGAGGGTATTGCCGTGAGCGGTGCCAATGAGCTGGACCCCGCGTTCGGCGATCGTGCGGGCGGCAAGCGCCTCCAGCTCCCGCCCGATCTCGTCGATCACGATCACTTCGGGATTATGGTTTTCGACCGCCTCAATCATCACTTCGTGCTGCAGGCTCGGCTTCTGAACCTGCATTCGGCGGGCACGCCCGATGGCCGGATGCGGCACGTCCCCGTCGCCGGCGATCTCGTTGGAGGTGTCCACGATCACTACCCGCCGCTCCTCGGCCAGGATCCGGGCCGCTTCCCGCAACATCGTGGTCTTGCCGACTCCCGGTCGCCCAAGCAGCAGCAGGCTCTTCCCGTTGCTGATCAGGTCCTGGATGATATCGATCGTTCCATAGACCGCCCGGCCAACCCGGCAGGTCAACCCGACAATTCGATCGTGGCGGTTGCGGATGGCGGAGATCCGGTGCAGGGTGCGCTCAATCCCGCCCCGGTTATCGGCGTCGAACTCTCCGATCCGGTCGACGACGGCATCGATGTCATCCCAGGTCACCTCTTTGTCGCTGAGGTTGACCTCCTCTTTAACGTAACGCGCGGTTGGAACCCGGCCGATGTCCAGGATCACTTCCAGCAAGTCGTCTGGCTGATTGATCTCGGTTAGTTTGTCACTGATGTGGAGGGGCAGGACGCCCTGCAAGGCATCCAGGTTGTCGGTGATCCGCTTGCCCGTCATCGTGGAGCGCCGGCCGGCTCCTCGATCCTGGCAATCGGGGCGGTGGGCTCCGGGTAAGTCCCCTCGACCCTTCGCAGTCGGCCCCTAACCGGCTTGCGCACTCGGGCTGTTAGCCGCTTCACCAGCACGGCCTGGTCGACCTCCGGCTCGAACCACAAGCGCTCGAGTGGCCGGCCCATCCAGCTCTGGTAAGACCGCACGCACACAAACAACGGGCGATCGACCGGGGTTTGATGCAGGAAATCTGCCATCAGCCGGTAGAAGTCCTCCGCGGCGGGATGGAAAAAGGGCTGCACCCAGGTCCCCAACGAGCCGCGCTCGATGTCCAGGTATCCCAGAAGTTCGTTGTCGCGCCAGTGAACCAGATTATGGCCGGTGCTGGAAGGTCCAGCCTCAACCTGCTGGATCAGGCCGGGGACGATATTAAGGTAGAGGCTTTGGGCAGCCAGGGCATCGGAAGAGCTCTCCAGCTGCCAGGCAGCGCCTCGCGCGTCCGGGAGATCCTGTCGGTCGTTGCCTAAGCGCCAGATGCGCTGGCGGGCGTACACCGCGAATCCGGCCTGGCGCAAGCGCTCGAAGGCAAAGCTGTGCTCATCGACATCGGCCACCAGGTTGAAGGCGCCATGCTCGCCGGCGGTGTAGGCAAGCGACTCCACCAGCTGCATGCCCAGGTCGTGCTGCAAGGATTCGATCGGTCCCAGGAACGTAATGCGGGCTACGGGCGAATCGCCGCGGTGGATGCACTGGCCGACCGCATCGTGATCACCCTCTCGAGCTACCAGAGTGATTGCCGACCGGCCAGGGATAAACACGTCCAGCAGGGCATTCTGAAAGGCATTGGCGCCCCGGGTGAAGGCCAGCTGCGAATCGGGACAGATCCCGCGGTCGCGCACGCGGTGGAGCAGTGGCAGATCGCGCCAATCCAGTTCCCGAATCATCGTGTTTTGGGCTGCAATTCGTGCTGCGCGGCCCAGGTCGCGGATTCTACCATGCAGGCCATTTTTCCACTTTTTGGGGCGGGCCCGCCGCAATGGGAGGCGCGGAAGGGGGCGGAGAGTGCCCGCGGTACAATCAATTTGGATGGTCGTGAGGAGGAAACTAAGTTGAGCGCCCGACGTGTATCGCTCACTGCGGTAGGCATCGCGCTGGTTGCGGTGATGGTATCGGCCATCCGAATCCCGGTGGCGGCGACTGCCGGATACTGGCACACCGGGGTGATCGCCGAAACCTTCGTCGCCATTGCTTTCGGGCCGGCCATTGGAGCGGTAGCCGCCGGGGTCGGTGCTGCGGTCGCCGATATCATCGGCGGCTTCGTGTCGTTCGCACCCCTGACGCTGATCGCCCATGGGAGCACCGGTTTGCTGGTGGGCTGGCTGGGCTGGCGTAAGGGCTGGGGTGGCATGTTGCTCGGCTGGGTCGTCGGGGGCTTGGCCCAGGTAGGGGTGTACTTCGTGGGAGAAGCGACCGTCTACGGAGTGGGCGTAGCCGGCGCAACGGCCGAGTTGGTCGGCAATTTGGTCCAGGTGGGCCTCGGCGTGTTTGGTCTCATCCTCTTTCGGATTGTCCGACGGGCTTACCCTCAGGTTGAACAGTTGGGTTCCGCCGCTAAGTTTGAAGAGGTCTGACCTCGATCTGGATTCGGCAGCCCTCCTACCGCCGTCCAAGTGAGATTGCTCTGTGACGCCCCTGGTTGAGGTCCGCGACCTCTGGTACGCCTATCCTGCACTGGCCGGAGCCGCCCCGGAGTGGGTCCTGCGCGGGGTGAACCTGCAGCTGGGGATGGGGGAGGTGGTTGGGCTGATAGGGCCGTCCGGTGCAGGCAAGTCCACTCTGGCACTGGCGTTAAATGGAAGTGTGCCTCAGTCCACCGGCGGGCAGGTTCGAGGTGAGGTAGTCATCGAGGGCCTGGACAGCAAGCGCAATCCGGTGGCGGAATTGGCGACCCGGGTCGGGATCGTGTTCCAAGATCCGGAGACCCAGTTTCTGCAGATGACCGTAGAGGCCGAGCTGGCCTTCGGTCCGGAGAACCTTGGCCTGCCGGTGGCGGAGATCGAGCAGCGGGTGACCTGGGCGCTCCGCGTGACGGGGCTGAACGAATTTCGGCACCGCGCCCCGGCCCATCTTTCAGGCGGAGAGCAACAGCGAGTCGCCATTGCGGCCATTCTGGCCATGCAGCCGCGGATCTTGGTGCTCGACGAACCCACGGCCAGCCTGGATCCCCGCGGGAAGACGGAAGTGCTCGAGGTAATTCGGACCCTACGGTCGGAGCACACGATTCTACTGATCACTCAGGACAGCGAAGCGCTGGCCGGGTTCGCTGACCGAGTCCTGGTGCTTGACCACGGTCAGATTGTGATGGAAGGGAATCCGAACCAGGTCTTCGAGCAGGTCGAGCGGCTTGGCGAACTGGGGCTGCGGCCGCCGGAGATCAGCGAGTTTGCGCACTGTTTGAACCGGGAGCTCGGAGCCCCGGTGTTTCGCTTCACCGATGTTGAGCAGGCGGTGGCGGCACTGCGTCAGGCTGAAGTGGCATGATCCAGGCGCCTCGGCTGGAAGCGATCGATCTCTGGTATGCCTACCCGCCGGACCGGCCGGCCTTGCGGGGGGCGGATCTGGTCGTCGAACCGGGAGAGTTTCTGGGGCTGGTGGGTCAGAATGGCTCCGGCAAGTCGACTCTGGCCAAGCACCTGAATGGGTTGCTGCGGCCGGCCCGCGGCCAAGTCCGGCTGGACGGAGAGGACATCTCCGGACTCTCGACCGGCCGGCTGGCGCGGCAAGTGGGCTACGTGTTCCAAAACCCCGATCACCAACTCTTTAGCCCGAGCGTGGCGGAGGAGCTAGGCCTGGGTCCGCGCTATCTTGGATCGACCCCCGCGGAGGTGGAGGATCACGTGCAGCGTGGCCTGCAGAGCTTTGGCTTGCAGTCGATCGCGCAGCGCGGTCCCGGAACGCTCAGTTTCGGCCTGCGGCGAAAGGTGAGCATCGCGGCAGTCGCCACCCTGCAGCCGCCGGTGTGGGTTTTGGACGAGCCAACCACCGGCCTGCACTGGGGGAGCGCCGCCCAACTGATGGATTACTTCGCCGAGCTCAACACGCAGGGCCACAGTGTGATTTTGATCACCCACGACATGCGGCTGGTGGTCCGCTATGCTTCCCGAGTTGCAGTGATGAGCGAGGGCCGAATGGTTGGAACGGGAACCCCAGCCGAGATCTTCCGTCGATCAGATCTATTGCAGTCGACCCACCTGGAACCGCCTCCGATCGTGGAGCTGGTCCAACGACTAGCGAGCTCGGGCGTGGAGATCGAGGGGCTGACCGTCACCGCCGCGTGTGAGTCGTTTCTAGCGCGGCACAGGCAAGACCTTGGTTGAGTTCTATCAGCCGGGAGAAAGCTGGGTCCATCGGGCGGACCCGCGAGTGAAGCTGGCCACCGTGGTCACTGCGATGCTGCTGCTGCTTCTATTGCAGCACCCGCTGATATTCGTTGCCGCCGTGCTCGGCCTGGCCGCGCTCTACTGGTCGGCCGATCTCGCTGCGAGCACTTTCTGGCGAGTTGGGCGGACTGTGCTGCCGGTAAGTCTCCTGTTGGCGGCGCTGCGGGCGCTGTTTTACCCAGCAGGCCCAGCGCTGGTCGCCTTCGGTCCACTCCAAATCACCGGCGGAGGGATGGCGCAGGGAGCAACCCTGGGTCTGCGGCTGCTGGGAATGGCGCTGGTCATCTTCTTGTGGCTGTACACGACGGAGGGCCAGAGCATCGTCCGGGGGCTGGTCAAGCTTGGGCTTCCTTACCCGTGGGGACTGTCGATCGGGCTGGCGTTGAGATTCATCCCGACCATCCGTGAGAACTACACCACGATCGTTCAAGCCCAACGCGCCCGTGGATTGGACCTGGAACACACCCGAGGCCTGGGCCGGGTTCGAGCGCTGGTGCCAGGGCTGATCGCTCTGATGGTCAGTTCGCTGCGGGCGAGCGAGAACGTGGCCCGCGCTTTGGAGGCTCGGGCCTTCGGCGCGCCCGGAGTACGGCGTAGCTATCGGGTGGACCTCGCTTTCGGCCCGGTCGACTGGCTGCTTCTACTGTTGATTGGCCTCGGAGCGGGTGCGATCCTGTTCCTGTATTTTCGCTTCGGTTTCGGCGCGGATCCGCTCCGCCTGCTCTCGTAGGTCCTTGTGGCCCGACCCTCCGAACCGTTCCCGCTGGGAAAGATCCCCAACCCGGTCTTGCGCGAGCTGTTGGCCGGCCTCGGCTCGACCGACCCGCGGGTCCGGGTGGGGCCAGGCATTGGACTGGACGCGGCGGTGATTGATCTGGGCGACCGCTACCTGGTGGCGAAAACCGATCCGATTACCTTCGCCTCAGATTGGGTTGGCTGGTATGCCGTGCACGTTAACGCTAACGACGTGGCCTGTATGGGTGCAGAACCGCGCTGGTTCCTGGCCAGCCTGCTACTCCCGGAAGGCAAGACCGATCGGGGACTTGCGGGGATGATCTTCAAGCAGATCGGGGAGGCGTGCCAATTTCTGGAGGTTTCGCTCGTTGGAGGCCACACTGAGATCAGCCACGGAATCGACCGACCAATCGTCGTCGGCTGCATGCTGGGGGAAGTGGCGAAGGAGGGCCTGGTCACGGCGGCCGGCGCGCAGGCCGGGGACGGGCTGCTGCTGGTCGGAGGGATCCCGATCGAGGCCACTGCGATCCTCGCCCGGGAGAAGGCCGACGAGCTGGAAGGGCGCTTCGAGCCACAATTCCTGGAGCGCTGCCGGAAATTCCTGTTCGATCCGGGCATCAGCGTCGTGCGGGCGGCTCGCCTGGCGCGGCCTGCTGGCCCGGTCCATGCGATGCACGATCTAACCGAGGGCGGACTGCTCGCTGGCCTATGGGAGCTGGCGGAAGCTTCCGGGTGCGGGCTGGAAGTCGATCGGGAAGCGATCCCGATCCTGCCCGAGGGGCAGGCACTGTGCGAGGCCTTTGGGCTGGACCCGCTCGCCTCGATTGCCTCGGGAGCGTTCCTTTTAACGGCTCCCCCCGATCGGCAATCGGCCATAGAGCAGGCGCTGAACGCACAGGGCATCCTGGTGAGCGCGATCGGGCAAGTGATTTCGCGGGCCGGCGCGGAGGTGAGACTGCGATCGGCGGGCGGCGTCGGGCTTGCTCCGAAGCCGGAACGAGACGAGATCGCCCGGCTATTGGAGTCCTCGAGATGAATTGGTACAATGATACACAGATACAATCCTACAATCAATCAATTAGACAACGGAGGTGCCCTGGTTCAACTCAGATTGCCAAGGGGTCGCCGCTCCTGCTCAGGTTGCAGGTTGGTTATGAGTTCCAAGGAAATAATCGGAGCAAGTGATCGCATAAGGATGTGGTGAGGGGATGAAGCGTGGTCGCGCTTGACTTCCGGAGCAAGGAGCCGATCTACCGGCAGATCGTGAATCAGATTCAAGATCGGCTGGGCTCCGGTGAGCTGGCGCCAGGGCAGCAGCTCCCCACGGTCCGCCAGCTGGCGGCCGAGCTCGGGGTGAATTTCAATACCGTCGCCCGCGCCTATCGGCTCTTGGATGAGCAAGGGGTCATCTCTACCCAGCACGGCCGCGGGACCTACGTGCTGGGTCGCCGGTCGGCGACTCGTCCCCGCCGGTCTCAGCTCGAACGGCTGGCCCGAGGCTTCGCCCGAGAGGCGGCGCGGCTAGGATTCCGCCCGGAACAGGTGGCCGAGACGATCGGCTATGTTTTGGAGGAGTGGGACCAGCGCGGTCGGCCCCAGGGGTAGGCATGTTTCACGTGGAACATCTGGCTTAGGAGCGCAGCGATCGACATTCTGGCGCGCTTGCTGAACGGGCTGTTGATGCTGGCCATGCCGCTGGGGCTGGGGGTCGCCTTGAGGCGGCGGACCGGAGGCCGCTGGGGCCTATTTGGGGCCGGGGCACTGACCTTCATCGGCTCCCAGGTCCTGCACCTGCCCTTCAACGGGCTGATTCTCAATCCGCAATTGGTTGCTCTGGGCTTCGGCGAACGCGGCTTGAGCGGAACACTCCTGCTGTCGGCGGGACTGCTTGGGCTATCCTCGGGCGTGTTCGAGGAAGGGGCGCGTTTCCTGGCCCTGCGCTTCTGGCAGCGCTCGGCCCGCAGTTGGCGGGAATCGCTCATGTTCGGAGCCGGGCACGGCGGGGCTGAAGCTGTTCTGGTCGGAATCCTGGCGCTAGTCGCGTTTTTTCAGGCGATGGCCTTCCGGAGCAGCGACCTGAGCCAGATTCTGCCGGCGGAAGACGTTGCGACCGCCAAAGCGCAGCTGGAGGCCTATTGGACGGCCCCCTGGCCCGAGGCATTGCTGGGGGCGGCCGAACGGGCCTTCTCGCTGATCGTCCACCTGTCGCTTTCGGCGATGGTGATGCGGGCAATTACCGATAGGAATCTGCGCTGGCTGGGTGCCGCGGTCGGCTGGCACGCGCTGGTCAATGCAGTGGCCGTCATTGCCCTCTTCAATGTCAGCCCGGCTGCCACCGAAGCGGTGATCGGCCTCACGGCTAGCGTGAGCTTAGGGATCCTATTTTCACTCCGCGAGCGGACCGCCAGGCCGGCCGTCATGCCAGGCGAACCACTTCTCAAGATCACCCCGGCCAAGGTCGACCTGGCCGCGATTCGGTTGGATGACTCGAAGTATGCGGATTGACCGGCGGCGATCGCCGAAAGGCAGACGATAGGTGCCCCATAATTAGGATTGAGGGTCTCTCGAAACGCTTTGGGACGAGGGTGGCCGTGGAAGATCTCTGGCTGGAGGTCGCCCCGGGAGAGCTATTCGGCTTCCTGGGACCGAACGGGGCCGGCAAGACCACGACCATCCGAATGTTGACCGGCCTGATCAGCCCAAGCAGCGGAAAGGCCTGGGTGGCCGGACATCAACTTGGCCAGGACGACACCGAGCTTCGGCGCCAGGTCGGGATCTTGACCGAGGCGCCCGGCCTGTACGACACGCTGAGTGCGGAGCGCAATCTAACCTTCTTTGCGGAGCTGTACGGGGTCGTGGACATCCCAGCGCAAGTTGAGCGCTATTTGCGGCTGCTCGGCCTGTGGAACCGTCGCAGTGAGCCGACGGCCACCTTCTCGCGCGGGATGCGCCAGAAGCTGGCGATCGCCCGGGCCTTGCTCCACGAGCCTCGAGTGCTTTTTCTCGACGAACCCACCACCGGCCTCGACCCGGAGGCAGCCCATCTGGTTCGAGACTTCATCGAAGGGTTGAAAGGCGAGGGCCGAACGATCTTCATTTGCACCCACAATCTCGACGAAGCGGATCGCTTGTGCGACCGGGTCGGGGTTTTCAACACCCGACTGCTGGCCCTCGATTCCCCCGGAGCGCTCCGGCGCCAGATTTTCGGCCGGAAGGTGGTCTTCCACCTGGCGCAGCTCAAGCCCGAGTATCGGGAAACCCTCGCTGCCTTCCCCTTTGTGAAGGCCGTCGAAACCGTGGATTCCAAGCTCGTGGTGACGCTGAACGATCCCGAGTCCGAAAATCCCGCGCTCATCGCGGCACTCGTCGAGTCCGGGGCCCAACTGCAGTTTGTCGGCGAGCTGCGCCGGACCTTGGAGGACGTGTACCTTCATTTGCTGAATCAGGCAGATCCGGGCGAAGCGCTACCCGAGGAGGCCCACTCGTGAGGCGAGTGTGGACCATCGTTCGAAAGGAATGGGCGGAGATCTTCAGGAACCGCTTGGTGCTCTTCACCGTGGCGTTCTTGCCAATGCTCCTGACGGCCATTCCGTTGGTCATTCTGTATGTAACTGGCTCGGTGGGTGACCTCGACGGATTGATAACCGATGACTTACCCCCGAATTTTGGCCAAGTCTGCGAAGGGCTGGAGGGGACTGCCTGCAGCCAGTACTTCCTAGTGAGTCAATTCCTGTTGCTGTTCATGCTGATGCCGTTGGCGATTCCGATCACGATCGCCTCCTACAGCATCATCGGTGAGAAGACCCGGCGAACACTCGAACCGGTCTTGGCGACCCCTATAACCACCGTGGAGCTGCTGGCGGGCAAGGCGGCGGCGGCGGTTATCCCGGCCGTGCTTGTCACCTGGCTCGCCTTTGGGGTGTTCCTCTTGGGGTCGGCATTGCTGGCCGTTGAGCCCGCGGTCTTGTCCCGGCTGGCCGATCCGCTCTGGCTGACGGCGGTACTGGTGGTCGGCCCGCTGCTTGCCCTGGCCGCGGTCAGTGTGGCGGTAATGGTTTCCTCGCGGTCGAGCGATCCGCGGGTCGCGGAACAGCTCTCGATGTTGGTGATCATGCCGCTGCTTGCGCTCTTCTTTGGCCAAATTTCGGGTTTGATCCTGCTCAATCAGAGGCTGATTCTCTGGATGGCCCTTGTCCTGGGCGTGATCGACACCGGACTCCTGGCGTTTTCGGTTCAGTTGTTTGAACGGGAGACGATCCTGACCCGATGGAAATAGGCCGACCTCCGATCTGTGACTACGAGGGATCGGACTACCAGGACCGCTTCTGGACGCCAGGGGATCGGCTCTACGAAGACGCGGCGGAGGCGGCTGCGCTGCGCCGGCTTCTGCCCAGGGCCGGCCGATTCATGCTCGAGATCGGGGCGGGAGCCGGACGAAACACTCCGCGTTACCGCGGCTTCGAGCGGATTGCCCTAGTGGACTACTCGCGCTCCCAGCTGCAGCAAGCTCAGGAGAGACTAGGTCAGGACGACCGGTATCTGTACGTTGCGGCCGACGTCTATCGGCTACCGTTCGTGCCGGGGCTCTTCGACGGCGCCACCATGATCCGCACCCTGCATCATATGGCGGATCCAGCAGGAGCCTTGGCCAGCGTCGCGGAAGTACTGGAGCAGGACGCATCCTTCGTTCTGGAATACGCCAATAAACGCAATCTCAAAGCAGTACTACGTTGGCTTGTGCGCGCTCAAGCGTGGAATCCGTTCGACCGGGCGCCAGTCGAGTTCGTGCAGCTCAATTTCAACTTTCATCCACAGTCGGTCCGAACCTGGTTGGAGGAGGCGGGATTCGTTGTTGAGCGAGAGCTCGCGGTGTCAATGTTTCGTCAGGCCTTGCTAAAGCGTGTTTTCCCGGCCCGGGCCCTGACCGCATTGGATTCGGCCCTGCAGCCGAGCGGAAAATGGATCCTGCTGAGCCCAAGCGTTTTCCTGCGGGCGCGAGCCAGGCTTGCTCCGAATTTCCACCGGCAGGGTACATTCTGGAGGTGTCCGGTCTGCAAATCGGACCGAATCGGCCAAAATCAGGATGGACTGCGCTGCCAGAACTGCGGCCGAGTGTGGCCCTTGGAGGGTGGGATCTATGACCTGCGAAGTCGACAGGAGGAGTAAGGCTAAGTTGGCGGGCGCCAATACTGGCCTTGGGAGCGTTGCAGCAATCCGGCGCCCACCAACTCCCGGCGCAGCCTGGCAGTGTCGTCATGGACCCTGCGTAACAAGAGGTTTACCTGTTTCTCGCTGAGGCGCTTGCCCACCGGGAACCGCAGAATCACGTGCCGTAGGACCACGTTGAGCTTCTTACGTTGGGCGGGGATGCTCTTCAAGCGACCATCCGGCCGTGAAAAGTATTCCAACACCTTGCGATCATAGGCGGCCAGATCTGCCTGTTCGGCCACCGCGGGCAGGTCTTCTCGCGACAACAGGCGGCGGGCCATCTGCTCCAACGCCTCGGTCTGCAAGTGGTATACGCTATAATAGCCCTCCGCCCGGGCCGCCACCAGGCCGGCCTGCGAGAGTCGAGACAGGTGGTGCGATACCGTCGAAGGGCGCAGGTTGAGCTTCGCCGCGAGCTGCTCCACGTTAAAGGGTCCCTGCGACAGCAAGCCCACAATCTTCAGCCGATTGGCCTCCGAAAGCACCTTAAAGAACTCCAGCAGCTCGGCTAACGGGCCTTTGTCATCCATAGATTTAGTTTGATGCATATCGAAGTAATTCTACGCGGGTTGAACTAGCTGTCAAGGGCGGGAGGATGAGCATGCCGATGGAGCGTGAAACCTACTCGGTCGAAGTCGCGGGACTGAAGCGCAAACTTCCTCTGTTTGAAGTCGCGCCCGGGTTGCGGATCGCCGTGTTGAACATTTTAGGAGACACCGAGTTGGTGAAAGCCTGCTCAGGCGCGCTTGCCAAACGGTTAGCGGGAATCAACTACGATGTGCTGGTCACCGCGGAAGCCAAGAGCATTCCGCTGGTCCATGCCCTTGCCGTGGCCACCGGGAAGCGCTGGATCGTGTTGCGCAAGACCTACAAGCTGTATATGGGTGAAACCCTGGAGGCCGAGACGGTTTCGATCACGACCGGCAAGCCGCAAACCCTCTTCCTGGATGAGAAGGACCGCTCGGCGCTCAAGGGCAAACGAGTCGTGCTGGTTGATGACGTGGTCAGCACCGGGTCGACTCTCAATGGAATGCGCAGCGTGATGGAGCTGGCCGGCGCTCAGGTGGTGGCAGAGGCTGCGATTTTTACCGAGGGAGACCCCGAGACCTGGAGACATGTCATCGCCCTGGGGCACCTCCCGCTCTTCGAAGGCGATTCGCCCTCAGTCGCATAGCACTAGCAATCGTCCGGGCTTGTAGGACCCTGGGCCGGGCTACCACTACAACCCCGAAACTGACAGTCGAGAGCTGATCCTCGGGCCAGGGTATTAGCAAGACCCCGTCGCGCTCGGCTCCGATCATCAGAATCAAGAAAGGCCTCCGGGGGAATGCAGTCCTCGGAGGCCTTCGCTCATTAAGGTGCAGCTGCTACGGCCAGAAGTAGCGGACGCTGTAGGATAAGGTGCTCTCGCCGTTGGCCGGAACCGTCACCCGGAACTCGATCGTGGAAGAGTCCATCTTGGTGTAGTCGTGGCTGGAGCTCAGGATCTTCCACTCGCTCCAGCGGAATAGATATTCGACGACCCGAACCACCACCGGCTCATCCTTGTGGTTGCGCAGCGTGATCTCGAAGTCTTCTTCCAGTCGATTCTCGGACGGCCGGCGGAAGTCGGTCTGGATGCGTTCGCCGACGATGTCGAAGGCATCCCCGACATACAGCCGCACGGTCTCGCCCTCCGGGGTATGGTCGATGCTGTCTTCGCCGATTAAGAGGGCCGCCCCGTCGACGTCCTCTTGATACACCCGCACCCGGCCCCTGGGCAGGTCGGCCTCGGCTTCCTCGGTGTCGAACTCCAACATCACCATCACCTTCGGATTGGAAGCGATCCCATAGCTCGGCTCGGTCTGCGGGTACCCGTAGAAGCTGCAGTACCAGTAGTTGTAGCGACACTGCAGCCCATCGTAGACGAAGAATTTCTCGGCCGAGATGTCATTCACCGCAACGAACTCGATCTGCTTGCTCTCGTTGTTGGACACCGTCACCGGGCGCGGCACTTCGTAGAGGTGGTACTCAAAGAACTCGCGCTGCTCAATTGGCGCGGCCGCCGCGGCCCGATCGGCCTCGAAGAGCAGCTCCTGGGCCGCAAAACCCGGCTCGGGCAACCGCTGTAGGTCGCCGGCAACTAGCTTGAGTTTGGCATCCTCGTAGGAGGTACCACTGGTATTGTGCATGGTGACCCATCCATCCAGATCGATGGCGGTCTCGTCGGCCGCAAGCAGGACCACGTAATCCGCCTGCCAACCGAGGCCACCGGTCAGGTAGGTGATCTCCACATCCTGCGGGCCTCGACCATCGGCCATGAGCTGCCAGACCAGGGTCGGGCGGGTGATCAACCCATCCGGCAATTCCGGAAAGGAGATCTCTCTCACGTCCCCGCTGATGACCGACACCTGTCCGTCCTCGTTTTGCAAGATTATCCCACCCTGATTGCTCAACAGCCGGCCTTCGTAGAGGGTCCCGTCCTGGGTGACCACCCGAATCAGTTGATCCAGGTATTTGTTGAATAACGCGGTTGAATTGACTAAATCGAACTGGTAGTTCTGCTCCAGGACGAAGGTGCCATCGGGGTCGGTGAGCGACTCAAATAGCACGCTGGTCGGATCGATCGAAGCAGACACGTCAGTAAAGGCGATCTCATTGAACCCGTCGGCGAGATCGAACTGCCGCCGATCCCGGACGAGGGCGGTGCCTTCGTTATAAACGGTCAGCGCGAGGGTGTTGTCGGCCGCCTCGGCGACCGGAGGGCGAGTGGGAGTAGCGGCACGATCTGGACTCGATAGTCCACTACAGGCCACTCCTACGGCCGCCAAGCCGAGAGTGGCCAGGACTGCTTTGCCCGGCTGCGCGGCGCGCGACCAGGTTGAACGGAGAAGATCATGCAATCGGAATGGCTCCATGTCGGTATCCTTCCTTCCACATAAGTCTGTGTGAACAGAGACGTTCACCAAGGACCGCGAGTTCCCGACAGTGGCGCCGCCCGGGTCTGGGTCATTATTCCCAATTGAGAACGGCAGGGTCGGGGTGTGCGGTGCTCGAGGCACAGGCTACGGCCAGCCCGCTGGCCCGGCTATAGGCGGGCGGTACCGCCTGCTTGATATAATGCGGGCCGTTCTCTGGGGAGTGCATCCGATGCTGAGGGACGTGCTGGCTCGCAAAGGGGAGGAAGAGCGGTTCAAACGGGAGGGCCGCCTGCCGCCGGGCCAGTCGCTAACGAACAAATTTCCGGTGCTGCACTATGGCCCGGTCCCGCGCTTCGATCCGGCGACCTGGGACTTTCGGGTCTGGGGAGAGGTTGAGGCAGAGCGGCGCTGGAATTGGGAGGAGTTTCAAAAGCTCCCGCGTACGAAGCTTGTGATGGACATCCACTGCGTGACCCGTTGGAGCAAGTTTGACACGGAGTGGGAGGGCGTTTCGCTGAAGCGGCTGGTGGACGAGGGGACCCTCAAGCTCAAGCCCACCGCCAAATTTGTGCTGCAGCACTGCGAGTACGGCTTCACGGTCAATGTTCCACTGGAAGTGGCGCTGGCCGACAATTTTCTGATGGCCACTCATTTCGACGGAGAACCGATCAGCCCGGACCACGGATATCCACTGCGGGGAATCGCGGGATCCATCCCCGGCCGGAACGAACTCATGTCCCCTTATTTCTGGAAAGGTGGCAAGTGGCTGCGCGGGCTGCAGTTTCTGGCCCAGGATCGGCAGGGATTCTGGGAGCAGGCCGGATATCATAACGAGGCCGACATCTGGAAGGAGCAGCGTCTGGCGTATTGAGCGGTAAGGCATCCAGTCGGCTGCCAGCCAAGTGCCCGGGCGACCGCCTTGGGCGTTTCTTTTCATGCATATAATCATTTGAGGCATGCATGGCAGAGGATCCCACTCGCAGCGCCCGTGAGCGGATGGTGGAAGAGCAACTCCGGAGCCGCGACATTCATGATCCCCGGGTCCTGGAGGCCATGCGGGTCGTGCCGCGGCACCGCTTCGTTCCAGACGACTTGAGCAGCCAGGCCTACTTCGATGGGCCGGTCAGACTGGACCACGGGCAAACGATCTCCCAGCCTTACATCGTCGCCCTCATGTCTCAGTTGCTCGAGTTGGAGGGCGGAGAAACCGTATTGGAGATCGGGACTGGCTCGGGTTACCAGGCGGCTGTCCTTTCCCGCCTGGCGCAGCGGGTGTACAGCCTGGAGCGGGTATCGGAGCTGGCCCGCAGCGCGGCAGAGCGGCTGAAGGAATTGGGCTGCGAGAACGTGACGGTCTACGAGCGCGACGGTTCTGGAGGGTTACCGGAGCACGCGCCTTACCCGGCAATCATCGTTGCGGCGGCCGCCCCGCGGGTGCCCGCGCCGCTCAAGGAGCAATTGGAGATCGGCGGCCGATTGGTGGTGCCGGTGGGGAGCCAGGAGGGCCAGACCCTCGAACTCTGGCGCCGGGAGAGCGAAACTGATTTCAGTCAGGAACGGATTGCCCCGGTCGCCTTCGTCCCGCTGCTCGGTGAGCATGGCTGGTCCTCCGACAAGCGGCCGTTCTGGGCGTGGTGACCTATCTGTTCAGCTGTCCGCCGGCGGCCTCAAATAGGCGATGGCCTTGCTGGCCTCGCCATTCATGACCAGCTCGGCCACTTGGCCGCCGGCAACTGCCGGGATATCGATGACCCGCACCAGAGTTTCCCATTCAGCGTCGTCCGGCAGCAGCCGTTTGAGTGAGTTCTCGGAAGCATCGAAAAACTCACGGTTGAACTCGTCCCGGCGGTC
>CAZPZD010000008.1:63588-65111 GCA_964590515.1 uncultured Anaerolineaceae bacterium | reverse complement strand
GATTTCGAACCGGGCACGGACGGTTCCTTCCGGGTGGTAGGCGATCCGACCGAGGTAGCGCTTGTGGTGGCCGCCAGCAAGGCGGGCGCCCGGCGAGATCAGCTAGAGCAGGTCTACCCGCGCATCAACGAGATCCCCTTCGACTCCGGCCGCAAACGGATGACCACCGTCCACAAAGTCCTCGATCCCACCGCCGAAGATGCGAGTCCCTTCTACGACGGGAGCCTGCGCGGGTGGGAAGTGGCCGCGACCAAGGGAGCACCCGATGTGGTGCTCGAACTGTGCACTCATTACCAGACCATCCAGGATCAGCCTTTGCCGCTTGACGCGGCAGGCCGGGAGAGAATCCTGAGTGCCAATGCTGCGATGGCTCAGCAGGCGCTGAGAGTGATCGCAGTCGCTTACCGGGCCGAGCCGGACGTGCCAGACGAGACGACCCCCGAGAGCGTGGAGCACAGTCTCACTTTCGTGGGATTATTCGGCATGATCGATCCTGCGCGGCCAGAGGTCGCTCCGGCCTTGCGGCGGGCTCGCGCGGCAGGAGTCCGCACCATAATGATTACCGGGGACTACCCGGATACCGCCCGGGCCATCGCCGAGTCGATTGGGTTACTAGAGCCAGGCTTCCAGGTCGTGACCGGACGGGCGCTGGACGAGATGGACGAGGCCCAGATCCAGCTGGAGATCAAACGGACAGCCGTATTCGCCCGGGTGTCACCGGAACACAAAGTGCGGATTGTGGATGCCTTGAAGCGCGACAACCAGGTCGTGGCGATGACCGGCGACGGAGTCAACGACGCCCCGGCCCTCAAGCGAGCCGACATTGGAGTCGCCATGGGCATCACCGGGACCGACGTGGCCAAAGAAACTGCCGACATGGTGCTCACCGACGACAACTATGCCAGCATTGTCGCCGCGATTGAACATGGACGGGTGATCTACGCCAATATCCGCAAGTTCGTCTACTATCTGCTTTCCTGCAACCTGGCTGAGATCTTGACCATTCTGGTAGCAATCCTCGCCGGGCTGCCCTCTCCGTTGGCCGCCATTCAACTGCTGTGGCTCAACCTAGTGACCGATGGTGCGCCGGCGCTGGCGCTGGGATTGGAGCCAGCCGAGCCGAAGATCATGGAGCGCCCGCCGCGTCCGGCGAAGGAACCCATCATCAATCGCGAAATGTTGGGCCGGATCGGGATTCAGACCGTTGCGATTGCGGGGGTCACCCTCTCGGCCTATCTGATCGGGCTGCGCCTCTTCCCGGAGATGGCCCGCACAATGGCGTTTGCCACCATTTCTCTCTCGGAGCTGCTGCGGGCGTTTACCTCTCGCTCGCTGCAGGTCCCGCTGCTTCAGATCGGGCTATTCAGCAACCGGGTCATGTTCGGCGCGGTGGCTGCTTCGGCGGTGATGGTGCTGCTCGTGATCTACGTCCCGTTCCTGCAGCCGATCTTCAACACCGTCTCGCTTGGCCCGGAACAGTTGCGTTTTGTCCTTCCGCTCTTGCTGATTCCGGCGCTGGTGGC
>CAZPZD010000008.1:52844-63488 GCA_964590515.1 uncultured Anaerolineaceae bacterium | reverse complement strand
GTGTCGCCGGTCCACTCCCACACATTGCCGATCATTTGGCGGCAGCCGAAGGCACTGTCCCCCGCAGGGAGGGTGCGCACGTCGAGGCAGCCCAGAGCCGCCGAGTCGAGGTTCGCCCTCAGTGGGCCGGGCAGTTCATCCCCCCACGGATAACTGCGCTTGTAGTCTGAAATCCCCCGTCCATCCGGCGAGGGTTCGGCGCTGGCGGCCAGTTCCCACTCCGCTTCCGTCGGAAGGCGGCGTCCGGCCCAGGCACAGTAGGCGTTGGCCTCGTACCAGTTGACATGGATCATCGGTTGGAATGCGGCCAACGGGCCTACCACGTCGAACCGCCGCCATAGCCAACGGTCATCAACCCGCTGCCAGTAGACTGGATGTTCCGCCTTCGCCTCCAACCGCCACTGCCAGCCCTCATCGCTCCACGTCTCTCGCTGCTGATACCCACCGTCCTCGACGAAGAGCCGGAATTCGTCGACTGTGACCGGTGTGGCGGAGATCCGAAAGGGGCGCACGGCCAGGGGATGGGCCCACTTCTCGTTGTCGAAGACGAAGGGGAAGTCGGCCGTCGCGCCGAGCCAATACGTTCCGCCCGGAATCTCCATATCGTGCGATTCAAAACCGGGTTCGGGAACGGCTGGGGTTTCCGGAGCCTCTGACTTCGAGAGGATTGGAGCGGCATAGCCGAGGGTCTGGCGAATGTGGGTGAGCGTCTCCCCATGCATATCTTCATGTAGGGTTGCCAGGTGGTAGAAGTAGGCTTCCTCATCGCTCGGCTCGCGGCCCTCCAGACGCGCAATGCAGCGATCCAGCACGGCGGCCAGGTAGTCCAAGGTTTCGCGGCGCGAGGGGTAGCGCAGATTCCAGCGGCGGGCATTCTCAATGTTGAACGAATCGTAGAGCTGGTCGGCCTCCGGACTCAGTGGCTTGGCCCCATCCAACCGTTGCAGAATCCAGCGTTCCTGAAACCAACCGACATGCCCCAACTCCCAGAGCGGCGGCTCGATGTTCGGCATCGGCGGGCCGACCAATTGCTCCTCCCTCAGGTCGGAGAAAAGTTCGAGTTCGCGCCGACGCGCGTCCCGCAGCTCAGCGATCAGCTTGTGGGCGGTCAGCCTGTTTCTTGGGGTTCTGTTTGTGATTGCCTTCACTTTCTGGGCATCTCGGTTCATGGCTTAGCGCGAGGCAAGATATTGAACGCTGAACAGCTGGCCCGGATCAGTCCACACCCGCCGGACACCAAATCCGGCCCGCTCAGCGAGAGTCGCGAACTGATCCAAGTCGTATTTGTAAGAAACCTCGGTGAGGATGGACTCGCCCGCTTTGAGAGGGAATTTGGTGTCGTCGAGCTGGACCACCTGGTCTGAAAGGCTGATCAGGTGCATCTCGATCCGCCCAAGCGGCTCGTCGTAAAGGGCGCGGTGGACGAATTGGTCGAGACGGAAATCCGTGCCGAACCGGCGGTTGATGTGGGCGAGGATGTTCAGGTTGAACGCCGCGGTCACCCCGGCCGAGTCATTGTAGGCTGCATGAAGCAGCCCAGGATCTTTCTTGAGATCGACGCCAATCAGCAGGCCTCCCGCCCGGCCGACCAAATCCCGGACCCGCCGTAGAAACCCCTCGGCTTCATGCAGGTGAAAGTTACCGATGGTCGAACCAGGGAAGAAGGCGACCCGTCGGGCGCCGATCCCGGCGAGAGAGGGGAGGACCAACCGCTGGGTGTAGTCGGCGCAGAGGGGGAGCACATGCAACCGCGGATACGCGGCGGCGATGGCAGTCGCCGAGCGCAGCAGCTGATCCTTAGCCAGGTCGATCGGAACATAGGAGACCGGCTCGGGCAGATGATCGAGGAGAATGCGAATCTTGCTGCTGCTTCCGCTCCCATATTCGATGAGCGCGCAGCGCGGCCCGATCAGCGCTGCGATTTCGGGCGCGTTCTGCTCCATAATAGCGGCTTCGGTGCGGGTCAGGTAGTACTCGTCGAGCGCGCAGATCTGATCGAACAGCGCAGAACCGGGCGGGTCGTAAAAGAGTGTGCTGGGAAGCTCCTTGGCCGCCTTCGCTAACCCACGAAAAACCGCGTCCCGCAGGTCGTCTAGCTGCGGGCCGATCTCTTCCAGATGAACTGGGGCGAGAGTGGGGCCGGCCATGCGGCAGGAATTCTATCAGTGCCGGCTGGTGAGGGGCGGTGGAGGGACTCGTTTGCTCGATAAATTACACTTCCGATCGGCCGATGACTAATCTGTTTGCACGTACGGAGGCGAGGCGGCCTGCCATTGCCTCGGCAACTCCGCTCCGGATTGCGATGCTCGCCGTCGCGCTGATCTGCGCCGGCTGCGGGAGGCTGCTGGATGGGCAGCCTGCTCCGCAAGGGACGATCGAGGCGGCGGACGCCCTGCCCATCGACCCAGACGCGCCCTACCCGCCGGCTATCGCGGCGGCGATCGAGAGCTTGGCGGACCAGCTGGGTGTCGCGCCGCAATTGATTGAAGTGGTGAGCTACGAAGAGGCCGAGTGGCCCGATGGATGCCTCGGCCTCCCTGGCCCGTATGAGGCTTGCAGCGAGGCCATCACCCCGGGCTGGAGGGTCACACTGAGCTTTGCAGGCGAAACCCACACCTTCCGGGCCGACGCGGTCGGCGCCGAGCTCAGGGAGGAATAGGATGGGCCAAGTGCTCAGCCGAATCCGGAAGCCGGTGCGGCGGGGCGGGGTCGAGCGGTATCTGCTGCTGACCCTGCTCAGCTTCGCGGCCTCCGTGGCCCTCACTCGTCTGTTTCTTGAAATAACAGGATATCCCCAGCTCGGCAACAGTGAGCTGCACATCGCCCACGTGCTGTGGGGTGGTCTGCTGCTCTTTGTGGCCGCCCTGCTGCCGCTGATCTACGCCAACCGCTGGGTGTACGACGCCGGCGCGGTGCTGGCGGGGGTTGGAGTCGGATTGTTCATCGATGAAGTCGGGAAGTTCATTACTCAAAGCAATGACTACTTCTTTCCGGCCGCCGCCCCGATCATCTATACATTCTTCCTGCTGACGGTTCTGCTTTACTACCGAGTCCGACGCCCGGTTGCCAACGACCCACGTGAGCAACTCTACCGTGCCCTAGAGGCGATGGAAGAGGTGTTGGATCATGATCTCGATCGCCGCGAGCGGGCTGAGCTTGAGATCTCCCTGGATCGGATCGCGGCCGAGGGTCAGTTTCGCAACCTGGCTGAAGCGCTGAAAGGTTTCCTGAACTCCGACGATCTGTGGCTGGCGCCCAGGCGGCTCGGCCGCCTCGAAAGATGGGTGCGAGCTGGTCTAGTGCTGGAGGCGCGCTGGATCACGGAAGTTCGCCATCGAGCGATCCTGGCGGGTGGGCTGTTGGCGGTGGGCGCGGTCACCCTGGCGAGGACCATCCGCTTGATGGCTGGCGGAGGTTCGCTGGGGCGAGTGTCGGAGAAGCTTTCGGAGCTAGTCCTTGGCGGCAGGATCGGGTCCGATCGCCAGCTCGGGCTGTTCCTGGTTGAAATAGCGCTGGAAGCCGCGGTTGCCTCGTTGCTAGTCGTAGGAGCTGGGCTGCTGATTCTGAGGCGAGCCCGGCTCGGGGTGGGGTCGGCCTACGCCGGGCTGCTGCTGTCGCTGACCGTGGTCAACCTGTTGACGTTCTACTTCGAGCAGTTCTCGACGATCGTGACGGCTATGGTGCAGTTTGTTCTTCTCGTAGGAGTGCTGCGCTACCGGAGTCGGTTTCTCGCCCTCCAACGAGTTGCTAAACCGCAGGCTTAGCTTCCTCGAAGATCTTCTCCCCCGCCCGGATCGGGACCTTGAGCCGGTTTTCGGGCGGGGTAATCGGGCAGGACCAGCGCTCGTTGTAGGCACAGTACGGGTTATAGGCCAGGTTGAAGTCGACTTCGAACCGGCCGTCCGCCAGCCGCTCTGGCTCCAGATAGCGGCCGGCGCCATAGGTTTCCTGGCCAGCCAGCGAATCGGCGAATGGCAGAAAGTAGCCGTTCTCATTCTCGAAGATCGTCAGCTCGGCGACTTCGCCCTCGACCTCAAACTTGAACCGGCCAAACCGCCGATAGGTCTGCGCGGCACCGGTGTTGGTCTGGATTTGAACCTCCCGCTCGGATGGAAACCGGCCGACCTCGACCGAGAGCCGCAGCTCCGGGTTCTCCGGGAAGTAGCTCAACCCGACAAATGCCGTCCGTTGCTCGGGAAGAAGCGGGCTGCTCGAGCTCTCGCGGAAGAATTCATCCTTCTCTTTGCGGAATTGTTCCAAACTACTCATCCCAGCTCCACTTGACGCAGCCAACGACCGCTTATATCACACCCGTCAAGGGGCAGCCGGCGTCTGACCTGCCTCCAATGTCGCGTTAACGATCCTCATGCGCGCCTCGGGTATGATTGGTCAGCTCATACCTTGGTGAGGTGAATTCGAATGGCGAAGATTATTGGGATTGACCTTGGCACGACTAACAGCGTCGTGGCGGTCATGGAAGGCGGCGACCCGGTTGTCATCACGACGGCCGAAGGCGGCCGGCTATGCCCCTCGGTCGTGGCGTTTACCAAGACCGGCGAGCGGCTGGTCGGACAGACCGCCAAGCGCCAGGCTGTGGTGAACTCGGAGAACACCGTCTATTCCATCAAGCGCTTCATGGGTCGCAGGCTCGACGAGGTCGAGACCGAGCGCAAGATGGTCTCCTTTGAAACCGTTAAGGGCGCCAGCGAGGACGTGCGGGTGAAGATCCCGGTCAACAATCGTGAATACACCCCGCAGGAGATCTCGGCGATGATACTGGCCAAGCTCAAGGCCGACGCCGAGGCCCATCTTGGAGAGCCGGTCAGCAAGGCAGTGATTACAGTTCCGGCCTATTTCAACGACTCCCAGCGGCAAGCGACCAAAGATGCCGGGAAGATTGCCGGGTTGGAAGTGATGCGGATCATCAATGAGCCCACCTCGGCCGCGCTGGCCTATGGGCTGGACAAGAAAGAGAACGAAACCATCCTGGTCTTCGACCTGGGCGGGGGAACCTTCGACGTCAGCGTGCTGGAGGTGGGCGAGGGGGTCGTCGAGGTCAAGTCTACCAATGGCGACACGCACCTGGGAGGCGACGACTGGGATCAGCGGATCCTGAATTGGATCGCCGATGAGTTCAAGAAGGATCAAGGCATCGACCTGCGGCAAGATCGGCAGGCCCTCCAGCGGTTGCGGGAGGCGGCTGAGAAGGCCAAGATCGAGCTGTCCACCGTCAGCGAAACTGAGATTAACCTGCCTTATGTCTCGGCAGACGCTTCCGGCCCCAAGCACCTTCAGCTCAAGCTGAGTCGGGCCAAGTTCGAGCAACTTTCCGAGGAATTGGTTGCCCGCATCCACGGGCCGTTCGACGCGGTCCTTAAAGATGCCAAGCTGAAAGCCAGCGACGTCGATGAAGTCGTGTTGGTGGGTGGCGCTACCCGAATGCCGATGGTGCAAGACCTGGTGCGCTCCCGCACTGGCAAAGAACCCCACAAAGGTGTCAACCCGGATGAGGTGGTGGCCGTCGGTGCCGCCATCCAGGCTGGCGTGCTGGCCGGCGATGTGAAGGATATCTTGCTGCTGGACGTCACGCCGCTTTCGCTCGGCGTCGAGACCCTGGGTGGCGTGATGACCGCCTTGATCGAGCGCAACACGACCATCCCAATCAAGAAGACTGAGACCTTCTCAACCGCCGAAGACAGCCAGACCGCGGTAGACATCCATGTGTTGCAAGGCGAACGCTCGATGGCGGGGGATAACATGACCCTGGGGCGTTTCCGGTTGGAAGGTCTGCCGGCCGCGCCGCGGGGAATCCCGCAGGTCGAGGTGACCTTCGATATCGACGCCAACGGGATCATTAACGTGAACGCCAAAGACAAAGCCACCGGCAAGCAGCAATCGGTCACCATCACTGCCTCCACCAATCTGAGTAAGCAGGACGTGGAACGGATGGTTGAGCAGGGTAAACAGCACGCGGCTGAGGATCGAAGCCATAAAGAACTGGCCGATGCCCGCAACAACGGCGATAACCTGGCCTACCAGGCCGAGAAGACCCTGCGCGAACTCGGCGACAAAGTCCCGCAGGCCGACCGCGAGCCGATCGAGGGAAAGGTC
Source organism: uncultured Anaerolineaceae bacterium (assembly GCA_964590515.1). Lineage (GTDB taxonomy): Bacteria > Chloroflexota > Anaerolineae > Anaerolineales > E44-bin32 > JADFRG01. Next base: position 57,377 of record CAZPZD010000008.1, on the reverse strand, counting down.
AAGCAGTTGCGCGAGGCGGTCCAGGGGGACGACCTCAGCCAGATCAAGCAGCTCTCCGAAGAAGTCCAGCAGGCGAGCTATGCCCTGAGCCAGCAGCTAAATGCGCAGCAGGGCCCAACTCCCCAGCCCCAGCCGGAAGGCGGCCCGCAAGGCGCGGCCGAAGGCGATGATGACGTGGTAGAGGGCGAGTTCCGGGAAGCTTAAATCGAGGGTGAGATGACCAATGCCGCGCTGCAGGATCTGCAGCTCGAGGTCGAGGAGGCCATCTGGCAGTACGATCCGATCCGCGAGGCGCTTGGCGCGCTGCGGATCGAAGCCCGGCCGGACGGCCAGGTGGAGATCGCTGGACCGGTCCGATCCGGGTCGATCAAGGATGGGATCCTCGCCACGGTACGCCGGCTGCCGGGAGTGGTCGGAGTAATTGATCGAATCTTGCCTGACCCTAAGCTCGAGTTGGCGATTGCCAAGGCCATCGACGCGGATCCGAGCCTGAAAACGCTGCCTCCCGGCAGCGTTTTCGTTTACAGCCATCTGGGCCAGGTTTCTCTGGTCGGCAAGACTCCCACTGAGGCCCTGCGGCGAAGGGCCGTCGAGGTGGCCCGAGGGGTGCCTGGTGTCCGGCGGCTGGTCGACCGGCTGCGCTAGCCAGAAGATGACGGTCTTCCCACCGGCTTAGGAGTTCTTTCCTTGTCGGGGGTTAAAGTCACAAGCTATAATGGGTTGCCGGACCCTTCGCTTAGGAGGTGTTGCCACGTGATCCTTCCCAAATACGCCTACTTCCAAGGAAAATTTGTTCCGTACGGCGAAGCCAAACTGGGCCTGCTCACCCACTCGCTGAACTACGGGACGGCGGCCTTTGCCGGCATCCGGGGTTACTGGAACGCTGAGGAAGAACAGCTATTTGTCTTCCGCCCGCTGGATCATTATGAGCGGCTGCTGAACTCTGGGAAGCTGCTCTGTGCCGAGGTGCCACACACCAACAGTGATCTTCGAGACATTACCCTCGAGCTGCTCCGCATGGAGGGTTTTCGAGAGGATTGCTACATTCGTCCGCTGCTCTACAAGGCGGACGAAATTATTGGAGTCAAGCTTCACGGCCTGACCGATGAGCTGGCAATCTGCGCCCTACCCTTTCACAAGTATGTGGAGCATGACGACAGCGCCCATGTCACGATCTCTTCCTGGCGGCGGGTTGACGACAACGCCATACCAGCCCGGGGGAAGTTCAGCGGCGCCTACGTCAATACCGCGTTCGTCAAGACCGACGCGCTGCGGGGCGGCTTCGACGAAGCCCTGGTGCTGAACCAGGACGGCCACCTGGCCGAAGGCAGCGCCGAGAACGTCTTCATGCTGCGGGGTGGAGTGCTGGTCACTCCGTCGATCACCGAGAATATTCTAGAAGGTATCACCCGGCGGACCGTCATCGAGCTGGCCCGGGAGGAGTTCGGGTTGGAAGTGATCGAGCGCCCGATCGACCGGACCGAAGTCTTTCTCTGTCAGGAACTGTTCCTGACCGGCACCGCGGCCCAGGTCACGGCCGTGACCCAGGTGGATTTCCGGCCAATCGGCGATGGAGTGATGGGCCCGGTCACCTCCCGGATGCGAAAGATTTACGATGACGCGGTACGCGGCAGGCTTCCGCGCTATTCCCACTGGGCGGAACCCGTCTACCTAAAAGAAGCGATTGCGGTGAAGTGATCTGGCGGGCAGTCGCCCCGCCTCGATTACGCTCGGCTTCTGCTGACCCCCGGATCCACCGGGGGTCTTTCATCTGAAATGAACTTCCGACCGAATCGCCTGCTTGGAATGCTGCTTGGCACTGCCGGGCTGGCCGGGCTGCTGACCGCCAGTGGGCTCGGGCTCGCCCGATTGGGTCAAGGGCTGATCTCGCCCGGAAGTTTGATTTGGATTGTGGCGCTGCTGGTCTCGCTGCCCCTCGCTCTGCTGGTCGGGTACCGGCTGTTCGGCCTGGCCAGCGCAAGTTATCGGATCGATCGGGACGGGCTTTATGTGCGCTGGGGTCTGGTCCTCGAGCAGTTTCCGATCGCCTCAATCGTTTCGATCCAGCCGGCCGGCGAACTCGGCGGGCCCCAGCGACCGGCCTTCGGGTTCTGGTGGCCGGGCTGTCTGGTTGGGCGAGGTCGGACTGACCAGGATCAGGAGCTGGAGTTCTTCGCCGGCTCGGGCGAGCGGGTGATCGTGAGCGTCCGCGGCGGGCGGTCGCTGGCCATCTCTCCACCGGATGCGGCATCGTTCCAAAGTGCGTTTCTTTCCGCGACCCGGATGGGCGCGCTGGAAAGCATCCCGGAACGATCCGACCGGCCGGACTTCCTGCTCACCCGGATCTGGAAAGACCGGGTGGCCCGCGGCCTGATCTTGGCCGGATTGGCCCTGCCCCTGCTGGGGCTGACGGTCCTCGTGCTCAAGGCGCCCGGGTTGCCCGAGCGGGTCCCGTTCGGCTTCGGTCCCGGGGGCGAGCCCGGACCCCTGGCACCGCCCGGGCGATTGCTCCTGCTCCCTCTGATAGCCGGCCTGGTATGGCTGGTTGATCTGGTGCTTGGAGGTTGGTTCTACCGGAGCAGCTCAGAACGGCCGCTCTCCTATGGGTTATGGGGTGCATCGATCGTGGCCGGGGCCTTGCTCGACGGCGCAGCGCTCTACTTGACGTCACCCGCAGTTCGATAAGTTTGATTTCCGCTGGGGAAGGCGGAAGTCTTTGGCGGAGGTCTACCTAGCCGATTCAGTGCGGCTCGTGGAGCCAGCACGACACCCAGTGGCCAGGGCTGAGCTCGATGAGGGTCGGTTCGCCCAGCGGGCAGATGTCGTTCATGACCTGGGGGCAGCGGGGATGGAACCGGCAGCCGGAGGGTGGATTGAGTGGGCTGGGCACATCGCCGGTCAGGATGATCCGGTCTCGCTTGTGGCGGGGATTCGCCACCGGAACGGCAGAGAGCAGCGCCTGGGTGTAGGGGTGAAGCGGGTTGCTGAACAGCTCGCGGGTCGGGGCGACTTCCACGATCTTGCCAAGGTACATGACCGCAATCCGATCGGAGATGTGCTCGACCACGCTCATGTTGTGAGCGATGAAGAGGTAGGTTAGCCCCAGATCCTGCTGCAGGTCGCGCAGCAGATTCAACACCTGGGCTTGGATCGAAACATCCAAAGCCGACACCGGTTCATCCGCAACGATGAATCTGGGGTTTAGGGCCAGGGCGCGGGCGATTCCGACCCGCTGGCGCTGGCCTCCCGAAAACTCATGCGGGTAGCGCCTGGCGTGGTAATCCTCGAGGCCGACCCGCTGCAGCAGTTCGAGGACCCGCTCGTGTTGTTCACGGGCGGACCCAACTCGGTGGATCTTCAGTCCTTCCGCCACCGATTCGCCGATTGTCTTCCGAGGATCGAGTGACGAGTATGGGTCTTGGAACACGATCTGCATGGAGCGGCGCAGGGTCTTGAGCTCGGATTGGGAGAGGGCGGTAATATCTGCACCGTCGAAGTGGACCGAGCCGGAAGTCGGCTCAATCAGGCGCAGGATCGCCTGACCGACGGTGGTCTTGCCGCAGCCCGATTCGCCTACCAGGCTGAGGGTTTCTCCTTCTTTGATCGTAATGCTGACATCGTCGACGGCCTGCACCCAACCCTGAATTCGCTGGAGCACCCCCGCCCGGACCGGGAAGTACTTCACCAGGTTCTTGACCACGACCAGGTCCTTGCGGCCGTCGGGCGAAGCGGGAGCAGAGGTCATGTGGGCCGCAGCTGCGCCGCCAATGGCGCCTGATGGTCGTCCACGCTCTGATACAAGTAACAGCGCACGGAGTGACCGGGCTCGACCTCCAGCAAGTCTGGCTCGCGAACCGTGCAGATTTCGAGCCCGAAGTCGACTCGGGCTTTGCAGCGATCTGCGAACCGGCATCCAGGCGGCATGTCCAACAGGTCGGGCACGCTGCCGGGTATCGCTTCCAGCCGATCCTTGCTCTCTCCTGGAGTCGGCAAGGATGCGATCAGACCTTGGGTATAAGGATGCAGCGGGCGATCAAACAAGCTGTCTACGTCGGCTTGCTCGACGATATGGCCGGCGTACATCACCGCCACTCGGTCCGCCATCTCGGCGATCACGCCGAGGTCGTGGGTGATCAGGATCACGGCCGTTTCGCTCCGCTTGCTCATCGCCCGCATCAAGTCCAGGATCTGGGCTTGAATGGTCACATCCAGGGCGGTGGTCGGCTCATCGGCGATGAGCAGCTGCGGGTCGAGGGCCAGTGCCATCGCAATCATCACCCGCTGAGCCTGCCCGCCGGATAGCTCGTGGGGATAGGACTTGGCCCGCTGCCGCGGGTCGGGGATACCCACCAGGCGCAACATCTCAACCGCTCGCCGCCAGGCTTCCCGCCGTTTCAGCTTGGCGTGGATCTGAAAGACCTCGGCGATTTGGGAGCCAATCGTGAACACCGGATTGAGGCTCGAGCGCGGCTGCTGAAAGATCATGGAGATGTTCTTGCCGCGCAGATCCGCCATCTCCCTCTCACGCAGCGC
>CAZPZD010000008.1:40304-52744 GCA_964590515.1 uncultured Anaerolineaceae bacterium | reverse complement strand
ATTCTCTTGAGCTTTGCCCTCGGCTCCTGCGCCCAGCCGACGGCGGAACCAACTACGGCACCGCCGGTGGTCGGACCGACTGATGTACCGGCGGAACCCGAGCCGACCGTCGAGGCGGCAGCCTTCGAGGGCCTGACGTTCGAGGATCCGGCCTGCAGCGGCTTCTTCAGCAGCATCGTGGCTGCGGACGAGCACACGGTAGTATTTAACATGTGTAAGACCGACGCCGCCTTCCTGTCGAAGATAGCCTTCAGCGTGTTCTCGATCTATCCCCAGGAATGGCTGGAAGCTACCACCGAACCCGGCGCCCGGCTGGACGCCCCCGTGGGCACCGGCGCATATGTACTGAGCGACTGGACCCGAGGGGAGAGTATCACCTTCACCCGTAACCCCGACTATTGGGGAACCCCGGCTGAGACCGACACGCTGGTCTTCCGCTGGAGCACCGAATCGGCGGCGAGAACCCTGGAGCTGCAGGCGGGCACGATCGATGGATTTGACAACGTCGGCCCTGACGACTTTGCGGTCATCGAGGGCGACTCGAGCTTGCAGTTGATCGAACGACCCGCACTGAACACGTTCTACCTCGCCATGACCAACACCTTCGAGCCGTTTGACGATCAACTCGTCCGGGAGGCAGTTGGGATGGGAATCGACCGCCAGCGGATCGTCGACACGTTCTTTCCCCGCGGATCCGAAGTGGCCTCCCACTTCGTCCCCTGTGTCATCACCAACGGATGCAGCGGTGACGAGTGGTATGGATTCGATCCGGTAGCGGCCAAAGCCCTGCTGGCCGAGGCCGGCTTCCCGAATGGGTTCTCCACCAACCTGTTCTACCGGGATGTCGTAAGGGCCTATCTGCCCCAGGTGGCGCAGGTGGCCGGAGATATCCAGGCCCAGCTCATGGCTAATCTGAACATCGACGCCACGATCGTGGTGATGGAGTCGGGTGCCTTCATCGCAGCCTGCACGGGCGGTACCTGCGATGGGTTCCACCTGCTGGGCTGGAACTTCGACTACCCGCACGTGACCAACTTCCTGGACTACCACTTCAGCGAGACCTACCTCGGCTTCGGCACTCAGTCACCGACCTACTTTGACATACTCGGTCAGGCTGCGACGATCGGTGACTCGGACGTGGCCCACCCGCTCTACGTGGAGGCTAACAACGCCCTCCGCGAATATGTTCCGGCGGTACCAATCTCCCACGGAGGTTCCGCCGTGGCGTACCGAGCCGACGTGGTAGGCGGGCAAGCCAGCCCGTTGGGCAACGAGTACTTCGCAGTCGTCGATCCGGGCGGACGGGATACCTTCGTCTGGATGCAGAACGCAGAACCGATCAGCCTGTTCTGCGCGGAAGAGTCGGACGGCGAGTCCCTGCGGGCTTGTGAACAGATGATGGAGCCGCTGTACACCTTCGAAATCGGAGGCGTGGCCGTTGAGCCTTCTCTGGCGACCTCTTGCACGCCGAACCCCGACTCGACAGTCTGGACCTGCACCCTGCGAGAAGGTGTGGTGTTCCATGACGGCTCGAAGTTCGATGCCAACGACGTGGTGACGACCTTCTGGGCCGGTCTGGACGCGTCCTCCCCCCTACACGTGGGGAACTCAGGTCTCTGGACGTACTACGACACTATGTGGGGCCTGGTCAACGTCGAGGGTTAACTCGACCCTTGTGGTAAGCTACAAACGCGGGATGGGGCCTCGCAAGGGAGCCCCTCCCGCGTTTTTCTTATGAATTGCTCTCCGCGGCCTAGCGTGACATGACCCAATACGCCATCCGACGGATCCTCTCCTCCATCCCAGTGCTGTTCGGCATTGTGCTGGTCGTCTTCAGCCTGGCTCGCCTGATACCCGGTGAGCCGTGTACGGCCATGCTTGGAGAGCGAGCGACCGCCGAGGTTTGTGAGCGATTTACCCGTGAGCAGGGTTTGGACAAGCCTGTCCCGGTGCAGTTCCTGATTTTCCTGGGCAAGGTGGTCCGGGGCGACTTGGGGACCTCCATCCGCTTTACCCGCCCGGTGACGCAGATTCTGGTGGAACGGCTGCCGATGACGATCGAGCTTAGCCTTACTGCCCTCGTGATTTCAATCTTGATTGGGATCCCGGCCGGGATTATCTCCGCCCTGAGGCATAACTCGGCCACCGATGTCGCGACGATGGTGGGGGCGAATGTCGGCGTGTCGATGCCGGTCTTCTGGCTGGGATTGATGCTGGCCTACGTCTTCGCCATCCTCTTCAAGGACACCCCGCTCTGGCTGCCTCCCTCCGGCCGGATCACGGCCGGGCTGAGTGCGACGCCTTTCTACGAGGTCTTTGGCTGGGAGCTGGTCAAGGACAGTGCCTGGCTCAAAGTCAACGAATTCTTTGCCAATCTTTACATCTTCAACTCGATCATTACCCGCAACTGGGAAGTGCTCAGGGATGTGGTCAAGCACCTGATCTTGCCTGCCGTGGCGCTCAGCACGATCCCGATGGCGATCATTGCCCGGATGACTCGCTCCAGTCTGCTAGAGGTGATGGGCCGCGAATACATCCGGGCGGCCCGGGCCAAAGGAGTACTGAAGCGGAATGTTGTAATGCACCACGCCTTGAGGAACGCTCTGCTCCCACTGGTGACGATCATTGGGCTCTCGCTGGGGCTGCTGCTCAACGGCGCGGTGCTCACCGAAACCATCTTCGGGCTGGCCGGGGTTGGCCGGATCCTGTATGAGGCGATCACCGCCCGCGATTATCCGATCATTCAAGCCTTCACCCTGGTGATCGCGGTGAACTACGTGGCGATCAATTTGCTGGTAGACCTCTCTTACTCTTACCTGGATCCGCGGGTGCGGCTCAGGCAGGAGGCCTGAGGCGTGGCTACTCTGGAACAGGCCCTTGGCCCCCCGGTCTCGGTCGCGCTGCCGAGCTCGCTCTGGGGGACCGCCCTGCGGCGGCTGCTCCGGCGGCGATCCGCCATCGCCGGGATGGCCATCCTGGGCAGCCTGGTGGTGATCGCGGTTCTGGCGCCCGTGATCGCACCCTATGATCCAATTGAAGTGTTGATCGGGGTAGAGCAGGTCAAACCCCGTGAGGCGCCCTGCATCTACCTGCTCGGATGTTCGACCGATCGCCCGCAGCACTGGATGGGCATCGATGGCAACGTCCGCGACCAGTTCAGTCGAGTGGTCTACGGCAGCCGGTTGTCCTTAGTGATCGGTTTCACGACGGTAGGGTTTGCAATCGTGGTTGGCTTGACCCTCGGGTCAGTAGCCGGTTACTTCGGAGGCTGGATCGACAACGTCATCATGCGGCTGATGGACGTGCTGCTGGCTTTCCCCTCCTTACTGCTGGCAATCGCCATCGTTGCCGTTTTGGGACCCGGGCTGCAGAACGCCTTGCTGGCCATCGCCATCGTCCACATCCCGGCCTATGCCCGGGTGATGCGGGCCAGTGTGCTGTCGGTCAAGGAGACCGAATTCGTCGTGGCTGCCAGGGCGCTCGGCTCCCATCCGCTGCGGATTCTGTTCAGTGCTGTATTCCCGAACGCGGTGACGCCCCTGATCGTCCAGGGGACCCTCGGGATTGCCACCGCGATCCTGGATGCGGCCGCGCTGTCCTTTTTGGGACTCGGGGCCCAACCGCCGACTGCGGAATGGGGGTCGATGCTGGGAACCGAACGCAATCAAGTCTTTACCGCCCCCCACCTGGTGTTCTTCCCGGGCCTGGCGATCATGATCACCGTCCTGGGATTCAACTTACTGGGGGACGGTCTGCGGGACGCCTTGGATCCCCGGCTGGCCAACCGCGGCTCGGCCGCTCGAACCTAGCCCAGAATGAGCCTGCAGCGGATCTGTGTGTTCTGCGGTTCGAGCGAAAGCGTCCCGCCGGAGTACCTCCAGGCCGCCCGCGAAATGGGCCAGGCTATCGCCGCCCAGGGAATCTCACTGGTCTATGGAGGGGGTGGCACGGGAATGATGGGGGCGGTGGCGGAGGGGGCGTTGACCGCGGGGGGCGAGGCAATTGGAGTTACGATCAAGCTCTTCAGCAACGCAGCGCTCTCCAGGCCCGACCTCAGCGAATTGTACGTTTGTGAAAATCTTCACGAGCGCAAGGCCAAGATGGGCGAGCTCTCGGATGGGTTTGTGGCGTTGCCCGGCGGACTCGGAACCTTGGACGAGCTGGTCGAGAGCCTGACCTGGGCCCAGCTCGGGCTGCATGCCAAACCGGTCGGACTGCTCAATCAAAATGGCTACTTCAATCCTTTGCTCTCGATGCTGGACCAGGCCCGCCAGGTCGGTTTCTTGTATTCAGAACAGGCCGATCTTCTCATCCATGAGCAACAACCCGCCAGACTGCTTGAGCGGATGAAGACCTTTCGGCCTCGGGTGGATTTGGGCGAGCGCTGGCTTAAGCAGGCCAGCCTGCAGGCCAGCAAGCTGACTGGCCCGGAGCGAACAGGATGAATGCAGCGGAGTATTTCGATCACTGGACGACGGTCTGGCGCGATCTACAGCTAGGAGTGGCCGTGCTGCATGACGAGCAGCTCAGCTTCCGTCCGGCTGAGCGCTACTCCCGCACCGTGGGGGACATCCTGCGCCACATTATCAACGTGGAGCAGGGCTGGATCCATTACGTCGTTCGCCGCTCACTGAAGACCTGGCCGGAAGAGGGCGCCGGCCAGCTGAACACCGTTCGGGCGATCCAGGCCGAGCTGACTCGGACCCACAAGGAGACGCAGGAATACTTAAGCACGGTGCCGATGGATGATTTCAACCGCATCGTGCAGGTCCCCGGAGATGGCACTCCGAAGCTCGGCTGGATCCTGTGGCACGTCCTCGAGCAACAAATCCACCATCGGGGTGAGCTGTTTCTCTGCCTGAGCCTCTTGGGGATGGATCGACCCAAGATCGACCGGCCGGGCTGAGCCCAAGACTCGATCTGAAACCCGACGGACTGGCTTCGAATCGGAATGCGCTGAGCGGGTCGAGCCAGCCGTTGGCTTAGCTGCTGGAGGGCGAAATGGGTTGGGGTGCTTCTTCGAGCGGAAGCCAGACCGTGAGTTTGGATCCTTTGCCGTTGAACCCGCTGCTCTCGACCGTAATTCGGCCGGAGTGCAGCTCGGCAATCTCCTTGCAGATTGCCAGACCGAGACCCGTGCCGGATTCCCCGGAGGCCTCGCCGGCCCGCCCGCGGTAGAAGCGGCTAAAGATTAGCGGCTGCTCCTCCGGCGCGATCCCCATGCCGGTGTCCTCGATCTCAGCGGTCACCCAACGCCGCTCGGACCCGGATCGGGATTGGGCGCGCACCGTGATTCTTCCCCCCGCCGGCGTGTAGTGCATCGCGTTCGTCAGTAGGTTGGTAAAGACTTGCCCAAGCAGCCGGCGATCCACGCTGGCCTTGGGCAGCTGCGGCTCAGCCTGGAGAGTGAGCTCCAAGCCTCGCGAGCCGGCCAGGCTGCGGCGGTCCTCGACCAGCGCCGAGAGCAGTTCGCCAATGTCGAGCGCCTCCGGGTTGAATGGAGTCGCGCCGGCCTCCAGGCGGGAGAGGGAAAGCAGGTCATCGATCAGGTTGGCGAGCCGTTCACTTTCGCGGGTAAGGGTCTGCAAATAGCGGGCGGACTTGACTCGGTCGTCCGTGGTTTCCATGAGATCCAAATAGAGTCGGATGTTGGTTAGCGGGGTCCGCAGTTCGTGCGACACGTCCGAGACGAACTGAGACTTGAGCCGGTCGACTTCCTTCAATGCACTGATGTCATGCTCGACTCCGACCAGGTTGATCACCTGCTTCGTGGCATCCATGACCGATTGGACGGTGAGGACTGCCTCATAGGTCGAGCCGTCCTTGCGCCGATTCACTACCTCTCCGCTCCAAGTGTCGCCGCTCAAGATGGTTTCCCACATCTGGTCATAGAACTCGCGCGGATGGTGGCCGCTCTTGATGATCTTTGGCGTCTTCCCGACCGCCTCCAAGAAACCAAACCCGTTTAGCCGCTCCCAGGCCGAGTTGACAAACTCGATCTTTCCCTGCCGGTTCATCACGAACACCGCGTCGCCGACGTTGGCCAGGATGGCACTCAGTCGATCGCGCTCCGCCTTAAGGGCAGCCTCCAAGGCCTTCCGCTCAGAGATGTCGAAGACCAGGATGCTGACCCCCTGGGGTTTGTCTTGCTCGTCGATGACCAGGCTGACTGCCACGATGGCGGGAATGTGGCGATCGAATTGGCTGATGAAAACCGTCTCATAGACGTCTCGGGCGGGCAGTTCGCCACGCAGTCGAGCCTGATAGCGCTGCAAAACCTCCTGGCCACCCTCTTTGGGCAGACAAACCGTGACCGGCTGGCCCAACAGTTCCTCTGCCTTGTACTCGACCATATCGGCAAACGCCTGATTCACGTATACGAAGCGGGCCTCGAGGTCGGCCTGGAAGATTCCGCCGACCGCGGTCTCGACCAGCGCCCGGTAGCGGGCCTCGGAGAGTGCCAGGTCGCGGGTACGCTCGCTGACCTCAATCTCCAGCCGATGGGCCTGCGAGGCGATCTGCCCATAGAGGTGAGCGTTCTCGAGCGCAACTGCGGCCTGGGCTGCTAAGGCGATCAGCAGGTCGAGGTCGCGATTGCGGAAGGGGCGATCAGCGCCGAGTCGGCGAACCGTCATGACGCCCATGGTGCGCTGCCGCACCTTCAACGGAGCCATCATCAGAACTTCTGGCTCCTGCTCAGGCGTTCCGGGCACCTGGAGACCCCGCGGATCGCCAGGTGGGTCGTTGCTGATGAGCGGCTTGCCGCTCTCGATGACGTGGCCGACCAGGCCTTCGCCTGGCTTCAAGTCGAGAGCCTGAAAGGCGGGGGCGGGTTCGTCGAGCGCGATCACACAGCGCAGGCTGTTGGTCTGGGGATCGTGCAGGTGAATCCGGCTGCCATCCGCCAACAGCAAGTCCTTGGCCTTTTCCGCGATCAGCTTAAGCACCGTCTCCTGGTCGAGGGAGGCCGAGATCGAGCGGGCAGTATGGATCAACGCCTGGGCCTCCTCCGCGCGTTGGTTGGCCTGGGTAAGCAGCCGGGCGTTGTGGACCGCGATGGCTGCCATGGTGGCCACTGCCTGGGCCCGCTCGACCTGCTCCTCGCCAAAAACCCGCCCTTTTTCTTTAATGAAGAGACCCAACGCACCAATGGGTTCATCGCCTGCGATCAGCGGCACTCCTAGGTAGGCCCTGACTCCGGTCTCAACCCAGGAGGGCAGCGCGCTGGGATGGTGTGAGTACTCGTGGAGCAAAAGCGGCTTGCGCGACTCGATCATCCGCCAGGCCAACCCCTGGCTCCGGGGGGTGCCCTCGCGCTTGAGCGAGCTGGGTAGGCCAACGAGGTAGGGGTAGGTTAGCTTGTCGGTGTCGGCATCGACCAGCGCGATTGCGCCGGCCTCGGCATCTGCCACTTCAACCGCCAGGTCCAAGACCTTCCTGAGTACATCCGAGAGTTCCAATGAACTGGCAACCGCTTCGATCACCTGATTGCGCAGCCGTTCACGCTCGAGAGAGATCCGCATCTTAACCCGCGCCCGGACATTGCCCAAAGCGATCGCTACATGGTCCGCCAGAGCGGCTACCATTGGCCGGTCTTCCGGGGTCAACCAGGGGGCGCTCACGTTCAAGGTGCCCAGCGGAAGATCGTCATGAATCAAAGGTGCCACAATGACGGGAAGGTCGCCGAGCAGCTGCATGATGCGGGGCAAGATCGGACGCAATCGCTGGGGCATCATTTGACCAACGACTTCCGACCGGTTGGAGGTAAAGACCGCTTCGCGGTGCTGGAGTGCCTGCCGGTAGATGTCTACCTGCTGCGGATCAAACCGGTATCCTTCTAGAGCCTGACCGGTCAGCCGCTTCAATTGGCGCTCGACGGTCGTGCTCAGTGAACGGCCCTGAACGATCAGGGTTCCATCGAGCTGCAAGAGAGACACGCCGCCGCGCAGCTCGAGCTGCCGCAGTTCTTTGGAGACCGCCCGAACGAGATCCTCCTCGCTAGAGGTCGCCTGGCGTGCAACTCCGGCGGCCGCGGCAAGCGCGTTCGACCAAATCTCGCGGGTATCTGGTTTCGGTTCCTGGACCTGGACAACCACTGGCAAGGCCTCGAGGGGGCGGCGAGTCTAGCATGGAACCAGCCACGCCGCGGGTGCCTTTACACGGTAATCCCAAGGCGTTAGACTCGCCCTGACCTATTAGTCCCATAGGAGCGAGGATGTCCCTGCTGGCGAATTGGAAAGAAGTAATGGATACCGCCAACCTGTCTGCCGGCAAGCGGATGGACGTGGTCAGCAAGTGGCTGATCATCACCCGGGCGGCGGTATTCACGATGACGGCAACCTCCGGGATGATCGGAGGCCTGCTGGCCGCCGCGGTGGCCGAAAACCCGGACTGGCTTAACTTCGGCCTGGCGTTTGTTGGGCTGGTCATCGCCCATGCTGCCAACAACATGAATAACGACTACTTCGATATGGAAGGCGGGGTAGACACTGACGACTATGCCCGGGCGCAGTACGCCCCTCACCCGGTGCTTTCCGGGATGCTGACGAAGCGAAGTCTGGGAGGGGCGGTCCTCTTCCTCAATCTGCTGGACGCCCTGATCCTGATCGTGCTGTACTTGCGAAGCGATTGGCCGGTGATCGCCTTCGCCCTGGCGGGTCTGTTCATCAGCGTCTTTTACGTTGCGCCCCCGCTGAAGCTCAAATACCACGGGCTGGGAGAGCCGGGGGTGTTCTTGGTCTGGGGACCCTTGATGATCGGAGGAACCTACTACGTTACGGCGGGTGCGCTCCCGCCGGCCGGAGTGTGGCTGGCGACCATCCCCTATGCGCTGGCGGTTGCCACCGTGCTGATGGGCAAGCACATCGACAAGCGGGAGGCCGACAAGGCAAAAGGCATCCATACCCTCCCGGTGCTCATCGGAGAGCGACTCTCCCTTCGGATCAATATGGCCCTGATGGTGGCCTTCTATCTAGTCGTGGTGGCCTTAGTGCTCACCGGCACACTCGGAGTCTGGGTGCTGTTGGTGTTCCTCGCCGTCCCACGCTTGAAGACCGCTCTGGAGACCTACCGCAAACCCAAGCCTGCTCAGCCCCCGGAGAACTATCCGGTCTGGCCGCTGTGGTTCGTGTCATGGGCCTTCTATCACAACAAGCGGGCCGGGTTGCTGTTCGTGATCGGTCTGGTGATCAATCTGCTGGTTCCGGTGAGCGTGTAAGATTCGGAGCGAAGGCCTGGATCACCCAGGCCGGGATCGGCCGCGGGCGACCGGTCGCCCGGTCAACCGTCAGCCAGACCGAAATCGCTCGAGCCAGCAGCTCTCGCTGCGGTCCACCAAAGATGGCGTAGTAGCGCTCGGCGCTGGCTTTCCTTAACGAAACCAAGTAGGTCTGGACTTCCAACTCTTCTCCTGCCTGGGCCGGCAGCAGGTATTCAATTCGACTGTGTTCGACGGCCCAGCCGACTCCGGCTTCCTGGGAGCTGCTCTGGGTGATCCCGTATTGAATGCCGGCCTGAATGGCGGCCTCCTCGATGTAGGAGAAATACACAGCATTGTTGAGGTGGCCCAGCGGGTCGATATCCCGCCACTCCACCCGCTTCCGCCAGGTCACCGCGCCGGCTGGAGCCGGAGGTGGCTCAGTGAAGGGAGTTCGCTTGAGCACCGCGGGTGCTTGTGTGCCACCGAAGAGCGCCTCGACGACATCGGGCGGGATAGTTGCTGGAGTAGCAGCCGTCTGATCGAAGAACACCCAGTCGGTGTGCGCCCGGGCCACCAGGTCGGCCGAGCCCGAGATCCGAAACTCGTAGGCCCGCCTTGCCAGCGCACGGCGAATGGCCGATATAAAGGTCTTGACCTCCAGCAGTTCCCCGTATCGAACCGGGCGCAGGTAGTCGATTTCAGTATCGCGGGCCAGCCAGGCCCGTTGCAGCGACTCGTAGTACGCCGGAGGAAAGCCGGCCGCGATCGAATGCCGCCAGGCCGCCTCCTGAGCCAGCCGCAGGTAGGCGGCGTTATTCAAAACCCCGTAGGCGTCGCACTCGTCGTGCCGGATGCGGAAGGTCTCGGTGTGCTCGCTGAGCATCTTCGAGCTGGAGGGGGTTGGGCGAGGCTCGGCTAGAGCCAGCCGCGGTCCCGGTACCAGTCGGCGGTCTGCCGCAGGCGGACTGGCAGCGACTGGGAGGGCCGATATCCAAGCTGTTGCTGGGCCTTGGCCGGAGAGCACGACCAGGAGCCGGCAAAACCTTCCCGGGCCTTGTCGAAGTTGATGATATCCGGGGGTTGCCCGGTCAACCGAGCCATAGCCTCAAACCCCGCCGCGACGGTCCAGGTCAGGTGCCGCGGAATGCGGACATTGATCGCGGGGCGGCGGCCGAGCGCCGCGGTTAGCTGGGCGCCCAATTCGGCATAGGTCAAGTGCTCATCGTAGCCGGCGTAGTACAGGCCGGAGGCCGCTGACCCCGGGACAGCCCGTTCGCCGCGAGCCGCGGCATGAATCAGCAGGCTGGCCAGATCGGCGGCATGGATGAGTGAGTAGCGTTGACGAGTCCTGACGGGGATCAAATGGACCCCGAGCTTCACCAGCTGAAACATCTTGAAGACATCTCGATCCCACTCGCCGAACACGATTGGGGCCCGAACAACCGTGAGCGGAATCTTTTCGTCAGACGCCCTGGCGGCTTGCTCGCCGGCTAACTTGCTGCGCCCGTAGTTTGACACCGGCGAGTCCGGGTCCTGCTCGCGCCGAGGCTGATCGTCGGAGTTCGGGCCGGCGGCTGCCAGTGAGGACAGGAGGACCAGAGTTGGCGGTGAGCCGGCGCGGGCGCAGGCCTCGACCAGATTTTGGACTCCGGCTTCGTTGACCGAGCGGAATGCTGCCCGGGACTTGGCAGTCAGGGCGCCTGCCAGGTGATAGATGACACCGACGCCGGCCAGCGCTGATTGCAGGCTGGTGGGATCGGTGATGTCACCAATGGCCAGGGAGACTTGCTCGATTGGCAGCCGACTCGTGTCGGAGGTCGGGCGGACCAGGCAGCCGACCCGGTCGCCCTTCTCGAGCAGCGCGTGGACTAGGTGATGGCCGATGAAGCCGGTGGCACCGGTGACCAGCACCCGGTCATTCAATCAGGCCCAGCTTCCGGCCGACCTCCCCCAAGATACTCAGCGCCCGGTCGATCTGCTCGTCGGTGTGGGTGGCCATGTAGCTGGTGCGCAGCAGGCACTGGTCGGGGGGCACCGCCGGCGCCACCACCGCATTGGTATACAGGCCGGCCTCGAAACACATTTTCCAGGCCCGGAAGGTCTGCTGCATCTCGCCGATGAAGATGGGGATGATTGGTGTGGTGCTTGGCCCCAATTGAAACCCGATGTTTTTCAGCCCGGTGCGCATCCGCTCCGTGACCTGCCACAAGCGTGCGATCCGTTCCGGCTCGCGCTCCATGATGTCCAGTGCCGCCAGCGCCGCCGCCACGTTGGAGGCCGGCATCGAAGCGCTGAAGATCAACGAGCGAGCATGGTGCTGGATGTAATGGATCACGTCTTTGGCCCCGGCGATGAAGCCCCCCAGCGAGGCGAAGGACTTGCTGAAGGTTCCCATGATCAGGTCAACCTTGTCGGTGACCCCGAAGTGGGCCGCGGTGCCGCGGCCGCCCCCCATCACTCCGATGCTGTGGGCGTCGTCCACCATCAGCCGGGCGCCGTAGCGCTGACAGATCTCGATCAGCTCCGGCAGCGGGGCCAAATCCCCGCCCATGCTGTAGACGCCGTCCACCGCTACCAGGACGCCCGCCTTCTTGTCGATCTTTCCAAGCACCCGATCGAGGTGGGCAAGGTCGTTGTGGGAGAAGCGACGGGTCTCACCGAGCGCAATCAGGGCGCCGTCGACGATGCTGGCATGGTCATCTTTGTCCAGCACCACCACGTCGCCTCGGCCAACCAAAGACGAAATGACCCCCAGGTTCACCTGGTAGCCGGTGCTGAACACCAGGCCGGCTTCCATTCCGACGTAATTTGCCAAACGCGCTTCGGCCTCCTGATGCAGTGCCAGGGTGCCGTTGAGGAAGCGCGATCCGGTGCAGCTGGTTCCATAGCGTTTGATGGCCTCGATGGCCGCCTCCCGCACCCGTGGATCGGTAGTGAGGCCAAGGTAGTTGTTGGAACCGATCATGAGAATCTTGCGGCCACCGATCACAACCTCCGTCCCCTCCGTATCCTCCAAGGGTAGGAAGTAGGGATAGAGGCCCAACTCCATCATCTGCTTCGCCTGGGTATAGTTGTTGGCCTTCTCGAAGATGTCCATGCCTAGTCTCAGCCCCGATCCATCGAGAGGATAAGCCCCGCGAATGGGATTGTCAAACCCTTGACCTGCGAGGCGACCCCGGTTGCTTGACAGCGGGGTTCCGCCTTCTATAATGATTGGGCGTCTGGCGCGCCCCGGTCATGC
>CAZPZD010000008.1:0-40204 GCA_964590515.1 uncultured Anaerolineaceae bacterium | reverse complement strand
AGCGCCTGCGGGCGCTGGAGGCGGAGCTGGAGGCCGCGCTGTATCAGGTGCCCAATCTGCCGCACGAGAGCGTGCCGGTTGGGGCTGGCGAGAGTGAAAACCAGGTGCTGCGCGAGGAAGGACAGCGGCGCGAGTTCGACTTTTCGCCGCTTCCGCATTGGGAGCTCGGCACCCGCCTTGGGATCCTGGACTTCGAGCGGGGGGCGAAGCTCTCCGGCAGCCGCTTCTATGTGCTGAGAGGAGCGGGAGCGCTCCTGCAGCGCGGGCTGATCGCCTGGATGCTCGATCTGCATGTCGGCCAGCACGGCTACACCGAGATCTATCCCCCGGTGCTGGTCAAGGAGCAGTGTATGTGGGGTGCCGGCCAGCTGCCCAAGTTCGCGGACAACATTTACCGGGATGCCGAGGAGGATCTCTGGCTGATCGGGACGGCCGAAATCCCGCTCACCAACTTGCATCGAGACGAGGTGCTGGATTTCGATAAGCTGCCGCTGAGCTACGTGTCCTATACCCCCTGCTTCCGGCGAGAGAAGTTTTCCGCAGGGCGGGATGTGCGCGGCATCAAGCGTGGCCATCAGTTCGACAAGGTTGAGATGTACAAATTAACGACGCCGGAGGAGTCGTACGCCGCCCTCGAGCGCATCGTCGAAGATGCCAGCGACGTCTGCCGGGCCCTCGAAATCCCGTTCCGGGTGGTCCAGATGGTGACCGGTGATCTGGGTTTCACCGCCGCCAAGAAATACGACCTCGAGCTGTGGGCGCCTGGCTCACAGGAATGGCTCGAGGTGAGCTCGGTGAGCAACTGCGAGGCCTTCCAGGCTCGCCGGACCAATATCCGCTTCCGCCGGACGCCGAAAACTAAGCCCGAATTCGTCCACACCCTGAACGGCTCCGGCCTGGCGCTGCCCCGCACCTTGATTGCGGTTCTGGAGAACTATCAACAGCCGGACGGCAGCATCGTGGTGCCCGAAGTCTTGCGCCCGTGGATGGGCGGCCTCGAACAGATTACGGCCGCGAAATGACCGCTACCCTGCTGACGGTTGTGGCCGGCATCCTCATGCTGGTCGGGCTGCTCGGAATCTTCCTGCCGCTGGTACCCGACGTCCTCTTGATCTGGGCTGCTGCGCTCGGATACGGCCTGTTGGTCGAGTGGGGCCAGTCGGGGCCCTGGCTGTTCGGCCTGATCACGTTGCTCGGCCTGCTGGCTGCGGCCGCGGAGGCCTGGGTGAGCGGAGCCGGCGCCTACAAGGCCGGGGCCTCACCCTGGTCCATCCTGGCGGGGCTGGCTGGCGGAGTGGCGGGATTCTTTCTGCTGCCTCCGCTCGGGATGGTAATCGGCTTGTTGGCCGGAACTTTTCTTGCTGAGTACCTGCGCCGCAAGGACGCTCGGCAGGCCGGGCGGGCCATGGTGGGAATGGGTCTGGGCTACGGGGTTTCGTTCGTGGTGAAGCTGGTCTTCGGACTGGCGATGATCGGCGCCTGGCTGATCTGGGTCGGGCTTGGATAGCTAGGGTTCGAAAAACACCATTCCGACGCCCAATCGCTCCAGCCCGATCTCTGCCAGGTGCACAACCACCGCGGAAGGATCGCTGAGCGCCGCGAACAATGCGGGAATCGCCGAGCCGTCGCCGGCTTCTCCGAGGGCGCGGGCAGCCTCGATCCGGGTCCTGGGATCTTCTGAACGCATCGCGAGGGTCAAGGCTTCGACGGCCCCGGCCCCAAGCACGGCCAGTGCGCCGGAGGCCAACCGGGCCAACAGCCGATCTGCAGCGCCGAGGGCCTCGATCAACGCAGGGATCGCCTCGGGCGCGGGAAGCCGGCGCAGCCCGGCAGCCGCACACTGCCGCACCCCAGAATCGGAGTCTTGGAGCGCCTTAATCAGGCCATGGCGGGAACGAGGCTGATCGATACCGGCCAGGGCCGCGGCCGCCCACCAGCGGTGGTCAGTCTGGGCCGAATCGAGCAATTCGAGCAGGTAGTCGAGGGCCAGTTCACCGTGTTGGGGAAGTTGGGAAAGCGCCCGGGCCGCCCGGGCGTCGTCAGTTGAGACTAGCTCGGCAAGCAGAGTCTCAAGGCTATCCACTAGCTCTCAGGCGGGGGCACCGGAAGATCCTCTTCCGCCACGGAGACCCACTTATCCCCCTCTTCGATCAACATCACCGGGATATCGTCCAGGATCGGATATTTTCGCCCGCAAGTGTCCTGCGGCTCCTGGCATACCAGCCAAGTGTCCTTCACCAACTTGAGCATGCCCTCGCGTTCTTGAACGCAGTTTGGGCAGCGCAGGATCTCCAACAGATCTTCGCTAATCATCCTTCACCCTTAGACGGGGGCGGCGATTCTACCATCGCGGACGAGACGGCGATAACCCTTACGCGGCCTGCACGAGCCGCCCGCCGACCAGCCGCGCCCAGTGGACCGAGGCTCAGCCCTCTTCCTCTTCGGTGAGTGCTCCTTCAGGCAGTTGAGTGCCCGGGCCGTATTCGAAGATCGCCTGCCAGGGGAGGTAATGGGTCTTGAATGTATCGTGGTGCAGGGTCTGGCCGCCGAGGGTAACCGTTCGGGTGAACACGATATCCATTCCATCGGCTTCGAAATCGATTTGCTCGATTTTGCCTTCGGGAAGATCGGGATTCTCTTTATAGAGCGGTTTCGGCGCCTCGATGACCTCCGAGACCTGGCCCCCGCTCACCTGCACCTGGCGGCCGTCGGAGGTTGAGTAGAACTTCCACAGCAGTTGGGTGCCGTACACGTAGGTCTCGGAGAGCAGCCAGAAGGGCGTGTCATTGGTGAACTTGAAGTCCACCAACGGCACAAACACGGTGGCGTCAAACCCGGGGCCGGGGGAGCCCCGGCCCTGCTCGTAATAGCCCACCCGATAAGCGTGCGGGTGACGCTCGAGGATCTCGAACCCTCCATAGAGCGCAGTCCGGAACAGGGTGGTGCTCACCTGGCAGACGCCGCCGCCGACCCCTTTGATGGTCCGGTCGCCGTAGATGATGAGCGCTTCGGCGTACCCTTTGTCGAGGCTGATGTCCCCGAGAACTTCAGCCATTGAGAGAGTCTCACCGGGGGCGATCAACAGCCCATGGAAGGCGGCCGAGGCGGTCGTAATGTTTCGGATCCGTTCGGGGCTTGAGCCGGCGAAATAGGTAGAAACCACGCTGACGGCTTCGGTAATCCCGAGGTCGGCTGCGGTAACTTCATTGCCGACAGCCGGCGGCTCGAGCAGGAAGACCAGCGGAATCTCGTGCTGCTCGGCGGCCGCGGCCTGTTGGATCGCCTGGAGGCTGGCCGCCAGATCGAGCGTGCGGCCGATCACTGCCCCTTGCAGCAGGTCAAGCTGCCCGGTGTCGTCGTTGAAAACGAAGCGGGCGTTTTGAGGTTCCCGCTCCAACTCGGGTGCCAGTGGTTCGAGGTAGCCGGCGAGGCGGGTCGGATCGAGGCGAACCGCGTAGCCTCCCCCGGATACGAGCTCGAAGCGAAGCATCCCGGCCAACGCCTCGGGCTCAATGACCCAGGGTCCGTCGTCCTCGGCGGTCAGGGTTAGCGGTCGACTTAAGAGTTCCCTGGCGAGGGAGGCCTGCTCGGTGACATCCAGCACTTGCGGGGGCTGCTCATCGACTGCCAGTTCGAGCTGGGCGTCGTGGAGCTGCTCGAAAGCGACTTGCAAAGCGTCCAGGGTCGTCAGCACGTCGAGAGTCCGCCCAACTTGGCCGGGCCGCGCTTCGACCATAAGGCCGTTCAGGCTCAGTCCGGCCTCGACCGTTGGGCGGTCGATCTGGGCCGCCAACGAGCCTAAATAATCGGCTGCCACCTGTTGGTCGAAGGCGACCACCGGTGGGAGCTGAATGTTCTGATCCCAGGCGGTTATCTGTTCAGACAGGTTTCGGACGAGCCCCCCGCCTCGCCCAGCCGCCAATGCCCGCTCGGTCATCTGAGCGATGTCGATCGCGACTCCGAGCTGAGATGGGTTGGCAATCCAGTGTGAACCCTGATCCAGCAGCAGGATCGTGCCGGTCTGTGGATAGGTGAGGGTCAGGGCGAGAGCCGACTCCACTTCTTGCCGGCTCAGTCCTCCCAGGTCGATCCCGGCCGCCTGAACCCCCGGTAGGACCCGGTCGGCGAACACCAGGCGGGACCCGAGTCCGACCAGGACAAGGGTGGCCACCGCGGCCAGCCCGGCGGTCAGGCCTGTGCTGCCAACCGCCGTTGCGATCCGCATTCGCTGACTACCTGGAGTCATCCTGGCTTGGCCCGAACGGACCGGGAGTATATCACCCGGCCCTCTTTCGGCCGTCCTTGGCCGCCCCGCCGAATGGCCGTTTCTTGACAGCGCCTACCCCCGGGAGTAGGATGCGCGACTGCCCGCGGCCTCATCACTCGTCGAGCCGCGGGCCACTATGACTGCACTCGATAACAACTCTGGCACAACCGTCCTTCGGCGTAAAACTACCATTCAGCCGGCCCGCAGCTGGCAGAGTTGGCTGATCGGGCGACCGCTCTCCACCGCGGACGCGCCCCACCAGACGATCGGCAAGGCCATCGGCCTGGCGGTCTTCGCCTCCGACGCGCTGTCCTCTACGGCCTACGCCACTCAGGAGATCCTGGTCATTCTAGTGGTCGCCGGGACTGCCGCGCTGGGCTATGCCCTCCCCATCGCACTGGCCATCGTCGGTCTGTTGGCGATCGTGACCCTCTCCTATCAGCAGACGATCCACGCCTACCCGGGTGGAGGTGGCGCCTACATCGTTGCCCGCGACAACCTGGGCGAGCTCCCGGCACAGACCGCCGGGGCGGCGTTGCTTACTGATTACATCCTCACCGTTGCCGTTTCGGTGTCCTCGGGTGTGGCTCAGCTCGTATCTGCATATCCCTCACTGTCCACCTACCGGGTCGCGATCGCGGTTGGCCTGGTCTTTATCGTCATGACCGTGAACCTGCGGGGCGTGCGAGAGTCAGGACGGGCGTTCGCCATCCCAACCTACTTCTTCTTGCTGATGATGGTACTGACGCTCGGAACCGGATTGGTGCGTGCCGTGACCGGGACATTGGGTTCGGTGATCGACCCACCGGGGTTGGAATTCGGGGAGACCCTTCTGGCGGTCACACCGTTCCTGATCCTGCATGCCTTCTCCAGTGGGACGACCGCCCTTACTGGGGTCGAGGCGATTTCCAACGGCATCCCCGCCTTCAAGGAGCCGCGCAGCCGCAACGCCGCAATCACCCTGATCTGGATGTCGGTCATTTTGGGGGCGCTGTTTCTTGGGATCACCTTTCTTGCGGGGGAAATCCACGCGCTCCCCTCCGAAGGAGAGACCGTGATCTCCCAACTGGCCAGGACGATCTTCGACGGCCGGGGCACCCTGTACCTCATGCTGATTGCCGCCACGACGGTCATCCTGATCATGGCCGCCAACACCTCGTTCGCCGACTTCCCCCGCCTGAGCGCCCTGGTGGCCGCAGACGGCTTCCTACCCCGCCAGTTCACCTATCGCGGCAGCCGGCTGGTGTTCTCGCGGGGGATTGTCACGCTGGCTCTACTGGCCTCGTTACTGATCATCATCTTCAAGGCGAGAGTGACCGCCCTGATTCCGTTGTATGCCATTGGGGTGTTCCTTTCGTTCACGCTGTCGCAGGCGGGCATGGCGCGGCGCTGGTGGAAGATCGGCAAACTGGCGTCGGGGCAAGTGGTTCAGGAGCGGGGCTCGAAGTTGCGCCCGGAACCGAACTGGCAACTCAAGATGTTGATCAACGGTTTCGGAGCCGTTTGCACAGCCGTAGTGACGCTGGTCTTCACTTTCACGAAGTTCCGCGAGGGTGCTTGGGTTGTCATTATCTCAGCACCGGTCTTGGTGCTGATCTTCTCAGCCATCCACCATCACTACCGGGACCTGGCCAAGAATCTATCGGTGGACGACTATGGGCCTGACCGCCGGATCAGGCGGCACCGGGTTATCCTGCCGATCAGCGGAGTCCACCGCGGGACCCTGGATGCGCTGCGCTACGCGACCTCGCTGTCGGACGATGTGACCGCGGTCCATGTCTCTATCGATCCGGAAGAGGCGGAGCGAGTTCGGCTCAAGTGGGAGACCTGGGGAGAGGGCGTGCGGCTGGTCATTCTCGAGTCACCCTACCGGCTCTTTGTTGAGCCGTTGATCAGCTACATTGAAGAAGTTATGGCTCAACGCCAGAGGCACGACACGGTCACCATCGTCGTTCCGCAATTCGTGTCCCACCGCTGGTGGCACAACCTGCTTCACACCCAAACCGCTCTGTTCCTCCGCCTGGCCCTGATGTTCAGGCCCGGGATCGTGATTACCGACGTTCCATACCATGTAGAATGACCGAGGCCGAAAACAGGAAATGAGCCGGTGAGCTATATCGTGGTTGGCTGTGGCCGGGTGGGCGCCGATCTGGCGGACCGCCTCGCTCAGCGCGGATTTGAGGTCTCGATCATCGATCAGGAGCCCGCCGCCTTCCTGAGTCTGTCGCCGGATTTCAAAGGGCGGACCCTGGAAGGTGATGCCCTTGACCGGCATTTGCTGGAACGAGCCGGGATCGGGACAGCTCACGCTTTGGCGGCCGTGACTGACTCCGACGCGCTGAACGCGGTCGTGGGCCATATCGCCAAGACCGCCTATCGGGTCGCCCACGTGGTGGTAGGCAACTTCGATCCAAAGCATCGTCCGATGTTCGAGGCCTTCGGACTACAGACCGTCTCGGCCGGGACCTGGGGCGCCCAGCGGATCGAAGAGTTGATGGTGCACAGCGGCCCTCAGGTCGTCTACGAGGCCGGGAATGGGGAAGTCGGGGTCTACGAACTCAAGATCCCGCCGGGCTGGGACGGTCGATCGCTGCAGGACCTCTTGGCCGGCTCCGAGTCCCTACCGGTGGCTGTTACCCGAGCTGGAAGAGCCGGGCTACCGGGGGTCGATAGCCGGCTGCTGGCGGGAGATGTCGTACACGTGAGCGCAACCTTGGATGGGGTTCAGGCCATCGAGGCCCGGCTGGAAGGGAGCTGAGATGTTGGTCGTCATCGCCGGCGGCGGCCGCACCGGTGCTCAACTGGCCGCCTTGCTCGTCGAACAGCAGCACCGGGTTCGGCTGATCGAGGATCGGACTCGAGTGTTGCGCCGCCTGCATCGGGGGTTACCCACCGAGGCGATCGTCGAAGGGGACGCGACCGATCCGAAAGTCCTGGAGCAGGCCGGAGTGCAGGAGGCCCAGGTGCTGGCAGCCTGCATGGATGATGACGCCGAAAACCTGATGCTGTGTTTCTTCGCTCGCAACCGATACCAGGTATCGCGCACAATCGCTCGGGTGAACAACCCGAACAATGCCTGGCTGTTCAGCTCGCTCTTCAATGTCGACGTCGCCCTCAATCAGGCCGAGATCCTGGCCAGCTTGATCGAGGAAGAAATGTCGCTGGGCGACATGATGACCTTGCTCAAGCTGCGGCGCGGACGCTATTCGCTGGTTGAAGAGAAGCTGCCAGAAGGTGCCGCGGCGGTCGGGATGGCAATCAAGGATCTCGTCCTCCCTCCGGATTGCGTAATCGCAGGCATCATCCGCCGGGGCGAGCTCATCATCCCGCGGGGAATCACCACGTTTGAAGTTGGCGATGAAGTCCTGGCGGTAGTGGGACCGGACGGGGCCGATGAACTGGCCGCCCGATTCGGCCGGCCGCAGACCGGACCGAAAGTCTAGGGCTGGAGCCAGATCTCTACGCTAGAATAGTGCAGGGTGCCAGGGATCCCGGCGCTCCGCTCGTAAAGCGCCAATCGGCCGTACTGCGAAAAAGGAATCTGATAGGCAAGGTCGACGGCGAAGGAGCCTGCCTGGCCGATCGCTGGAGCATCGAGCGAAATCGGCTGGCTGGCCAGGCTGCTTCCATTGCGGTCGAACAGCTCGATGGTCAACGGCTGGTCGGAGGCTGCCCAGCCTGCGCCTCGAACCTGAACGACGCCTCCCTGGATGAGCGCCCCCTCCGGCGGTGATAGGATAGCAAGCTTCTCCGGTCCTTCCAGCTGAGGGTGAACCCGCGGGGTTCCGACAGAAAGCAACACCAGATCCACCGAAGCCAATTGAGCCAGGCGACCGTAACGCGGGTCCTGAGTGCTGACTTCCAGCCGGGCGGTTTCGGCCACATAGGGCGTGTCGAACTCGACCTGAGCGACAAAGTTCCCGGCGCGGCCAGGAAAGACCAGCAGGTAGGTAACCCTCTCGCTGATTAACCGGCCATTCTCACCGTACAGCCGAATCGTCACCCGTTCGTTGTAGCTGGGGCCGCCGCGGCCGAAGACCTGGAAGGGGCTGACGACCTGAGAGCTAGGACCTGGTCGGAAAACGGTGAGCTGGGCCGGCGGCAAGAGTACGCCGGAGGGCGTGGGGGTTGGAGCTTCGCCGGCATCTGAGTGCTCGATGACGATTGCGGGCGTTGAAAGGTTGAACGGTGCGGGGGTTGCCGTGGATGCGTCGGGAAGCTCATTCATCACCGGGGCGGTGGAGGCGACCGCGGTTGGTTGCTCCAGCACGACCGGTGGGGGTGAAGCCAGCGGGCCGACCGCAGAACAGCCGGCCAGCCCGAGTCCGATCAACGCAGTTTCAATGGACCTTCGCACGGGCGGATTAGGAAGCTGTGCCGATCGCCCGCAGACTGATGCCGACCAGGAAGAGGCAGATCAGGCCGAAGCTTCGCGCAGTTCGTGGATCATCCTGACCTTTGCTGTAGGCGAAATAACCCGGGAGGGTCAGCAGGGCCACGACTCCGTACAGCACGTGGATTCCGCGCTCTGGTCGAGCGCCCTCGAGCCAAAGGACGATGCCGACGATGGCCTGGGCCACGATCAGCAGCTCGCCGATCGCCAGCATCCCCCAGTAGCTGCCGGTCATGCCTCGTTTCAGCAGCGAGGAGCCCAACCCCCAAATTCCAGCGACCGCCAGGAACAGCAGCATGGAGGTGGCCAGGCGCTCGTGGATCGCGGTCAGGGACATGCTCTATCCCAGTCCGTAAATCTCGCCGTATTTAGTCTGGAGATACGTGAGGTAAGGCTCAGGAGATAGGCCGGCTCCGGTGACCCGTTCGAGCAGCTCCATCGGCTGGAACTTTGCTCCGTGGCGATGGATTTTCTCCCGCAGCCAGGCGAGCAGGTCGTGGAACTTGCCCGAAGCGATCTGACTTCGAATGTTCGGCAGCTCCTGCTCAAGGGTCTGCCAGAGTTGCGAAGCGGTCAGATTCCCCAGGGTGTAGGTCGGAAAATAGCCGAAATATCCGTCGGACCAGTGAATATCCTGCAGGACTCCCAATGCATCATTAGTAGGAGTAAGGCCAAAGAAAGCCTGCATCTTTGAGTTCCAGGCCTCCGGAAGATCGGCGACCGCCAGGTTGCCCTGCATCAGGTCCAGCTCAATCTCGAAGCGCAGCATGATGTGCAGGTTGTAGGTCGCCTCGTCAGCCTCCACCCGGATTAACGAGGGCTTGACCCGATTTATCGCCCGGTAGAAGCGCTCGACCGGCACATTGTCGAAATGACCCGGGAATGCCGCCTGGAGACGCGGGTAGTAAGCCTGCCAGAATTCTCGGCTCCGGCCGACCAGGTTTTCCATCATCCTGGATTGGGACTCGTGGATGCCGAGTGAGGCGTGGTGAGAGGAATCGAGGCTGAATCCGGAGATCACCGGGATCCGATCCAGGCTGGCCGGGAGTCCCTGGCTGTACATGGCATGACCGGACTCATGCATCGAACCGAAGAGGGTGGGTCCGAAGGTCGATCCATTGATCCGATTGGTGATCCGAACGTCGTCTCGGTTAAAGGATATGGAGAAGGGGTGGGGAGCCTTATCCTGCCGGCCGCGCTCGAAGTCGTAGCCGAAGTCCCGAATGACCGCCAGTCCAAAATCCCACTGGGCCCCATCGTTAAATTTCTGGTGAAGAAAGGAATCATCGACTGCCTCCGCCCGCTCGGTGACCGCCGCGACCAGCGGCACCTGTACCTCCCGCAGCCGGGCAAAGATTGCTTTGATCGTGGAGGTCTTCATCCCCGGCTCATAGTTGTCGAGCAACGGATCATAGGGGTTCTCGTAGGGCGCGAAGAAGGCCACATAGGACCGTTTGAGCCCGAGCACTTTTTCCAGGTGAGGCTTAAAGGAAGCGAAATCGGAGGCGGCGCGGGCCTTGACCCAAGCGCTGAAGGCCATTCGGATGGTGAGCTCGTGTTCTTCCACCCAGTCCGCACTGACCCGTTTGCGCTTCTCAACATCGCGCCGGAGGCGGGCGACGATCCGGGCCTCATCGGAATCGGGGTCGAGCGAGGCCACTTCCGATTCAGCGGACTCCAGCTCGGCAGCGAATTCGTCGCCGACGAATCGCTCATGCGCCAACCGGCTGAGGGTGGCGATTTGGTAGGCTCGACCCTGAGCGCCGCCAGCCGGCATATAGGTTTGCTGGTCCCATTCGAGCAGGTTTACCGAAGCGGCCAGATCGAAAACCGTCCCACAACTTCTGCGCAGTTTGTCGAAGTGATTTCCCATGAACTCCTCTGGGTCTAGACGACCCGCCAGCGCAAGGATTCACCCCGGAGGGCGGCCAGCACTTCGCTGGCAATGTCCGTGGCCGCCTTGGACTGAGCCTCCCGGGTCTGGGCCCCGATGTGGGGGGTCAGGACGACGTTTGGATGTTGGCGGAGCGGGAGCTCTCCAGGCGGTTCCTCGGAGAACACGTCAAGCGCAGCCCCCGCCAGATGCCCAGACTCCAGCGCCTCGAGCAGGGCAGTCTCGTCGATAATGCCTCCGCGCGCCGCCGATATCAATCGAGCACCGGGCTTGAACCGCTGAAGCGTCTCGCGTCCGATCAGGCCGCGGGTCTCGGTGGTCAGCGGCAGATGCAGGCAGACGTAGTCCGATTCGCGCAGCAGCGCCTCGAAGCCTGAGGGCTCGGTGCCCCGTTGCTGCAGCTCGCCGTCAGAAAGAAGCGGGTCATGCCCCAGCACCCGCATGCCGAGTGCGGCGGCCCGGGTGGCAACCGCCGCGCCGATTCGTCCAACCCCGATTATCCCCAGGGTCTTCCCCGAGAGCTCAGACCCGTGCAGTTCCGACTTCCGCCACTCCGCTCGGCGCATGCCGGCATCCGCGGTCGGAATCTGGCGGGCAAGCGCCAGCATCATCCCCAGGGTGAGTTCAGCCACCGCAACCGTGGCTGCCTCGGGGGCGTTGACGACCGTAATTCCACGAGCGCGAGCAGCGTCCACATCGATGTTGTCGACCCCAACTCCGGCGCGTCCGATGACCTTCAATCGTGGACCGGCAGACCGGATGACCTCGGCAGTGACTTTCGTACGACCCCGGATAACAAGCGCATCGCACTCAGGAAGCGACTCAAGCGTTTTCGATTCAAATACCTGGGCAGCCCCGCGCAGTAGTGCCAAACCCGGTTCGTCCAGCCCGTCGGTCACCAACACTCGCCACTCGACCAAGCTAGCGCTTCACCGGGTGGTCGGATTCGAGCGCCTCGAGTTCGCGCAAATGGGCGTCGTCTTCGGGGTTGGGCTGGTAGGCGGCGGAGAACCAGGCCTCGAGGATCTCCTTGGCCACCGCCTCGGAGGTATTGCGTAGCGACAGGCAGAGCAAATTGGCGTTATTCCAGCGGCGGGCGCCGCGGGCGGTCTCGGGGTCGGCGCACAACGCGGCCCGAACGCCGGGAACCTTATTCGCCGCCATGCTCACCCCGGTCCCAGTCCAGCAGAACAGAACGCCTTCCTTCGCCCGCTGTCCGGCGACATCCTCGGCGACCTCTCGGGCCACTTTCGCCCAGCCTGCCGGGATACCGGCCAGCGGACCGTAGAGCTCCAGCGTGTGCCCTCGACGGCGCAGCTCTGCCACAACCGTATCCGTTACCGAGTTCCGCTCGTCCGAACCTACCGAGATGTTCATGTGACTTCGAATTCGAGATTTTATCAGGGTGCGGCATCGATCACAGCCAGGACCGGCAGATGATCGGAAGCCAGAGTTTGAACAACCTCCGCCCGGACCGCGATCAGATCGGCCGTGTGCCAGATCCAGTCAATCCGCTTGTCAGCCCCGACCGCCGGCCAGGTAAAACCGTCGCCTCCGCCAGTCTCGAGCCAGGAGTCGATCAAACCTGCGCCGTAGAGCAGCGCCATTTCCTCCCAATCCGGCTCGGCATTGAGATCGCCCAGCAGGACGGTGAGCGGGCGCCCACCCCAGAGGTCCAACAAGGCTGGGACTTGCTTCAGCCGGATGTAATGGTCGGCTTCGACGTGGTGCAGGTGGGTTGCAATCAGGAATAAGGGGGCCTCGCCTCCAATATCGATCTCTGCCCACAGATAGCCGCGTGATATCAGTGCATCCTCATCTGGCAGCGCAGCCTGCCCGTGCTGGAGAATTGGATAGCGCGAGAGGATCGCGTTGCCCCAGATGGGTTCCTCATCTCCGTGGAAGAGGAAGGGCATATTCAACCGGCGGGAGAGCCACAGCGCCAGGTCGGTCCCCCCATCCAGCAAGCGCACCCGGGAGACTTCCTGCAAGGCGACGATATCCGCGCCGCTGTCTTCGATGACTTTGGCGATCGATTCCGGGTCGTGCCGCCCGGCGCTGCCGAAGCCGGAATGAATATTGAAGGTCATCACTCGCACTGGCCGGTCCAGCGGTCGGACCGGTTGCGGCCGCGGCCCCTGGATCATTCCGACGACGAGCGGCACGGCCAGGAGGACACCGGCCATCCAGAACGGAGCGAGTTCGAGTGGGGCGGCGACCGGCCGGGGTCGCCGGCTGGCGATCGCATAGAGCACTCCTAACATGGCGGCCCCGAACGGAAGGATCGCCCGCCTCGGGAATGGAAGTGCCAGGTCTAAGGCAATGTAATAGGCGAAAGCGAGGGTCAGGAAGAGCAGCATCCCTAAGGGCAGCGCCAGGCCGGTGCGTCCCAGGCCTGGCCGGTCGGCCGCCGCGGCCCGAGTAGAGACTATCCCCCATCCCCAGCCCATCAGTAGTTGAGCGATCACCGCGAGCAAAACGAAGGCCGGTCCGGGGCTAGCTGCCCGGGCGGTACCAACGGTCAGCAGGACTGCAGCAAGCACCGCCAGCGGCAGTCGAAAGCTGCTCGGATGGGAGAGGCCCCACCAGACTCCGACGACTGCCAGTAGGTTCCCAAGCAAGATCAGGAAGAAGCCCAGCGGCGAGGGGACTCCGGCCACTTCCTCCATCCAACCCGCGCTCTGGTAGATCAAAAGCTGCAGCAACAGGTAGGGCCCAATTGCCAGCATCGGCAAGGCGTTGCCCCAACTCATGTCACTGGCTGCCTGCGGTTCCGGGCGGGGGCCAATCAGCAGCGCCCAGATGCCGAGGAGCGCCAGCAGCACGGTCGTCAGCAGCGAGAGCGGGCCGGCGTGCCAGGTGAGGTCGAGGGTTCCGGCTGCCCCATGCAGCGCGATGTCGAAGGCCAATCCGAGGATCAGTCCGTATGCCCAACCGGAGGCGACCGGCTGACCGCTCGCCTTGAGGTATCCGAAGTAGATGGGCAGGAACAGGACAAACGCGGCCACCCCGACAATACTGAGCCAGAGGTCGACCGCCGGATCCGTGCTGGCCTGTTCGGCCACCCGCACGACGACCACGCC
Source organism: uncultured Anaerolineaceae bacterium (assembly GCA_964590515.1). GTDB lineage: Bacteria > Chloroflexota > Anaerolineae > Anaerolineales > E44-bin32 > JADFRG01. The sequence goes on along the minus strand of CAZPZD010000008.1, from coordinate 26,567 downwards.
GCCGGCAGTCAGCCAGAGGGCGGATCGCGGTCCAAGCAGCCGCCAGACGGCGGGCGCGAGCAACCCGACCAAGAACGTGCCGAAGGCATACGGCGCCAGGCCGAGCGAAGAAATACCAACCGTATCGCGCAAGTACCAGGCCAGACTGGGGATAAAGACTCGCAGCAGCTGCAGGCCCATCGAGATCGTGACGATAGGCAAGATCCACCGACGCACGCTGGACATATCCGCCTTCCTCCTTCGAGCAGTGGGATTATAGACCGCCACCGGCCAAGAAGGCGTTTATGTCATAATACATGCCCGTTTTTGGGAGCTTCCTGGTGCGTTTTCGGACCGTCTGTGTGCTCGGATTGGGCTATATCGGCCTGCCGACTGCCAGCTCCTTCGCGACCCATGGCGTGCGGGTTTACGGGGTAGACACCGACCCACAGGTTCTGCGAGAGCTGCGGGAAGGGGGGATTCGAACTCGAGAATCCGGCCTCCAAGAGTTGGCCAAGGCGGCGCTGGCCTCAGGGAATTTTGAGGTCAGCGATCGGCCCACCGAAGCCGAGGCCTTTGTCATCGCCGTCCCAACTCCGGTCCGGGGAGACCGGCGGGCCAACTTAGATCACGTTGAGGCGGCTGCCAAAGCGATCGTGCCTCACTTGCGCGCCGGGAACCTGGTGATGCTGGAGTCCACCTGCCCGCCGGGAACGACTCTGGGTACGGTGGGGCCGATCTTGGAAGGGTCCGGGCTCAAGGCCGGAGCCGAGTTCCTGCTGGCCTACACGCCCGAACGGGCGTTGCCCGGAAAACTCTTGCAGGAACTGGTCGAGAACACCCGGGTGATTGGTGGAATCGACCGCCCATCGGCAGAAGCGGGGAGCGAACTGTATCGAACTTTCGTGAAGGGCGAGATCTTATTGACCGACGCCACGACGGCCGAGATGGTCAAGCTGATGGAGAACACCTATCGCGACGTCAACATCGCGATCGCCAACGAATTCTCCCGCTTGGCCGAGCGGATCGGCGTCGATGTCTGGGAAGCCGTCCGGCTCGCCAACCAGCACCCCCGAGTCAATATCCTACGTCCCGGCCCGGGGGCGGGTGGGCACTGCATCGTGGTGGACCCCTGGTTCCTGGTGGAGGCTGCACCGGAACTCACTCCGCTCATCCAGCAGGCAAGGGCGGTCAACGATGGGCAGCCCGTACACGCTTCCGAGATCATTGAAGCCGCCCTCGGGGGGCTGAAGGGTAAGCGAGTGGCTGCCCTCGGGCTGGCCTACAAGCCGGCGGTCAACGATTTGCGGGAGAGTCCGGCGATCGAGGTCGTCCGGCTGCTGATCGCGAGTGGGGCGCGGGTCCGCACCTTCGAGCCCTACGCGCCGGAGCGCGGTGTGACGGGTGCCGAGACAGTCGCTTCCGTGGAGGCGGCCGTTGCCGGGGCGGATGCCGTTGTACTTTTGGTAGACCATCCCGAGTTCATCGAGCTCGACCCTCAGCACCTTGCACGGGCGATGCCAGGCCGGGTTGCGGTTGATCTGCGCGGCCGCTGGAGTCGGCCGGAGTGGACCGCGGCAGGCTTCTCGCTGAAGGTACTCGGCCTCGGCACCGCGAATGCCTAGGCCGCTCCGGGTCCTCTCGATCTTCGGCACTCGGCCGGAGGCAATCAAGCTGGCCCCGGTCCTCAATCGGCTGAAGCAGACCCCCGCGGTCGAGTCCATCGTGTGCATCACCGCTCAACATCGTGAGATGCTGGACCAGGTGTTAGGCCTGTTCGAGATCCACCCGGACTACGACCTGGATATCATGCGGCCGGCTCAATCGCTGGCCGAGCTCAGCGCGGAGGTCTTCCGCGGATTGGAGCCGGTGTTGGCTGAGGTCGCGCCCGACTGGGTGCTGGTTCAGGGGGACACCACGACCGTGATGTGCGCGGCCCTGTTGGCCTATTATCACCGGGTGAAGATCGGGCACGTGGAGGCCGGCTTGCGGACCGGGGACAAGTTCCAACCTTTCCCGGAGGAGGTCAACCGTCAGATGCTGGGGGTGGTAGGCGACTTGCATTTTGCGCCGACCGATTGGGCCAGGGACAACCTGCTGCGGGAAGGGATTCCGGCGGAGCGGATCGTGGTGACCGGCAATACGGTCATTGACGCGCTACGTGAGATGACGGCTCGGCCGGTCGATCTATCTACTGGGCCGTTGTCCGGGGTGGACGATTCTCAGCAGATCATCTTAGTGACCGCCCATCGGCGGGAAAACTTTGGCGATCCCTTGGAGCGGATCTTCAAGGCCCTCCGCTCGATTGCGATTGCATACTCCGGAAAGGCAACCGTGATCTATCCGGTTCACCTTAATCCCAATGTCCAGGAGCCTGCCCATAGACTGCTCCACGGAGTACCGAACATTCGGCTGATCGAACCGCTGGATTACCTGAGCATGGTGCACTTGATGAAACGCGCTCACTTGATCCTGACCGATTCGGGGGGTATCCAGGAGGAAGCGCCGGCGCTTGGTAAGCCGGTGTTGGTGCTGCGCGAAAAGACAGAGCGGCCGGAGGCGCTGCAGGCGGGCACCGCGGTCTTGGTGGGGACCGACTCGGAGCGGATCATACGGGAAACCCGCCGCTTGCTTGATGATCCGCAGGCTTATGCCGCGATGGCGAGAGCAGTCAACCCATTTGGAGATGGACATGCGGCCGAACGGATCGTCGCAGCCTTGCTAAAGAGCCACGCCTCAGCCGAGCCGTGAGCCATGCACATTTCCAATTGAAGCGGGTTTGCCTGGTAACCCGATTAGGCGGAGTGGCTGGACCGGCTGCGTTCCAGCGGCGGCTGGCGGCCGGGCTGCAGGAGCATGGGATCGAGGTCAGCTACAGTCTGGCAGACCGGCCGTACGACACGGTGTTAGTCATTGGAGGAACCCGCAGATTGGCAGGCTTGCTGCAGGCACGCCGGGCCGGGGTGCGGATCGTGCAGCGGCTGGATGGAATCAACTGGCTGCATCGGCAAACCAGAACCGGGGTGCGCCATTACTTGCGGGCAGAAGCGAACAACCTGGTGGTCCGCTGGATCCGCAGTCGGCTGGCCGACCGCCTGGTCTATCAGAGCGAGTTCGCTCGCCACTGGTGGGAACAACGCCATGGCTCAGTGAGCGCCGCGGCAGTAGTCGTGCACAACGGCGTGCCGCTGAACATCTACACACCAAATGGTCTTGATCAGCGGTCGCAGGAAGCTACCCGCCTGCTGATCGTCGAGGGCAATTTCGCCGGCGGATATGAGTTGGGGCTGCGCACTGGTGTGAATCTGGCGGGCCGGCTGGCAGCCCGCTTAAATCGTCCGGTCGAGCTGACGATCGCCGGCAATGCCCCTCGGCCTCCCGGCGAACTCCCCGAGGGAGTGCGGCTGGACTGGCGCGGGTTAGTGAGCCCGGATCAAATCCCGTCCCTGGACCGTTCGGCTCACCTGCTGTTCGCCGCCGACCTCAACCCGGCCTGTCCGAACGCGGCGATCGAAGCGATGGCCTGTGGGCTGCCAGTCATCGCCTTCGAGACCGGTGCCTTGCCGGAACTGGTGCAAGCAGATGCCGGTCGACTGGCTCCGTATGGGGGCGACCCCTGGAAACTGGAGCCTCCCGATTTGGAAGGGCTGGCTGAGGCCGGGGAGCAGGTGTTGGGGGATCAACCCCGCTTCCGGGCCGGCGCGCGGGCCCGGGCGGAGGCGGCCTTTGGACTGGAGCGGATGGTGGACGGCTATCTCCAGCAGCTGGCAGGATAGACGTGGCTTCGATTCTGCTAGAGACTGCGGCCTTGGTCGCCAAAGCTTTACCTGCCCGGATGCGGCGCGGCTTATATCGGCTTGGCCCAATCTCCCGCGGGGTCCGCAGCCTGCTGAACGCCTCCGCTCCCCACGGACTGACCGAGGTTGAGATTGCCGCCGGCCCGCTGGCCGGGGCCAGGCTTCTGCTCGACCTGCAGACTGAGAAAGACCTGTGGCTTGGTACCTACGAGCTGGAGCTGTTGCGGACCCTTCAGGATTTCGTGCAGCCCGGATGGGTGGTCTACGATATCGGAGCCAACCTGGGTTACTTAAGCCTGGCGTTGGCTAGGGCGGTAGGTGCCTCGGGACAGGTGGTCGGCTTCGAACCGCTCCCCGCCAACTTCAGCCGATTGCAAGCCAACCTGCGGCTGAACCCCGAGGGTGAAAGGATCCGGGCAGTGGAAGCGGCGGTGGGGGCGCGGTCGACTCGCGGTCGGTTCTTCTTGCACGCCTCCGGAGGGATGGGAAAGCTGGAGGGCTCGAGCGGGAGGCGCTTCGAGTACGCGGACTCATTGGATGTAGAAGTGATTTGTCTGGATGACTGGGTCTATCGTGATAGCGAAGCTGCGCCGGCCCTGGTCAAGATCGATGTCGAGGGAGGCGAGGCCCTGGCGCTCGAGGGCATGGCCCGCCTGTTGAGGCAGGCCCGGCCCCACGTGGTCATCGAGCTGCATGGGCCGGAGGCCGCGGAGAGTGCTCGACGACAGCTGTTGGCCGCCAATTATGGGCTTCGGTCGATGCAGCCGGGATATCCGGAGTGGCGGCCGGGACCTTGGAAGGACCAGCTCATTGGGATTCCGCCCACGGCCTGGGGCATCCAATCCTTTTACCGTGGCCCGAGGCACAGGCCATGAGTAAGCCGGGGCCATTTCCTGGCCGGTTGGCTATCCAGCAGCGGGTGCTTCCGATCTACCGGGTGCCATTCTTCGACCAGCTTGCGGCCCGCTGCTCGGGAGGCCTCTCCCTGTTCGCGGGGTCCCCGCGGCGAGGCGAAGCGATCCTGACCACGACCGAGACGACAATCGCCCAGTTCACACCCGCCCGCAACCGGCACCTGCTGGCCGGGGCTGCCACCCTCTGCATTCAACCGAACATCCTGGAGTGGCTCACGGCCTGGGATCCGCAGACGTTGATTCTGGAGGCCAACCCGCGTTACTGGTCCAACCGAAGGGCTATCGCCTGGATGCGAGCAAAGCAGAGGCCGGTTATCGGTTGGGGACTTGGGGCGCCGCGCGGCCGGTCGCTCTGGCGCAATTACCTCCGACAGTTCGACGCGCTGATTGCCTACAGCACCTTGGGGTCAGAACAATACCGGGCCGCAGGCTTCCGTGCAGAACGGGTGTATGTCGCACCCAACGCAGTGGTTGGACCGCCCGCGCCACTCGAACCCCGTCCAGCACTCTCAGGCAAGCCGCCAACCTTGCTCTTCGTGGGACGCCTGCAGGAACGTAAGCGGCTCGACTTGCTGCTTCATGCTTGTGGCATGCTCAGCCCCGCGCCAGAGCTGGTGATCGTCGGAGACGGCCCGGCTCGTCCCCGGCTGGAACGGCTGGCCCGCCGCGTGTTTCCGGCAGCCCAACTGAAAGGGGCGATCCAGGGGGAGGCTCTCGATCGGCTGTTCCGGCAAGCCGATCTCTTCGTCCTGCCGGGGACCGGCGGCCTGGCCGTTCAGCAAGCAATGGCGCACGGTTTGCCGGTGGTCGTGGCCGAAGGCGACGGAACTCAGAGGGATTTGGTGAGTCGAAGCAACGGCTGGTTAGTGCCGCCGGGAAACCAGGCCGCATTGACTAACGCCCTGCGGGCGGCGCTCTCAGACCCAAAGCGTCTGCGAGAAATGGGCGCGGAGTCCCACCGGATCGTCGCCGACCGGATCAACATTCAGGTCATGGTGGACACCTTTCTGTGCGCGCTGGAGGACGTACATCCGCGGTGAGGTTGCTTTACATTGCCGACGGCCGCAGCCCGATCGCGCTTAACTGGATCCAACACTTCATCGAAACCGGCCATGAAGTCCACTTGCTCTCCACCTATCCCTGTGAGCCATACCCCGGGTTGACCTCGCTGGAGGTCGTGCCGGTGGGGTTCAGTGGCTTGGCCCGGCGGCTGGCTGGAGCGCTTACCCTCACCGGTGCTGGTACGATTCGGTTGCGCACCGGCGTGCGCCATTGGCTGGGACCGCTGACCCTGCGCCGGGCGGCCGGCAAGGCCCGGGAGATGATCTCAAGGACCCAGCCAGACTTAGTTCACGCGATGCGGATTCCCTTTGAAGGTGCGCTGGCCGCGGCCTGCCACCCGACGAGCCCGCTGCTAATCTCAGTATGGGGAAATGATTTCACCCTGCATGGACCGGCCACGCCGCTCATGCGCCGGTTGACCCACCGGACTGTGGCCCGCGCAGACGCGCTGCACACCGACTGTCAGCGGGACCAACGCCTGGCGCCAGGCTGGGGCCTGCGGAGGGGGGCATCGGTGGTCGTGCTGCCGGGGAACGGCGGGGTGCGGGCAGAGATCTTCAGCCGCGGCGGCCCCGCAGTACCCGCCGATCCCGAACTGGTGCGCACACTGAAGAAGGTTCCGCCAAACTCACCGACAGTTGTGAACCCGCGTGGTTTTCGCGGCTACGTCCGGAGCGACACATTCTTCCGTTCGATCCCGAAGGTGCTTGCGGCGCGCCCGGGGGTCGCCTTCTTGTGTCCAGCGATGAGGGGCGTCCGCGAGGCGGAGCGTTGGATCGAAAAACTGGGGGTTGGACAGTCGGTCCACCTGCTCCCCCAGTTATCTCCCTCGGACATGGCGATCGTATTTCGCCGCTCGCAGGTGTCCGTGTCAGTGACCGAGCACGACGGCACCCCGAACACACTGCTGGAGGCCATGGCCTGCGGCACGTACCCGATTGCCGGAGATCTCGAGTCGCTGCGAGAGTGGATTGACGAGGACCGGACTGGTTCGTTGATCGATCCTGGAGATCCGGCCGCACTGGCCCATGCGGTAATCCGAGCATTGCAGGACGAGCCGCTGCGTGCCGAGGCCGCTCGCCAGAACTCCCGCCTGATTGCTGAGCGGGCCGGCTATGCAGCCGGCATGGCACGGGCCGAGGCGGCCTACCATGAGCTGCTCAGCTGACCGGATGGGTGCCTTCACCGGGTACCGGCAGCCACCGGGGTCCTCCGGTAGAATTTCCAGCTAAGCCATGAAGCAAGTCGTACAAGACCTACGCTCGAAGCGCCCCAAGGTCCTGGAAGTCCCCGTACCCCAGCCGGATCCGGGGACGGTGCTCGTCCGGACCAGCGTCTCGCTGGTTTCGTCTGGGACAGAGCGGGCACTGGCCGAGTTTGCGGGGAAGGGTCCGCTAGCCAAGGCTCGCGCTCGCCCTGACCTGGTAGGTCAGACTCTGGAAAAGGCTCGGCAGGAGGGTGCGCTCAGCGCCGTGCTGGCGGTGCGGCGCCGGCTGGATCAGGCGGTCCCGCTGGGTTATTCCTCGGCTGGATGGGTGGAGGCCGTTGGGGCGGGGGTTGCCGGCCTACGAGCCGGCGAGCGAGTGGCCTGCGCCGGCGGGGGCGCGGCCCATGCCGAGTATGCAGTGGTCCCGGAGAACCTCACGGCCCGGCTGCCTGGCGGCGTTGATTTCGAGGCGGGGGCCTTTGCAACCCTGGGAGCCATTGCCTTGCACGGCTTTCGCCTGGCAGAGTCGCAGCTTGGGAACCGAGTGGCGGTCATCGGGCTGGGTCTTCTCGGCCAGCTGGCCATGCAAATCGTCCGAGCCAGCGGTTGTGTTGCTTTTGGAATCGATCTGGATCCCGCGAGGGTCGATCTGGCGAACCGGCTCGGTGGGCGAGCCGCCATCCGGGCGGACGCCCTGGAAACCGGAGCGGCGCTCAGCGCCGGGATCGGCTTCGATGCGGTGTTGATCTGCGCCCACACCCAAGACAACGACCCGCTGGATCTCGCCGGTCAGCTGGCGCGCGATCGGGGTCGGGTGGTGGTTATTGGAGCGGTCGGTATGCAGGTACCGCGCAAGTTGTACTACGACAAAGAATTGCAGTTGACCGTCTCCCGCTCCTACGGCCCGGGTCGCTATGACCCGCGTTACGAAGAAGGTGGAGTCGACTATCCAATCGGCTACGTGCGCTGGACCGAACGACGGAACATCGAGGCCTTCGTCGAGCTGATGCACCAGGGCAAAGTCCAGGTGGCACCCCTGATCAGCCACCGTTTCCCTGTCGAACAGGCCGAACGGGCGTACGAACTTATCCTTGGTGAGGGCGAACAGGCGTACCTGGGGGTGCTGCTGACCTACTCTGGGGTCAGTCCGATCAACCGGCAAATCACGGTGGGCCGTCGGCCGGGTGGGGCAGAGCCGGTCGTGCGGTTGGGGGCGTTGGGAGCTGGGAACTTCGGCCGCGGTGTCTGCTTCCCGATCCTCAAGCGGATGCAAGATGTGGAGCTGGTCGGCCTGGCTTCCGGACGCGGGCTGAGCGGGACCCAGGCAGCCAGGCGGTATGGGTTCCAGTACGTCACGACCGCGCCGGCCGTATTACTTGACGATGAGCTGATCAACACCGTCGCGGTTCTTACCCGGCATCACCTGCATTCCGGTCAGGTCGCCCAGGCGCTGCGGGCCGGAAAGCACGTATTCTGTGAGAAGCCATTGGCCATCAGCGAGCACGGTCTTACGGATGTGCTCCAGGCGCTCGAGCAGGCTTCCGGGCTGCTCACGGTGGGCTTCAATCGGCGCTTCGCTCCCCTCGGGGCGCAGATGCGGGCCTTCATTGAGCGGGCGGGCGAGCCCCTATCGATTCACTACCGGGTGAACGCCGGGTTCCTCCCCTTGACTCACTGGGTGCATGACCCTGCTCAAGGCGGTGGCCGAATTATTGGGGAGGTCTGTCATTTCATTGACTTTCTGGTTTTCCTGGTCGGTGCAATGCCGACGAGCTTGCAGGCCTCCGGGCTACCGAACGCCGGACGTTATGCAGATGACAACTTACATATCGGTTTGACCTTCCCTGACGGATCGCTGGCTTCACTCGAATACCTGGCCAGCGGCGATCGAGCTTACCCGAAGGAACGGGTTGAGGCGTTCGGCGGCGGTCGGGTCGCGGTGTTGGAGGATTTCCGCCGCTTGGAGCTGGTTGGCGGCGGGCGTCGGAAAGTGAAGCGATCTTGGTTTGGCCAGGACAAGGGGCATCGTGCGATCTGGCAGGCCTTTGTTCGCGCAATTCAGACCGGCGGTCCGCCGCCGATACCGTATGAGCAGCTGGCGGCAGTGACCCGCGCCACCTTTCGGGCGGTCGAGGCTCTGGGCAGCGGGGCCAAGCTGGACCTGGAGCCTGGCTGGGGAGGCCCTCGGTGAGGCTGCCCTCGCCCCGGACGCTGACCCTGGCGGTCCGTGAACTCGGGCTGCGCGCCATCCTGGAATACGGGTGGTATCAGGTCGAGCTGCGAAGCGGTCTGCTGCGAAGTCGGACGAGACCGTTTCGCTGGGAGGAGCGGCCGTTGCGAACCTGGCTGCGGGATGAGACCCGCAGCGAGACAGTGCTCCCGCAGCGGGAGCGCTTTTTGTTTCCGGCAGAGGCAGACCTATCGTCCGAACTGGCCCGCTTCCAAGCGGGCACCATCCGAACGGTGAGGGAAGAGGCGGACGAAATCCTTCTGGGTCATTGGCGGCTCTTCGGGGGCCCGCCGATCCGGCTCGGCTTCCCGCCTGATTGGGGTCAGTCCCCTGTTGCGGACGGCGGCTCGCAGCGCGTCCCGCTCAATCGACATTGGACGCAGTACCAGCTGGACGGTGAGGTTGACTACCGGTCGCTCTGGGAGCCGGCGCGTTTTAGTTGGTGCTTCGTATTGGGCCGCGCCTACCGGCTGACAAGAGAAGCTCGCTACCGGGACGGTTTCTTCGCTTTGCTTGACTCCTGGCTGGAGGCCAATCAGCCGAATCTCGGACCGCACTGGGCCTCGGGCCAGGAAGTCGCCTTGCGAATGATCGCGCTGATCTTCGGGTATTTTGTATTCGCACCCTACGCCCCGGAGCAGCGCGAGCGGCTCCTGGTGGCCATCGCGGCTCACGCCGAGCGAATCCCAGCCACCTTGCGTTACGGCCGCGCCCAGCGGAATAACCACCTGGTGAGTGAGGCGGTCGGGTTGTACAGCGCAGGTCTGCTCTTCGCCGATTTCGAGAAAGCCCAGCGCTGGAAGGCGCTCGGCCGGCGCTGGCTCATCTACGCCCTGCGCGACCAGGTTTTCGAAGACGGGGGATACATCCAACACTCGACCAACTATCAACGCCTGGCCCTGGCGGCGGGACTTTGGGCGGCCCGACTGGCAGAGCTGCACAACGAACCGCTGCCGGCGGCGAGCCTGCTGGCTTTGAGTCGGATGGCTCAGTTTCTGACCGCCCTCACCGACCCGCGCAACGGCCGGGTCCCCAACCTGGGTCACAACGATGGATCGAACCTGCTGCCGCTGGCCTCGTGCGAGCCCACGGACTACCGGCCGATCTTGCAGGCTGCTTCGCTGGCGCTGCGCGGTCAGAGGGCCTTTGAGCCGGGACCCTGGGATGAGCTTTCTTTCTGGCTGGGAGTGCCGGTGCGGCGGGAAGGCCAGGGAGAGGAGTCCCAAACAGCCGGTGACTTTCCGAAGGCCGGGATCTATCTGCTGCGCGCAGAGCACAGCAGGGCAGCCCTGCGCTGTGCCAGGTTCAGTTCGCGCCCTTCCCATTCGGATCAACTGCATCTCGACCTGTGGTGGCATGGCCACAACTTGGCGCGCGACCCGGGAAGCTACCGCTACTCTGGGGAATTGGGCGCCGCCCTGGCCGCGGCGGGAGCTCACAACGGAGTCCTGGTGGACGGGAGGGAGCCGATGATCCAAGCGGGACGCTTCCTCTGGCTGGGATGGTCGAATGCTAGGTTCCTGGCGCGCACTCGGGAAGGACCGATGGAGGCCCTGGCGGCGGAGCACTCGGTCTTCGGCGTCACTCACCGCCGGAGCGTCGTCCATACTGGAGATGCCTTGTGGGTCGTAATCGACGAATTGCTCGGGGAGGGAGTGCACCGCGGCCAAGTCACCTGGACCCTGCCGGATTGGGAGTGGAAGCTCAATCCTCGCGAGCTGGTCCTCGAGGGCGAGCCGGGACGAGTGGTCCTCAAGGTGGAGCCGGATGAGGCCGAGCTGGCGTTGTATCGGGCCGGAGCGCGGCTGGCGGGGGAGGCCGCCAGCGAGAATTCGGAGCTGCTCGGTTGGTGGTCGCCGACCTATGGAACCAAGGAAGCAGCCTTGAGTCTGGTCGTCAGGATTGAAGGAGTCCTGCCGGCCCGGCTGGCGACCTGGTGGAGGCTCGGTTCGGAAGGACTGGCCGGTCTGGCGCTGGCCTACGCCCAGGATCAGATTGCCCTCTAATCCGATGCTGCGCCTCCAAGCTGTCCCGCTCAGCAAGCGGTTGATCGATCTGGCCCTCACGGTTCCGGGGCTGGTGCTAATCAGTCCGCTGCTGTTGATCATCGGAATGCTGGCGTGGCTCTTGCACGGCCGGCCCATCCTGTTCCGCCAGGTGCGGCCGGGCTATCGAGCGGCCCCGTTCACCCTCTACAAGTTCAGAACGATGACCGAGGGCCGCGGGCCAGAGGGCAATTCCCGTTCGGATGCCGAGCGGCTGACCCGCTTCGGGCGCTTCCTGCGGTCCTTCAGCCTGGACGAGCTGCCGGAACTGTTCAATGTGTTGAGAGGGGAGATGAGCCTGGTTGGGCCGCGGCCGCTGCTGACCGAATATCTCGCCCGGTACAGCCCCGAACAGGCCCGCCGCCACGAGGTGCTGCCGGGAATCACCGGCTGGACTCAAGTCAATGGACGCAATGCGATCAGCTGGGAGCAAAAGTTTCGCTTCGACGTCTGGTATGTGGACCACTGGTCGCTCGGGCTGGACGTGAAAATCCTGGTGATCACCATCTGGAAGGTGCTGCGGCGGGAGGGAATCAGCCAGCCCGGCCAGGCGACCGCCGAGGAGTTCCGGGGATCCGAGTGAGTCTGCCTATTGCTTATTGACATTCTGGGGATTTCTGCCAAACTAATAGAGGCACAACTCACTTTAGCCGATAGGCACAACGACTAAGACCCCTCGAGTCGCGGAACGACCTGCGACCCAGGGGTATTAATTTTGCCAAGGAGAGTCCGAATCGGACCGGAGCCAGCATGGCCGAGCACCTGAACCTGTACCAGCGGGCCAGATACTACGACATCATTTTTGATCGGGATGTCGGTCGGGAAGTCGACTTCATACAGCAGGCCTTCCTGCACTACTCGGGACGCCCTGGACCGGGATCGGTCCTGGACTTGGCTTGCGGGCCCGGTTACCACGCGCTCGAGTTCGCCCGCCGGGGTGTGAAGGCCACCGGGCTGGACCTGCGGGCTGAGATGCTGGCACTGGGCGAGGAGAAAGCGGCCGCCGACGGCCTCCAACTCGATTGGCTGGAGGGGGATATGCGGACCTTTAAGCTCGCCGAGCCAGTCGACGCCGCCTTCATTGTCTTCGATGGACTCGATGCCTTGCTGACCAACGAAGATCTGGTGAGTCACTTCAACGCCGTGGCGGAAAACCTCTCGCCAGGCGGAATTTACCTTATCGACCTCATCCATCCGCGGGACTGCTCGTTGGCCCAGTATGGGAAGTTCGAGTACGCCGGCTCCCGAAATGGGGTGCAGGTTCAGATCAACTGGGCAACCAATTCCCCGCACCACAATCTGGTGACCGGCGTGGCCGAGGTCGAGCTGGCGATGGTTATCCGAGAGAACGGGAACGAGAAATCGGTCGTCGATAAAGCCTTCGAGCGTATTCTGGATCCTCAAGAGATTCAATTGCTTTGTCTGCTTTCTGGAAGGCTGAGCCCGGTCGGATGGCACGGCGACTACGACTTGGCGCAACCTCTCGATCACAGCGCAGCCTCTCGGCGAATGCTTGCCGTGCTGCAGCGAAAGGGATAATTCAAGATGGCTAAACCCGCACAGTCTTACCTCTCACCCAAGCTGGAGGCTCGTCGGCTCCCGGGCAAGGGCGGTAAAGGAATATTCGCCCTGACCGACGTCGAACCGGGGGAGCTGCTTGTGGTCTGGGATGGGATGATCGTGCCGTACGAGCGGTTGATCCTCTTGCCGGCAGCCGTCCAATCGCACACGGTTCAGGTCGAGGAGGGCCTTTACCAGGTCCTCGACCGCAGGTCTGAACCGGCCGACTACCTGAATCACAGCTGCAATCCGAACGCCGGAATGAACGGCCAGATTGCCGTGGTGGCCATGCGGGGGATCCATGCGGGCGAAGAAATCTGTATCGACTATGCGATGGTCGATGGAAGCCCCTATGACCAATTCGAGTGCCAATGCGGTGAACCCGAGTGTCGTAGAGCTGTCACCGGAGAGGATTGGGCCCGTCCCGAACTCTGGGAGCCTTACCGGGGCTATTTCAGCCCTTACCTGCAGCGGCGGATCGAGACCCTCCAGCTCCAAAAGGCGCTTCGCCCGAGGCGGGTAGCGCGGCACGCACGGGCCCCCCGCTAGCCAGCCTCCGAAGATTTCGCCCCTTTCGATAGACTACCGCCACCCTAATGGCGCTTCAGGAGTTCGCCCCAGGCGGGCCAACCCTTACCCTTGGGGGCTGAGCGCTAGGGCGACCCTACCCATAAGACGAGAACATTCGTTCGGAATCCCCCCTTCGGGCCACTTGCGGGGATTCCAAAGGGCGAGTAGGATTTGCCCGTTCGACCCATCCCTTTAGCCAGGAGGCGCTAAGATGAAGTCGGCCCTTTCGTTCTACGACATCAAGAAGAAGACCAAGTTCAGCTCCGCAGAGTGGGAGATCCGGGAAAAGACCACAAAGGGGAGAACCCGCTACTTCGCCGTAGCCAAGGTGCTCGGTGAGGCGCGGGAAGCGTGGCTCATCGTGAGCAAAGACTTCGCCACGGCGAATAAGGGTATGTGAGGGTCTCCCGGCAGTACAGGCTCTAACCGTAAACCGCCCACACGTGTGGGCGGTTTTGCGTTCCTAGGGGGTGATAGAATTCGACCGCCCCGCCGCCGTGCTGAGGCATGTCCCGGACTCCGTTCACGGCGTCCCCCGCCCGGTTGAATGAATTCCTCTCCAAAGGCGGTGGAAAGGTTCCACCTGTGCATATTCTGCTGATCCACCAGGTCTTTGTGCGCCCCCAGGACCCGGGAGGGACCCGCCACTACGAATTCGCCCAGCAGTTGGTTCGAAGGGGGCACCAGGTCACGGTGCTCGCCGGAACCCGCAGCTACCTAACCGGAGAGTTACTAAGGGCCGAGCGGCGGGAGATGCTCGAGCCCGGGCTGGAGGTCGTACGCTCGTGGGTGATCGGCGGATCAGGGCGGGGGGCCTTCGGGCGGATGCTGGCCTTTGCCACTTTCGTTGGGTCGGCTTTCATGGAGGGACTGAGGATTCCAGCGGTTAGCCTGATCTGGGGGACCTCACCGCCCCTCTCTCAGGCCTGGACGGCCTGGGCCCTGGCCAGAATGAAGGGCACTCCGTGGCTGCTAGAAGTCCGTGATCTGTGGCCGGCTTTTGCGGTGCAAATCGGAGTCTTGCGCAATCGAGCGCTGATCGCCCTCGCCCGTTGGCTGGAGCGATTCCTCTATCGTCGGGCGGATCAAATCGTGCTGAATTCACCCGGGTTCGTCTCCCATCTCCTGGATTCCGGAGCCGAAGCGAAAAAGCTCGCCTTTGTTCCGAATGGGGTGGACACTCAGCTGTTCGATCCCGCGGCCGAAGGAGGCGAGCTGCGCCGGGTGGCAGGGTTGGAACGCAAGTTTATTGCGCTCTATGCGGGCGCACACGGGATGGCTAATGATCTGTGGCAGTTGCTAGAGGCGGCCGAGGTGCTGCGGGAAGACCCGCGGATCGCCTTCGTGCTGGTCGGTGATGGGCGCGAGAAAGTGGCCCTGCAGGCTAGGGTGCGTGCCGGGGGATTGAGCAACGTCATCTTCCTGCCCCCAGTCGAGAAAGCCAGGATGCCGGGTTTGCTGGTTGACGCCGATTGCGGATTGGTGGTGTTGAAGCCGATCCCGCTCTTCACCACGACCTACCCCAACAAGATGTTTGACTACATGGCGGCCGGCAAACCGGTCGTCCTCGCCCTCGACGGGGTGGCAAGACGGCTGGTCGAAGAAGCCGATGCGGGAGTCTGCGTGCCTCCTGGCGATCCCCCGGCGCTGGCCGCCGCGCTTCGGGAGCTGGCAGGCGACCCGGCCATGGCTCGGAAACTAGGGCAGCAGGGCAGGGCGTATGTTGAAGCGCATTATGATCGGGCCCATTTGGCCCTTCAGATGGAAGGGCTCATGCGGGCCCTGGCCAGCCGGTAGCGCGGGAGTCGATGGAGCGCGGTCGGGAGCGCGGCCTGGGTTGGTGGGTCTCACGGACATTCTGGTCAACCTTTCGCAATTCACGTCCGGTGGAGCGGGCCTTGAATTGGGTGCTCGAGCCGCTGGCGGTGGGACAGCGAGGGCTTAATGTCGGAGCCGGAGAGCGGAGGGCCCATCAGGCCTTGATCACCGTCGACGTCGACCGCTCGCCGGCGATCGACTGTGTGGCGGATGCGAGGAGATTACCATTTCAGGATCGGACGTTTGCGGTTGTTTTGTCGCAGGAGGCCCTGGAGCACGTCGCCGACCCCTTCAAGGCGGTGCGAGAGATGGGACGGGTGTTGAATCGCAGCGGCCGCCTCCTCCTGCAAGTCCCCTTCGTACTCGGCTACCACCCCGATCCGGAGGACTTCTGGCGCTTTACGGCTGCGGGACTACGAGGGCTGTTCGAGCAGGCCGGTCTGGAATGTGAGCTGGTCGAGGCGGCCTATGGAGCCGGAACCGGGCTGCATCGGATCTTGGTGGAGTTTGGGGCCGGGCTGGCCGGACAGATATTTACCCCCGCCTATCGGCCGGCGAAAGGTTGCTTAGCGATTGTGTTCTATCCGCTGAAGTGGCTTGACGGCTGGCTCGGGAAGCGCGATTCAAATCGGATCGCAGGAGGGTTCATTGGGATTGGGACAAAACCGGCTTAAGTCTGTGAACGTCTTATTCACCAGTGTCGGGCGCCGGGTAGAACTGATGCGCGCCTTTCGCCAGGCCTACTCCGAGCTTGGATTGAAGGGCTCGATCCTGGCAACCGATATCGACCCACTGGCCCCGGCGCTGACCGAAGTGGATCGCTACTTTCTCGTTCCTCGGGTGGACGACCCGGAATACATCCCGGCTCTGGCGGAAATCTGCCGCGCCGAAGGGGTCCGGTTGATCTTCCCGCTGATCGACCCGGATGTCCCCGTTCTCGCGGAAGGACGGGAGCTTCTAGAAGAGAGCGGGGCTAGCCTGGCTTCAGTTCCAGCGACGGCCGCCCGCATCGTGCACGACAAGTGGAAGACCTATCAGTTCCTGCGATCGGCCGGCCTCTCGGTGCCGAAGTCGTGGAAGAGCCTGCCGTCCACGAAGCTGGGATTCCCATTGTTTGTTAAGCCTCGGATTGGAAGCGCGGGCAGGGGAGGCCAGAAGGTTGGGACGCAAGCGGAGCTCAGGTTAGCGCTCCGCAGGACGCCTGAACCGCTGATCCAGCAGTACCTCACCGGGCCGGAAGTCACCAGCGACGTCAGTTGTGGTCTGGATGGGCGAGTCTGGGCCGTTGTGTCCAGACAGCGGATCGAGGTGCGCTGGGGTGAAGTTGCCAAAGGAGTGACAATCCTGAACGAAGAGATACTTGCTGGATGTGTCACCATCGCTCGTGAGCTCCAGGCTCGCGGCCCGATCACCGTCCAGTGCATCTTGCAGGACGGCCGACCGTACTTTACCGAAATCAATGGCCGCTTTGGGGGCGGGTTGCCGCTGGGCATCGCCGCCGGCGTTCCGTCGCCCCGTTGGTACCTGGCGCAGGCCTCCGGAAGACCATTTGAGCCACCGGCACTCGGCAGCTATCAGACCGGGCTCTATCTCACCCGTTACGACGAATCGCGCTTTCTCAGCGAAGCCCAGTATGCAGAAATTTCGCGCCATCGCATTTGATCTCGATGACACCCTCTATCCGGAGCGGGACTATGCGCTGAGCGGCTTCTCCGCGGTAGCGACCTGGGCCGAGGCTGCGCTCGGGATGCCGCACGACCAAGTCTACGGCGAACTCAAGGGATTGTTTGCGGCGGGGGTGCGGCGCACCTCCTTCAACCAATGGCTGGAGCGGCATGGCCTGGCTTCCGAGACCTGGCTGGCCGAGATGGTGGATCATTACCGCCGGCACGTGCCTGAGCTGGATCCCTTCCCGGAGTTGGTCGAACTGCTGGAGGGCCTGCATGGCAGCTACCGGCTGGCCATCTTGACCCAGGGGTATGCGTCCGGCCAGCGTAGCAAGATCAAGGCCCTGGATATCGAGCACTACTTTGAAACGATACTGATTCTTGACGAAACTGAACGGGAGCAGTGGAAGCCCAGCCGGAAAGCCTTCGAGCGGCTGCTGACGGAATTGGAACTGCCCGCAGACCAGGTTGTGTATGTGGGCGACAATCCGGAAAAGGACTTCTACGGAGCGCGGCAGGTGGGCATCCGAACCGTCCGGGTCCGGCGGGCTGAAGCAGAGCATGGGCACAAGGAGCCGATCGACCCAAGCTATGCTCCCGACCAGGAAATAAGCGACCTTCGAGCACTGCCCGAGGCGCTCGGGCTGGAGCTCAGGCTCATTCGATGAAAATCCCGATGTCCGCGCCCGATATTGGTGAGTCTGAGCGCCAGGCCGTCTCAGCAGTGCTCCACACGCCCCGGCTCAGCATGGGGCCCGAGGTGGAGGCTTTTGAAGCGACCCTGGCACAGTATCTCGGCGCGCCCCACGCGATCGCAGTCAGTTCGGGGACCGCCGCCCTGCACCTCTGCGTGCGAGCCGCCGGGATCCAGGATGGGGACCTGGTGATCACCACGCCCTTCTCGTTTGTCGCCTCGGCGAATGTGCTGTTGTACGAGCGAGCCATCCCGGTGTTTGTGGATGTGGATCCACGGACCGGCAACCTGGATCCCGCCCGGGTGGCCGAAGCAGCCGCGGGGCTCGCCGGGTCGTCGGCGGCCCGGTGGCTACCCCGCCTCGGTGCGGAACGACAGGGTGAACTGCGGGCGATACTGGCGGTCGATGTGTTCGGTCAGCCGGCCGACTACGACCCGCTGCTTGCCACCGCCAAGGCCCATGGGCTGAGCCTGATCGAAGACGCCTCGGAGGCCCTCGGTGCACACTACCGTGGCCGGCCTGCCGGCCGGTTCGGCGAGGCGGCCGCCTTCGCTTTCTATCCCAACAAACAGTTGACGACCGGAGAAGGCGGGATGGTGGTTACCGAGCGAGACGACTGGGCCGAACGCATCCAAGCATTGCGCAATCAAGGTCGCGCTTCCGGGGATAGCTGGTTGCAGCATACCTATCCTGGCTACAACTACCGCTTGGATGAGATGAGCGCGGCCCTTGGCCGGGCCCAGGCCGAGCGGTTGGAGGAGCTGTTGACGAACCGAGATCGGGTTGCCGGCTGGTACCACGGGCAACTGGACGGATTGCCGGGAATCGAGCTTCCCTGGATTGGGGAGGAGACCACTCGGATGAGCTGGTTCGTTTACGTCATTCGTCTTGGCCCGGGCCTCGACCGATCACGAGTGATGGCTGAACTCGAAACGAAGGGAATCCCTACCCGGGCCTACTTCGAACCCATCCATTGGCAGCCCTACATGGTGGAGCGGTTCGGGTTTCAGGTGGGTGATTTTCCAGTCGCCGAAGATCTCGGGCGGCGCAGCCTGGCCCTCCCGTTTTCGGGAGTGATGTCACGCCAGCAGGTTGAGTACGTGGCCGACGGGTTGCGGAAGGCGATCGAGCGAGTCGGCTAGGCTAAGACTCGGCCTGTTTCCAATTCACCAGGATCAAGTTCTGGTCACAAGTATCGAAGGTGTCGAGGAAAACTTGCTCCGAGAAGGGCAATCCGCTGCTGGCATCCAGGACCTGGACCCACAGGGTATTGTCGCTGGCAGTCGGCGTATCTGACAGTTCAAAGTAGTAGCCGCCAAATCCGAAGCGGTCCGCGGCACTCCCAGTGAGGGTGTCCAGCGGCCCGATCGGCACCGCAGCCAGCTGACCTCCCAGCCGAACCGCCAGCCCGACAATCGGTGCTCCGCCGGTGTCATACACCTTGCCCCCGACGCCCATGTGAGCACAGCCTCGCTCGTCGGAAGTGAAGGACGGGCTGCCGGGCTGCAGCTCGAACTGCGCCCCCGGCTCGGCGGTCACCGGTGGAGTGAGCTCGGGCGTGGCGGTCGTCGGAGCCGTTGGGCTCACTGCCGGCGTCTCGGTTGCGGTCGGAATCGCGGTAGGAAGCGGGCGCGGTGTGGCCGAGGGTGGAATCTCGGTCGGCAGGTAGATCGCCGGGGTGTTGGTGGGGGTTGGCGGCCCGAGGGTCGCCGGCAGGGTCGGTGGTGGATACGGGTTGAATGAGATTTGTGGATTGATGAATGCAGCGACGTAGCCAGCGCCGAGGCACAGCGTGGCTAACAGGATCAGGCCGGTCAGGATGTTTACGATCAACCGCCCGATGTTCATCCCCCCCAGGGGGGATTCTCTCTGAAAAGGATCATCCATCGACCAACACCTCGATCTCGGCCTGCTCTCGCTGGGTCGCGAGCCACTGCTCGACAGCCGCGACCCGGTAGCGAATCAGCGCCTCTCCGGTCACGGCCCGGCGGTCCTTCTCGACGACCTGCAAGAGGTGGTATCCGAGCACGGTTTGAATCACTCCGCTGATCTCCCCTGGCTGAAGCCTAAAGGCGGCCTCTTCGACCTCTGGCATCGTGAGCTGGCCCTGGGGGAACCAACCCAGGTCGCCGCCGGCCGGGCGAGTTCCAGGGTCCAGCGAGAACAAACGGGCCAGGTCTTCGAAATCCGCACCTGCCCCCAGTTGAGCCAGTAAATCCTGAGCTTCGGCCTCAGTCGCTACAAGGATATGCCGGGCATGCACCTGATCCTCTTGCTCCGATAAACCGGAGGTGATGTTCTGGATCATGCGCGCAGCCAGGATCTCCTCGCGCAGCTCGACCTCGAATTCATGTGCAGTGTAACCCGCAGCAGCCAACCAGGCACCCATCCCTTCGGGACCACCCCGCAGCTCCACCAGCGACTGCAGGCGCTGATCTAATTCGGTGTCGGTCACTTCCATTCCAAGCCGCTCCGCGGCCTGGGCCATGATCCGGCGGTCGATCAGGGTCCCCAAGACCTCCGACCGGTAGTCTCCAAGGGTTGCAAGCTCGATGCCAAGCGCCCGCCTGGAGGCCTCGAAGCGGGTCACTTCCCGCTCATAGGCCTCAACCAGTATGCCCTCCCCGTTCACTCTCGCCGCCAGGGGCAGAGCGGTCGGGGTTGGAGGCTGCGGAGTCCCGGTTGGTGGGACCGGGCTTGCCTGGCCTGCCTCGGGACTCCCCGCCCCACAGGCGGTTGCGAGGAGGCAAAGCGCCAGCAGACCCCGCATGGCGCGGCGCATTATACGCATGCCCGAGGGGCACGCAACACAACGGGTCGGGTTGGCCTCACGATTGGGCGCTGGCGAAGACCAAAACCATCGGGTGGCGCTTGGTCTCCGCGTAGAAGAACTGGGTGAGGTCCTTTTCGATCTCGTCCCTGAGGTTATCCGGGTCGGTCTTCTTGGCCAGCTCTTTGATTCGGCGGCGGGCATGCTCGAAGAGTTCTTCAGCATCGCGCACGAATACAAACCCCTTCGAAACGATCTCCGGGTCACGGGCCATGGCACCATTTTGATGGTTGAGAGTCAGGTGGATCACGACGAAGCCATCTTTGGCAAGGGCTTCCCGCTCGCGCATAACCTTAGGGCCGATATCACCCACCCCGGTCCCGTCCACAAAGACGTACCCGCCCGGCACCCGCTCCCCGATGCTCATGTTCCCATCGCGAAACTCGATCACTGTCCCGTTTTCAACGACCGCGATGGACGAGTCCGGCACACCGATCTCGCGAGCCAGGGCAGCGTGCTGCTTCAGGTGGCGCAGCTCGCCATGAATCGGGATGAAGAACTTGGGCCGCACCAGCTGCAGCATGACCTTCATCTCTTCCTGACTGGCGTGCCCGGAGACGTGGACCGGCGCGATCGGATCGTAAATCACTTCGGCCCCGCGATGAAAGAGGCGATTGATCGTCCGATGCACCATCTCTTCGTTGCCTGGGATCGGGTGGGAGGAGAGCACGACCGTATCGCCGGGCAGCAGGTCAAACTGGCGATTGGTGTTGGTGGAGAGCCGACCCAGGATCGAGGATGGTTCCCCCTGGGTGCCGGTGCACATCAGCAGCACCTCGGATGGTTTCATGTTGAACGCCTGCTCCGGGGTCACGATCAACTCGTCCGGAACATCCAGGTAGCCCAATTTGCGGGCCATCTTGGCGTTCTCTTGCATGCTGGTTCCCACGAAGGCCATCTTGCGCCCGTGCCGGGCCGCGGCCTGGGCGGCCTGCTGCATGCGGGATATCAGTGAGGCGAAGGTACCGATGAGGATCCGGCCTTTCGCCTCCCGAAACACGGCGTCGAAAGCCGGGTCGATCATTGCCTCGGAGGGGGTCCACCCGGGCTCGTCGGCATTGGTCGAATCGGCCAACAACGCCAGCACTCCCCGCCCGCCGAGCTCGCCCAGTTTGCCGAAATCGGTCGGCCAGCCGTCGACCGGCGTGTGGTCAAACTTGTAATCACCGGTGTGAACAACCAATCCTGCGGGAGTAGTGATTCCGAGGCCAACACAATCCGGGATCGAGTGGCAGACATGGAAGAACTCCAGCTTAAAGGGGCCAAGCTCCAGCGTTTCGCCGGCTTGTATCGTGTTGAGTTTGGCCTCCTTAAGCATCCCGCCCCGGGCTAGTTTGACCTCCAGCAGCCCGCGGGTCAGCTTGGTGGCGTAGATCGGGGCCGGGATGTCATCGAGCAGGTGCCGGATCGCGCCGGTGTGATCCTCGTGGCCGTGAGTGATCACGATGCCCCGCACCTTGTCTTTTCGTTCTTTCAAGTAACCGAAGTCGGGGATGATGTAATCGATCCCCAACATGTCGTTTTCGGGGAACATGATCCCGGCATCGACGACGATCAAGTTCTCGCCGTATTCGATGGACATCATGTTCTTGCCGATCTCCCCCAATCCGCCCAGGGGGACAATCCGTAAATTCTTGCTAGCCATTGTGTCTTTTACCTATCTCTATGAGTTTGCTCGAGATCGGATGCGGGTTCTCTGCCAGTTCCGGACCCGCGCCGCCGAGGGGAAAACCACATTCGATCGAAGGATCAATACGAAGGGGCCACTTAATTCTATCATCCCTTGACCTTCACTGCCTGTCCGAATATAGTAGGCCGACAATCTACCACCTGGGGCCGAGGTGGCCTACCGCCCGGATGCGGAGGCCAACCAGGGGAAGCCGGTGAGCCCTCGGGGATACAGATTGCCTAGCCAGGCCGTCCGCCCCCGTCGGAAGTCCGGCACTGTCCCGCAACTGTAGGGAGAAGCCCCCCGCTTTCAACAGTCCGCAACCGCTGGGCGCCTTGCCAGGCGAACGAACTGGCGATCGAGGGGTGACCACCCGCTTCTCCGAGTCAGGATACCCGCCTCCGCCCCGCGCTGGTTACCCCTTCGCGGAGAGGAGGTGGCGCATGGTCCTCGTGACGATGGCCTTCCCCGATTTGCCGTGAGGGAAGGCCATTTTGCTTTCCCCGCGGTTCCCAATCGTTGACCGGTTGGACCGGTCCAGACTCTGGAGGAGCCTCATGATCCGAGTTGTGGTTTCATTATTCAGATTCAAGTGGGTTCTGCTGGCCGCTCTGACTTTGACTACCGCGGCCTGCCAGGCCGGAGAGGCCCCCAGCGACGAGCCGCTCCAATGGACCGACGGCCTGGGGCGCCAGGTCGCGCTCTCAGCCCCGGCTCAACGAATTGTCTCGCTGGCCCCCTCCAACACCGAGATCTTGTTCGCGGTCGGCGCGGGACGCCAGACCGTGGGTCGAGATGAACTATCGGATTTTCCGGCAGAGGCCACTGCGGTAAGCAGCATCGGGAGCACCTTTGGACAGCTGAATACCGAAGCGATCGTCGCCCTGCAGCCGGACCTGGTGTTGGCGGCCTCCATCACTGCGCCGGAACAGGTGCAGGCCTTGGAGGACCTCGGACTGACGACCTACCTGCTGCCGAATCCGGTTGACTTTGAAGGGTTTTATCAAAATCTGCTGATCGTGGGAGACCTGACCGGTCAGCGGGCCGGGGCGGCCAAACTCGCAGCCGAGCTAGCGGCCCGAGTGGCCGCAGTGGCGGAACGGATGCAAGGGGCGGACCGGCCTCGGGTCTTCTATGAGGCGGACGCGAGCGATCCGACCGCTCCCTGGACGACCGGCAGCGGAACCTTCCAGTCGCTGCTCATAGACCTGGCCGGAGGCACCAATGTGGCGGCCGAGATCAGCGGTTGGGGCCAGTTTAGTCTCGAGCAGCTGGTAGCGATCGACCCCCAGGTCATCCTGTTTGGCTCCGGATCGTTCGTGCCAACGACGGCTGACACGTTGGCGGCCCGCCCGGGATGGGGAACCATCACTGCGGTCACCGATGGACGGGTGTTTGCGATTGATACCAACTGGGTAGATCGGCCCGGACCGCGCCTGGTAGACGCGCTCGAAGCCATGGCCCGCTTCATCCATCCCGAGCTCTTCAATTGAGACTCCGTCGGAGCTTGCCTTGGATCTGGACGGCCGGGGTGCTGCTTGCGGCCATTCTGGCCAACGCCGGCATCGGAGCGGTCGCGATTCCGCCTGAACTGGTGGCGCGCATGGTGCTGGCTCGCCTGCCGCTCCTGAGTATCGAGAGCAACTGGCCGGCCACCTTCGCCACGATCCTGTACGAGATCCGGTTGCCCAACTTGGTGCTGACCGCCCTGACCGGTCTGGCGCTCGGCGGCAGCGGCGCGGCGTTCCAAGCGCTCTTCCGCAATCCGCTGGCTGACCCGTATGTCATCGGGATCGCTTCCGGAGCCGGGCTGGGTGCGGTGCTGGCGATGGCGCTGCGCTGGCCGGCCGGCGGGCTGGGAATGGCGGCGGTGCCAGTGGCCGGCTTTCTTGGCGCGCTGCTCACCGTCGCTCTGGTCTACCGCTTGTCCAGCGTGGGAAAGACGACCCCGGTGACCACCCTGATCCTGGCCGGCGTGGCGGTAAGCTCGTTCGCCACCGCGCTGACCAGCCTGATCCTGCTGCTCTCGACCTCCGAGCTCCACCGGGCGGTGACGTGGATGGTCGGCGGGTTCTCGCTCGGAGGCTGGGCACCGGTGCTCGCTTCCCTACCTTATCTGGCGCTGGCGCTCGGAGTGCTGGTAACCCTGGGTCGGCCGCTGGATGTGCTGCAGTTTGGCGATGAGCAAGCCTCCCAACTCGGGTTGGACGTCGACCGCCTGAAACTGGTGGTCGTCGTCACTGCTTCGCTGGCAGCCGCGACCGCGGTGTCGTTCTCGGGCATCATCGCGTTTGTGGGTCTGGTGGTGCCCCACCTGACTCGGCTGCTGTGGGGACCGAGCTATCGGCGGCTGCTGCCACTGGCGGCGCTCGGTGGGGCGAGCTTCTTGCTGCTGGCCGACATCGTGGCCCGCTCGCTGCTGTCGCCCCGCGAACTTCCAGTTGGAGTGGTGACCTCGGTGATCGGCGCGCCGTTCTTCTTGGTCCTGCTGGCCCGCGCCAAACGGAATCTGAGGGCCTGGTGATCGAGTTCAAGCAGCTCAGTGTGGGTTATCCGGGGCTGACCGTATTGCGCGAGGTCGACTTGCGGGTGGAACCCGGTGAGGTGCTGGCGGTGGTGGGACCGAACGGGGTCGGCAAGTCTACTCTGGTCCGGACCGCCAGCGGGGCGCTCCGGCCGCTGGCCGGCTCGGTGGAGATTGACGGCCGCCGCTTGCATGAGCTGAAGCCGGCGGAGCGAGCCCGAATGGTGTCGGTGGTGCCCCAAGCCAGCAACCTGCCTCCGGCCTTTACTGCGCTGGATGTGGTGATCCTGGGGCGCACTCCGTATCTGGGGTGGCTGGGCTCGGAGGGTGAGCAGGATCGCCGGCTGGCGGCCGAAGCCATGGCCCGCACCGAGACCCTCGCCCTGGCAGAGCGCCGGGTAGGAGAGCTCTCGGGTGGGGAGCAGCAGCGCCTGATGATCGCCCGGGCCCTCGCCCAGGGCGCGCCGGTCATGCTGCTTGACGAACCCACCGCCCATCTCGATCTGCGCCACCAGGACCGGGTGCTCAAGCTGGTGCGGCGGCTGACCCGCGAACAGGGGCTCTCGGTCCTGCTCGCGCTGCACGACCTCAACCTGGTGGCGCGATTCGCTGATCGGGTGGCCTTGCTGTCCGACGGCCGAGTCCGCAAGATCGGCAAACCGCAGGAAGTGCTGACTCCGGAGGAACTGGCCGCGGTCTATGGAATCCAGATTCACGTGATGACCAACCCCTTCGACGGGAAGCCGCTGGTACTCGCCGGCGACTAGCACAAGCTCGATCCCGAACGGGGTATCCTCCGGGCAGTCTGGCCAAGGTATCGGCCGGAGGATTCAGAGGAGAATCGTCTGCCAAACCTCGAACAGGCCCGTGCCTGGTATCCCGAGCACGATCCAGTGCACGGGTTCGATCATGTCCAGCGGGTGCTGGCGCTGGCGGAGCGGTTCGGCGCGCAGCTAGGCGCCGATCTAGAAATCCTCCGGGCGGCCGCCCTGCTGCACGACGCGGCTGGAGCCGCGCCGCTCGGTGAGGGTCGGGCCGCTCACGAACACTCCTCGGCTGAGTTCGCCCGAGAGGTGCTGGAGCAGGAAGGGTGGCCCTCGCAGAGGATCGAGCCGGTACTGCACTGCATCCGGGCCCACCGTTACCGCGGGGAGGAGCAGCCGATCTCGCTGGAGGCTAAGGTCTTGTTCGACGCCGACAAGCTGGACGTGATCGGGGCGTTCGGGGTGGCTCGCACGATCGGCTACGCGGTCCAGGCCGGGGCCCCGATCTTCGCCGAACCGTCGGCCCAGTTTCTGGATACCGGGGAACTGCGGCCAGGGGAGCCGCACAGCGCATACCACGAGTATGTCTTCAAGCTGCGTCGGGTCGGGAGGCGGCTGCACACCGAACCCGCCCGACAGCTGGCCGCTGAGCGGGAGCAGCTGTTGCGAAGATTCTTCGAACAACTGGCGGCCGAGGCCCGCGGCGAAGGCTAGCGACCGACCCCCCAAAACGCGATGATAAGATTGCGCGGTGGCCAAGCCGAACAAGCCTCAGATCCTGCTCACCAATGATGACGGAATCGGCTCGGCCGGGCTGTGGGCGGCCGCCGAGGCGCTGGCCGAATTGGGTTTTGTCACCGTGGCGGCCCCCCGCGAACAACACTCCGGCGCGGGTCGCAGCATGCCGCAGGCGTCGGATGGCGTCTTGCGGGAAGAGCAGGTCACTATCCACGGCAAGACCTGGACGGTTTATGCAGTCGGCGGCTCACCCGCCCAGACCGTGCAGCACGCGATCCTCGAGCTCATGCCTCGGCGGCCGGATCTGGTCGTAGCCGGCATCAACCACGGGGAGAATCTCACCACCAGCATCACCATCTCAGGCACGGTCGGTGCGGCGCTAGAAGCGGCGGCGTTCGGAGTCCCTGCCCTGGCGGTCTCGCTTGAAATGCCGAAGGAGAAACAGCGGGGCGAAAGCGATGCCGACTTCTCGGCCGCGGCCCACTTCACAGCCCACTT